>CAYPMW010000054.1:0-1651 GCA_964412165.1 uncultured Gammaproteobacteria bacterium | reverse complement strand
GCTTGGCGGAGTGGAAACATGGATTTTCCTCAGGTGATTTGCAAATTTCTCACGGTCTTCGGTGAGAATCACCGACTCAATCGGTGTCCCCAAAACCGAGACTTTATATTTTTTACACACTCCTTTTTTCTGCAACGCGATACCACAATTGAGCGCTGTCTGCCCGCCAAATGAGACGGTGATTGCGTCTGGTTTTTCTTTTTTGATTACTTCTTCAACGAAGTATGGTTTAACGGGAAGAAAGTACACCTTATCGGCTAAAAACTCAGAGGTTTGAATTGTAGCGATGTTCGGGTTAATAAGAATAGTTTTTACACCTTCTTCTTTAAACGCCTTGATGGCTTGAGAACCGGAGTAATCAAACTCTCCCGCTTCTCCGATTTTGAGAGCGCCAGAACCGAGGATGAGTACCTTGTTAATCATCTATAACTTTTATAATTTTTATAATGGTTATAACTTTTACATAATGGCCTTCTCTAAAAAATAATCAAACACCCACTCCGTATCCATGGGTCCGGGAGTGGCTTCCGGGTGAAACTGCACCGACATAAACGGTAACTTTGTATGAATTAATCCCTCATTTGTATTGTCGTTGGCGTTGACAAACCATTGCTTGAATCCGGAAGGAATATTTCCCACCGCAAATCCATGGTTTTGTGTCGTAAGGTAACAACGCTCCGAACCGGCAAGGAGCGCCGGCTGATTCTGGCTCCGGTGGCCGAATTTGAGCTTAAAGGTATCACCGCCGGCAGCAAGTGCCAGAATCTGATTTCCAAGACAGATGCCAAGGATTGGAATTTTTGCATCGAGAACTTTTTTCACCGTATGTATCGTAACATCCGCCATCTTCGGGTCGCCAGGGCCGTTGGATATAATGACCGCGTCAAATCTCTCTTTCAATGAAAATATGTCACAGTCCCATGGAACAACAATTACTTTCAGTCCGCGCTGAAGCAGGTTATTTAGTATATTTTTTTTTGCTCCGCAGTCAATGAGTATTACGGTCTTCGATGATCGACTATTGTTGGTCGATAATCGAATAATCTTTTTCGGAGAAACTTGCGCGACGAGATTATCCCTGTTGGGATCATGGAACGGAATATCTTTTTCAAACACGATTTTCCCGAGCATGGTACCTTCCTGACGCAGTTTCTTGGTGAGAAACCGGGTATCCTTAATCTCAAGACCCGGAATATTCTCATCACGCAGCCACTGCGCTAAAGTTTTCTGACTTTGAAAGTGAGAAGGGGTATCGTTATAAGTCGAAACAATAACTCCAGCCGTCTGTATTTTCCCGGATTCCCAGTATTGCTTGTCGGGAACACCGTAATTGCCGATAATCGGATAGGTAAATACCAGAATCTGCCCGGCGTAGGAAGGGTCGGTGAGGCTTTCCGGGTATCCGACCATTCCGGTGGTAAAAACCACTTCACCAGGAATCGCTTTATCAGCGCCGAAACTCCGTCCTTCCAGAATTGTGCCATCTTGTAATATCAGTTTTCCGGTCATAGGGTTTTACACGCGTAGGGACAGAACACTGTTCTGTCCCTACAAAATAAATATGTCGGTTATAACTTTTCTCCAAAAATCAGACTCAGTAACGCCATCCGCAGATACCACCCGTTTTTCATCTGAGCAAAATACATTGCTC
>CAYPMW010000053.1:0-2294 GCA_964412165.1 uncultured Gammaproteobacteria bacterium | reverse complement strand
GTGGCTTTTGGCAAATGATGAAAGAAAGGAGTCTCGCTCTTTCGTCTCCTGCATGCCAGGTAGTAGAATTTCGCCAGGTAGTGAAGCGACGCTCTACTACCTGGAAATCCACCCTCCAACGTAATTATACGTTCATTCGCCAGATATTGTTCTCAATGTGTCTTCACACCATTGGGCGAAATTTCACTACCTGGCATGGGAGTCATCATAGCACGTGAGAGGCAGGATTCAAGAGGAGTAGGGTAACCGAGCGAAAAAGGATGATATCCTATAAATTGATACCTATACTTGACAAAATATGTCTATTTATTGTATACTATACTCACCATGAACCAGTACATCACGAGAAAGGCCGAGGGGTCGCTTCGATCCTGGTTGAAATCGAAGAAGGTACTTATACTTCTGGGTGCCCGTCATGTAGGAAAAACGACGCTATTAAAGAACTTTTTCCGAAACAGAAAAACCGCGTACATCAACTTTGACGTCGAATCGGACAAGCAGACGTTCTTGCGCGCGGCATCGCTTGATCCCGTGTCAGCAGTAAAGGTCTTCGAAAATCCGGAGATCATCATTCTCGATGAAGCACAACGGGTTCCCCAGGTCAGTCGGGTCGTCAAAGGATGGTACGACTACGACATTGCGCCGAAAATCATCCTGTCCGGCTCTTCAAGCCTCAACTTGCTGGATCAATCCGCCGAAAGTTTAACCGGCAGGAACATCAAGCTCTACCTCCCTCCGCTTTTATTTTCAGAAATAATCGCGGCACAACCGTGGTACAAACCGGTGGACAACGATGCGGGATTGTCGTTTTTTTCCAATCAGATCCAGTCGCTCCTCCTGCCCACCATGGTGTACGGCAGTTATCCCGAGACAATCATGACACCAAATAAACAGGAGTATCTCGTCAACCTGACGTCGGACTATCTGCTGAAAGATATTTTACATTCCGGGCTCATAAAAACACCGGAGCTCATACGCCGCCTGCTTTCGCTTCTGGCATACCAAGCGGGGTCGGTCGTTTCCGTAAACGAGCTTAGTTCGTCGCTTCATCTTTCCCGCATCACCGTAGACAGGTACTTGGATCTATTGGAGCAAACGTTTATCATTTTCCGGCTACCCGCATTTAGCACCAATCCGCGGAAAGAAATTAGCAAAAGTCAAAAAATCTTCTTTTGGGACACGGGCGTCCGTAACGCACTTATCAATGAGTTTAATACCCATGTCAACCGGCCGGATATCGGCAACCTGTGGGAAAACTGGGTGATAGCAGAGTTTGCCAAATCTATATTTTGGCAGGGAAATGTAAGGAGAATATTCTTTTGGCAAACCCGGTCCGGCAGCGAAGTAGATTTGATTGTCAAAGATCCCACGGGCACCATACGAGCGTACGAAATGAAATGGTCTGGCGGAAAATCCACCAGAGCTTTTACTTCCGAGTATAATGTGCCGGTGCACGTCATCACAAAAGACACGGTCGTGCAGAACTTCCCCGAGATGTACGGTTAAATCAACTCGACGGGTTTTTTAGCTTCAAACATTCTAACTCACAAACATGGCGTAGTAAGTATTCTTTTGATCCTATCTCTCATGCTTGACAAAATTACGCCATGGCGGCGTTTTGTCAAATGTTGACAAGGTGCCTCCTTGTCACCACGCGGGATTGTGACTCAAAGTGAGGCGTGGTACAATCGTCTCATTGGTGCAGGCTATAAAAGACTAATGAGCCCTATGACTTTCCCTCCTGAATATGAACCCCGTGTGTTCATGGTGCCGGTACATAATCGGCACAGTGGCCTTCCATGCAAGGAAGGTCCAGGTACAATCGCGATCTACTTATATGGTCGTACTTATTGTTGTAATAGTTGTGAGAGAGCGTTCGAAGATAATGAGAGTGTTCTAACTTTAAAAACGTCAGATGTTGATTTAGATAGTTTATTTGGAAGTTAAGAAGAGGATGAACATTAAACGGAAGACAACCTCCACCATCAATTCTTTTACGCGTGACGCCAAATACAATACTTTCCCCTGCTTATACTTCGATAACTCAGGTTTGTAACTGAGTTACTCAGTATATACCCATCTAATCCTTCGATTCACTCAGGATAGCCCTGAGCGTAGTCGAATGGGCTAATCCGCTTTTTCGCTCTAGCGAGCTGCAAACCGGAGTAAGATGGGTATATCAGATAACGACGAGGAATATGGCGAGGAGAATGGCCGCTATGCTTGCCACGGCGCCCAGGAGCACGATGGTTGGCCGGTAGGAAAACTCGATGCGGTGGGCGCCTGCCGGGAGA
>CAYPMW010000052.1:0-2380 GCA_964412165.1 uncultured Gammaproteobacteria bacterium | reverse complement strand
GAATTACTCGCTGTCTTTTATTAGACGAGAAAATGGTATCAAGAAATCGGCGAACCGGAAGTCTTCGACTTGCAAGATATTCTCCTATACTACTATAGGAAGTTTGAACCGTAACAGGAGGATGAAAAGCATTATTATCTTCAAGGGGAATTATTGATCGTGGATGTTGTTCATTCACTTTTTCTTTCTAGGAGGTAACAGTTGTTCCAAAAACGGTATCTTGGGTGGTGGATATATTGGTACCTGTGCCGGAAGTTTAACTTTAGTCATAACACCGTGATCCAATTTTAGTTCTGGAAACACCAGTTCATTCAGTAAAAGAAGTGGAAACACTACTAATTGGTCGGATTGATCAGTTAATGGAATTCCTATTCTACCAATAAGAATCACTCGTCGATCAGGTTGAAGATGCGCATACCGCGCCCAGTACGGGGTAGTTGAATCGGGTCGAGGAACTGCTGCGTATTGAATGTCCTGAGGATAAAAAGATACGGGCACATCTCCTAAACCATCAACATGAAAGTTTATCTTTTGTACTGGTCTAAAAACTGGTAATTGCTCAGATCCACTATAGCTAATAAACTGCGTATCTACACCATGTTCAAACCACAAAGCGAGTACTTCAGTGACAACCTTCTGATAATGTACTAATTCTGGAGCGGCTTGTTGTTGTTGATAATAATTCTCTACCACCGGTAGTCTATAAAGTTTATCAACAATATATTTCGCAAGGCCAATTTTTAAATTTGCCAATTGATTACCTTGTAACGGAATGTTATTGAGCATGGTTTTTAAATTATCAGTTATCGCTTCAGCCTCGATCCTGCCGTATGGCAACAATCCCCAAGATCGCAAGATAAATTCTACACTCAAAAGTTGAACTGCTTGATCAATTAACCGAGTTTGCTCTTGATTTAATTTCATCACGTTTTCAGTTTCTCCATCACTTACATCCTGAATGAAAGTTACGCTATCACTTCCCCTGGGGAAAGCAACACTAACTTCTTTTGTAAACTCATGAGACAAGGCGTTTTCGTATCTTTGGAGAGCTCTTTGGGTCACTTCTTGTGATTCACCCAGTAGTTCAGTAAGCATTGTATAAAAGGCTTTCTGAGTTTTCGGTAAATCGTGTAAAGGAATTTCTAACAACCCAATAGGCACGACTAATTCTGCAAATCTCCTGATCTGTTGTAAATCAGCGCTTGATAATTTGAGTAATAAAGTATTTACATTGCTGGTTGGAGCTTGAGTTTGTTCATACTGAACAAGAGATTGGGTACCGCACATGGCTCGGAAAGCATCCACAAGTACTCCGCGTACTTGTGTCCGGTAAAATTCACCTGATCTTTGGCCACCAGAGTTTTGAGACACTAGGGCATCAAGAAACCTTTGGGTAGATACCATCTTAAGAATCTCCGGTCTGCCTGCAAAAGTTTGCTCAGCCCATCGTGCAACCTCAAGCGCCCAGACCACCGGGGGGTGTTCATCAGTCAAATCACTTACCCAGTCAAGATGGTGCTGTCTGTTTAGCTCAAATCGTCCAGGATACATTGGTTGTTGACTGGGATCACTTAGATGCTCATACTCAGCCACCACTGTAATACTCGGCTGGGGGTTTTGCTCTCGCCACGTTCGCAATTTATCCCAAAATGCCGGAATTTGGGATACATGGGTAATCCTTTCAGGATTGGTCAGCCGGATAATGATACAAAGTTGAGAGAAACCACGCAGCTTATCACCTATATTTTGACTATCACTCAAGTTATGTTTTATAAGACCTACAGTTTCATCTCCGTAAAGACCTTTGAGAAATTTGGTGAGATCTCGCGCAAACGATTGCGTGTCTGCACCTATTACCAATGCTCCCCAAGTGGTAATATTTTGTAACAGGGAATTAAATCTGGTTTCTGCCTTAGCACCACGGAAAAAAATATTATCTGGATTTTCAAAATAATTTATTAGTCTTTGCCGGGCTTGTACAATTTCCGGCGGAGGTTTGCGACTGTCATCCGGCGGGCGGGCTTCAATTCCTATAACTTCTTTTTGAGCTGGAGGAGCCATTTAGTTTTAAAAAAAATAATATCCACGAGAGTATACAATATTAAACTGATATGTCAAATTTTGGTTGTTGGAACAATCTAAAATGTCTAGTATGGAAGTGTAAAATTTAAGAATCTAGTCAATCTGCCAAAGTTGGTGTTGGTAAGAATCTGACACGCTCAACATATGGTTTATCTGCAGGACGTGCCAACTCAATATGATAAGTCCCGCCACCATCATCGGTGACCGTTGAAGATCTTACTGTTAGGCTTTCAGGCTGTAAGATCATTGCAAATCCTCGTTCTAATCCGACTATTTTATACGCCGTGATAATTAATCG
>CAYPMW010000051.1:0-3195 GCA_964412165.1 uncultured Gammaproteobacteria bacterium | reverse complement strand
CGCCAAAGGCGGTGGCTAGGCATGAGTCTAGAATGCGTTATACCCGGAACAATTTGGAGTTGTAAAGGGTATATACCTAAAACAATCAAGGATCGTTTTGAGGCTATCGTTTTCTATTCCATTCATCCATCAGGAGTATGCTCTTTTGGATCAACCAATTCGTTTAATTTTCGACTAATATGAGGATTAATAATTATCCTCATCGCTTCATCTTCGCCCACAGTCATCAAAATACCATAGTCTTTACCAAATGCAAGAAGCCGGTGAAATTCTTGCTGTTCAGCATTCGGAAGTTGTGTAACAGCGAAATTTTGTAAATTTATATCTACTTCTTTTCCATCTATCTCCTTTTTCAACAATTTGTAAAAAATGCCCAGGTTACCTAAAACCGGACTAGGTGGATAAGATGCAACTACTGCAAAATATTTAAATACCTTTTCCCGATATCCTTTTCCGAAAACATCCCTTAAAACTTCCGCCGGAAATATTTCCAGCAGTTCATTCAGGTTTCCAATCGCCATCAGATGAGAAATTTCTGAAGGATGGGCGTGTTTTGCCAGATCGTCCCATTCAAGTGACTCTGAGGGAATCTTAAGTGCATCAAGTAACCGCATCTTACCAAGATCTTTCCAGTCGATACCCCAGGTGACTACATCACGAACAGGATCAATAAGCGCCAGAGACCGCTGCAACGCTCTACTTTCTTGGTCTGTCAACTCCCTTTCAATGCCATCAACCACACTCAGTCCGCTTAATGTAACTGGAGGAAATGAAACAGGTTTGGCATGGGAATCTATATGATCGAGTTGGATAACAACATGCTGGCTTGTACCCTTAGGATACGTGGGTTTTTCGTATCTACCTAAGCGCAACATCCCTTCTGTAAGCCTAAATTCTATGAAAAACGTGTCAAATCTTACTATCGATGCGCCAGGTTGTTCTTGTAGATATACTAATGGCAATACTCGAAGGACATCACGATGTGGATGGAAAAGTCCATGGAAATTCTCGCGAATTCGTTCAGAGATGAATCGACCATATGCAGCGATATTTATCCTTGCAACCTCAGTACTTCTGTTAACCATATTATTTACTATTTATTATAGGACCTGAGTCAAGGCATACCAATGGTTGATACTGAAAAGGAGTTATACCAAAGATAAAGTTACTTTAACCCTGGATTGTTATACCTATAACAATCCAGGATCGGTATGAGGCTATGATCCAGGAAAAGAGATTGAGCGCTTCTAATTTGATGATCAATGGGAAACTGAGCTTGGAGGAGAAACCAAACTTCTTTACCACTTGCATCCGTAGGCATTAAAACTGCCTGTATCTACTGAACTATTTCCATCAAGATATCCAGATACGCTTTGTCGACTGACGAATCCGCAATGAGTCTGATTAAGTTGCAAATGCTCCTCCACTCTTTCCCATGCCTCATCTGGCAAATATGAGCCAGTTCGTGCGCCAATCATAAATCCGTCAGGGTATACGCCATACATAGGTTTGCCACCACCACGCCATTCATCAAGGATAATTTAGGATTGATTTAATACTGCAATCCGAGATAGTTTAGTGGCAATTGCCTCTGCCCGAGTCTGAAAAACTCGCTAGGTCAACGGGAATAAATTCCCAGGTATATGAACTGGGTGCAAACATCAGCTTTAGGACGCCAAACGTACTATTGTTTCTCACCACACTATTCGGCATTGGTGAAGCAAAAGTGTATAAGCTTTTTCCACCTGTACCAACAATGAACTCAACTATCCCTCTTTCCGGATCCGGCTCTCCATCTGGTGTTTGCGCAGAAAACCGCTCGTACAGGTGTTCATGTCCGTTTAAAACTAACTCAACCCCATATGTATAGAGAAGTTCCCAAAAATCTCGCACTCTTGGATCATTACCGTGCACGTTACCTGACGAAAATAACGGGTGGTGCCAGTACGCAAGTGTGCAGTGAGAGTTATTTTTCTCAAGATCATCCACCAACCATTTATATTGATCTGAGTTTTGAGAGCAGCCCCCACTACCCGGACAGTTGCTGTTTAAGGCAATGAGGTGCCAGCTGCCCAAATCAAAGGAATAATATCCTTTACCCTGTTTACCCGCACTCTCTCCGAAATATTCATAATATCCCGCGCCGATATCATGGTTTCCCTGAGCAGGTCTTAAACGATCCATAAATCGCCCCCATGACGGGCCAAAACAGCGTTTGTACTCACTAGCAGTCGTCCCACTGTAGTTATTGTCTCCGAGAGTAACAATCAGCGCTTCAGGTATCAAGGCAAGAATTTCAGCAGTTTGTTCATCGCCCTGTGTCTCACAATCAGCAATATCCCCGGCTGCTAGAAGCACCATTGTCTCCGCCGATGGAAATGAAAAACCCGACATTGGAGTTGGGGTTGGTATGAGACGAGGGCTGGGCGAAGAAAAAATTATTATACCTAATCCTCCGACAAGAAGAACCAAAACAAGGAGAACCAGGTATATTTTATTCATTTCAACATTGTATCCTACTTTTGAACCTTACGGCGTCTTCTTTGTGGCAAAGACATAGTTACTGGTGATAGATCAAACTGCTGAATAAGCTCAGCTTGTATTTCTATATTAGTATCGTCAGAGATAGTTTCGTATCCGAAATATACGGCTTTGACCTCGGCAGCACCTTCCATAATCTGGGGTCTACCAATTACATTAATATCCGGAAGCGACACGCCATCAAGTGTAATTCTGAGTCTACCATCATGGGTGGAAGTCGGGCTCATATCCGCAATGAGCAGTTTACGCTGACTCCAGACTGCCAACACTTCTCCACCAGAAGGCACAAATACAAAAAAACGGTGATTTTTGAGGCTCACAAACAATTTAGCTACTGAATGATTGAGTCCTGAACGAGCAGTTTTAACTGTCGGTAGACTGGGAAACGTCACCACCCCAGCCATGTACCAGGGAGTGAGTACCGCCTCAAGTGTCCGTCTACCTAATTCTTTAAAGGAAACCACAGATATAATTCTAATACACTATTTTCCTTTATTTAGCAAGATAATCCGCTACAAATTTGTTTCAAAAAATGTTCTCACAATTTGTATACACAAAGAGTACAAACCATTAACAGATATACCCTTTACAATTGAAATTGTTCCGGGTATAACTCCTTCTAGACTGAATTAGCAACATTAATCTTCCCGAAAA
>CAYPMW010000050.1:0-3244 GCA_964412165.1 uncultured Gammaproteobacteria bacterium | reverse complement strand
ATACACGAAAAAATTTAGAGAGGAGGTGGAAGATGAATAAAAACGTGCTTATCGTTTTAGCGGTGATCGTAGTAGTAGGATTTGGATTTATGCTTTTGGGGAAAAATACGAATACTCCCTCACCGGTTGAAACCGGCGCTCCTTCTGCTAGTGTGGCTGAGACTGGGGAGAAAGCAGCAGTTACCAATAATACTGAAAATAACAGTCCGGTGCCAGAGAATGAATCTGAGGAAAGTGTGATCAAAACGTTTACAGTCGAATCAAACGGCCTTAATTTTACTCCCAACGTTTTAAAAGTGGAACTGGGCGATCGGGTCAAGGTAATTTATAAAAATAATCAGGGTACTCACAATTGGACGCTTGATGAATTCAACGCCAAAACAAAACTAATTGATGCCGGGAAAACTGATACGGTCGAGTTTACTGCAGATAAAACCGGCAACTTTGAATTTTACTGTTCAGTGTCCGGACACCAACAAGCTGGCATGAAGGGTACGTTGGTTGTAGACTGATATTTTTTTGCGAATTTCGGATTTATCAATTCTCTCAGCGAAGAGAGTTCTGGTGATGATAGGAAATGTATTGCAATAATTGCTTTTGGTATACTGCCAAGAGGATTATATGGCACGTGTTGAGCACCAAACTTATCGTAGTTTACGAAACGTCACATATGCGTTTTTTGAGAGCACCGTGTGGACAGGATACCGCATCGACATCCGAGGCAAAGATCGCCTTGAAGCCCTTCACAGTTCCAGTATCCCTGCAGTTTTTTACTTCAACCATATCGCCTCGTCAGATCCTGTAGCTGTGGTTCATCTGATGGCGTCGGAGTTACCCGAACGTCTGAGTCGGCTGATGATGGTAGTATCGGAGGAATATACCCATGCGGACAACCATCTGTTGTATGCGCTTGGAGTATGCGTAGGAGAGCGTATGGCGGGAATATCCATGCCACGAATAGAGCAGGCATACCGTCTCAGAGATCCGCGCCTGTCAAGTGCAGAGAGAGATAAACTTAGACAAAAAAGTGAAGCGTTGGGTCGTGCGTTCAAAAAGTTACTTACACAAGAACTTCCACAAGGCGCAAGCATACTGATAGCGCCGGAAGGGCACCGAAGTAGTACGGGAAGATTGCAGCCCGCAGAAGCGGGGTTGGGATTTATAGTCAAGCACATGAACCGTCTCGGTTACGGCCTGATCATCCCGGTCGGTATTTACTTTATTGGCGATTACCAACCTGCTTCCTTGAACTACCATATCGTTTCCAAACCGACACTCATCATGTCTATCGGTAGTCCCCTCAATCCTGGGGAAGTTTTGGATGAAACTAGGCGATTGTCGGGTAAACGTATCGCGAGGGCAGATCAGGTGAGCCATATACTTATGGATAGGTTGCGAATTCTTCTTCCTCAGTCGAGGTGGGGGGTGTATGATCCGCGTATATTTCCGGAAACGTTTCAGGGTGCTTTTACTCTTGAAACTGGTACTCACGGCCTTGTACAGGTGACACGAATCAAGGGCATGCCGGGACCATTTGACTATCTCTTACGCTGATCATTTGGATTGACAGCCTCGGATTGGGACTAAGTTTATTTTCCTACGGAGTGGGGACTATGTTGCCTTTAACTCTGGTAACTCAAGCACTTCATCTTACCGGCGGGTACTTGAGGTAACGTACCAGTAACATCTTATTGACAAGCACATTCCTTGCGAATTACAGTAGATATATGGAGGAGTTTGTGGTGAAAGCAGATGAGGAACAACCACATGATCACGATTTATTCCTCAACCGTTTGCGACATATTCCCAGACCGGAACGGTTGACGTATCTCTTGATTTTTGCAAGCGTCCTCATTCTTCCACTAGCTGTGGTCAATTTGCAAAATAGACAAGATGCGCTTCAGGGAAGTGCCAGTATTGTCGAAGTCTCGCCCGAGCCGCTCCTTACCGAGACTGATCAAACTGCAGCGCTTAAAGGTCTTAAGCGCAAAGGGTTGGCCATGTCCCAAACACAATTTCCAGAAGACCGCGCCTTACTCAACATCGACTGGTGGTATGTGTGGAACTGGGGGTGTCCGCAAGATGATCCGACCTGCATCAATATGCTCTATACCGTCGATGATCCGCTCGATACCACCATGTGTAAAAAATATATTTTATTCCTCAATGAGCCAAATAATGAACCGCCGTATGGTGGACCGACCACACCGGCTGCGGCAGCCAAGCGGTTTATCGAACTTGAGAAGATCTGCCCTCCTCCGACAACCCAATTTGTGGTTGGTAACGTGGCTGCGTGGGTGATGGATTCTCAAAAACTGGGGCCGGTGTGGCTGACAAATTTTCTCAATGAATATAAATCCCGTTCTGGCAAAGATTTCTCGCAAATACTTGGTGTACACTGTTATGCGTATGGTGATCCGACAAATCTGACGCTTTGCGTCGGAGACATAAGTTATCTAAAAGATATGAGAAATGTCTATAGCGGGCCGATGTGGGTGACTGAGTTTAACACGGTTGATGAAGATCTCAGTTACACTAAAGGATTTAAGGACATGCTCCATTATGTGGATCAAAATTTTGAGCGGTTTGCCGTTTATACTAATCGCCAGGAAGCAGGAGCCGGTTGGGCGATTGATCCATCTGTTGAATTAGTGTCCTCATCTGGTACGCTTCAACCAAAAGGCAAAGTTTACTCCAAATACCTTCTGCCGTCACCATCGCCAACACCCACACCCACTGCCACTCCCAAACCATCTCCGACAGTGGCGCCAGGTGGAACAACGATAGTATCAATTGCCGCTGAGGATGGACAGGTACTTGAGTCGCAAGAGACAAGTAACACAGGTGGAGCCATAAATAGTACCAATACAATTTTTAAAGTAGGAGATAATGCAGGTGATAAACAATTCAAAGGAATTCTGTCTTTTGATACGTCAGTTCTTCCTGATTCGGCAGTTATTACGAGTGTTAAGTTAAAGATAAGGCGGCAGAGTGTGACCGGCACTGATCCCTTTACTACTCATGGTCAGCTTGTTCTTGACCTCAAAAAAGGTAAGTTCGGTACTGCTACCTTGGAAAAGACAGACTTTGAAGCAGCTGCGACACTCACCAAAATTGCCTCATTCACCAAGCCTACTGCCAATGGCCAGTGGGCTGAGGCGATGCTGCCCGAGTCAGCCTACAGTACCATCCATCTAACCGGAAAGACCCAAGTCCGGGTCTACTTTACCAAAGACGACGATGA
>CAYPMW010000049.1:0-4685 GCA_964412165.1 uncultured Gammaproteobacteria bacterium | reverse complement strand
AATTTTTGGCGGCGCCACTCCGCCAGCTGGCGGACGCTAAAAAAATTGTACGGCTCCTGCCTTCGCAGGCAGTAGCCTTGCTTCAGCGAAGCAGAGGTTTACCAACTAAAACGTACTTTTTATCGTCTATTTTTTATTTGTCTTTTCTTTTCTCTGTTTTTAATGTGCTTTTTTTCGCTCTCGTAGTTTTATTGTTTTTCATCAGCTTACTGGTCGCTTTTTCACTGTTTATTTTTCAAATGAAATTTGAAAAAGTGTTCTCCCATTAAACTGTTGGGAACTTTGGTGGTGATAGCTTTCTTTCTCATCTGATACTAAATAATTGCTATGAACAAAATCTATCATCCCGAGTGCCCCCCCTCCTAATATAGAAATCATTGACAAACCTGCTAGTGGAATTTTTCCTTCTGGTGGAATAGGGAGTATTACTGTTGCTAAACATAATCCGGTACCGCTGCTTAGAGTAGCCAAGGCTATTTTTGTCCTCAATGCTGATCTTTTAAGCGATTTATCTTTCACTTCACTTACTTTTGGTTGAGCCAGTTGTATAAGATGTTGTCTTTCATGAGTCCATACCGAGTGCAATGCTTGTACTAAAGCCATTTCTTTAACTTCATCAGGTATTTCTTTAGGAATACGAAAATTAGGTACAGATTCTCCTCGATTTACATAGTCGACTACTTTTGGAACGTCTATAAAACATCCTATGCTTCCGTCATCCTCTTTCCAAACTGCACCGATTAGATTTAAAGGTTCTCGTAATTTCGTAGTCCAAAGGTCTATAAATTTTTTTATTGAGGGATCTTGTTTGTATCTCTTTTCAAGATAATCTGGTAATTTTCCAATATAAAAACGAGTCCTGGATGCGAAGGCCGAAGCCTTTGATTCTTCAATACCTTGTTGTGTGGCTTGTGATATTAAATCTCTTCTCAGATCATCTGCACTTATACCCACATGAACGTATTCCTTTCCGAAGGAAAAAGTATCTTCGAATATTTTATCTTCAGGAACTATATCTTTGTCATATTGTTGTTCAAAGTCTGACATATTTTAATTTGTTTTATAATTCGTTATCAGTTAAAATTATATCAGTTTTTGGCTCGAACCGGAAAAGATTCGCTTTTTTAAGCGAAAGCCAGATACCATCCGGTAATCTGGCTAAAGGGCGAGGGGTCCCTCGACTGCGCTTGGGGTAAACTCCAAGTTAGACTTAAAATAAATTCGAACTTTTTTCAGGAGGGCCGACACAAAACTAACCGGTCATCTCAAATGGGTTAGTTACAATCCAAGATTATACCTGTTTAAACTTTCTGTCCATCTGCTTATGGTACTTTTATCTGAGACTGATATGGAAAAACAAAATAATATTGGTAACCTCGATAACCTGCAGACCGGGAATAATCCGGTTGATCCGTCTGTACAAAATACGGAGAAACTAAAAACCAGTTATTGGATTTTTTCAAAGTTTTTGTTTGCATTGCTCTTTATCACAACCGTTGGATGGTACGCTCTAAATTCCGCACAACCGCCGCAGGAAATTAATCCCCCCATCAGTAGTCCCAACTCAAGAGCATCCGGAAAACCCGGAGTTTCTTTCGGTGCAGAAAAAATGGTTTCATCCGAAGTGACGGACAGGTGCCAAATACGCATAACCACCAACCAAGGCAGAGAGTTTTATCTAAACACCGCATATGAAACTACCGATACCAATAATTCCAGATGTTATCAGTTTCTCTTAAACAAAATTTCTCCTTCCGGTGATTTCCTTGTCTATCAGGATATTTCAGGCGGTGTTGATTCACAGTTGAGTGTATATACTATTCTTAATCGAAACAATGAGGGACACAACTTAAGAGTTTTTGGCTCGGCAACCATCAAGGAAATTGAATTTCTGCCCGATGATAAATTAGTTGCACTTATAGGCATAGCTGGAGACTCTCAGACATGGTCACTATTTAGTATGGATCTTGCGAAACTTTACGAGGAGTACCCGAAAAATTATGGAAAAGATAATATTAACTTGTTTACCGATACACAGTCAGTTGAAAAACTAACTAACCTACCGGATAAGAAAAAGGATTACAACTGGTTCACCATAAGTTTTGATACTGTTCGTGTCGAAACTGTCAGTCCTGAAATAGAATATGTTGAATATGACATTGGTGACATATAAATTTTTATATAAATTACCTACAAATTTGATAAAACAGACTAAGAGTTCTATCAGAAATTTCGTTAATAAAAATCTTAAGCGTAGCAACCACAGGAATCCGATCAATCATAAAAAGCTGTATTGAATTTATTTAAATCTTGATTTTTAAGTCTAATGAATCTTCACCGTCATTTGACGAATCACAACATCCTTTTGTTTTTGGAAGAAGGAGATCGAAGTTAAACAGTCTTCCTGTCAAAGACCGAACTGATGATCCTTTAAAAACCATGCGGTATATCGGTGAAGCCTCGGCGATCGGACCAATGGATCCGGAAGACCAACGTACTATGCTCCGCCTTAAAATTATTGATATTGAAACGCTTGATGAGTTAGCGGGTGGAGCAAATACTACGCGGGAGCTTATTGCTTTCACACGACGTGGCATTGAAAAAGGAGGTATTGCCTACGGCGTATATGGCTCTCCGGCCAAAAAAGATCTTCATAAAGATGAGTGGGGTGAACTCCAAGGGTGGGTCATATTTTATAGAGATGAGCCTAAGAGAGTTAAGAGACTTATTAAACAAGGTATTTTAACAGTGGAAGATGACCGTTTTCCGGTGATTGAATTAGCTATCAGTAAATTAGAAAATGCACTCCACGGTCAAATGGCTTCTGCACTGCGACAGGCACTAGCAAATTTTTCAGGTAAATCGGCCCATTTTTCTGGAGACTTAGAAAATAAACGGTTATCTCCAAACAAACCGCACTTTCTGATCACTGCCTACGTGGCAGCTGATGAACCAGCTGAAGTTCATCTACATGAAGCGGCAGGATTTGTCCGCAGAGGAACGATCGAAAAGTATGAAGAGTTTAACAAGATGCATTATGTGTATGTCCTGGATTGGAAAAGGCATAGTCAAATTATGAAAGAAAAAGCTGCAACCGAAGGGCGAAAAGCGTTTCGAGATAATCGAATCTATTACTCCTCTGCCCGGTTTAATAGAGGTGATAAACTAAATCCCAAACCTAACAAGGTATAACTTTTTTCAATTTTTAAAGCGAAGAGCCCTCAACTCAATCTAATTTCTGAATCGCACCAGTACCAACCACATCTTCCCCGTTTCTTTTCCCCGGTGGAGAAAGATTGATTTTATCAAGATCTACTGTTTCGCTCACTTTTGGTTCCGGTGTGGGTATCGGAGTTGGTGTTGGTGAAGGTTGCAATTCGATGGGTGACGGCGAAGGCCGAAGTCCTGGAAAATCTGGTGGGCATTTATACGGGCTGATGACATCAAGACATTTAAACCCGGGTTTTTTGCTTGAATCAACTTCTTCTACAAAAACTGGGATTGCGCTTGATACTTGTGTTTCATCAATAGGATTTCCCGGTGGTACAGGTCCTGGTGACGAATCGGCTACTGGATGCGAAGAATTAACCGGTGGTATCTCATCTCTTCGGGAACCCGGATTATTAGGAAGAATTGGCGTAGGCAGAGGTGATTCATCTTGTCGTACATGAATCAATGGAGGCGGAGTTGCAGGAAGAATCCCTACCGGACCGGAAAAAGGAGAGTGAGAAAACGCAAAGGTCAAAACACTCAAAAGCAGATTCCACATACCTAACTCCTTTCACTAATGGGGCAGAATAATCAGAAGAATATGCAGGTATCACGATACTATCAGCACATGATTAATTTGTCAATTACACATTATAATTTCAAAAACATGTCTCCCCTCTTGACAAATTGGCAGTCTTTATGTTAGAGTGCTAAATACATAGCACTTCGAAACTTGATCTGTCCGCCTTCGTTCAGGTTCGTTTCGAGGTTTACATCCACGCAAACGAAACTTTACTTCGGCGGACTTAAGAAAGAGTAAACTCATATGGATTTGTTAACTCTTTCTAAAGGAGGTGAGAACGTATGGCATTTGATCTTATTCCTGGACACTTTTGGAGATTTCCGCGCGTACCGTCCATCTTTGAAGAAGATGATGACTTTATGATCCCGTCAAGTCCTAGTGGACTCTCAATCTCGGAAGATGACAAAAACGTCTATATCGAGGCAGCTGTGCCCGGCGTCGACCCGAAAGATATTGAGGTAACCTTTGATAAAGGAGTGGTCTGGATCAAAGGCGAGTCAAAAGAAGAGGAGAAGGATAAAAAGAAAAAATATTACCGGCAAGCAATGCGACAATTTTCGTACCGCGTGGCGGTTCCCGGAGACATTGATCCAAACAATGATCCCGAAGCGCACTATAAAAACGGAGTGATGCGGGTTACTTTCATAAAATCACCGCGGTCACAACCAAGAAAAATTACGGTGAAAAGTTAATAAAACGTAAGACTGTCGTATATGAAAAATCCCGCTTAAATGGCGGGATTTTTTTTGGCATAAAAAACCGAAATCTAAGAAAACTATTTGCTCAATAGCTTAAGACACGCTATGATAAGGCATCACTATGACTTCAACCAGATCGATCACCTGTCCCCACTGTAGTCAGGAAATCTCTCTTGACGATGCCCTCACCCACC
>CAYPMW010000048.1:0-5805 GCA_964412165.1 uncultured Gammaproteobacteria bacterium | reverse complement strand
TGTGAAGGGTATATATCCTTCACAACTCCATATTGTTACGAGAATCCACCCATTTAAGAACCTGTTTGAAAAGTTATGATTGATTTCACTTAATGCGGGTCCTGCCGCTCGGCAGCCCCAAAATCAGCCCACCAGGGGCACCCCGCTTTTGGGGTTCCCCGCCTCGCGTCACCCGCACTGCGAACGTACTAACCGACTTTTCAAACACGTTCTAAGCCGCTTATATCCCGACGAACATCGGGATAAACCAGTGTAAGATGGGTATACATTTAAACTTAACTTGAGTTAAACTGTGATGATTATTTAAAAAACAGGTCTATTAAAATTCCAACATAATGATCGAATTTAAAAATAGATTTCAGGCTTTGAGAGATGATTACGGCGTGCCGGAAACACCGGTACTGGAATTTTTCGCCAACTGGCTGGCTAATTTACCCGGAGGAGATAGACGCCGATTGTGGTTGCCGAACTATGAATACACACGCCTTGCAGGCCATTGGCAACATCAGACGTACGGAGACTTTACCAAGTCAATTGATACGGCACTGGCAGAGTGCGGCATAGATGCAGCTACTATTGAAGAAAGGCAAAACAAGCTGCGTGAAGAAAGAGATGCGTTAGGCCCGGAACAATTAGAGACTGCTTATATGGAGTTGATTAGGGCGACTTTTCCTGCTTTTGAACGCCTTTTAGGTAAAGGATATTTACCTCGAGATTTAATTGCGTGACACCTAGAGAATTCTCAAGCGGGATTTTTCTATATAGATTGGACTCGGTTTTTGCCGCGTAACGCTGATGATAGATTGACTCCGTATGCTGCACCTTCAATACCCAGATCCTCATATGGTTTAAATACCATGCCACGGGAAAGCATAATCGGAAGGTAGCCTGAGTGAGGTCGATGCACGATGGCAATGAGTGTCTTGTAACCTCCTATTGGATCAAGCAAATGTTTCAGTTGATCTGAAACTTTATAAGGATCAAAGTCTCCTTTTTCATCTCCTAATACAGGATGAGTGATATAAAAAATACCTAAATCTTGACTTAAGGCTTGTGCAAATTCTCTGGCGCGCCTGGCTTCAGAGCTAATAATCAAGCTATAACCGGGTATGAGCCGCTTTTCTTCGACAAAATCGCGGATCCTTTCAGCCAAACGACGTGCTTGTTTGAGACCCAAATCAGTCAATTCGCCGCTTTGGGGATCCCAATGTCCATGCCGAGCAATCACGATGCGCTGTTCCATTTCTGCCATGAGGATCATTATAGTGGATTGGTCAAATAATTTAAGAGGTAATTAAAATTTGTTTAATAAAGTCACCTGGGAGGTGATATAGATATAACACCTAGGGAATTTATTCCAAAATCTGGTGTTTTATCTTGTTTAATTGTCTTTGATAATCCGATTGGTCTAGGACAAATTTTTTATAATCGTCTTTATTTTTGAAAAAATTCAAAACATCCTTTTCGCATATTTCCTCAGTCAGATTAAGTAATTCCGTCAACGATGACCACTGATAATCTAATAAATCATCGGTCGTCTTGACTACGTAGGCAGAATAAGGATTTAGATGTATATATCTGGAGACATGAAGAAATTGTTCTTCGGTTTCTATTCTTACTGCTTTGAACTGGTCAAGGAAAAGAGGTCCAATTCTTTTATGTCTGGTATTAAAATATCGTGTATAACTATTCTGAAAATTACTCATAAACTTCGATATGCCATTCTCGGCTTTTTGTCTTAATAGAAAATGAAAATGATTGGGCATGAAACAATAAGATAGAACATCGACTAAACGCTTCGACTTTTTTTGTAATTGGTAAAAAATTTCCTTTCTCGTATCCGTTGATTTTTTAAGAAAGATAGATAGTCGATTGGGTAAATTACTAAAGCGGTAATAGATAAGTATTTCTTTGAATCTTTCGTATTCTTTTTTACCAAAAAATGTAGGGCGGTGGTCAATACCCCGGTTGAAAATATGATAAATTTCATCAGTGACAAGAGGGGTTTTTCGTCCTGGCATAATATAATATTATAAATAGAAAATACTCTTATTTTTCCTAGGTGTCAATAGGAAATCACCTCCCAGGTGGACATGTTGCTTCTTGACGGAGAGATGAGAAATGTACTATAAATACTTATGTTGCAAGTAAATACATTCTGCCCTCAATGGCAGTTTTTTTATGGCACTAACACCCGAAAGTCTTCGATCATCTCATGGTTTTCAAGATAGATGGATGGCCCAAAGGGTGAAACCAGATGGGACACCCCGCAGACCAACTGGGCTAGAGCTACTATTTGTCCGCGCTGGTCGAGTTCCTGCTGAAGTGCCGCAGTTTGCTGAGGAAGTAGATGTGACAGCGCGGGCAATCGCTGAAGCGATCATTCACGAGGTAGAATTGTATCTTAAACAGCGTTTTACAGTACCAGAAGGGTGCAGATTGTATATGGAAGATGACGGGAGTTTTTATTTTCTCACGCCCAAGATTGAGACTGCCTATCCTGAGACTTTGATCATGA
The DNA here is from genome assembly GCA_964412165.1 of uncultured Gammaproteobacteria bacterium. Lineage (GTDB taxonomy): Bacteria > Patescibacteriota > Microgenomatia > UBA10105 > UBA10105 > CAYPMW01. The sequence continues at coordinate 3,287 of CAYPMW010000048.1, read as the reverse complement.
GCCTCACACCGTTGGTACTTGGCAAACTGGGAAGATCTGAAGAAGATATAGCGTCGTCGATGGAAAGATTGAGATCTCACATACGCTGGAGCCGGCTCTCTCATGGTAGTTACGGGATACGGGGTTTGGGAAGTGAGAAGTGGCGAGTGATGGTGAACAGTGATCCCGATGAGCCAGATAAGTATTTGGTAAGATTTGGCGTTGCCCGCCTAAGAACACCTGATATCAAAAGTAGAGCCAAAAGTTTTATAAAGCAGGAGCGTCTAACCAGACTTCAGCGACTAGTTTTGACGCCGGAGAATTTACGTAGAAGAGGTTTATTTGATGGGTATGAAGATGCGTACAAGCATCCCAATTTTCGCATATTTCGCATTGAGCGGGGCGAGCCGATCTTTATGCAAGACTTGGAAACGGTATTTGCGGATAGGTCGTGGAAAGTGGTCAAGCTAAATGATTTCCCCTTAGCTCGAGTAGGGTACAGACTAGATCAAGTTTTTCCTGACTCGACGTTTATCGCGATACCGCAAGGGGAGAATGACTTTATCGTACTAGTCATAGAAAACCCAGACACTTCTGAGAGAATCCCGGCAATCACAGCCAATGTGGTGTGGTCAAAAGCCAAATTTGAAGCAGATCGCCAGAAAGTAGCAGAAATATTAGCGCAATGGTTAGAGACAGAATGGACGGGGATTTTAGACCCTGTGAAATTAGCTAAAGAATATTTTATCGCTATTGGCGAGCACGGTCCGCATCAGAATAAGATTCATGATATCGAAAGGTATGCCAGAGACTTTAGAGATGTGTTTGATAACTGGCGAAAAGCTCACGGTCTGCTTCCAGAAAGTCTACCCCAATTACCTCCAAGCGAGTAGGTTGGACGGTGAAGTATATATACTTGATAGAATTTATTAGTGATGCTGTTCAATGGTTATGTCCTGCGTGTGTTTGGACATGAGCTTCAGCTATCCCAAGTATCTCGTTGAGAAAATCTGCCTGATCGGGGTGCAGACTATAGAGCTGTGTTCGACCAATGCCTCTATGCGTGACAAGTCCAGCAGCTCGTAAAAGTTGTATAGCTTGTGACACCGCTGATAGGCTACCATCTAACTTACTTACCAAAGCATGTATACTAAGCTCATGTCCAGCAGTGAGCAGTCCAACAATACCTACTCGAGTAGGATCGGCAAGTACTTGCATCAAATCTGCCAAAGCTGTCGCTTCTTCGGGAGTGGGTAATTTGGATTGGATACTTTCAATCACTTCCGGTGGCAAGAGTCTCCTCTCAGATTGTTCTGCTGACATATGCCGAGATGATAGCATATGTATAGGTGGAAATATACCCTTCAAACTCACTCTTGTGCGGACAAAACTACGAGGATTAGTGAAGATTATTAAGTGGAGTTATTTTTAACTATATGCCTTTCTCTTCTCAGGATCACTTAATACTTCATATGCTGCATTTATCTTTATCATTTTCTCTGGATCAGGTTGAGAACCGTCTGGATGATATTTTTTTGCTAAATCTCTCGACTTTCTCAGAACTTCAGGAGCGTTAAAAATAAGTATCAAAGTAATGAGTATTTAGTTGATTTAGATATGATTAAATATTCCATCCGGAATAGGTCGGATTGACTTCAAACATATCCCCTAACTCCCTAACTAATAATAACACGTCAAATTGTACCGTATGAGCCGTGATTTTATCGGAATCGGGAAAAACTTGAACTCTATAACGACTGTCGCTGGGTAAAACTCTGCCGTCAAATAGTTTTAAGCCTCCCGTATTTTGGTAATCGGTGATGATCAATTTGACTTCGCCTCTCCTGGGTGTGATGACTGTTTTTTTCCATGAAGTTAGACTAGATTCTTTATACCCTCGTTCCTCTAGTAAACTTGTTTTAAGTGGTTTAAATGGGTTTCCGAAAGTTTGGAGTGAATCGCCTCGTGGATATAATTTAGCTCTTGTGCTGTACCAACGGCGCTTATCTGGGGGAACATTTAAGATCATCTCTACATTGGACAACATCGCATCGAAGGCTCTTTTGTTTCGATAATACTCAAGGATATCATATCCAGCATCCCGGTACATTTCCGCAAAAACTGAAGTTTGATCCATCACACATTCCATCACACGGCTGACTCCTGATTCTTTCATATACCACTCACACCCGAAAATGTTCGAGTATACAGAATGTATTTATACCAAATATCAAACTTAATTACAACTATAGGGCAATGAGTCCTAGCGTTACCGGAGTATCTCAGGTAATGTATGAATTATTCGACTCACGACAAATAGACTGTTGCGACGATAGCCTTTTTTCTTTTATCAACACTCTTGACTTCTTTTATCCCGCAGACTATATTCAGCTTAACAAAATGCATGCCGATCGTTTATATTTTATATAGCAGTACAATTCAATAAGAGTATTGGTAACTCACAAATCTCAAGAAAGGAGTTGTTATGAACGAATATCCTACGTCTGTAGAGATAATACCTGTAAGAGATTTTTCAGCTGATGAACGCCGCATAGTCACGGTTGCATTAGAACAGTTAGCAAAGGATGATTACACTGTGTCGCCTGAGATGCATAGACTTGGGTATGGAGCTCGCATGGGTCTTACCAATGAACGCGTAGCCCAAACCCAGTGGTGATGGGCATGTGGAGATATGCCTTTAGATAAAGAGCATCTACGGGTGCTTAATGCAGGAACTTTGGAACTGACGATCGAGGCCAGAAAAAGAGCAGATAGCGGTGATCCGTTGGCACAGATTGTACAACCAAATATACGAAAAATTCATGGGAAAGTACTCCAAATGCTAGGTTTTGATAATAGAGCTGTTCAAGCACTTCTCCAAGGACGGTAAGCGACATGCAAGAACGAGTGTTTCACATACTAGGTAGATTCAGTGATTGGATGACAGTTGCGGGAACTAAAGTAGTTAAACCTTTGCTAGAAAGACGCGGAATTAAGACGTATCTGACAAGATCACCGGACGAGCGAATCGCGTTTCTGACTGAAATCTCCCTCCGCTGCAGCTTGGTTTGTGCATCATCTGCCGGATGATTTAACGGCATTAAGTTTTGGAACTAGTGAAGTCGAGGTCACTGGAAGAGTGTTTTAAAGATTTTTTCCTTCGATTCTTCGAATAATCGAAGGTAATAATCGCTAAAGAGGCGGGTACCATTATTGTTTCACTTCCGGGACGTGTGAAGTCATATCAACCGACGGGTGTAAGGCTATAATTTCCCTGATATCACCCTCCAAACGATGCGGGACACTTA
>CAYPMW010000047.1:0-7919 GCA_964412165.1 uncultured Gammaproteobacteria bacterium | reverse complement strand
GAGGGAATCGAACCCCCACCAGATGGTCCGAAGCCACCTACTCTATCCGTTAAGCTACGGGCGCTTTGATATAAGTACTATCAAGGAAGATTATAACGTTTTTAGCCTGCAATATCTATCAAATCCAGAAAAATCACTGTTTAAACGGAGGCTTTCTTGTCTTTTAGTTGGTAATAGCTTGATTTGGTTTTACCAACCCGTTCGAGTAAGCCCTTTTCAACGAGATTATGCAGGAGTGACTGTGCTTGTTGACGTGAGACTTCCAAGTTTTTCGACACATCCCGGGTCTTGATTTTTTTAAGATCGATGACAATTTGCAGTACATCCTCTTCCCTCGGAGTGACCAGTACCCGTTTATCCCCTTTTATCGATTCGATATGTCTCTCGGATAAGTCATGAATCCTACCTAAGGCGCCTTTGAGCGAGTGCGAGATACCTTCAAGGAAATATTCGAGCCACTCGGTCGTATCTCCCCGGTCTGCTGAATGGAGTTTGTCTGAATATTCGAGTCGGTCGATATCATAATAATCGTCCAGAATAAAGTATTTGGTGACTTCATACCCTTTCAGAAGCAAATAATAGGCGGTAAGGAGCCTCGTTACTCGACCATTACCGTCATAAAAAGGATGGATATAGGCTATTTCGTGATGAAGTATCCCTGACTGAATCAAGGGACTCAACTGCGATGGTTGAGCAAGGTAGGCAAACAACTCATTCAGGCGCTTTTTTATGCCGAGGGGAGTATGTTCGGGTGGATCGTGCTTGACCACCAGTCCTACGGCACCACGGTGCCCCACAATCACCTTTCCACTGCGAAAGGTACCCGGTTTTTTGATCTCAATTCCCCGCATCACAAATTCATGTAAATCTAACGCCAGGGAGATAGAAAGCGGACGTTTTTTTTGAGCATACACTGACACCCGATTGAGTGCCTCAAAATAATTCTTCACCTCATGCTCAGATTTAGAGGACGGAATTGTGTCTCCAAGTACAATATTAGTGACTTCACGCGGGGAGAGTGGGTTACCTTCGATACTTGTGGAAAAATGCGTTGCCAACACCTGATTATCGGTCATCAGCTTGAGGCTCAGAGACGGGATAAGTTTTTCCGCCATGAGCTGCCCATAAAGCCGCTCAATTGAAGCTAAATTATTGACCAGGGTGGGTGTAAACTGAAATCGCGGTACGTACATATATCAAGTATATAGATTGACAATATATTTGTCAATATATTTGTCAAGAGAATCTGTGTTATCTAAAATGTATCCCTGTGTCAATCACCGGGTCAAATGGAATTTTTAGATCTGCTTCAGAAAGTACATATTTTTCTATCTTATACCCATTGGGAAATACTTCTTGGTACACAGGTGGAATACGTATCTTCACCTGATTTTTCGTCCACCATTCATCAGACATTCCGGGTTTATCAGGCGGAGGAGGTGCGGCAAGTATATATGTTACCGGCATTTTTTTGAAATAATAGATTGATTTTTCAGGATAAAGTCGGCTGACGTAAGACAGAGCATACTTAGGTTCGTAAGCGAACGCGTCGGGCGAATACACAAAATACCCGAGAATTTGGTCTTCACCGCCGATTATTTTCTGTGCCGCTTGATATAAAAAAACCCAAGAATCTTCGTGCCGGCCAATAAATGAATACGATTTTTTCACTAAGTCAAATCCAAAATAGAGATTTATGACTATAATACTCGTAAAAATAAGTAAATAAATATTCTTGAATTTTGTTTCCACAAACGAGGCAAAAATGAGATACACGAGCGGAACAAGCGGCCATACATGATGATCTAAAAGTACACCTTTATTAACAAAACTAAGAAAGTAAAATCCAAAATAGAAATAGACAAACAGTTTGTAAACTGGATTAGCCTTTTTTTGTATAAAAAGAACTGCGAGTATAGCAAGCATAAAGAGACTTATAAACCGATTGAGGTTGAAGTTTCCAAAAATAAATTGCATACCAACAGTAATTAGAAAATCAAACCGGTTTGGAAGTAAGGCGAGGTAATTGTAGGTCGCCCCATCCTGAAGTGGTTGCGCATAGTTAAACATCGACCGGAGCTGGATAAAATCATGTCGCACGTCAAAAACTAGATAATTTGCTAAGGGTACCAGTACTACCAAAAATGCCCACAGATGCCCCAATTTTCTCTGTTTATAAGCCGAATACAAAGTCAAGCCAAAAAATAACATAAACAGGGGTATTCCTGGCGCCATTTCCAACTGGATAATCGCTCCTGATAGTAACACTGCCGTTATTAAATGCTTCAGCATGGACGATTGTATATACCGGACCACACAGTAGAAAAAAATCTGGACTACGATAAATGCGCCTAAAGGATGAGAATTTGCGCTGTTTCTTGACATGAGAAACGATGACTGGAGTAGTATATAAGAGTATGCCGTTTTTGGACTAAATATCCGCTTTGCAATATAAAATCCGATTACCAGCGACAAAACCATAAGTCCCACCCAATACCAACCAACGATAATCGGATCCCCACCACCAATCCAATATGCCGGATAATTAAGATACGCCCAAAGTGGTCCGTGAAAAAGTCCTGGAGCTCCTGCACGCGGGCCAATAAAAACAATGTATTTTTGCCTTATTTCGTCAAGAATCAGAAAATCGCGGGCAATATCTGTATAGAAATAGAGATCTCCGTTTAAAACATACCACGACATTACCAGTATATGTATTCCAACGAGCGAGAAGAACACAAACTTAAAAAAGAAATTCATTCTTATCTAAATCTTCTACTGAAATAAACGTGGCTATCGGTCTTGTGAAATTAAGCACAGAAAAATTCAGTTATTCTTGCTGAAAATAGATCATAGACATAGATCACTTGAATTCTCATTCTGCAGCTGCCAAATTCCCCATCAACCATACCATGCCTTTTGTACCGTGAATTTAATTATAATCTCCTTTGATCACTCATGCATAACTCAAAAGGGGTTGATAGGTTTGTATTTTGATGGGTGAATGAAATTTTTGAAAATCAATAAATCATATGCTACACTTAGACTACAAGGAGCTTAAATTGAACATATGCCAGGAGAGGAAGAATTAATTGCAGGAAATGAGATTAATTCACTCATTCTACAAAATTTATATGAAGAGGCTGGCGACCCGGATGGTTCCATTTGGAGTCAATTACTTGTTCCCCCACATCAATATGGACCCGTGCGATTGATTACCGGAAATGGTCAAGAGTATAGAGCGCATTTAATTCCCACTCAAGATACCATATCGTCTAAATCTGTTATGATTGCTATAGGACGAGAAAAGGAAGACTCTGGTCCACCGGGTGTTCACATTGATTTAGGTGTAAATCCTGATGGACAAAAATATGTCTCATCTGTTCACGCCGTTCTTTACATTAATCATGGTACAAGACATACCGACACAGGCGATGAACCGCTTGTAGGTATTGCTGATGCTAAATCACAAAATGGTGTAGCAGTATCAGAAAATGGTAATAAAAGGAGAATACCTAGTGTTTTAGTAGATAAATACAATACTCGACTAGAACAAGAATTAAGTTTGGCTTCAATAAATGCAAAGGGAGAAATCGAGGGTGGAACTACCATAGAAATAGGTCAAAGACATTTTAAGGTCGTTAATATATCAGGTGAAGAACTTAAATCTTTGGGTCGAAATAAAGCAAAACTCGCTTTTGTTGAATTGACCCCCTTGGACCCTGCCGCTTCCGAATCGTTTTCCACTGTAACTGTAGTACCAAATTGGGATCGAGTCCGCCAGAAAGCTGAGTCGGAGATAGAAAGTATTCCGAATGCCGAACGCATAACAACTTTATCCCAACAAATTACCACCTTATTAGGTACAGTTCAGCAATCGCTGATGACAAATTCTCATGCTGCTTACCGAGAAATAGAAAATGTCGGTAGCCAAGGAACCAGACGAGTAGATTTTTACTTTACCACAGATGGTATACTCTCCTCGAAAGATAACTTAAGGCAATTAGATAGTCGAGTTAAAGTCGTACTGTCAATCTGGATGGATAAATCTCGTCCCTTTATGGTGGAGGGTACTAGAAATATGATGGGTGCAATATCACCAGACTACCAAGTGACACCAAGAATAATAGCAAATGCGAACGGAACTTGTAATACGTCAGTTTATATGGATAAAAATGGTAAATCCTTGAAACCAACCCAAGAAACAGAATGTTCGATTGAAGACTTGAGAAGAACTTTCATATTTTTAAAACAGGCCGAACACGTACTTGACCGTAATCATCTCATTCTCCACAATTGATTCAACAATTTTTTTTAAACACATCTCCTATTATTATAAACGTGCGCCGAAAAAAAATGCCATGTTTTGAGAGTCATGGCAAAAAAAATCTAACGTGTTTCAAACTAGCGGCTGACTCCGCCATAGGTGAATAGGCACACCCGGCCGTGGCACTATTTGTACGCTCGGTCTTCGGTCTCGCTTATTTTCAGCGCGCGCGACTTTTTTAAAACAACGTATTAAGAAGACTATGGAATTGTTTTCGCCTTGCTTAATTCTTTGGATGATGCTTTAAAGTTTATGTTGTTTAACACTTCATTTATTTGATCTTTATAGTTGGTATTTTTTGGGTACGAAATACGGAAAGATAATTGTCCTTTCTGACTCTCAAGTATAAGAGTATTGCTTTGCATTTCTCCATTCTCTTCTTTCCATACGAAGCTATTGTTTGTGGTTAGTTCCTTATCTGTAACAGCGATGTTTATAGTCATGACTTCAACATCACTTAAATCTTTGGCCGAATGCGATTCATCCCAGCTTACAGTTTTTGCGTAAACTTTTATCAAAGAAAGTGGTCCGCTATCAAAACTCACAGCGCTCCATGATAGTGGTAGATTTAGTAACCAATAACCTGTTGAATGTCTCCATGCTGTTAAGGTATTAGTGTTTCCTCCCTCAAAGTTAGTTGGATTTGGTGAAGAAGTCGGAGATCTGGTTTCCAGAGTAGCTGTAGTGTTTGTCTGGTTTTGTGCATTGTTTATGTATGGTTGAGAATTTGAAGATTGTTTGCCTAAGTAATATCCTCCAAAACCAAAAAGCACAAAACAGGTCAAAACAATCCCACCAAACATCAAATAATTCGCCTTTGGCTTTTCAGGTGTAATAACTGGTTGACTAACCGCATTTTTCCCGATTTGCTGGGTATTTTGGTTACTGACATTAACTTGGTTTTCCATATGTATCTGCAAAAAAAAAGTATATCATATTTTTGAATTTCAAGTATGTTAAACTGAACTATAGTTTTTTGAAATTTTTGCGTTTTTCTTCTTTCTTTTTTCCGGTAGCTCTCGGCGCATTTGAATTTTGCCTTTGTCCCGCTGAGCGGGACGGAGGCGGGCGTTACCACCACTTCCATCACGATTTCCTTTTTGGTGACCCAAACGATACTTTGCACAAACTGGGTAGGTTTATCAAATTATTCCTGTCTGACGGCCTAAATTCCGAGTTTGCTTATACATTTGGCTTAAAAAAGTATAATAAAGTTCATTAGTTCCTTCTAACTTTTAAAGATAATTAGAGTATGGCAAAATATATGGCAATATGGTAATATATTTATGAATATATCTTTCGAGTGGGATGAGGATAAAAACGCCAAGAATGTAAAGAAGCATGGAGTCAATTTTGAAACAGCTCAATATGCGTTTGCTGACCCAAGTCAGGTAATCGCTGAAGATCTAGCGCATAGTCAAAAGGAAAAAAGATTCTACTGTTTCGGAAAAATGAAAGGAGGTGTGTTAACTGTCCGTTTCACCTATAGAAAAAACCGCATTAGGATAATTGGTGCGGGTTATTGGAGAAAGGGTAAAAAAATCTATGAAGAAAAAAATCGTGTACACAAATGAACCAATTAACGCAAGAGTTATAGAAAATTTCTTGCCAAGTCCAGATGATCTTATATTTAAAGAAAAGAGGACAAAAGTAACTTTAACACTTTCTCAAAAAAGCTTGGACTTTTTCAAAAGCGCTGCTAAAAAACATGGAGCTTCTTATCAGGCCATGATTCGAAAGCTTATTGATTATTATGTAGTAAACCAAAGAGTCTAATTCGATCCTTGTGGCTCGCCTCGCTGGCCAGCCTCGCGTCTCGGCGGGCGAAGCGGGCCTAGATGAATCATCAAATCCGATATCAACATTCGCTACCTAACAGTAAGGTACTTTCACCACAAAAATCATTCGGTAACAGTATTATACATTTGAACTTATTGTGAATATTTTTTTTGACAAAATTCGAATATATTTCAAAGGTAGCGGCGGCTGACTCCGCCAGAGGCGGACAGGCGCACCCGACCATGGCACTATTTGTACTTTCGCTGTGCCCTACCGTAGCTTTAGTAAAGGAGAGGTCTGTGACCTCGTTTGTTTGTCCTGAGTTTATCGAACGATTTTCAGCGCCACGATCAAACGTGGCTGGAATTCTTGACGTTCCGCGCGCGACTTTTGCTCGGCTCTGCCGAGCATTTTAACTTCCTATTTTTTGATTAATAACTTCTATTTCGTTTCTGCTCAAACCCCTTAAAGGGAATCCCGCTACAATTCGATTACTTTCCCACCATTGTCTTACTGAATCTATAGATTGATTTCCTCCAAGGCGGTATATTACACTCACATACATGGGGAAGACAGAAAGAATAAAATCTACAACCTCCATCGGAGTTTTTGTTATATCAAAATATTCCCTTGCTAAATCCTCGGGTAATGGATGTTTCTCTAGTTTATAGACAGCATCAGATTTACCACGACGTTTCAAAGTTTTTTGTAGCGTTAATATCATGTCGGTTCTTATATTTTCTGAACCACCTGCTGGAATAATTACTAACTTTTTATAGCCTTGTCTATAACACTCGTCAATAAATTCCCCTGTGGCATCTTCTGTTTCAAGAACTCCGCTCTCATCAAGTATCATTAGTGCAGTATCAGTATTTACATCAAATTGTGGAAATCTACTTAATTCATGTTCAAAAGTTATTTTTCTTTCTTCAGATCCTTTCCTGTGAACGCCAGCTATTTTTCGGGCATCAAACTTACCATGGTACCATCCTTGTCGAGATGCCACTTGTTCTATTTCAGGTACGAGGCACTCGGATTTACCGGAACCCCATGGTCCATCAACGATAACAGTGTCGAAACCTTGGTCTAGAATACGCATTACATTGTGAGCGTCCTGAGTCCAAAGTAAATTTGCTTTTTTGGTCCATTCTTCCAATCGTTGCTGTGTTTCTAGTCTATCTCGTGATTCACTCATGTTGATATTATATGATTTTTTTCGATCTATTGGAATTTTTTTACGTTTTTCCCCGCCTGCAGAAGCTATCGCTTCAGCGATTGCGGGCAGGTTTGTTCCGCTTTCAGCGGAATGTTCGAACCGACTTTTTCGGAAGCGCGACGGGTGGGGGCGCCGCGTCACCTAATCCTTCGGTTACACTCAGGATAGGACTGTCGGCTCGGACAATCCTGAGCGCAGTCTAAAGATATATCCAAGTTTCAAAAACTATACAATTTTCAACCCAAATATTTTCAAATCTTCTGTCAAATCGGTGGATTTCCAAGGAGAGACCGAAAAATGTATCAATTTTGGCAGACTGGGATTGTGATGGATAAATTGTAATTTCGTTCCTAACACCGTTTGTATTCACTATTGCAGTAACGATCCATATTTCTGGTTTTTGCTCCACTCAGAAATGACGTTTAAAACTTGTTGAGCTTCAGGAAGTTTGTCATCCGGAACCGGTATAATAATTTCTCCTATACCCATACCCCAAGCAATTTCTAATTGAAGTGTATACGGATACATTGCTGTTTCTGGGGTCACAAGTTCTATTTTGCTGATCTTCGTTGCAGGGGATTCCCAGAAGAAAGATCG
>CAYPMW010000046.1:0-7951 GCA_964412165.1 uncultured Gammaproteobacteria bacterium | reverse complement strand
TATCACTCCTTCAGTGCGTTTAAAGTTGATACGTATTGAACTTAAACTACCTTACTATCCGATATTTGTAACCCTATAGTCTTTTTTAGGGTAAGCATAAAACTAATTTAAATGATACTGAGCTTTGAGAATGATTTTATCGTAAACTTACTTCATGTGGTTCGTGTATATTCTTCTTTGCCAGGATCGTAGCCTTTATACCGGCATTGCCAAAAATCCCCACCAGCGCTTCCTTGAACACAAAGAAGGCAAGGGAGGAAAATATACCAGATCTCATGCGCCTTTAAAAATCGTTTATTCAGAAAAATGTACCACCAAATCAGAAGCACTTAGGCGGGAACTAGCGATTAAAAAATGGAGAAGAGCAACCAAGGTCCTAAAGTTAGACATCAAACTAACCAGGTGATTACACGTTCGGGTGGTCGCGGGGATGACTGAGTGGTGGTTGACTCTGTTTCGTCCGTTCCTGATCTTCAGGCGACCAAGCGTTTTGGGGAACTTCACCAATACGGTAGAGTTCTTTGAAAAATTTTACATATGGTATCATGCAAATGTTTGTCCCAATTCAAAGCTAATTGTGAAGCGTACTACATATTTGTTAGTTATATTATTGTTTCTTTCATTGTTTTTACGCATTTACCGAATTGCGGACATTCCTCCTGCGACCTATCTTGACGAGATGGATAATGCTTTCAATGCTCACTCGCTACTCCTTACAGGCAAGGATGCGCATGGGATACCCTGGCCGCTGCAGTTTCAATCGCTAGGTGATTACAAACCTCCTCTTCCCGTTTATCTACTTGTTCCATCTATCAAGTTGTTTGGGCTCAATACCTTTGCTATCCGTTTGCCGTCCTCCCTACTTTCAGCTGTGGGAGTAGTGGGCGTGTTTCTTTTGGTAAGGCGGTTATTGGGAGAAAAGGCAGGACTTTTATCTGCGGCGCTTATTACTATTTCAGCATGGCATCTTCATATGTCCCGGGGATTACTTGAAGGAACAATGGCGCTTTCTTTTTTGGTATATGGTGTGTTTTTTTATATCTCAGCGGATAAAAACCCAAAAAGGCTCATAGTATCGGCACTACTGCTGTGTTTGCCTCCGTATACATACTTTTCGTACCGCATCATGATGCCGTTATTTATCCTTTTTCTTTTTTGGTGGGGAAGAGAGTGGGTATTTAAAACCAGAAGATATGCGCTGTATTTTATCACTTTAATACTTGTATTGTGGTTGCCGATCGTATATATGACAGTATTTAACCGAGGATTTTCGCGGATGAATATTGCCTTTGAAGAGCGCGGTCAAAAGATCACTGAAAACGTTAACCTCGCCAGAACTCAAATTTACGCTGCTCCGAGTTGGGTAAAATACGCATTTCACAACAAAGCGGTGTATTGGGCGCGCGATGTAGCTACTGCCTATGTTGATACCTTGTCTCCTGGATTTTTGTATTTATTCGGTGACAATAGTATCCGGTATTATCTCGGCGGTATGGGGGTTTTATATTTGATTGAACTACCATTTATGGTAGTGGGTGTTTTTAAAGCTTATGGAACGCACCGGAAAATTTTTACACTACTGGTTGGGTGGCTTCTTACTGCACCGATTCCCACAGCCCTTGCCGGACATCCCTTTCCGCTTAGATCCCTGGCGATGCTGCCGCCGCTTCTTATCTTTACAGTTTTGGGAATTAATGCTTTCCTAGAATGGGCTAGATCCATTAATCTCCTCCGTCCAATCGGAGTTGGTGTGGTGACTGTAGGATTTACATTAAGTTTCGGCTACTACTTGACACGATATTTCCTCGAATATCCTTTTGCCGCGGCATCACTATGGGATTGGGAAACAGAGCAGGCGGTGAGACTGGCAATCTCAGAAAAAGACCGGTATGACCGAATATATATTACCAATGCGTATTTTGATGCTGATTTGACGCTGGCGTACCAACTGGCGATGCATCCTGATGAACTCAAACAAATGCGTGAGTCGCCCATATTTATCGACAGTAATCATTTTTATGTCTATCATAAATTTTTTATCGGTTCATTAAATATCAAAAACGCAAACGATTTACAAAAACTACCTCCACGTACGCTCTATATCGGCCGAGAAGACGAATATGACAGTGGTGAAATGATTAAGCATCCGGGTGACGGGAGAGTAGTTTTAAAAATCCACCGCAGAGACTAATCTCGATATCCGGTACGTATTTACACTGTCAAAAATTAAAGGAGTATGGTATACTATGATAAGTTTGTAAACGCGATGATCCGGAAGGTTGGAACCCCAGGTCATTATCTCGACATCATGTGCGGAATACGCACACCATCGGGACCGACCTGGCAGGGTTGGAGCCGAAGGCTTAATAACCCTGGGGGAGCGGCCGAAAAGTATCGGACGGAAGTCTAACCGTAGAAATGAGACGCCATGTGTCGCGCAGGCGGAGCATGTAAATAAGGTTTTCTTATGACGTGCTTCCTTAACCAGGGAGCATTTTAGTAAGGCGACGAAACAAGGTGGCACAGCCATTTAGTTGTAGGTTGTGAGTTGTAAGTTCACAACCTAAGAAGGCCCTTGTAAATTTCCAAGTATCAGCTTGGAGGTTTACGAGGGCTTTTTTATATGGAAAAAGGTAGTTTTTATAGACCAGTAGAGGAAATAGTAGGGGAGGTAGTCATTAGTCCTCAAATTCGAGCTGGAGTTAAGGTCATGTTGCAAGAATTTTCCTCTATAAGAAAGGGGCGAAGCTTTTCGTATGAATTTACTACTGAACTCGGTTTTTCAGAAAAGTTGTTCATTAGGCGCAGATTTTTCGGTGCAGATAGAATGAGTTTAGTCGAGTTTGACTCGGTTGATGCCGGCGGCGTATACAAAACAACGGTTAGAGTTATCAAAGGAGGCCGGCAGGAAGAACTGCTGCAAAGGAGGTGAAACTTTACCTATGAAAGAATTGCAAACAAAGCGTGGGATCAGTGAGGATTTATGTACCTCTAAACCTGGGGAATTGCGTCCGTTATCGGACGCACAGTTACAAGCAATAGTTAAAGCGCGGCAAAAAGAATTAGATTCTCTGATAAAGAAAATTATTCCGCCTTATACTCCTCCAGAAACTGATCCTTTAGGTAGGTGACATATGAGTAAAAGAAAAGGGTATTTCGGTCAATTTGGTGGGCAGTTCATACCGGAGTTGTTGTATCCGGCAATTACCGAATTGGAAGAAGCATTCAATACATTTAAGAACAGTAGAGAGTTTAATCATGAATTGTCGATAATGCTAATGGAGTTTGCAGGGAGACCGACCCCACTCTATCTGGCAAGAAACTTATCCCAGTACTTAGAGTGCAAGGTATACCTTAAGCGAGAAGATCTCCTGTATGGCGGATCGCATAAGATCAATAACGCTCTAGGGCAAGTACTTTTGGCAAAGCGGATGGGCAAAAGACGGATTATTACCGAGACTGCTGCCGGTATGCATGGGGTAGCGACAGTGGCGGCTGCTAATGTTTTAGGACTCAAAACCGAAGTATATATGGGTGTTAAAGACATACGCAGGCAGAAAATCAATGCAGACAAAATCATGTTGATGGGTGGTAAAGTTCATCCGGTGGTGCGTGGGCATGGAGTACTTAAGGATGCTGTATCTGAAGCACTTGTGGATTATATGCAAAATTACCAGACGAGTCATTACCTCATCGGTTCAGCTGTGGGTCCACACCCATTTCCATTGATTGTAGCGCATTTTCAATTCGTTATTGGTAAAGAGCTCAAAGAACAGATAGTACAAAAGGAACACAAACTGCCAAAAACTATCATTGCGTGTGGGAGTGGCGGAAGCAATGCAATTGGCGTATTTGGTGCATTTATTGATGATACTGAAGTTGAGTTAGTTTTTGTTGAAGGTGGTGGCAAGAGTGTAAAAGGTGATCGTCATGCCGCTGCTTTTACTGAAGGTTCAACTGGTGTGTTTCAAGGGACTAAGACGTACTTTGTTCAGGATACGTATGGAATGGATCGTAAAACTGAAACGAGAAGTGCTGGTCTGAACTATCCAGCCCGTGGTCCGCAGCTTGCCCACTTGTATAGTATAGGAAGAATGAATGCATGCTTTGCCACAGATCGTGAGGTGTTTGACACATATCAAAAAGTGGCGCGTTTAGAAGGTTTACTACCAGCATTTGAAACTTGTCATGCGCTTGCTGAGTTATTTAAGCGCAGAGGTAGATATCACACAAATGATATTGTCGTGATAAACTTTTCTGGTCGTGGAGATAAAGATATGGAGACAGCTCTACAATTATTAAACGTTGAAACTTAACCTATGGATAAAAAACTCATGACCCATTTATATTATGGTGATCCAAACGAAGAGTTTTCTTTAGCCTATGCAGAAACTCTTGTGAGATGTGGAGCTGATATTTTAGAAATCGGTATTCCTTACTCCGACCCCTTATGTGATGGGGTAATTTTTCAGAGAGCATGTCAGAGAGCGCTAGACACAGGTATTACACCCACGCAGGTCTTAGATGGAGTTGTGAAGATGAGATCAAAAATTATTGATACACCAATTTTTATTACTAGTTACTATGGTCCTATATTTAAATATGGGGTGGAGAAATTCGTCAAGAAGGTGAAACACATTGGAGTTCAAGGCCTTATCATTCCAGATATTTTATTAGAAGAACAAGGAGAACTAATTCACGCGGCTAATAAATTCCGTATTTCAGTCGTGCAGTTTGCTACACCTTATTCCACTGAAAAGCGTCTTGAAGAAATAGTATCTTACGCACAAGGATTTTTGTACTGTTTATCAGTCGCGGGAGTCACAGGCGTCAGAGATTCTATGGGAAAACAGATAGTAGATTTACTAGCACGCGTACGCCGTGTGTTAAAAAGATTAAGGAAAACATTACCGGTGTTTGTAGGTTTTGGAATATCCTCGCCAGCACATATTCGGATAGTAACGAGAGAAGATATAGCTGGGGTGATTGTGGGAAGTGCACTTGCAAAATTATATGAGAAAAATATCAGACACCCTCACAAGATGCTGTTAGAAATAGGATCTTTTACTAAATTGCTTAAAGCGGCTACAATACAGGAGGATAACGTATGAACCTAAAAGACACGATTGAGAAAAAGTTACAAGCTGCCGGAGTAGAGTACCGGTTTATTCCATTGCCGGAAAATATTCCTTTGGATATTGCGTCACACGTGGTATTTCACAAGATCCACATGAAAGATGCTGTGGCAAATATTATTTATAAAACGGAAAAAGGCTTTATTGCTGCCCAGCGCCGGGCAGATACACAAGTTGACTTGAATAAACTCAAACAACTTGCAGGAGTGAGGAACTTGCAGTTTGCTACCAAAGAAGAATTAAAAGAATTGGGTACTCTACCAGGCACAGTACCTTTAACAGGTCTTCCCGTGCCTTTTTTTGTTGACCAAAAAGTTTTGGAATTGCCACTTGCGTATTGTGGAGGAGGAGTAAATACACTGGCTGTTTCACTGGCTCCTTATGATTTGGTGAAACTCAATAACGCGACCGTTGGAGATTTTACGATTTTTGAAAAGTCAAACCAAATGCTCCAAACTGGAAAACGACGAATACTTTCTGGAATCACACCAAGCGGTGACGGTTCATTACACATCGGTAACTACTTGGGTGCGGTGAAGCAGTTTATTACACTCGCCAAAACGCATGAGTGTTTCCTTATGGTTGCCGATCTTCATGCTTTGACCACCATTCAAAATAGGGAGCAGTTACAAAAAAACACAGAGACGCTCATTTTAAATGAACTGGCGCTACTGCGTGGATTTTTGACTGATGAGGAGTTTGGGAGGCTGACTTTTTTCCGCCAGTCTGATGTACCCTTGCATGCGGAACTGCAGACGATATTAAATAACGTCACTTCCTTGGGACTTCTCAAGCGTGCTCATGCCTATAAAGACAAGTTGACCAAGGACGTGATGGAGGATGAAGTAAACATGGGGCTTTTCAACTATCCCGTTCTCATGGCCGCTGACATTTTGATCTATAAACCGTCACTCGTTCCCGTTGGTAAAGACCAGAAGCAGCACGTGGAAATCACGAGAGACATCGCAGACCGATTTAATAAAACGTTTAAGCGATATGTCTTTCCCTTGCCTGAACCACACATTCCTGAGGAAGTCGCAGTGATTTTAGGTACTGATGGAAAACGCAAGATGAGTAAATCGTTGGGAAATATCATTAGCATCTTTGACAACGAGGAGACGATCAAAAAACAGGTGAAGTCCACCTATACTGATCCAACTCGTAAACACCCCACAGATCCCGGGCATTTAGAGGGCAATATGGTGTTTAGCTACCTTGATTTTTTTGGAGATAATGCCAAAGTCGATGAGCTCAAAGCCCGTTATAAAGAAGGAAAAGTCGGAGATGTCGAGGTCAAAGAATATTTGTTTGGAACACTAATGAATTATTTTACTTCGGCACGCAAACGGTATGAAGAATTAATGAGTAACCCAAAACTTGTCAGAGATATTCTTGAAAAAGGTGCTGCCAAAGCGCGTGCTGTTTCCTCCCAGACGATGAAGGAGGTGCGGGAAGTAATTGGGCTTACAAATAAGTATTCGTTTTTCTCATATATAGGGTTGCGTCATTCTGGTAAGCCGAAGGCGCATCCAGAATACGCAACAATGATAGATCCTGGACAAGCCAGGATGACAAGTATGGCTCAGGGAATCATTACTATAGATGATTTCGCCCGAATTGAGATGCGGGTGGGCTTAGTTAAAGAAGCGCAAAACGTTAAGGGTAGTGAAAAACTGATTCGGCTAGTCGTCAATTTCGGTGACTATGGAGAACGGGTGATTTTTACCGGTGTACGTCCCTACGGCTATACGCCTCAAGACTTCCAAGACAAGCAGTTTATCTTTGCCACAAACCTTGCACCTCGGCGCATGTTAAATGAAGAATCGCAAGGGATGATACTTGCGGTTGATAGCTTAGAGCTGCCATTTGGTCAGCATGGACCAAATAAGCCGCTGTTTGTGTCCGCAGAAGGCATGCCTCTGGGAGCAAAAATACGCTAAACTTCTGAATAAAAAATAGCCTATAGACTTGACTTTGACTTTGGATATGCTAGAATCCTACAATTCTTAATTATCCTATGAAATTGTCAAAAATTACGCTTTTTACTTTGGGAATAGGGGTCATGATTGTAGTAGGTGGGTTTATAGCCTTTAACAATAAAAAACAGGATAAAGAAGAGCCAGTTGACCGCTCTTCATCCGCGTATGCTGAAAAATCCGAATATGAAACCTCATCGTCTCCGAGTGTAACTCCCAGCGGTTTGATCTCAAATGTAACTTCGCCCTCACCTGAAAATTTTTCGCAAACTGGTGGATCTACTCCAGATTCTTATCAAGCCTCTCATAATTCACAATCGGATAATTCAGGTACAGGTGGTGCCAACGTAAACTCGGATACTCAAGTATCGTCTATGCCGACTCCCACAACTCAAACTTCACCTTCAGCCTCACCAACTCCTACTCCACAACCAACACCAACTCCTCCACCGCCACCTATTACGAGCACGGTGTATATACGTGCCTACCAGCATATCGGTAGCCAGGATTACACAGTCCAGGGAGCAAAGGTGATAGTAATCAATAACGATACCGGTGCCCAAATCGGTACAGGGGTGACTGACCAAGAGGGGTATTCGCCGAGGTGGTATATCGCTGCAAATACTAATGTATCTGTGTACCTCTATCCAAGCGGTTCAGGTGCTTGCGGCGATTCGTGGCATTTTAACACCGGACCTTACGGGACCATGCAGGTACAGCACTTACGTATCAAGCCGGGCAATACCGCTCCTTGTATACACGAGTAAGGCAATTGGAGTTACAGGACACATATACTCTTCACAGTTGAAATTGTTTCGGGTATAACGCATTCTAGCCCGA
>CAYPMW010000045.1:0-8085 GCA_964412165.1 uncultured Gammaproteobacteria bacterium | reverse complement strand
ATAAAAAACTTAATACTACGCATAAGAACTACTCTTTTCATTCAAGACACGCTTGACATTCGTTTATGGATTTCTCATAGTATCCTTAATGTTAGAAAATGAAAAGATTCGGCATTTAGAAGATACTAAAAAACTTACAATAAATAAAAGATTAATTGGGGTTGCTGCCTTTCTTTTTATTGGTCTGGCAATAAGTGTGTATGCAATTAGTTTTCGTAACACGTCAACCGAAACACGCACGCAAGCAGCTCCAACTAAAATCTGTGGAAAAATCCCGCGTAAATCTTTATCTGAAACTCCTGATCTGCCACGGTTCAAACAAAAACGAGTCTCTTTACCACAAATCCATAACTCACTAAAAAAATTGGTGCGTGATCGCGACTCCCAAAATAATTTACCGGTAAGTGAATTGTCAAAAATTTCGCATGATCGTAAAGAACATCTCGTTGAAACCATGCGTATAGATCCGGATTTTGCGTTTGAAAATATACTCCTTCCAGATGAATCAGAAGTTGTATCCCGACTCCTCCCAGATTGTTATGAACAACCAGCCACGTATGAGGGCACGCTAATTATCCAACACGCTGATTATACTAATAATATTAGTGATACCCGGTACATACTCCAAACAGATTCAGGTGAATTCGAATTGTATTTAGCAAATCAGACCTATGTAGGTTTAGAGTCACAGACGAAAGTTAAAATCGAAGGTATGCAAATAGATAATGAGATTTTATTAGACAGTAGTAGGCCAATTAGCAAAAATCTAGATGGTAAAGGTGGTTTAGAAGTTATTCAACAGCCAGGCAATCCTCCAGTTTTAGGAGAACAGCGGACGTTGTTTCTATTGGTAAAATTCCAGAACTCACCAAATGCTCCCTATGGGGTACCTGAAATTAATAATTTTATTAACACAGATCTAGCACCGTACTATAGTGAAAATTCATATAACAAAATGAATATTAACAGTACTGTGCTTGGATGGTATCCATTAGCCGTGGATTCGAACTGTACTTACTTGACTGTGATAAATGCTGCCATACTAGCTGCCGATAATGATGTGTATTATCCCGATTATGAACGCTTAGTAGTCATGCCTTACAACGTAGACTGTCCGTTTAATGGTGTAGCAAGTATAGGTAAGACTGGATTTACTACCAACGACGGGAGTGTCATGATGTCGTGGTCGATGATTGCTCCGGCAAGTCACAGAGACTTATTGATAGTAGGACATGAATTTGGTCATGAAATTGGACTGGATCATGCAAATTATTACAATTGTACCGACCAGACATATCCCATAAATAGAACTGGCTGCGCCAATGTTGAATATGGCGATAATTATTCTATGATGGGAAAACCAAATCCTTTTCATTTCAACTCGCTTCATAAGGAATATTTAGGTTGGCTCGACGCCACCAGCATTCTCACCATTACCCAAAGTGGTAACTACCAGATTGAACCACTGGAAACTGCCACGAGTGGTATAAAAGCACTAAAATATTTTAACGGTGCAGGCACTACCTCTCTCAATTTTGAGTATCGGCAACCTATAGGTTTTGACCAAGTGAGGGACTTTCCCGTTGGAAATGTCTATCAAGGCGCACTAGTACATACACCCCGTAATTATATAAGTACTTATGTCCTTGATATGTCACCTCTGGTCGACGACCAAACATACGTTCTGACTCTAAATCAAACATATATCGATGCGTATACTGGCACTCAGATCACCACATCTGCCCTAGATTCGCAAAGTATGATACTTAATTTTCAGTTGGGCAAAACTGATTTTACTCCACCTACAGTGACTATTACTTCACCACCAAACTACTCAACTGTCACAGGTGTGATTCCCATCACTGTTAATGCCAACGATGCGTCAGGAATTAGCAAAGTAGAATTTTTCACTACCTTCGGTACAATTCTTTATTCAGATTCTGAATTACCATACGAGTATCAATTGGACACACGGCAGCTAAAAAATGGATCAAACACTTTATATGTACAAGCACATGACCGGGCTGGTGACCCATGGGGGGTATTAAATAATATCAGTCTGACGTGGGTCACGATTACTGTCGACAATCCTCTGCTTCCATCACCCACGCCATCACCGAGTCCTACTCCTACTCCCAGCCCAACTCCGACACCCACGCCACAACCAACACCATCACCTTCACCAACCTCAATTACGATTTATCCTATAGCAGATAGTTATGTAAATAGTTCTTCAGGATCATCAAATTATGGTACAAATAGCAAATTGTATATCGATGGCTCTCCAATAAAAATAGCGTATTTGAAATTTGATCTGAGAAATTTAGCCGGAAAAACTCTCAACCAAGCTAAACTTAAAGTAAAAGTCTCAGGTTCATCTAATCACTCTCAAACTATAAAAACCGTGGCAGACACTTCCTGGGGGGAAACTACTATAAAATTTTCAAACCGACCTGCATTGGGAGGTATATTAAGTACGATTTCAAACGCCAGTAGCGGCGTATGGATAGAACGCGACATTTCGACTGGCGTACTTTTAGGACAGCTTGTTTCGGTAGGTATAGATTCAACTGGAAGCAATGATCTTGTCATCTACGCCAAAGAATCAAGCTCAAATAAACCACAGCTGATTATCTCTTATTATTGAGAATTGATTTAATAAACACCTCGGAGTTGTTATTTAAGTTGTTATTTAAAATACACCTCGGTGAAATACACCTCGGAGGTGTATTAGCTTTATACCTCAGGAAATTATTACATTTCCTCAAAGCATAAATATTTAATAAGTTGCATTTGACGATTATAGTCAGCCTGATCTTCAATAAAATTTTTATATGCTTCTCGAGCTCTAAAAAATGTAAAAATTTCAGTAGTTGCAATCCAGGACGGTGTATCATTAATATAAACAGGTAACGAAGACCAGGGATATATCCATAATTGTTGCTTGTCTTTTACAACAAAAGAGGTATATGGATTTAAATGGATATACCGTGAAAGATGTATCATTTGTTCATCAGTCTCAATAAGTTTAGCCTTAAAAGCTCCTTGAAATAAAGATCCGACTCGATTATATTTGGTATTTATAAATCGTGTGTAGCTATTGGTAATCAGACTCATATATTCAGAAATACCACCATCAACCTCCTGCCGGAGTAACAGGTGAAAATGGTTAGGCATAATGACATAGGAAATTACTGTCACTAGTTTTTGATTAGATTTCTCAAGAGATTCGATAATTGATCTTCGCTCCTGTACAGATGTTCGCCAAAACTTCGCTAGCTGAAACGGTAGATTTTGATGACGATAATACGAAAAGGCGGTAGTAAAGTACCTACTGTCGAATTTTCTGAATGAAATTGGTTGTCTAGCTACACCACGGTTGAATACATGATAAAACTGACCGTTAACAAGTGGAGTAATCCGAATGGGCATATATAACTATTATTAAACTTTATTTTCCGAGGTGTCAACGTAGAACACCTCGGAGGTGTATTGAGAGGTGTTTTGACAAATATTTCTAATTATTTTTTATCACTTACAGTAATCTCTAAAGGAGCGTCCATTTTGAATTCGAGTCCCAAGCGTAAGGCAATCTCAGCTTTAGTAAGTTCTTCTCCCAGAGATAATAAATGTGAGGGTTTCACTACCATTTCCCAATCGACTATCTGCCAGTAAACTTCTTTGGCGGTTCTACCCTTAAGTACTATATCGGCTACTTGCATTCGATCGTCAGGATAGTGTTTAGCGATAATTTTTCCTGTTAAAGGCACACCCTTGATAGCATGTGTGTGTCCTGATGCTATGTAAAATGGGTCAGGGGTAAAACGCACATCATACTCAATATCGATTAGCCAATTGCCACGAGGATCCATGACAAGGTGCGGATAGCGCGGTGGGTATTTGAGTTCTTTGAGATAGTTAATTTTAAGTATCTCATCTGTTGGCTTCCAGTCGTCAGCATACATATGCGCGCTGTGGGTGATGACAGTTAATGGTCCCATTGGTAAACCTATTTGAATGGCAATATCTTGTTGTACTTTACGCAGTGCAAACGCGTTTCTCGGCCATCCGTGAAACATATCCTGCGATCTAAAATACGCTGTCAAAAGTAGCTGGCCGTCAGATACGCGGGCGATCACTTGTGTCAAACAGGGAGTATCACCAGAATCCACATCCTGCCAATCTTTTTTGGGATCATACGTGACCGCGATGGCTTTTTTGGAAAATGGCCGCCGCTTGAGTAGTTTTTTGATCTCCTCTATTTGGTTCACTCCAAAATACTCCCGCATCCGGTGACCGTAGTTATAGGCTACTCCAGGAATTCGTCTGGCTGTCGTCAACTCGGCATAATACGCAGTGAGTTCATTTCGCGAAAATGGCAAATAATGGGGAAAATATTCGTTCTTTGGATCTTCCTTACGGATAATGGCAGTCAGATTAAGAATCTCTTTGAGCTGGTTGTTTGAAGCGTACCGACTTTTCTCTGTTTTTCCGTAGCGACTGACGACACTGAGAATCTTAAGCCATGTTTGGGCTACTGTGTCAGCCTCTACCCGAAATCCCACTCCTTCAGACGGAAAAGTATCAACTTTAGGTTTGGCTGGAGGAAACAACCGCGGTTTTTGGGCAAATGGCGGCAGTTTTTTAAGCTGTCTCACTGTTTCTTTAACTTGTGAGATTGGTTTACCACGAAGATCGATAAGCAGTATTTTTTTACGGAATTCACTCACAGCTTTTTTCGGGATTTCTTTCTCAATTTCGCCTCGCGCTTCAATGATTTGACACTCACCATCAATGCCTTGCTGCATGAATTTTAATAGTGCGTGCCCCGATTGGCTCATATCAGCTCCCCACATGATCAAATACCGGATATTGGGATTGGCAAATATATTTCGCATCATATGATTAATACCAGCTGCGGCATAGAGATTGCCAATCGCGCAATAATCTTTTTTATCCAGAAGATTCTTAACGACATCGCGCTCAGTCCAAAGAGTCACAATTCCGACATTTGAGTCAAGACTGCCAACGCGCAAAATGTTTTTGAAATATATCGGCCAACCAGGGATATAAACATTCATAGATAACAAATTTTTTGATAATTTGAGGAAGCATCCGAAAGAAGTCTTGGTATGAAGAAACTTGTCAGATCATAGATACAATTTTATTGCTATACTATTCTTACTGTATTTTGTCCCGATGTAATATCGGGATTAAATCAGTCTAGAATGCGTTATACCCGGAACAATTTCAATTGTGAAGGGTATATCATGCATATGTGTAATTGTCAAGATCAAACGCAAAAAATCAGTCTAAATTCTTGCGTTCAATCACCCAGCGCGGGCACTCCACAACCATAGGGCCAAGCTAGACCCTCGTATTTAAAATAAGGAGTGTCAATAGCAACCTCTTTTGTGATGGTAAGATTTTGGGTGTCATAAAGATAAAGTGTCAATTTCCCATCATCTATTTCACTTGCTCCCAATACTAAATCTCCCCCCGCAGTGGCCAGTCCTTCTGAGTTCTTGACTGCGTTTGATGCCAGCTTGGTGAAAGTTTTCTCTACTGGATCATAGACAAATACATCCTGTTCATCTTCAATCACCGCGTAAAGTTTTTTTCCATCCGAGCTCCATGCCAACCCACGCGGCTGACGGGTCGATGGATATATAAGCTCGGCCGTGGTATTCGGAAGCACTATCTTAATCAGACCATACTCCTCAGCCCATCCCCACAGCGTGTTATCCTGGGGATGAAAAGCCAGTGAACTCACTTTATTATAGTTAAGCGTCCCCATAAGCGAGATCTTACCAGTTAATGGATCAACCTCATACAAATCTCCGCTTTGGTCGACGGTTGTATACAGTTTTTTCGTTTGGGGATGGATATCGAGCCCGGTAAACTCATATTTTTGGAGCGGGCCTATGGGCTTTGGCGTCAGGTCTTTCGGATCAATAGATACAAACTGCGTATTGTGCTGGTCATCCTCATGAATGGCGTAGATGACGCAACTCATAGTACCGGTGGAAGTTTGATCAGTGACCGAAAGCTTGGTGCCGAAACCTCGATAATTCTTAAATATAATCAGTCCAAGTCCCATCGCAGTGAGGATAAGAACTATTACCACCATCAATCTATACTGTTTCATAGATCTGTTGCAGGAGTCTCTTTTTTTAGAGTACCCCTAAGTTACGTGCGTGTCAATACTGTGAAACAGGTTCATCGATGAGATAGACGAGCATTATTGATCATGACTCCGGTTTTAATTGTGGTGAAAAGAGGAGGGTTGGTAGGATCTTGTTCTTCACTTGCGGCAACTGCGTGAGTGGTGATAGGGAGAGTAAACGTGAAAGTTGAACCCTTATTCAGTTCGCTCTCTACCCATATTTCACCCTTATGGAGGGTGATAATTGATTTGGTGATATAAAGGCCCAAACCAGTCCCTTTTGAACCCTCCTCGAGTGGTCCGGATACACGGAAAAATTTAGTAAAAATCCGAGGCAAAGCTTCCCTCGGAATCCCCTGCCCTGTATCTTTAATTGAAACTACTAAATATCCGGATTGTTCGGTAGTCTGTGTACTTAGCTTTTGGACGATAACTTGTATCGACCCGTGTGGCGGTGTGTAGATGACGGCATTTGTAAGCAAATTGTTTAATGCCTGAGTAATACGAAATTTATCTGCCATCACTAATGGCAACGGTTCTCCCATAATATCAAGGGTGAGCGACTGCTGTTTGCTACTTGCCTGAACCTGGAAATCCTTGACTAGATCTTTGATGAGACTAACAAGATCAAGTGGGGCAAGCTCTATTTTGAATGTTTCTCGCTCAATTCGCGATACATTTAATAAATTATCAATCAAATTGGCTAAATTGTCCGAACTCACTTTTAGGCGGTTGAGAGATTGTCGCTGATCCGCACTTATAGTCTCACCCAGATCCTCAAGAAGCGATTGAGAATAGCCCCGAATGGCAGTAAGTGGAGTTCGAAGTTCATGGGCAGCCAGAGATACAAAATCGAGTTTCATATTCTCCAGTTCTTTTTCCTTTGTGACGTCGTGAAACGCAATAATCCAACCCTTTTCTTCTGTCTCGGAAAATAACACCGGTGCCACACTTACCGCCACAAACACTTTTTTACTCTCCCGGCTGGTAAAGTATAATTCTTTATTTACTATAGTACCCCTCTCATTCGCATTTTTTAAATAGCCGACGAACGAAAACGGTACATCTTTGTCAAAAAAAGTAATAGTATCAATCAATCTTCCCAACACTTCCTGGGGTGTGAAACCCGTTATTTCACGCGCCGCCCGATTGTATAGTATGATAGTTAAGCGATCATCGAGAGCAATTACTCCGTCGGTAAGTGACTCAAGCATCGTT
The DNA here is from genome assembly GCA_964412165.1 of uncultured Gammaproteobacteria bacterium. GTDB lineage: Bacteria > Patescibacteriota > Microgenomatia > UBA10105 > UBA10105 > CAYPMW01. The sequence continues at coordinate 701 of CAYPMW010000045.1, read as the reverse complement.
TCTGTCTTCTGTTTCTCTTTTTTGAGGGTAGACTCACGCTCCAGAAGTTTCTCCGCCATGGCATTGAATGATTGAGCCAGCGATTCAATCTCATCCCCGCTTTTTAGGGTAATTCGGGTTTTTAAGAAACCTTTCTCAAGTTCTTGAGTCACTTCCTTGAGTTTCAGTATTCCAGCAGTAATATTGCCGCTAAATAAGAAAGAAATCAAAAGCAGTAAAATGATCGAACCCGCAAGGGTAGCCAAAAACAAAGTTCTTATAAATGCCAGAAATTTATATGCTTCAACAACCGGCTGTTCAAACACGACAAGCCACTGTACTTTCGGTACTCGCAACGCGCGTGATACCACTGAAATATTTTTTTCATTGGTATAATAATAATCCTCTGGTTTTGGTATATGGAGGCTATTTCGCAAAAGTGGCACGACGAATGGTCGAGCGGACAGGTTCGGGCGAGTATCGACATATTCATGATCAGGATGAGCAATCAATACTCCGGTATGATCTACAACGTAAGCAAAACCGTTCTCACCGAGACGAACTTCTGATATGACATTCCACAATTTTTCCAAACTGACTTCTGCCTGAATGATGCCCATCACTTCATTTTCATTTGAAAATACAGGATAGTAAATCTCAACTAGTGGTTCCTGGTCAATAAAAAATACTTTTGAATAGGCGGTGATCCCATTCTGGGCTGT
>CAYPMW010000044.1:0-8439 GCA_964412165.1 uncultured Gammaproteobacteria bacterium | reverse complement strand
AACAATGCCTTTCAGGCTGGTATCATGCCACCACCTCTGGTGGTGGTCGTTGACTTGTAGGATCTTCATCTATCATGGTAAGTGAAGCCAGTCCCATGTGAACTAAGAACCAGTAATCGATATCGAGTCGTGATAGTATGAGTTTTTGGTAAAGACGTGTATCTGGATACAGCTTTTGTTGACCTAAGCGTCTTTGGATAACCTCTACTATCTCAGGTACGACCTGGATGGCATGATCGAGACTTCTCGCAGCACGGATAAATCTTTGACTTGCTGGTCTTTCAGGATGTAAGTACTTGAACGAATCCCATGTAAAAGCAGCTTGGGGATCTTGTTCACTGACCATTGGATTGCGAATTCCGAGTATCGCCAGAGCTCGGTCATAATACGAATTCATTTCGTATTCTTTAGTTGTCTGAGAGATCGCATTGACTCGCTGCCCCAAACCAATGAGCAGTTCGAAGATAAAGGTACGAGTATCCTGATCGATGAAGTTCCGGGGTTCATCGTGGAGCACGTCTTGGATTAATTCGATATCTGCAAATTCGATACTCAGGCGAGGATGATCGCTATCTAGACGATGGGTAATTCCGCTTATCACCCCAGCTATCCGGGGAAGACTATTCGCGTGTTTTTCAATGACTTCTTGGTGGCTTTCTACACCAGCTGGAGAGAGCTCAAACGCTCTTTGGGTGAATTCTGGATTAGATAGAGCCGCAGTCAGTACACCCTTAGAGGAAACGACTGGGAAAAAGTCTACCCTGGGGTCAAATAATTCATATACTTTGGTATATGGTAAGAGAGCTTGAGGTAAATCATCGACGTGAGCTTTGATCATTTCAGGAGGCAGAACTCCGAGGACTTCGGTTGCAAGTGATCTACTTCGGTTGGGATCATTCTCGTAAAGGTCAAGAAGCACTTTGAGCGCGTCGTATAAATGTTCGGAAGCTGGTAAACTATTTTCCCAGGCTAAAGTGAGCGCAGTAGCAAGGTGTTGTATAGCAGATTCCGTATGAGAATTTATCTCGAGTTGTGCAAGCACCTTATCTTTATTCCGTTCGGGGTCAACAGCCATAAGCTGGATTATATAGCCATACTTTAGCCCCGTCAAATGTGCTAAAACAAAAGCTCTCCGTGTCGGAGGCGGGGAGTCCTCACTAATGGGGAAGAAAACCGGATGACTTCACCAAAACATCGTAAATGTCAATAGTTATCGTGAGTATATGCTTATTAATGCGGTTTTGCAATTCACAGTAGAGAAGGGGAGGCCAGGTTACCTAAAGTGTAGTCCCGAGTCTTCGGCTTTGTCAAAGGGGACACGTTGTTCAACCTCGGTGAGCGTGTATTTCTCGACTATATATCCGTTGGGATATTCGATATGTTCCTCTGGGACTTTATTGATATGTATCCCGTGCTTGGTCCAAAAATCACCTAACATATAGGGATTATCCGGCGGAGGCGGTGCTAAAACGACATACGTCACTGGTTGCTTACTAAAATAAAACGCTTGTTTGTGCGGATACTGTTTTTGTCCAAAAATCATGGCGTATTTTGGCTCATAGGCAAATTTATCCGGCGCATACACAAAATAACCGAATTCATTTGGGGCCTCTTGATAGACATTTTTCACTAAATGAGCAAGAAAATTCCACGAATCTTCGTTTTTACCAATAAAGCGGTTTTGTTCGTCAATAAAGCGCAGACCAGTTAGGCTGTTATGGACGATAATAAACACAAACAGGAGACAAAAAAGCAGTTTAAATCGGGATAACGCTAAGGAGGAAACAAACATAAACACGATCGGAGTGAATGGCAGGAAGTGATGCAAAGCTAGGTAGTAGCGATTCGATAAACTCACGAGAAAATAGCCAAAAAATAAGTAAAGAAAAAAAGCATTCTGAGTGCGTCTTCTTTTATCAAGGAGCGTAGTAGCGATGAGGCCAAGAAGCAGTACCACTGATAATACTTCCTGAATCCTACGATAATTGTTGCCTTTTAAGACTGGTACGCCCACGTTAAGAAGATAATCAATTCGGTTCCACACTATATTTTGAAATGGTACATATACATCATCAGGTTTACCTTTTATATATATGAGTAAATTGTTAAATTGGAAAAATTCATGCCTCAGGTCAAACATGATATAGGTTGAGAGGGGTACAAGAATCAGGGTAAATGCAAAAACGTGCACCAATTTTTTGTATCTGATTTGTTTGTAAAGAATATAGAGAAGGGACATGAGGAAAAACGGCGCCCCCGATGCTACTTCAAACTGGATGATGACGCCAGCTGTCAGAACTGCAAAAATGAGATATTTGACTTTAAGAGACTGGGTGTACTTCCAGACAGAATAAAAATACATCGGCATGACGACCATGGCTGCATCGGGGTGGGTGAACTCCCGAGCTCTAAACATCGCGAAAAACGAGATAAGCACAAGATAGATATATGCGGTTGTGTCATTAAAGAGTTTTCTGGCGATCACAAAACTTGAGATGAAAAACAAAACTAAGATGCCGATCCAAAACCAACCGCTCGCTACCGGGTTACCCTTTGAGAGGTAATATACCGGAAAATTAAGATACGGCCAGAGTGGCCCGTGGAATAACCCTTGAGCTCCGGCTCGTGGACCAATCAGCATTATTTTTTTCACCTCAATTTCGTAAAGCAGTAAAAAATCCCGGGCAATATCGGTATGGAATTTAATATCGCCGTGTAAAACAGACCAAGCAGCCACCAGCACGTGATAGACGACCAATCCCAAAAGGCACCATTTTCCAATCTGCCCGCCGAGCTTGAGAAGGTGCGTTCCGAGGTGAAGTGATGCTGATACACTGTACTTGCGTGTCACGTATTTAGTATATATTAAGACAGGCTATTCTGACTACCTTTGCAAAATTCACATACTATGGGGTATAATACGTATCTAATAATTTATGGGTGAAAAAACTCCAATTCCCTTACTAGCCATGGTGCGTCAGTCACTCGCGACTTTACATCTCCCAACTCAAGCTGAATTACTCGTTGATTTAAACTCGCTAGACAGATCCATTCGAATCCAAGCAGAGAGAGGGTTACGACGGTTTCAGCTTGAGCCACATCGAGAGGTAGAAATGGCAGATACAGTAGATCTGATGGAACTATTTGATAGATATTCACCTCTGGAATGTGATGCGATTGCCAATAACGTAACTGAACTTCAACTAACAACAGATTGTAATGGTGAATGTCCATTCTGTTTTTTAGGGAAGAAAAAAACTGTATCTCATAAATTTTCTTTTGCCTCACTTAAAGCATTTGCTGAAAACTATCTTAGAGGTAAATATATGCCTGTACTTTATTGGGATTCAGATCCATTTGACTACCGGGATGAGGGACATGATTTTACTGATGTTTTCCAAGTCATGAGTCGTTATACTCGTAATCCTACGTATGTATCTACTGCCGTTCCCAAAGGGACCCAGGAGAGAGTGGTTCGTTTTGCTCTAGAACTAGCTAATATTTATTCCCGGGCCATGATAGGAAGAGAGAAAAGATTTCCGATTACAACAGAATACAACTTTCCTGTCAGCTTACGTTTTTCAATTGCAAAACATAATGTTCAACGCGTTGAAAGCGTCTTGACAGAAATTGAAGGTCAACTTAGACAGTCTAGATGGAATGATACTCAAATAGTATCTTTTTTTGAAGATGTGATTGAATTTAACGATTTGTTGACTCGTAAACCAAATAATATAGGTCCATATATTCACCGGAAAAGACGATTCGGTGAGATGGAATCTCCAGCATGTCAAGATGGAATAGTCATATCTCCTCACAGAGGTGTCGAAGCGATACTTATGGTTGCTCCTACTGAGTATGACCCCTCAGGACAACGATATATTCCACTACAGCCTGGAAATGTTTTGTCTTTAATTCCTACCCCAGTATATTTAGTGAAATACCACGGGTTTGATACTCCTAATAGAATGAGTCAACGCTTGAAAAGACAGGAACTTCAGTCTTTACCTTTTCCTCGCCCATATTCAGGTTTTCACGATTATATAGTTCCAGGAGGGCCAGCAGCAAATATTGTTTTTAAACTATCACGACAAATCTGGCACGATACACAATTATTGAGAGATATTAGTTTGATAACTGATCCTTATGTAGCTCAATTCAACTCGGCAGAAGAAATTCAGATTTATCTAAAACGATTAGTTGAATATGTTAGAGAGGAAGTACTGAGTAGAATGAGAGGACTAGCTATACTTTCTGGTAAGTTACACTCGGGAGAGGTAGATCCTCTAAAAGAAATTACATCACAAGAGGTATATAGATATAGTGGAGCTTATGAACCGTTTAATGTCTATCCAGAGGAGTTTGAGCAAATCGATTATTATCTCTCGCTGGCGAAAATCTATGCCACAAAGATGTACGTCATGATACTCTTATGGGATATTACTAAAGATGTAGGTCTTATGGTAAAAAAAGCGAGAGAGTTTGAGAATATGTCAGACGGTCAAGCTATTGAACTATTAACAAATTTTGACAGAATAATGAGGAAGGAGCAGGATCGAACCCGATAAGAAGTTAGCGATAGGGGATTTTATATTGTTATTTCAAGCCTTTGTAAATCTTTTTAAGGCCCCTTTGAAAGTGCAACTTCAGTACCAGCCCGCCTTGATAGACCTTAAGGGGATTGGCGGGACTCGAAGGATATGTGTATATTTGGTATTAACGATTAGCTTTCTGTTTTATATTTCTAAAATTTCCTAGCAAATGATTCGTCTGCTTGGACTTTTACGGCTTCCTTAGGCGAATAGGGACAGATAAACACCAGATCTACTCCGTCAGGATCTTTAACCACCATCTCCAGCGTGTTCAAAAACTGCGCCATAGTAAACCTCAGGAACTTTCGTTCCCAGACCATAGGCAAATACCATACGGAAACCCAGAGTTTGGTAAAACGCTTTGGAGTGGGCAAAATCTGCCATTTTGATGTGCGTGCCCATATTTACTATTTAGACTAACTTAAGATACGTATAATATTTGTATATCATATAGATTATTGCTTTCTTGTCAAATATATTATATACATATATATGCAAACTCACCTTATTCAGGTTATACTGAGCGAAGTCGAAGCAAATAAACTGATTAGATGTGTATATACCCAGTAAATTCTAAGATATCGAAGAATATGGAAATTATTTTTTCACCTCAATTTCGTAAAGCAGTAAAAAATCCCGGGCAATATCGGTATGGAATTTGATGTCTCCTTGAAGCACCGACCAGGCGGCAACTAATAGGTGGAACCCTACAAACCCCAAAAGGAATGGCTTCCAAAGTCTAGCGGCGAAGTGAATTAGTCGTGTGTAGACGCGTGTCAGGATGGATGGGACGATCATTTGTTTCATAGTATAAATATATACTAGGAGCGTATTTTCTTGCTACACTAGTTTTGGGGTTCCTCTTCCCGCGTCACCCGTTAACAATCCCATTCATGGGGTCTTGAAATTAGTCCAAATTATTAACTGAATCATTAGCAAAAAAGGAGAATTCGTCAGCGTAAATTCGGGCGTTGAGGCTCCCCACACTCATACGGATGATAGCGGTGGTTGCGCTCGCGGGAGCAACCAAATTGGCCGAAGCCTGATCCCAACCAGAAGTTTGGACAGTATATTTTTTGATAGTTTTCGTACTGATTGTATTACCACTCGAGTTAAGCCACCTTACCTGGAGCCTGTACGTAAAGGAGTCCGTAGTAGGAGGAATATTGGTCCAACCGGTGAGATTGTACGAGCGTCCGGCGAGAATCCCCGATACCTTTTGGGAGATGGTATAGCCATTATTGTTGGTTGATGAATGTCGGCCAGCAAATGTGCCGGCCAAAACAACCTGACTTGATCGGGTAAAAAAGCTTTTAGAACTCCAGCTATCAGGTCGGCCATCACTATTTGCATCCAATTCAAATCCTCCGTTTGATAGTAAATTCGCAGGTATTGGTGAGGGTTCTGGTAATTCCGAGGGATTGGGTGTAGATGTTGGAGATGGTCCTGGTGTTTCCGTAGGAGTGGGTGTTGGTGAAGGCATGCTTGTCAGAGTAATTTCGTAAATTTTACCGTCATTTTCATTTGAGTTTTGATCATTGTCTACCCCTCGAGCTGCAATATAGATATTCTTTACCACCGGATTTGCGCTCCCCGGACCATAAGCCAAGCCGGCAGTCGAACGCGCACCCAAAAACGAAATATCTATCACATTTACCACTGATCCGGTAGTCGTAGTCTCGGTGATTCTGTTATCTAACTTTCCACCATTATTACTGACAATATAAAGCGTGTTGTTATCTGTATTGTAAGCTATTCCCTCTGGATCCGGCTGGGTCATATTTGACGTATCAAAATTGGTTACCTGGTCATCGCCAGATGGGGAAACCCCGTCAAAAATTCCATTTACACCTGGGTCAACCACATAAACTTGAGTCCCTACGCCATCGGCGATAAATAGTTTTCCACCACCAAATGCCACCCCCTCAGGATCATTGCTATTGAAGCTCGACGTGCTAAATGAAGTCACTGTATCATCGCTGGTGCCGAAAATTTTATCTGCTCCTTGATCGACCTCAAACACCTTCTTTTTGTTATCATCCGAAAAGAAAAGATGACCGTTGGTTGGATTTACCGCCACTCCCGTCGGTTCATTGGAAAAAAGGGTCGTAGAATAAGTATTTTCTAAAGTACCATCCAAACTGGATTCGAACACATTCAATCCTTGGAAGTATGCAGGCATTTCTTCCACTTCTGAATCGCTGACAATGAGCGTATTGGACGAGGCTAGATATTCGAGTCCTGCCGGATCAGGACTATTTGGTGACCAGAGTGAGGTGTCGATAGTATTTACTAGGCTCGCTTGAAGACTGGTGGCTTTGGCAAGATCCTTTTTCCCCGGTAGAAAAGTAAGTGTGGTAAAAATTCCTATTACAAAGATGACAAAAATTACTGGTATATTTCTCTTGAGTAAGCAGCTATTAATCATGGCGCTTTACATCTGATATTTGTTCGATGTTTCAGTTAAGGGCTACTACCAGTTTACCATGAATGGTTAGAAGTAGTTTCAACCGCACTCCGGGAGTGAGGGAGAGCATACTGCAATAACTATTTACTTACCCCAGTACCAGAAAGCCCCACCATTCATGGTGGGGATGAGTGGAAGTCTTCTTAGGGTTTTCGGTACGGGGTTTCGGACTCTAAAACAAAGATGCCCCGGCTTTTAAGCCGGGGAGTTCTCACTCTTCTGGCCGCAGATACGTGAGATTATGGGATTTATTTTAGTTCCACTTCCTTTTATATACGCACTACGGAGAAAATCTACCTAAGATTATTTTTTCACTTTTTTGAGATATCGAGAGACTTCTGCTGTCAAAAAAGATTGTATTGCTTTCGGTTCCACGGGCTGATCAATGTATCCAATCGGTGTGATTGTTATGTCCTGAAAATAAGACAGTTGCTCTAAAAATTGTGTTTCAATAAATTCACTGCCAAACTTTTTACCTGCATTGACAATGATAGCAGTAAGATCAGTATGTTTCCGGTGTAGTAGGCAAAAAATGTCCACGTAATCGCGCCAAACCGCGTGCCTGCCTATAGTCATAGCCTTATCTGCGGAAATATTCAGAGTTGAAGCCAGAGGGATAGATTCAGTTGGAATCAATGGAAAAAGTGGAGTAAAGTAGTACCATAAAAATGTAACCAGGGTATTATTTGGACATATAAAGCTGATCTGATCGGCCGTGTTTACATCGTAACGAATATTACCAAAGACATTCTTAATTTTCTTTCTTAAACGATTTCCTAATTCATCCGGGACAAATACATCAAAATCAAATGACGTGCGGTGATTGATTTGGAGTGTCAGCGCAGTGCCACCGGCAAGATAACCGGTGTTCTTAAATTCGGCAAGCGAATGAAATACATCCTGCCTGGCTCTATCTAATTGCTCGAGGTATATTGGCAACATACAATCTGGGATCCAGCGCCTTATCAGAAAGATGCAGAAAAAATTTTATAATAAATAGAAACCGCGCCTTCCGGTAATCCTTATACGGATTTTTTACAAATATCTCCGTTATTTTCTCTTTCGGGTAGATAGAAAAAAGCCACCGAATATCATCAATCGTACCATGGCTTAGCGTCTGATGCACGATATATGGAGCGTCATGATCAAGATTCAATGTTTTTATATCTTTAGACCAAAGTACAGACTGCAACGATTGAGGAATACTGTTCATTGTCATCATATTATAGCATGGAACATTTTCCAGCTCTCCGGCAACCGGGCGAATGGTGGCAGATTGACAGTTGTGAGTTGTCGGTGGTCACCGGCAAGAATTGACTCTCACTACAGCCAAGCTATAATAGCCTACTAAAAAGTGAAAGAAAAGCCGCCTTACTATCA
>CAYPMW010000043.1:0-9041 GCA_964412165.1 uncultured Gammaproteobacteria bacterium | reverse complement strand
CTTAAACTACCACTTTCTATTTATACAAAATGTTTCTAAAAAGCATATTCAGTAATAATAAACGACCCTCATTTTCCATAGTAGAAGTGATTTTGACTAATTGAAAATTATAATTCTTCCCTACCAAACAACTTATTACGGAGGTAAAAGTAGATTGGTTCACCTGATCAAGTGAACACTCCACAAATAAATAATGCGTGTAAGAAAGCATCCTTTGTCCTCCTTTCAAAATTTTCTCTTCTGCTCCTTCTGCGTCTATTTTAAGTAAGTTTATAGTCCGTATGTCATTTTTGGCACAAAAAGAGTCCAATGTAGTGACAGGAATAGTTTCATGGTATACATTTTTATCCCACAAAAACCGTGATCTAAATAAGGAACTACACATCAAAAATTGAGGATTAAAGTAAATAGTCATTTTATTAGTTTTATCAAATAACCCAATGCGGAAAATTTTAATTGAAGACATGTTTTTCGTATTTTTATTTAGCAACCGAAAAGTTGTTGAAACGGGTTCCAATGCATAAACAAGCGGGTTGCGAAGAAAAAAGGCTTGAAGTATTGAAAAAAAACCCACATGGGCACCTACATCAATAATCACAGGCCGGTCAACTGAATCAAGTAACGGAATAATTTGCCTGTCAAGCGTGACGATCATTGATTGAAAAATGGACATCCCCAAAGCTGAACAATAAAATATTTTTTGGCCTCCAATAATAGTGTAATTTTCCTTTGGGTTAAATGGAATTCTAAAAAAAGAGTATTTAACAATAGATATATATTTGATTATAAGAAATTGGCATTTATCAAAAAATGATAATGGATAGTGGCCCCTTAGAAATTGCCAGTCTAATAATAAAGATTGTTGACCTAAACGTAATGTCTGTAATGGGAGTTTCATAATTAAATCACATACATTATACGCTCCTTAAATCTAGTTACTTTTCCCGAAAATTAAACTACCTCGCCCATGGAAGGACGAGGTAGTTTAAATTAAGACTGAATATAGGCTTATTTATCATGTAAAAACCTTATTATTCTACTAAAATTTGCCGTAAATCCTCCTTGGGAAGGTGAAGATTCCGCCCTAAAATAAGTGTTTTATTATTTACTGTGTAGCGCATTATTTTGATACAATATCACTATGAAACTTGGCATTATTCTTTCAACCAACAATACGGAAACCAATTGGAATGCGTTTAGGCTTGCAAACTTAGCTTTATCTAAAGGTGATTCTGTTTCTGTTTTTCTTCTCGGTGAGGGTGTGGAATATGAACAGGCAAGTTCTTCCCAGTTCAATCTCAGAGAACAGGTGGAAAAGTTTTTGCAGTCAGAAACCGCACAGATTATCGCCTGTGGTACTTGCTTGGCAATAAGAAAACAAAGAAGCACTAAAGTCTGCCCCGAAGGCAGTATTGAAGATTGGTATCGTCTGGTCGCCGAAAGTGATAAGATTCTTACCTTTTGAAAGTGGGTAAACTATGAAAAAAGTATTACTTATTTCAATACTTTTATTTACTTTATTACTCACTCCATCTTCAATTTTTGCTCAAGGCATAATGGGTAACTGGACAAGTTCACCATCATCAATAATCTCTGATAACCATACTGCCCGTGAAGAAGCAGAAGGAAAAGAGATTTGGGAAAAGCTGCAAGTAAAAGAACTTGAGTGTAAAGACCTCACCGACGAAAACTACGGTTCATTGGGTGAATACTATATGGGACAAATGATGAAAAACTCGCATGCGGCAATGAACACGATGATGGAACGGATGATGGGCAAAGAGGGCGAGGAACAAATGCACACTGTTATGGGAAAAAGACTTACAGGCTGTCAGACTGATGCGCAAGATCCTCAAAATGGAGCTGGTTTTATGCCGATGATGTGGATGATGGGAGAAGGTGGCAATCCAATGATGGGTTATGGTGGGTGGAATAACATGATGGGTGGTTGGAATGTGCTTGGATTTTTGGGATGGATACCAATGCTTATCTTCTGGGTACTTATTATTCTTGGTGTAGTTACTCTCATTCGGTATCTTACGAGGTCTAGTCAACCACAAGACAGTAAACCTTTAGAGATTTTGAAGAAACGCTATGCTCAGGGAGAAATTGATAAAAAAGAGTTTGAACAGATGAAAAAAGACGTAAGTTAAATGACTTTCTTGTAATTATGCGAAAGTCGGTGTCCACCAAACGATAGTAATTTTTCATTCTCAAAATATAACGAGGTGATGGGTATCCTCAAACTGCTTATTCAGCTTGAAAACTGTCCATCAAAAAACGCCAGCCTCTACCTCTATTCACTTACCTTGGGATTGCTACTTGTTCAAGTTGCTGGATAAGCTGGGAATTTACAAAAGCATATTGATATAACATTGCCAGGTAGGGCACTTGACCTTCCTGCATTTTTTGTTTTCGTTGGTCACCTCTGTGAAACGGTAATTCCTGTGGAAAATCTCTTAGTTGCGGCAAGGCATACGCTAAATGTAAATAACCCGCTAAACTACTTGGCAGCTCATAGTTCGAGGAAGCTTGACTCGGCACATTTCTCCTGAAATTATCAGACGCTTCAGTGAACAACCAGTGTCTCCCTCCATCAGGAGTTTTTCTCCAAACCCAGACAGGTATAAGCGATTTAACCGGAGAAGGATTGCGCAGGCGTATAATCGGGTTTAATATTTTTTCATCTTCATCCGTGTATGAGGGATCTTCAATTACTTCCAAAAAGCGAGGTGGTGCAAAGTGAGTGATAATGCGGATACCATCTCGTTTCAGCTCCATTCGCTTGTGCTGAATCTCAACTCTATTGGGTGTATTCCTATCAAAACTGTATCCTGTCAACGGGTAGTTCCAGCATGATGTATCGGCAGCGATCTTGAATATTGACCAAATTCTCTCGAGTGGCGTTCTTCCCAGATATTTTAAGAATGCCACAACTGCCGGAATATTCTCACCAATGGAATCCATGTGAGCTTGTTCGTTTTCATCGAAATCAACTTCTGGCCTTTCTTTCAAACGTTGCCAATTTTTTAATAACCCACGTCTTCTGAGTCCATCTTTATAACCGGAGACGATATCCTTCCCCTGCAATGTTACACCAAATGTCTCTAGAGCTTTAGCCAGTTGTCTTGAAGAAAGTTCATAAGAACCAAATTTACCATTGTTACCGATATCCATAAACCCCATGAGTAAATGTCTTTTGACCGGATAGTACCAATGTTCCCGAATCATTAAATCAAGTAAACCTTCATCAGGTGCACGATATTCCGCGACATCTATAAAAAGCCTGAGTTCCTTCCTGAGGATATCCCATTCACCATGTTTACCGAGCGACCGATGTGCCTCCTCATTAAATGGTTTCTTCCAATCTGCTACTGCAGCTGCCAAGCTCTGAGACTCAGGATGAGTTTTCAGCTCGCCTAGTAGGACATGGAGTCCACGTTTATCAAGTGTTGTCCTAAATGGAGCTCCCACGAAATACTCGTTTTCTCCAAAAGTCCTGCGCGTAATTTCAAGGGGTGTATCGAGTAACTTTAGCTCTTTGGGTTCATCAAAGCTAACTCCTAACTCCCGTAGCGTAGGTGAAGTTCTGCGAGGGTTTTCGTTTTCACGAGTAAATAGTGGCATAATTGTCACGAATTGTAAAACAATATCTTATAAATTCAAGGTCTAAGTTTTAAATCTTTTGACAACAGCAGACGATGCGTTTGACTTGGGATTTAGAGTGTTTTTACTTAAAGATCTTTCTATGACTGCCACAGGTAAAATTTACATACTGCAGCCACAAGTATGTTTGAGAAAAATGGTGGTACAACTTTATGAAAATTATTTAATCCCGTCACTTTTCTACCATGGGAAAAGTAGCTACCATCGTGGTTCCACCGCCATCATTATGTAAAACTCTCAAGGCGCCTTTAGATGCCGTGATTATCGAATAAGAGATCGCGAGTCCCAATCCCGATCCGTCTGATCGGTATGCTTTTTTACCACGATAGAAACGTCTAAAAATGTGTGGTTCATCAACACCCGAGATACCTTCACCCGTATCTTTTATTTTAACAATTGCTTTACCAGAATCAGTAGTCATTGAAAGCGATATGTTTCCTTTGGTTGTATATTTGATTGCATTATCAACAATATTGAGGAGTGCGCGAAATATTTTTTCGCGATTTCCTACAATGAAGATATCTTTTACAAATCGTTTCGTGACTTGAAGTTTTTTGCGAATTCCAAGCTGTACGGCAATTTCGTATAATTCCTCCATCACATCTGTGAGATTCACCTTGTCTGTATATACGTTCGTTGTATCCGCTTCAGCCCAGGCTAGATCAAGTACATCCTTCACGGTACAGGTAAGTTTTTCATTTTCGACGAGTAGTTCCTGTAAAGATTTCCTATATGCTTCATTTGTTCGCTTTTTTAAAAGTAGAACTTCAATGGTACTCCTTTGCGTCGCGAGAGGTGTTTTAAGTTCGTGGGCGACATCTTCGATAAATTGACGTTCTCGCCTAAATGCTGATCCAAGTCTTCCCAACAAATTGTTAAATGTAGAAACTAGCGCTTCTATTTCATCCCGAGTTTGAGGACTTTTGATCCTTTCGGTTAAGTTCTCTGAAGAAATGCGCTGCATCTGTTCACTGATTGCATTTACTTGCTGCATGGCGCGTTTTGCCAAAACCCAGCCGCCAAAAATAGTCGGAAAAACTAAGACCATGAATAAAGAGATTAAATTGATCAGTAAACTATTGAGAGATTTTTGAATGACATCGATCGGATGCCCCATCATTACCATACCTAACAATTCGTCTTTGTTACCGATGGAAATTAAGATCATCCGTTGCGTCGTCCCGGAGAAATTTTTATTGAGAATGACTTCGTGATCAAGGGAATTTCTTTCCCAAAACAGATCTGCAACTTCTTTTTGGATGGTCTCATATGGATAGGTGGAATGGAGAATAAACCCCGAGTCATCAGTCACCACCAGCATCATACCCGGAATTGCCCCAAATTCGTTGTAAAAGGACGACTCCTCTGATATATCGGAGCGGGCTTCAAGTTTCTCATGAATGTTTTGCGCCACTACCCTTGCATGAGAAGTAAGAATGATATCAGTGTGTCTATATAACTCTTGTCGGGTGATATAGTAAAACGAGGCGAAAATTACGGCAATCGAAATGATAAGAGCCGTACTATACCAAGTGGTTAAACGATATCTGATGCTACGGGTATTCATAATTTGAAATCTAGGTTTTCACTCAGTTTCGCTTATCCGATACCCTACACCATGAACGGTATGAATGAGTTTTTTCCCTGGATATCTATCTACTTTTTTCCGCAAATTTGCCAGAAACACATCTACTACATTACTCATTCCGTCAAAATTATAATCCCATACATGTTCAGTAATCATGGTCCGGGTAACGACTTCATTTTTGTGATGAAGTAAAAACTCACAAATTGCAAACTCCTTTGGGGTAAGAAGTATTTTCTTCCCTCCCCTTTCAACCGTATGTTTTAAGGGATCGACTACTAAATCCGCAATAATGAGCGTAGATTCACTACTTTCGTGTCGGGTCCGTCTGATCAGGGCTTGAACTCTAGACCTGAGTTCAATAAACGCGAAAGGTTTAGTCATATAATCATCTGCGCCACTATCAAGTCCCTCTACTTTATCCTCGACAGTTGACTTCGCGGTGAGTACTAAAATTGGCGTTCTCATGCCTTTTTTTCTGAGGTTTTTGCACACCTGGAGTCCGTCTCGCTTGGGAAGCACAATATCAAGGATGATCAAATCATAGCTTTCGGACTCAGCTAAGTATTGCCCTTCTTCGCCATCAAAAGCCCAGTCTACGGCGAATCCGTCTTCTTCAAGTCCTCTTTTAATGACACTTGATAATCTTTGTTCATCCTCAACTAAGAGTATTCTCATGTATAACTCTAGTATAATCCTTTTTTATTAAGATTTCATGAAGTTTTCTTCATCTTTCCTTCAATTTTTCCTCATAGTGAGGACTCCCCGGCTTAAAAGCCGGTTTCCATACTATCAATTGACTTTCAATTTTAAAAAGACTAGGCTGAAAGTAGTATGGCTACCATTGATTTGTCTGACTTTCCGGGGCGCTTTACTTCGTCCCCGTATCTTAAAATTATCGGTACTACCATACTTCTTCTGATACTATTACGGGCAACGGTGGTTTTTATTCCGGCCGGACACGTGGGTGTCGTGTATGACCGTGGACGGGGAGTGCTGCCCACACCGATGCGTGAAGGGATAAATATAGTTATGCCGTTTTGGCAGACCGTGACTCTATTTGACGGGCGTCTTCAGGAATATACAATGTCATCGGTAAAGGATGAAGGCGCTCTTCGCCGCGATGATTCGCTTGATGCGCCAACGAGCGACGGCCAGCAAGTCAAGGTTGACGTGACGGTGCTTTTTAAGATCATTCCCGATCACGCGCCGGAAATATACCAAACCATCGGCGAGAATTATGTGGATAAACTTTTGCGTCCCATGTCCCGCAGCCAAATCCGGATGGTTATCAGCCGTTATACTGCTCCGTCCATTTACTCTGAAAAACGCCAGGAGGCGGAAAGTATAATGACACAGGAAATCACCGAACTTCTTAAGCCAAAAAACATCATCATCGATAAGGTGCTTCTGCGGGCTGTTTACTTTTCGCCAGAATACTCCAAAGCCATTGAGGATAAGGTAATTGCCGAACAGAAGGTGAAACAGGCTGAATTTGAAGTCAAAGAAACATCCCAAAGGGCTGAGGCTAAAATAGCCGAAGCGAAAGGTCTGGCCGAAGCTCAATCGCTGCAAAAGGCAACTCTCACCCAGGAATTCCTGCAACTTGAAGCTATCAAAAAATGGAATGGGGTTCTTCCGCAAGTCACGAGTTCCGGCAATCTACCATTTATCAATTTACCCCTCCGTTGACTACTATAGGGTATTATGAGATAATACTGGTTTACATATCCGGTCTCTCAACTGTGTTATAATTTTTTTAATTATGATCACACTTTTTGATAAGGAACAGAAACTTCCTCCCCCTACCGTGCAGGAGGGAGATATAGTCAAAGTAGAAACTCCCCTCTCCACTTTTATTAAAGAATTTCTCGATAAATACGAAGCTGAAACTACAAAGTATGCGCATGGACCGGAGCTAACTATCAGAGTGAGCGAAGTACTAGGAACGATTGCCCATATCTATGAGCGGATCAGGAACGTCGTTGAGTACAAAGGCGAACATGTACTACGGCGCAACGCCATCGAGCGCATACTCAAAAGGCTTTTATGGGAAAGGTCAAGTCACGATATAGATCGAATTGCCCAGGTACTTCTTCGGGAACTCATCTGGGCTCGCTATATTGCCAACGACACACTCCCCAGAGGGACAATCAAAGTCATATCACGCATAATTTCTAAGTATTTATATGTTCTTTCACGACTTATCGAAAAGGGTTCATCACTTCCTGAAAGAGATCTCAGGAACTGGATTTGGGGTGTGGCATCAAGTGAAATTGAGGAGTCGATTGACCCCTCAAATCGCGAGCCCTATGTGGAACTCATGTATGATTGGTTTACCGCGTATTTTAATTGGAATGATGTAGCCGTCCCCCAGCACGATAGGGAGCTGCAGATTTATTTAGCTATACACCGGGCGCTCGTTAAATCAGATGAACCTATACTTCGGTACCACCTCTTGTTAAAAGGCTATCCCGACTGGCCAAACGCCCACCAGAACCTTGTGGATCAGGTAGTAGAAGGGTTTTACCGTATTTACGAACATATTGAAAAACAGTTGAATTACCTTGATAAGCACGCGCTTTACCGTATCATTCTCAAACAGGTCGCACCATTTGAGGTGCTGCGAACACTTGTGAAAGACGAAGGTCTGAAAGTCCGCACCATACTTCCTGATCAGGAAAAATTTGAATGGAAAATCAGGGAAATCTGCCAACGTAAATATTCCCAAATTCAGAAAAAAGTGAATCGTGGTATTGTCAGAAGCATCCTTTATATTTTTATCACGAAGGTGCTTCTGGCACTACTCATTGAAATTCCATTCGAACTATATCGGTTAGGTCGGCTGACTTACGTCCCACTGTCAATCAATGTGATTGTTCCACCGGCGATGATGTGGTTTATCGGTCTCACAATCAAAGCTCCGGGAGAGGATAATACCGTCCGGATACTTAAAAAGATGAATACGATTGTGTATCTTGATCATCGTCCCAACAAAACGACTTTTTCGGTCCTTAAAGTCAGCCGAGGCAATTTCCTGACCCGGATATTTGCCGGATTTTACTTGGTACTATTTGTGTTGGTTTTTGGTGGTATTACCTATCTTCTTCTCCAGCTTGAGTATACGTGGCTCGGCTTATTTATATTTTTTGCATTTCTGTCTCTGGTACTCCTTTTTGGATTCCGCGTCCGTTTTACCGCCTCAGAACTTAAGGTTACCTCAGAAAAAGAGGGATTTTTCAGCTATATTTTCTATAATTTGACACTCCCCTTTTTAAGCACCGGTGTCTATCTTTCAAAAGGTCTAGCGCGGATCAATTTCCTGACCGTGCTTCTCGATTTTCTTATTGAAGCACCACTCAAAACTATTATTGAGGTTTTCGAAGAATGGACTTCCTTTATTCGCGAAAAACGGGAAGAAGTGGTCGAAGTGCCGGAATAATAGCGTTAGAGCCTGTTTGAAAAGTTCATTTTTACCTGAGAATGAACTTTTCATTACAGTCTCTTATGAAGCTGTTTGATACTAATCTTACTCTTCCAGCTAAAACGGGAACAGTCTAGATTGTGTGATGGTCTGGGACCATACCATAGTTTTGCAAGTTTACAAACAGCTTCCTAGTGAAATTGGATGTCAATATTTACCGCTACGAGATCTTCAGGCTTAAGATCAAGTAGATTATATCCATTTAGTTTGATAGTCAAACTATAAGTTTAAAACAGGGTAACTGAGTTAGAGCGCGCCCGGAGGGAATCGAACCCCCACCAGATGGTCCGAAGCCACCTACTCTAT
>CAYPMW010000042.1:4379-9184 GCA_964412165.1 uncultured Gammaproteobacteria bacterium | reverse complement strand
ACTATTCTTACTGTATTTTGTCCCGGTGTAACACCGGGATTAAATCAGTCTAGAAGGAGTTATACCCGGAACATTTTCAATTGTGAAGGGTATATCTGTGTATTTAGGTTTTCCCTAACCTGAGCCCAGAGTGCGTTGTGTTTACTTGCTCGCCGAAACTTTTGAGCCGACGATGGGAATTGAACCCATGACCTAGTACTTACCAAGTACTCGCTCTACCACTGAGCCACGTCGGCGTGAAGACTGGCCAAGAAGACGTTTTGCCACTATCAGCCTTTGGCAGAAACTACCCGGACTAACGGTACTTAAAGTCTTCACAGTCAAACTATTTTATCATAAACCAGTGATTCGAAAACAGTATTATCTCGGAAATATAGATTTTTGTTATATTTATTGATATAGTTTAAGATATATTTATAGTATTTGATAGTAACCTAACATAAGGTGGTTTTGACAATTGGTTTATTTCATCATGATATGATAGACCTATGGGAACAGCTGTTCTCGTCGCGAGTGAGATGGTAATTATTTATATCATCTCAAGAAAACTTGAAAAGACGGTCTTTACACTTTTTGCACTCGTATTTCGGAGTAAACATGTGGCGTCCTCCATCCTGGCTTTTCTCTATCTTCCTGGCACGGTAGTGCATGAATTTGCCCATCTCATCACGGCTGAATTGCTGCGTGTGCCGACGGGAAAAATTTCCTTCACTCCTGAGTTTATTCAAGACGAAAAATATAAAGAGATCAAACTCGGATCAGTCGAGATTGGCAGTAGTGATCCAATTAGACGCTATTTGATCGGCTTTGCGCCGGTCTTCGTCGGTATGGTAGTACTCATGGGTATTATTTGGCTTGCACTTGAATATCTTCCCAGGGTTTCTGACCCACGTCTTCAGCTTTTCGTAGGAGCACTTTCCGGTTATATCCTTTTTTCAATTTCCTCAAATATGTTTTCCTCACGAAAAGACCTCGAAGGCTTCATCTTTGTCTTCCCAGCCGTTTTACTGATCGGCGGTGCACTATATTTTGCCGGTTTTCGGATCACACTCACTGGCTCAATCCTCACTACTGCCCAAACTGTATCCCAGGCACTGGTCAAGGGACTTGCTATCGTCATCGGTGTGCAATGCGGCATTTTAATCCTGGCTTCAATTACCCTTCAAAGTTTACTTCGATTCTTTCACCTTAGACTCCACTAGTGGTATTTCCCCATTGACAGGAGTCTATACAATTTGCTATAGTCACTTTTTGAAATGGTATATAATTCTGGACAAAGTTTAATTATTGAGCCCGTAACCGGGCTCTTTTTTTAAGAAAGGAAATCTATGGTTGTATCAGCAAAAGAACGAACCGCTCTTCAAGAACAACGCCAACATCTTCTTGCTGATCAGTTCGAAGACGCTTTAGCTTTTTACGCTATCACTGGTTATGACGGGCGTACTAGACACGAGCACCGGGAAATTTCAGAACGCATGGCTCAAAGAGCCTTAGATTTGGCTCTACCTCACGCGTTTGATGTGATTGAGAAAGATCATCTCACTACACTGGCCTTAAATTTTCCTCTCCGCGGTGCATTAGCACTCGCAACGCCACAAGTTTTAAACCACGTTCGTGAACTACTCGCCGAGGTAGGATATTCTCATCTCAATCTTGAAGTTTGGACTCAAGGCATTAAACGCCATCCAGACACCAGCACGGCTGATGTCTATTTTCGATCAGGATATCCCAACAATGATATGGCAGGAACGTACATCATCACTCTTGACTGGGGTACCGCTACTGGTCTCACCAATGTATACGGCGCCAAAGATCTTCACCAGCACGGAATTCCTTACAGGCATATGACTAGTGTCTCTATGACACTTGCACCAGAAGGCGAAACATATATGAGACGCGAACTCGTTGACCCGGATGGAAGTTGGATTACGATAGAAGCTGCCACCCGAGCAGCTTTGAATGAGGTGAAATATATTTATCTGATCGGTCCATCTGAGGAAGTCGGCGGTGAACTCACTTCCGTGACTCCAAAAGACTGGGGTGATGAGATGTTTGGCATGAAAGTCGGAGAAGATTCGCCAGAAGCAATTTCAACCCAAATTGATGAGTATATCAGCGCACTTCGAGAAGCAGCAGTTGGATTTATTACTGAAGATCAGTTAATCAAGTTACGCTCATATTACAGGCAGAAATTTTTAGGCTGAGCGTATTCTCAATACTATTTGTCAACAAACATTTACTTTACAGACTAGTATATTTGTCATTCGCCCAAAGTAAGCTGATCTTCCGCATAGTCACATAAGGCTAAAATCCCCTGCGGATTGTAGCAGGTAGCCTCAAGGGCGAGATCCAACCCCGTTTTGCCCAACTGATCATATATTGCGATGTAATTATAAGGGTATTTGTCAACTACTTGAGAAAAATTTTTCAATATACACATCCATTTCAACCTAAAAAGCGTCCGGGCTTCAAGTAGCTGAGCGGTCGTAAAAGCTTCAGCGTTACTGCGTAAAACTCTATCCCAACGATGCAAATCACCTCGAAGTGTTTCCCGAAAATAATCAGTTTGCCAAGCTCGGCGCCAGAGTCGTGCTTGTCGCTCATAATTAGTCTTTTGTATGTCAATATGAATACCGGGTGCTTCGCTCCCGTTCTCACCTAAACTATCAATATCATCAAACCGAATATCATCACTCACAGCTTCAATTAGGACTTGACCAAATCGTTCAGACAGGGAACGTGCATTTCCAACCACATACTGTTTGAGAGGGAGGAGTCCAAATAATTCCTCATCGTTTTGAGAATCATCAATCTCAGCGCGACCACGTTCTTTTGCTAATGGAGCGGGGTGTAGTTTAGTCAATGCCCGCCTATCATGCCGATTAAAAGAGCGTGATTTTCTGACTGAACGAGTCAGTAATTCTCCTTGGCGGGTATGGTAGTTAGCCAAAAGACCTAAGCGTTCAATTGAAGTATTTTCTTGCCTTTCAACTAAGCGCTCATACCCTTGGGCAAGTATACCGAATGTATTTTTTCACTATTTCTTTCTACCCTTAAATATATATTAATATATACTTATAGTACAGATCAAGCTTCGGCGTGTTAGCTTAAAAAGAGTTTCTTTACGCTCTTTTAAACACTTCAAGGAACGCATTTTGCGGCACTTCGACAGCTCCAATTTGCTTCATCTTCTGCTTGCCCTTTTTCTGCGCTTCAAGGAGCTTGTCTTTGCGCGTCCTGTCGCCGCCGTAGAGTTTTTGGGTGACGTCTTTGCGAAACGGCTTCACATCAGCTCTAGCAATAATTTTTCCTCCGATTGTTGCTTGGATAGGAATCAGAAACTGGTGCCGTGGGATAACTTTGGATAGTTTTTCTGCCATCACCCGACCAAGATACTCAGCCTTTTCTTTAACGACTAACTGTGAAAATGCGTCAACTTGTACGTGATTTATTAGAATATCCAAATGAACTAGGTCTACTGGACTATAATCAAATAGCTCGTAATCGAGCGAAGCATATCCTTCTGTAACACTTTTTAGCTGGTCAAAGAAGTCGACGATCATCTCGGATAGCGGCATGAGGTAGGTAAATTTAGCCAGTCCAAGTTCGTGGTTCTTCGTTTCTTCTAGTCCCACGTATTCAAGATCAATATACGCTCCCCGTTTATTTTGACAAAGCTGCATTACCGCTCCTACGTAGCGCTTTGGAGCAAAAATTGTCAGCTGCATCATGGGTTCGTAACTCGACTCAATAAGTGATGGATCTGGAAACTCCGTGGCCGACTGAATTATTACCATCATGTTTTTAAGTTTTATTTTGTATTCCACAGTTGGCGCTGTAGCCAGGAGCGATAGGTTAAATTCACGAGACAAGCGTTCCTGCACTACTTCGGCGTGAAGGAGCCCCAAAAAACCGCAGTGGAAACCATTGCCAAGTGCTACAGATGAGATTGGACGGTAGGTAAAGGCGCTGTCAGATAACCTGAGCTTTCCCAACGCATCGCGTACTTTCTGTATCTCATCAGTTTGTATAGGATAAAGCCCCAGGAAAACCATAGGTTTAGGCTCTTTATAGCCGGGAAGAGGTTGTAAGTTGTAGGTTGTAGGTTGTAGGTTTCGTAATTTTGAACTTATAACTGACAACTTACCACTTACAACTGTAATGGTGTCTCCTATTTTCGCCTGGGTTACTTCTTTCAGACCTGTGGCGATATACCCTACTTCTCCATTTCCGAGTTCTTTTGCCACCTGCATTTGTGGCGAGAAGTAACCTATCTCTATGGGCTCAAACTCCACTCCTGATGCTATAAATTTCAAGCGGGTGACGCGCGTTGGGGGACCCCCAAGAAGGGGTCCCCTTGTGGGTATTCTTGGGGGGAAACGCGCGGCAGGACCCGCGTGAAAAGAACCATCTACCAGTCTCACATACACCACTACACCTTTATGGGGGTCGTACTGAGATGAAAACACCAGCGCACGTAGTGTCGCATCGAGTTTTCCCCAGGGAGCTGGAATCCGTTCAATAATGGCATTTAGCACTTGATCTATATGTTTGCCAGTCTTTGCAGAAATGCTTATAACATCAGCTCTTTTAAACCCTAAAGCTACAAGCTGACGAGTCACTTCTTCAACTTGAGCATTAGGTAGATCAATTTTATTGATAATAGGTATAATGGTGAGGTTTTGCTTTCTAGCTAGGGTGAGATTTGCTAACGTCTGTGCCTGTACTCCTTGGGTGGCATCAACCACGAGGAGCGCTCCTTCACACGCAGCCAAAGACCGCGACACTTCATAATTAAAATCCAC
>CAYPMW010000042.1:0-4279 GCA_964412165.1 uncultured Gammaproteobacteria bacterium | reverse complement strand
GGAGCGCTCCTTCACACGCAGCCAAAGACCGCGACACTTCATAATTAAAATCCACATGGCCGGGAGTGTCAATTAAATTTAAAATGTAAAAATCAAAATGTAAAATTTCATTTTGTAATTTTTGATTTTCATTTTGATCTTTAATCTTTGCATTTTGCATTTGTGATCGATATACCATCCTCACGGGGGCAAGTTTTATAGTGATTCCCCGTTCGCGTTCAATGGGATTGGAATCAAGAAGCTGTTCCTGCATATCCCGTGCATCAACTGTGCCGGTATATTCTAGCAGTCTGTCAGCCAGAGTGCTTTTACCGTGGTCGATGTGCGCAATAATGGCAAAATTACGGATATTAGACTTATTCATGCACGAATTATACCAGGTATTGGACAATTTCATTACCATCGGCAAAGGTTGAAAAATACTGTAATATTTTTAGCTATATTTAGGAGATAACTATTCCGGATTAGTTTACCGGAAAGTGAGGAATAAGCATTGCTAAACTGGTGTACTAAATGGGGTTGGAGCAAATGAGATTATGACTCCAGAAGGCGTTACAAATACGAATGGATATTGGGAATCATCACCAGCTTGTAGCGCCTCGTATGCTCGTTTGTAGTAATCAATTGTAGCGTAGTCGGCCTCAGGCTCTTCATGGATTCCCGATGCATGCTGCAATTCATGCATTAACTCAGTTGCTGGAGTCGACTCTCCAAGGGGGTATTCTGATCTTTGGTCAACTGGAAATTCGGATATGTCTAGATAAGATTGTGACTTATCAAGCGGTACTGCACCAAGTCCACTCTGACCATAAACCACTTTATCACCACTACGGAATTCAATCCTTTCCGGACCTCGCATTGCCACCAATACATACCGATGCTCAATAAATTGATTTGCGTTATTGGGGTCCGGCTCGTCCTGCCTAAAAGACAAACCTAAACCATGACCAAAGATTAGATCTTTTTCCCGCGGTTCATGTATATACGGCCAATATTCATACTCTAAGATCTGCGATTGGATATTAAAATCATCCTGGTTGATTGCTCCGCTTTGCAAACGGGCATTTAAATCTGCCAGTTGTTGTTGATAACTTGCTATTCGGCTTGGTTTTTCTGCCTCGATCTGTTGTAGTTTTTGCTCCCGGAAGGGATTTTCCTCTACTTCCAAATACTTTACCATTTCGGGCAGCGATTGTTTTTGCTCTTCTGTCAGATACGAGCTGTTCACGAATGGACCATCTACCAGCACAATCTCAAATTGCTTCGTGACGCCCTCTATTTGTGACCCTTCCTTAAGCCTTTGAAATACCGGCATATGATCAACGATGTGTTGTCTAAGATACAACTGGGTATCTGGCAAATTCCAAATCCGTGTGTGGTAAGTGTTTTCAAGCTCATCATATGAAACCACGTCTTCAGGAATTTCCAAACTATTATACGTTTCTGGGACACCAGTTGGGGTTGGTTCAGGGAGAGATGGCTTATTTACTTCCGGAATGTGAGCTGGCTTAACAATCCCCGTTTTCATCATCATTTTTTCTGACTCATCTCCCCGGCCACGCAAAATATGTCCAAATCCAACCATCATTGCAAGCGCCGTCACTGCGGTAAGGAGTTTAGGTGTAAACTGCGATAAACGCTTAACGATTCCTCGTTTGACTCCGTTGAGTTCGGAATCCTCATTCTCAACTATTTGTAATGCCCTCGAAACAATGTCTGCTTCATTAGAAGCTAACATCTCATCGTCCGGAGTTTCATAAACATTAACCATTTTTTTTCAGTTGATCCTGAAATGATGTTTTAAAATCCTTTAAATACTGGGCGATTTTAAAAGGAAACCGGGGTATGTGCTTGTATGCTACCTCTATCAATTCGTCAATATTAGTAACCGATGTCACCACTGATTCAGGAAGTTCTTTTACGATCCGGATGGTTATATATTTTGAAATAAGTGCATTAAGTTGGCTCGTGACAGTTTCTGTTTTTTCAACCGGTAGATTATGAATCTGTAAATAAGCGGGTGCATTAATACTATAGGTATAACGCATAAGTTTATAATAACAAATGTCAATAAGTAAATGTATAAGTATCGCTTATCTAATAATTCAGTTATCAGCGGTTTTTCTTTTTTGGAAATTTTGCTTCTGGTTTAGAAAACTCTACAGTACTACCCAAGAATTGTTGTTAGATTCATTTCTGACATGCTAAGGATACACATCAGCCTCAAGAATTGGGCCGATCGTGGTTTTAAACTCCTCAAACGAGCCGTCGGATAGTTCAAGTAACCCAAAACGGCTATCTGGGATGTAGCCGTTATAAATATCCATACCGCATTCAGATTCCGCATCTCCTGCGGCTAGCTGGCATGGACGCAACTTCACAACTAAAAGATGGCTCTCTCCTACTCGAGCAATCGGTAGATACTGACTGATAATATCCGTTTCAGAAGAATCGGTTAAAGAAAATCGTGCCACCTTCAAACCCTCTCCCTGGGTTTCATCAATGACAAAGTAAGCAAATTCCTGGTTATTTGCAAGATGTATCCCATAACGGCCTTGAGCATTTGCTACCTGCTTCACCGTAGAGGCAGGATTATCAGTATTTTTGGATAAATCAATGGTGACAAAATAGGCCGTCCCGCGGGTTTTGAAATCTCCCCCTACTTCTTGTTTTGCAATCAGCGTATTTTCATCAAGGAATCTGCCGAAAGTGCTCATGGTCTTAGCCTGAAACCAGATCAAACTACCATTTAAAGTATCGTACACAAACATCGTCCCTTGGTTTTCCTTGATGCTTGGATAAACGATCGTTACCGTCGCCACCAACTTATTACCCGATGGGGAAAAATAGACCGATGTTTCATCGTCCAGCCTCCCACCTCTTCCGGCTGTGGGATAATATTCGTCAAGCAGTGTGGTTTTGTTTGAGGTAATATCTAAAAGCTTGAGCTTAACGTCTTTTTCTTGGGAGTCTGATGTTGAACCGTATTCATAGCTCAAATATGCCAGTTTTCTGCCGTCCGTGCTAAAACGGAAAGCGTAGATGTCGGCTCCTAAAAAAGTTCCATAATCATTGCGTTTTGAGGTGAGCTTTATGAGTTCTTTTTTCTCTGCGCTGTCAAGTGTTTGAGTATAAATACCACAGCTGTATTGGGTTGCCGGATCCTGGTAATTTTCGCAATAGACAAAGGCCACAGTTTTTTCATCCACCCACTGAGGTTTGCGGTAATTTGAGTAGTTAGTTCCGTCATTGGTAACCTGCTGTTCTTCCATCGTACCCCGGTCATACACGTATACATTGCCGTCTCTAATATAGAGAAATTGGTAGTTTTTTATTATTGGTCTGGCTGAGGGAGAAGTATTCTCAAGTGGCGAAGCAACTGGTACTGGTAGAATTACATTTTTTTGCGTATACATATATACCCCCACTCCGCCACCAACAAACGCTAACAGAATCAGAATCAGCGTTAAGCCTAATCCTACTGCCCGTTTCGGTTTAATCGTATTTAAATTGGATGTTTGTGGGAGTGTGGTTTGTTGAGTTGCTTTTTCTTGCTGGTGTGGTAGTTGTGAGGCGTTTAAAGTATCACTCATATATGACAATCATATGTGACTACTATACTTTTTGCAAATCAGAGAACAACGAAAATATTATCCAATTATTACCTTAATTAGTTTAAATTTCATGGACCAACATAATAGCCTCACTCATTTAAGCCTTCCACCAACGCCCATGAGCTTTCCGGATCACGCGGATCTTCTGGAGAACCTTCCGATATAAGCATATGGTACAGACCATAACCACGCTTACCATATCCCAATCCCCAACTTTCAAGATTTATATCATCATCTCGATCTTCAGTCCCATTCGTATCATGAAGATCTCTCACTAGCCAGTGGAATCTTTCAAGAATTCCACTGCAAATGGTAACACTATCCCTACCACGTAGTGATTCCTGTTCACTAGTATCACATCGGAATGGAACAGAGGCAGCATCTATCCCATGAAGTATGAGGGTACCAATTGTCACCCAATTATGATATTTCCACAATTTCGCAAGTCCATGCCTGACAATTTCGCTCACGCGTGGCCGATGGTCATTTTCTTTTGTCATAACGGGTAGTATACTATTCTTACTGTATTTTGCAACTTTTTCGCTAGAAAAATGTTGCTAAATCAGTCTAGAATGCGTTATACCCGGAACAATTTAAATTGTGAAGGGTATATCACTCCTTCAGTGCGTTTAAAGTTGATACGTATTGAACTTAAACTACCTTAC
>CAYPMW010000041.1:0-9742 GCA_964412165.1 uncultured Gammaproteobacteria bacterium | reverse complement strand
TGGTGGTGGTCGTTGACTGAATTAGCAACATTAATCTTCCCGAAAAAGTTGCAAATTACAGTAAGAAGGGTATAGTGAATGACACCTACAAAATCTACCTGTGAAATATTTGAATTGAAAGAGTCAGGCCATAGGTGTATAATGAGGCCTATAATATAAGTAGAGTAATATATGACTTCTGCATCTGAGCAAGCCAGACCAACACTGAGAGATCCGGTAATTGAAAGAATATTAGGGTCATCGGACTCAACACCCTTTTTATTTCGCATTTATCAAGCCCGTAAGGGTGAGCCAGTTACTTTTGAACAACTTTGGGAAAGAGCACTTCATCCACTCGGTAGACTAATGCAGGAGTTACTCAGAGGGTATGTTGATGTCGAAATACATGATAATCCACTAAGACAAGGGGAACAGCTCGAGGTAGGGAAATTACATCTTTCCCCCACTCAGGATAGAAGAATGCTGACCGGCAGATGGGTGTTTGATACTCTTGGTTCAGAATTTATAGATTTAAATTCACCAAATTTAAATAATCTTTACCAAGGTGCTATAGCGGGTGTAATCATTACTTATGCGCAAATGCATTCTCCTCAGGAAGTTTGGACAGATTTGGGAATACATAATTTTCCTATTAATTTTGAAAGATATATGAAAAATTATGGAGCTGATATAACAAATGGTGACGTAAATATTCCGTTTGTCACACGTAGCTATGCAAAAGTAGTTCTCTTCCAACATGCCGAGTCCTATATATTAAAAGAAAAAGTTAGATTGCCAGAAATTAAAGACCTACCTCCTGATTTACCCCGATCTGTCAGAGAATTATTTAATGCATTTGATGTATCTCGACCAAATGCTACAACTGAACCAATGAGAGTATTGGTGTGGGATGACTATGCAGGTGCTTTTTATAGTCATATATTGAAAGCTGACAATCAGGTTATACCAACTCCTTCAGGGGCACCAGCCGAAGATATATATTTGATTCCAGAGAGCGTCAGTGAGTTAGTGATAACTTCCGGACACAGTGATCAAACAGTAGCTGTTGATCTGACAAAGGTGGGTAGACTCACTATCGGTGAGATGCCCCTTATTCGGAATGATCTTCAAGCGTGGTTGGTTGATTTAGAATGAAAACGTGATCTGTATTACTAAATATAAGTTCTCGATCCGCCAGCTGGTGTATTCGAACAATTAGAAGAAGTGTTATGTGCGTTCTCGATTTATTTATCAGTATCAGTGAAACACCATTAGACGGGAATTGAAATTTTCACCCATTAAGAAGCTTTGAGCAGTTTTCCATCAATGACTCGTATTTCACCTTGTTCTCCCTTGATACAGACAGGAACATAATCGCAACTATTAAGGCGAAGCACAATCCTGAGATCTCTTTCCAAATGTTCAATCGTCAATCCGGCATCGTGGTAATTTTGCCAGTACTGTCCTCTCACACTCTGAGTTACATTCCGTGTGACCGCTTCCCAATCCACGGGTTCGGCTCGTAGCATTTGTTCAAGTGTTTGGGCACAGTACAAATCCTCGCCTGTTTTCCAGTTTGCGCCGAATGTCCGTTCACCCGATTTGATAATCACTACTGGTTTAGCCTCAGCATGAATAAACTCTTTAACAGCCGATAGATTGGTAAAACTTGCAACTAGGACTCTTTTCGCGCCTCGCCTAAGTGCTTCCTCAACCATGGCAGTACCGTTGGTGGTGCGGTAGAGGACGGTTTTACCTGCGATCATCTCAAAAGCATGACTGTCTTCAAGAGCGCTCGGCACATTTGAAAACCTCGTTATCCTCTCTGGTAATTTTAGATGCGAGATATCACCAATCACCACCGCGTCAGGATAGCGCGCTAATGCAAGTATAATCGATTGGTCGTTGACCAAAAAAACTTCCTGAGCGCCAGAGGAGACGAGCCGGCACATGTTGGTTGAGGCAGCGAGTATATCCACGATCACTGCACATGATCCTTGGAGAGATTCGGAAGAGTCAACAAGCTCAAGGCCCCAGACAGAGCTCATGTATGGATGTGTTTTCTTGTCCTGTGAAGGTGTTTGAGGTTGAGCATCCGGTGGTGCAAGCTGTTCTTTCTTGGAATTTTGTGCGGTCATAATTTAACTTTAAACTAATTTGTAAATATACGTGGAGCTCTATTTCTTTTCCTTCTCCGTCTAGGTATATCAAGTTCTGCAACAGTCTGCAGCGGTAGGTACGTGACTGCGATTTCAGCTTTTGATACATCATCCCTATCAGTAATAAGATGGCCATCTGTATCAAGCATATACTGCGCACTCGGATCTGGTCTGGCCGGAATTTCTTGATGCTGATGGCCGTACACAACGGTATCAGGCTTAAATCGAGTAAGAAACTGCCGGGAGTGTTCAAGTACTTTTGAGCGATCTCCTTTGGGTTCCTGTTGCGAATGTACAGCCCAGTTTGGTTCACCGTGGATTACGGCAATAATGGATTTTCCCTGAGATCGTGCGCGTTTAACTTGCTTTATTAATGCAGCTAATTTTTCTGGTGGGATTTGGTCATAATCCAAGAGTTCAAAATAGGGGACGAACACGTGATAGGTGGTTTTTGTTTCCCATCCTCCGATTTGCTCAAAGACCCGGAACCCGTGCTGCTTTAGATATTCTGGTGTATAGAATACGTCTGATATCGAGATATCCGATCCGGCTACCACAGCAAGACTGCGGCGATCATCCTCGTTACCGTTGACAAGTATGAGTTTCGTTCCGGCTTCACGGAAAGGGGTTGTTTCACGAAGGAAACGTTCGGCAGCCGGACGGTAAGAGGTTAGGTATTTTGTCCGGATATTTTGAGGAAGTGTCCCGATCCATACGCCGGAGTAGAGGAGCGAACGCATTCTGAGAATGTCTGCATATATTTCGTTGTCTGTAAGTGATGCCAGTACATCCCGCACTTCGTCCTCACTTGCCTCTTCAAGTCTCGCAACATACGCCCGCATCGCCTTATACCCGTCTCTAATAGTGGGAGCGTCAGGAGGAGGATTGGTACCAGGACTGTCAAGAAGTTCGGCCGGAGTCACATGAGGTGTTGCGTCTATCATAGGATTAGCCCGGTTAAGAATATAATCGTAGAAGTACCGTTTAAGTTGAATTGATATTTCTCCACCTCCGGATACATCACCGGTAAAAATAAGATATTTGGGAGGATGGGAGTGGAGTCGCCGAAGTTGGTTATAGAATGCATCACTACCTCCATGGAGGCATGAAACATACACAAATGATTCTTTTGCCCGAGAAAGTTGTTCTTTAAAGGATCTCACTACTTCTGTGGGAGGTAAATCCGCCTTTTTGGCAATTGCAGTTGCGGTGTCTTTTACATGTGATAGTTGAAGCTGTCTTACAGGAGGTGTATCTCTTCGATGAATACCCACAGTTCCTAAAAGTCCAATGAGTTGATCCTTGTAAGCATAGAGATGATCAAGTCCCACCGCGACTTCTAGACGGGCTTCTTCAAGAAGTGTCAGTCTCGCAGTGGGTCGGGAGTCCGGCGTGGGTGGGATGTACCATACAGGAGTTAGAGCTTCAGGACGTGCACTCATTGAGGTGTAGTATAAATATACATACCAAAAGAATCAACCAGTAAAGACAAACTATTTGATTATCTTTAAAATCTCAACAGTTTCAGTAATTACTGGGGATTGAATTTGAGACAAATCAATTCGCCCAGCTCTTACTCGTTCTTCGGGGTCATTCGTTCTATCCCGATGGGGACCGTGTACTTTAAGATCATTGGGACTGCGTTCATAGTACAGATTGCGTGTCTACATCTTACTTCAATCGCATCTAAATCTAATGGAGGCAAAAATTCAGTCACTAATTCCACTTGAGCTACAGCAATTTTTCGCAAGTGAACCTCGTCGTTTGATCTCGAAGTTCCAGATAGCCCACGTGCGACAATATCAATGAGCTGTATACCCATTTTACTCCGGTTTGCAGCTCTTTAGAGCGAAAAAGCGGATTAGATGGGTATATACTGAGTAACTCAGCTGCAAACCTGAGTTACGTGAGTATAAATCAGATGTAGTTAAAATGAAATCGTCAATACTTAACCTAACACCTGGCATTTTTGCAAGCTGCGCTAAAGCATTTGGCGTCAATTCACTTTTGACTGGAGGTGGCGCAGTAGGGTATTCCAACATGCACAGATTATACCAAAAAATATGTGTCACAATCCTATAGCGCTAGGACTTACTCTTGGGGGGTACGGCCTGCCTGTATTTGCCGAAATAGCATGTGGTTACTTCAATGTGACATCTGAACTTGGCAGTCTCTGAAATAGTCCGATAAGAGACCTAAAATGCGTGGATTTTGCCAATCTTCAAGACTTGAAAGAGTTTCATCTCTGTACACTTCTACATCTTCAAATGGATCAGGTACTTCAATACGCCGCTCAAGTTTATCCCAATCACTCCAATCAGTATAATCACTCATATCCACTACTCGTTTTGGGTAATTCACAGGCCACCAATATGGGGCAGGCCGATCAAAAAAGGAGCGAAAATCTTGCGGATTTGGGTCTTGGGTTTCTTGCCCGACTTGAGGTCTGATGTCAAGAGCTAAAGTCAGGTAGACAGGATGTCCGTCGTCTATAGCACTGTATTCAAATCTAAATCCTGGCACAGGTAAGCCGTCAGCAAAAAAAACATAGATATTTCTTTGAAGCTGTGTTATGGGCATGCCAGCTACCACAGCTACGTCATGGACAATAAAGACCGGAGGGGTTGCTTGAAATATTTCCTGGAAACGGGGGATTAGTCCGCTTCCTAGAGTCGCCTCATTTATCGGTCCCCACATATCAATGATCTCCTTGATTCGAGATAGATCTTCACGAGGTAGTGCAGCTTTTAGTTTTTGTAATCTTTCTGGATCAACAGCCATAAGAGGTAATTTACTTTATATACCATATGATTTTTTTTGAGTCAAGAAGGATCTAAATAAACGGTTCGGGCCAACTTTCTTGCGGTCCTTTAACAGTTTCCTTCATAACAAAGCGGTAGATGGGGGAGGTAGGTTTTTTATATTGAGAGTATTGGATCCCTCTCTACTCTATAGGAGGCTTATTTTGCAATGCAAATACACTATCTGGAAGAGTTGCAAAGGTTAGGGGAAAAATATAGTGTCAGTTTTGATTATAAAGAAAAGCCAATAGATGCGGAAGGATCGGTGTGTCTCATACACGTGAAACTTGATCGAATGTTGGCAAGTGATAAAAGAGATTCCTTACATAGTGAACTTTTAGCTCGTGCTAGAAGTTTGTTTCAGTAATCATTCTCTCTTTTAACCAAACTAGATGAGTCAAGTCGGATGTGTAGAGTAATCAGGAAATAGATCCGGATACTCTGTCGGAGTTTTGTCTTGAGACATCATCAGCGCTACGGTAAGCATTGATTTATAATAATCAAGAGGAGTATACTCATCATTTGGTTGCAAAATTCCATCCTCACACAGGAGTGTCCGGTATTCTGCAAACCCTGGTAGTTGTGGAGCGATCATTTGTCCTAAGTATCTAAATTCATCTGCGCCATTTTCTTCAGCCTCCATCCCTCTAAGCGCGTGATAGAGTACTAGTGTTGTCACATCTTCACAAAGTGGCACACCATCAATATCATACAGCACCAGCCGACGTAGATCATCCAGACTATAGCTGGGATAAAGATCGTCTTTCCAAGTCACGCCACTATTAAAAACTTTTCCATCATAGACTAAATAGGCGTGCAGATCATCTGGAAGTCGAACTTGAATGATTCGCGGTAGCCGTTTGTCAGTGACAAGTACGGATAGACTCGCATACACAGCATTGGAAAAACATGAAAGTTCAGGCAGATATTGAAAATGGAAATTTTCAGAGAAAGCTCTTGTATCGCGTTCAGTCGCTACGGTCATCAAAAGTATTATATACTTTATACTATTCTTACTTGATTTTGCAACTTTTCTATCCTATGTATGTTGCAAAATCAATATAGAATGCGTTATGGCCGGAACCCCGCTTAGCGGGGTGTAGGCTGTATTTCAACTACTGCAGAAAATTAATTATAGATAATTTACACTTATACTTCTTAGAGCCTGTTTGAAAAGTTCATTTTACCTGTGAATGAACTATTCAAATACAGGGTCTTATGAAGCTGTTTTTCCTGAGAATGGCAAGTTTTCAAACAGCTTCTTCAAAGAAGACTCTACTCCTCTGGAGTGATGTAGGTTTCAGTAGAGCCGCTTGCAAAAAGATTTTGTATCTTACTTATGCCTCAAGAAGACTTTATTTCGGTGAAAAAGTTTCAAATCCTCCTTCCCGCTTTATAATTGATATTCCTGAAAACTTGATTGAATCACCCAATGGAGAACTCAGACACTTACACGAAAACGAAGAAGCAGGAACATTTGACGACATCGTCGAAAAATACCTGAGAAAACAAAACGAACTTAACTAAAATTATTCTGTGAATTTGTCCTACTTCGCCAAGCCTACCTGCCGGCGAGGCAGGGTTTCAAAGGATCAGTTTGTAAACTGAAAGGTGGAGAGGATCTGATCGACCGTCTTAGAAAAACCTAAATTACCCGGATCGACGGTACTATCTGTAATCTCCATAAAAAGCCCGCCGCCTTTTACTTGCAAGATTGTATACTTGTGGGTACCCAGGCCTTTCACTGTGTAAGTTTGGCCTTCATACCCGTTTATAGCGATTGGTGTCGGACCAGACACTAACTCAGAAATGCCTGCCTTTTTTATTTCCTCTATCTTTACCTTGACATAAGAATCCAGGCTGGTTCCGATTTCTCTCGGCATGAATCTCAAGGCGATACCGTCGTAAAGTTCGGTTCCCTCTTTCTGTGTTGGCCCCCATTTAGACAATGAAAGCAGGCTTCCTTCCTCTTCCTTCATATCCAGATCCGGAGGGAATTTTACCGAATAAGTGCTCGATGAGTATGTTTTCCAGTTTGCAGTTGCCGCAGAACCTTTCGGTTCACGGTAAAGGTCGGGGGTTGGGGTCGGACTTGAAAGAGAAGAGGGAACTGGAGTTGGTTCCTGTGAAGGCTTTGAAGGAAATACATACCTTCCTAGGTAAAATCCTCCACCTCCACTTAGTATAATCAAAACCAAACCAATCAGAATTAAAAGTGTGTTTGAGTTTTGAGGTTGAACTGGAGGAACTTGGGGTTGGGTTGCCTCGAAAGCGGGAACTTCTAAAACTTGCTCTGTCTTTTGTGCCTGTGATTGGGGATCCATCAAATAAATTATATCATATGTATAGCCTACGCAATTTCAAATTGTTCTGGCTAAACGCAATTCATATTGATCCCGACTTAATCGGGATACAGTAAGAATAATAAAAACGTCTCAAATCAACAATTGGGATAATAGCCGCTCTAAAGTTGAAAAAATATGTTATAGTACTCAATCGAGTTGCTAAATTAACCCAAATTGGGTATTTATGGATCATTCAATTGAACTACGTGACCGGTTAGCTCCAACTGAGTTAGTTGATCAATTTAATATACTGCTTAATAGAGAAAGAAGTAGTTTACGCGTTTATGAAAATGATCCAGAGTATGGCAGCGGGTATTTGCCATCAGTAACGTTAGACGGTTGCGAATGGTATGAGTATGCTCGGAAGATAATGAGCGAAAAAGGCAGTCTAGCCATCCTTGAACTCGGAGCTGGTGATGATGCCGCAGCCTGGACTGGAGGAAAAAAAGCTCGTGTCAGCCAAGGGAAACAGGCGATAGTTGATCATATTTTTGCAGCACATATCACCGTCCAATCAGAGAGCGGCCTATGGGCAGAGTGGGCGTGCGCTCAAGGTGTCAATACATTTGTTACTGGTCATTTTTTCGATGTCTTATCACAAATGGTGAGAGAGAAAAGACAGTTTGACCTCATCCTCTCGCGTTTTGTACTCAACCAATCGATGGTCGCACTTGAAGCGCTTTGGTTAATTGACCGATTGCTTTCTTCTCACGGAGCGGCATTTATGGATGCGGTAAGTCAAGATGAAGGCGTTGATATAATGATTTTTCCCCGGGATGGGATGCCGAAAATTTATATTGATTGGCTTGATTTGGGAAAATCATTAAATTTTAAAACTGCTGATGTCGCCGGATTAGCATGGCAACGACAAAACGGAGTGTATAACGTGGCCTGGAAGAAAGGTCAATTTGACCAATCGCGTCTACCAAAACTTGTCAGCATTCTCCCACTTGGATTTGAGACATTTGGTTCAGAAGAAAAACTCATTTATGCATTACTTTAAAGCTAACGAAGTTCTTACGTTCCTTGACTCCGTATTTCTGTTATGGTAGATTACTGCGACGATGTTAGTTGAGCACGAAAGGTCAAAAGCTGTAGCAATAGAGACGGCGCGTCAGGCGATCGATGCCTATCGTTTTCCTCAAGTTTATGCAAATAACCTGCTGCTCGAAGTTTCTGATAGACCACCAGATATACTACTTCTAACTGCAAGCGACTGGAAATTTTCTGCAGAACGTGTAGCCCAAGTAGGTGATCTGGATCCGGGATCGGAAAAGTCTGTACCATTTTATTTAGCAGTAATATGTCGGATGAGAGAATTGCATCCCGAATTAGAAGAGGAGCTAACTGTGTTGCTACCATTAAGTGAAGAATTACGCTTATTAGCCGATGCCGAATCTACACTTGGATTGAAAACCATGGAAGAAATTTTACCTTACGTAGAACCCGGAAAGGTTTTAACAGATCGTCTGAAAGATCGAATACTAGAATGTCATTCACATATGGAACAAGCTGGTCAATTGAGAGATATCCGTATTATGCTACTTCAATTTAACCTATGATGGGGATCCTCAACACTACTGCGCAGACACAATGTAAATTAGTGATATGGCTAAATTAATCGAGCCAGGAAGCCTACCATTTACTGCAGTCCGTGAAGCTCTAGGCAAAGATTTTCAAAAACCAGGTGTATCCGAGGCAAGCGTGAGGTCGCACGTCGGGATAGCTATGAGTGGGCTATACCAATTTGTGGGCGCTCAATTTATCTACGCTGTTGTTGACCGGCAGATAGATAAGATTGTGCGGTTGATACCAGGATCTTTGGTGCAAGTATTGCTACAGGAAATGTATCACGATAAACGAGCGCCCAAACTCAACAGTGCAGTTACCCGAGCGGTCCGAGTAGTTTACAAAGAAAGTCAATTAAAACCTCGAGAGTATATCCCCATGTCAACTAGTGAAGAGTATGAGATACCTACATCAGGCATAGAAATGTCCCTTCTCAGAGAAAATTTAACGCACACGTACACTCAAGCACAAGTGGAACGGCCCAAAGTCAAGGCTGATATGATGATCAAATACTTCGTCCGTAATATGAAAGCTGACTATAGTTTGGGCAAGTTGCTGCAGACACCGTACGACGTAGCGTCAGAGAGAGTTCCCAGAGAAGTAGTGGCTTTCATTATCGATCATCCAGATATTGAAGATCTTAAACGGCATAATTTTTCCATTCATCATCTGAGCCAGAAGGCATGGTCGGATATCCGCGCTGCCATCCTTGAGATACTTATAAATCACCAAACAGAATAATGTATACCCTTCTTACTGTAATTTGCAACTTTTTCGGGAAGATTAATGTTGCTAATTCAGTCTAGAAGGAGTTATACCCGGAACATTTCATTGTGTGAAGGGTATATATCCTTCACAACTCCATATTGTTACGAGAATCCACCCATTT
>CAYPMW010000040.1:0-10606 GCA_964412165.1 uncultured Gammaproteobacteria bacterium | reverse complement strand
GTAACGGCTATCGCGCTTCCATGGCATGGAAGAGACTAGGGGTTCAAATCCCCTCGGGTCCACATATCCTTTTTCATTCTTAAGAAGTGCTAGAGGTTTCCCGCTATGCGGGATCATCGGCAGTAATTCAAAACCCCTCGTTTCACTCAGGTTTTGAAACTACCGTATGTCAAATCCCCTCGGGTCCACTAAAAAGTTGTAAGTTGTCCACCTATGCTAAAGCTTCGGTGGATAAATAGGTTGTAGGTTTTAAGAGAAGACTAATTAACGCTTGATGCGGTGATTTCCCAATACTTTTGGGAGTACGATGTCACCATGTGTCAGTATATCTAACACTCTGTCAAATATTGGGTGAAAATCAGTATGCCTGGCCCAAGACAAACTTCGAGATACACTGTTTTGAGTTGATGGGTTTGCTTCAATCACAACTAACGGCATAACTGCTTGAGTTTTTTTATTAGTCTGAGGATCGACCAATAACAGGAGTGTATGTGGATTGATATGATAGCCTGTGTTAACAGGTTCATTTTGTAAAACTTGTTCCATCAGCTCAGTATGACCTGAATCTTGATCAGGATGGTAAATAATAACTAAGTGATTCCGAGACAGCATCAATCTAAGTGAAGCAGATTCTGTCATGACTGCAACTCGAGGTAGTTTTGGTTGTTTAAGATAATCTTCGATACTGCCTTCGATGAGCTCTGGTAAAAACGCACGAAAATCATCATCTGTGACAATTGTTTCGATAACACTGCGTAGTGCTTGCGGAATAGGATGGGTAAACTCTCCAAATACCTCAACTTGTGGTGCTAGATAAGATACAGCTTGAGCGATAAGTTTTTCCCGTCTAAGGTTATAATCCATCTCTCGAAGCTGGTCTTCGATATATTCTATTTGTTTATGAGTTGTTAGTTGAGTTCTTAATTCACCGGCTTCAAATGCTCTTAATTCATTTAATCGCTGTTGTAGTGGTACAATTTCTCTTCTCAATTCGGATAATCTCTGGCTTGTTTCTGCTGCGAATGATTGCAGTTGTGCTAATCTAGATGTCAGCGCTTCTTTCTCATCTAGTGATGATCCAATTCTTTCGGTGGCCATAATAGGTCGTAAGTGTAGCAAATATCTTCTTTAGTGTAAAGATAGTTAGATCTATCTTTTTTGATTTCTGGGACAAACTGATCCTCATTAATTTATACAAATATTTTTAATTTTTACTTATTTGTTAATTTCTGCTATACTTCCTATACCCTAGAACCCTAGATAGCTCAATTCTGGTTCCACGTCAGTCCGGACGATACGGACAAGGTTCCCAGAAAGCCAAGTAGGAGTCTGGGAATCTTAGGCCTATACGTAGGTTGGAGTTTGAGGTAAAGCCCTCCTTCTCCAAGGCTACGAAAGGCGAGGGAGGTGAATCAGAAATAGAGAGTTAGCTTCAACTAATTCCTCTTATATACATGCAAGATCAAACACTCGTCTGTAAAGACTGCGGCAAACAGTTTGTCTGGACAGTTGGCGAACAGGAATTTTATCAGCAAAAAGGATTTACCAATCCGCCTGCCCGTTGTCCGGATTGCCGGAAACTTAAGAAACAGAAACTCATGGAAAACCGGAAAATGTTTACGGTCAAATGTGCTAATTGCGGCAATGATGCCCAAGTACCATTTGAGCCTCGCGGCAACCGTCCGGTCTACTGCAATGATTGTTTCAAACAAATGAAACAGTCTGGTGGAGCCATGGCGTAACGTTTAAAAGTTTTAAACCGATAACCCCGCATTAATTTGCGGGGTTTTTGGTGGAGGGAATTTTCTAGATTTGATACGGTTAGTCTGTGAAATGATATATTTATGGGACATGTGACATCCGATCACCTGACTCAATGATTGATGAGGTGACATTTTAGGAAAAACGTCAGTTAAACGGAACAGTCAATAAAAAATTCCAGAAATTTTCACTAGTGAAAAGTGAAAAATATTTACCATAACAAGGAATTATTAGCCTCGAATTGTGTAAAAACAGCTTGTTGCTGGTAGAACTGTTAGCAAACTAAGGTATCGACTGATAGAATTACTTCGGACTACCAAAACAACCAATATATTGTATTTCTATTTTTGAAATAACAGTTCACTTCATACCAGGTTTTCAGTATCAAGTTTGGGCAGTAGTAAAGATTTACGTTTCGAATTGTTGACACTGGATCAGTAGAGATATTATAATATGTGTACCATGTCACAATTTCTCACAACTCTTTTGCACCTTAGTTTTATAGAGTAAAGGTGGGGAGTGGTGTGAAAATTGAGTTGAGCTCCCCAAACGAGGAGCTTTTTTTGTGATAGGAGATAAACTGCAGGAGGTAAACTTATGGATCATCCAGTAACTCACAAATTCACTGCTCTACTAAATAAAAAAATTCCGGTAGGGCTACTTATGAATGCTTTAGGTCACATGGCCGCAGGACTAGTTGGTATATATCCCCGTCAAGATGAATTACGCTTTGATAGTTATTGGGATAAAAATGGTGGAGAACATAGAAGTATTTCCGACAACCCTTTTATCGTATTGGCAGCTGAT
This sequence comes from uncultured Gammaproteobacteria bacterium, assembly GCA_964412165.1. Taxonomy (GTDB): domain Bacteria; phylum Patescibacteriota; class Microgenomatia; order UBA10105; family UBA10105; genus CAYPMW01. Next base: position 8,038 of record CAYPMW010000040.1, on the reverse strand, counting down.
AATTCCAACCAAATCCGCACACTTCGCCAAGAACTTATTGCCAAAAACGTGAACTTTGTCGATTTTACCAGTACGATGACGGTAGGAACATATGTAGAGCAAAAGACAAGAACTCAACAAATGCCCGAATCTGAATTAGAATATTATGGTATATGCATGTTCGGACCAGCAGAGGTCATCGGTCTTTTGACCAGGAAATTCTCATTATGGAAATGATACAATTAATATCAAACTATGAAAAAAGACATACCTGAACGGTTTAAACCCCAGACTTTTGAAGAGAAATGGCAAATGTACTGGGAAGAAACGGGGATCTTTTCTCCAGATATGAGAAGTGCCCAACGGCCCTATTACAATCTGATGATGTTTCCGTATCCTTCAGCTGAAGGCCTCCATGTCGGCAATATGTATGCTTTCACGGGAGTTGACGTCCATGGCAGATTCATGCGCCACAAAGGATATACCGTATTTGAGCCAATTGGGCTTGATGGATTTGGGATTCACTCCGAAAACTATGCGCTTAAAATGAATCGCCATCCTAAGAAGCAGGCTGTTGTGACTGAACATAACTTCTACCGGCAACTTCGGGCAACTGGGAATGCCTTTGATTGGCAGCGGACCTTGGAAACATATGATCCGGACTATTACCGCTGGACCCAATGGATATTTGTGCAAATGTTTAAACATGGGTTAGCATATCGGGCAAAGGCTGAAGTAAATTGGTGCCCTTCTTGTAAAACAGTGCTTGCCGATGAGCAGGTATTACAAGGATCAAAAATGGAGGTCACAGTTGAAGTTTGCGAACGATGCGGCACAGAGGTGGAACGGAAAGAGTTAGAACAGTGGTTTTTTCGGATCACTGCCTATGCTGAAAAACTACTTCAAAATACCTACAAACCATCATTTAAATGGACAAACAAAGTCAAACTAGGTCAAAGGAATTGGATTGGCAAAAAAGAGGGAATCACTATCAAGTATCAAGTATCAAGCATCAAGTATCAAGTAGAAGTCTTTACGACAGCTCCAGTGAACTTTGGTATGACATTCTTAGTTCTGTCTCCGGATCATGACTTAGTTAATAAGATTTTAGATAAATCTATACAGATAGGACGAGATCGATATACTGAGGTTGAGGATTATGTTAAGCAATCTTTAAATAAAACAGTTGAAGAGCGAAAAGCTGAAGGTAGAGAAAAAACCGGTGTGTTAACTGGTTTGTATGTAATTAATCCAGTTAATAATAAGAAAGTACCAGTTTGGATATCAGATTTTGTTGTTAAAGAAGTTGGTACTGGAGCAGTACAAGGATGTCCTGGACATGATTATAAAGACTTTGAATTTGCGCAAAAGTTTGGAATTCCTATCCCAAGGGTCGTTGTTGGAACTAATGGAGATACTTCACAGATTGATTCAAAAGAGAAGGTCATCGCCCATGGTATGAATGGCACAATGATCAACTCAGGATTCCTAAATGGAATGGAGTTTGAAGTAGCCTTACAAAAAACAATGGACTATTTTGAAGAGAAAGGTTGGGGGAAAAGAGTAGTGACGTATCACTTAAGAGATTGGTTGATTAGCCGGCAGCGCTATTGGGGAGCGCCGATTCCGATGATTTATTGTGAAACTTGTGCGAAACAAGGAAAGTCGTGGTTTACTACTAATGAAGCAACTAAAATTGCATCAGGAATTAGGAATCAGGAATCATGGAAAAATAACCATAATTCAATATTTAAGTCCCATAATTCAATGAAAGGCTGGTATCCGGTATCGGAAGATCAATTACCAGTGAAGCTTCCTGATGTTGAGGATTGGCGGCCCACCGGAACAGGCAGAGGGCCATTGGCAGGGCATCCGGAATTTTACCAGACCAAGTGTCCGCACTGTTGTGGAATAGCTGTACGAGAAACAGATGTATGTGATACATTTCTTGATAGTTCGTGGTATTACATACGCTACCCATCATTAGAGAGAGAAGTGGGTTTTCGAGCTGACGAAAATTTTCTTGGTCCGCAATTCACTCAGGATAAAGCTCGTCAACAGTCTCCTAAGGATTCGACCTTCGCTCAAATGCGACCTGCGAAAATTTCGCCATCACAATCAACCGACCATCTGCCTTGGGATAACGAAATAAATAAAAATTGGTTTCCGGTCGACTCCTACATAGGCGGAGCAGAACACACGGTGCTCCATCTTCTTTATACCCGGTTTGTGTATATGGTACTTAAAGATTGGGGATTTCTAGCTGTAAAAGAACCTCAGGCAGGTGAAGATTTCAATCCTGATGAGCCATTTAAACGTTTTTATGCCCATGGCTTGATTATAAAAGACGGTGCTAAAATGAGTAAAAGTAAAGGAAATGTAGTGATCCCGGATGATTATATCAAACTCTATGGATCTGATACATTACGCACCTATCTGATGTTTTTGGGACCATTTGATCATGGTGGAGATTTCCGTGATACTGGAATCGCCGGTATGTACCGGTGGCTGTCACGAGTTTGGCGCTTAGCCAATGAGACTGCTAAGAATCCAGGAGAGAAAACCAAATTAGCTCATAAAGAAAGCCTGAAAATGATTCATGTTACTATAAAAGAAGTAAGTGAGGATTTAGAGAAGTTGCATTATAATACGGCAATTGCTAAGCTCATGGAGTACGTCAATTGGTGGATGGATCACCCACATGAAGTCACAACTACAGAACTTAAGTCTTTTCTTGTGATGCTTTCACCTTTTGCTCCGCATATGACTGAAGAATTATGCCACCGTTTAGGGCAGAAAACTTCAGTGCATCTTGCTTCTTGGCCGGAATTTGATCCGAGTTTGACAGTAGCTGAGCAAGTCACTGTGGTCGTCCAAGTCAATGGAAAACTCAGGGATACGCTTAAACTAGCAATCAGTAAAGCCAAGAATCAGAAAGATGTTGAGCAAATCGCTCGCTCGAGTGCCAAAATCAGCAAATGGATTTCGAATAAAAGCCTGAGACAGACAGTTTTCGTCCCCGCAAAACTTATTAACTTTGTGACTGACTAAACTTTTACCTCTCGATTGATTCTGGAGTCTCTGCCATTGGCCAACTGCTGAGGTGAGGCGGACCCCAGAGTCAAGCTTGAATACCGGTATACTACTACGTTTACAATCGAACAAACTTGACATCAGCTAGCATATTCAGGAACAATGGGTGTATGGAGGATCAAACTCTGATTGAAAGACTCAAAAATCTTCCGTTTGCACGGGTCCTAGTATTTCTTATTGCCTCAGGACTTTTATTTATCGCACTGGGTATAAAGCTGATGCTTACACCAAGTGAGCCCTCGATTGAATTTATAGAACAAAACCAGCCAGTATCGACACAGCTTACACTTGTATCTGCTGATGTGCAGGGAGCTGTAGAATCGCCTGGTTTGTATGAACTACCTGGGGGAAGCCGCATCCAGGAACTGCTTCTGAAAGCTGGAGGTTTAAGTCCTGCTGCTGATCGTGAGTGGGTTGCCAAGTATATCAATTTAGCTACTAAAGTTATTGATGGAACGAAACTATATATACCGCGCAAAGGTGAAACGCTTGCCGTGAACGTCAGTTCGTCCGAGGAACGGGACATGGTAAGTCTTAATATGGCATCCCGACAGGCACTTATGGGTTTACCAGGGATTGGTGAGGTTACGGCTGATAAAATCATTACCAATAGGCCTTACCAGACCATTGATGAACTCTTGACACGTAAAATCGTCGGCCAAAATACATTCGACAAAATCAAAACCCGGATCAATTTATAATCCGTGAATCGAATTGTCACAATTATTGAGCAAATTTTGAGTGAACCCCACTCGAGTTTGCTTAAAGGCATTTTACTCGGAAGCAAAGCTAATTTCTCACCCGAGCTCTATCAAGCACTTATCAGTACTGGCACGGTTCATCTTATCGCTGCATCGGGACAAAATATCTCTATTGTGACTCGTGTCGTTTCAGATATCAGCCTTCGTTGGGGCAGAAGAGTATCACTAGCAGTTACTTTAGCCTCAATTATGGTTTATGCGATATTGGTAGGAGGAGATCCGCCTATCATCAGGGCTTCTATTATGGGAAGCTTTTCACTTTTAGCAGTTTATTTTGGCAGACAAAACTGGAGTCTGCTAAGTCTTTTTTGGGCCGGCATACTTATGTATATTATTAATCCGGCCTGGATCGCAACACTTTCGTTTCAACTGTCATTTCTGTCGACTTTAGGTATCATACTGCTTGCTGGAACAGCCTATTCAAAGCCAAAAACATTTATTGAGGAGTTGAAAAAAGAACTAGTTCTGAACCTTAAGGTGACCCTTGCTGCTCAACTTTTCACTTTGCCAATACTGGTGACAACGTTTCGCGAACTATCGCTTATTTCACCTGTGACTAATCTTCTCGTCGGCTGGCTCATCGGACCGATTTTTATTCTCGGAGGGTTGGCAACAATTTTCGGTTTATTATACTTGCCCGCGGGGCAACTCGCGGGTTGGCTTTTATGGCCGCTTCTCTCCTTTGTTATACGTGTCATTGAACTTACGGCACGTATTCCGTATGCTGTGTTTGAGTTTTAAAGATGAAGCTGTCACCACCTATACTTCTGACTGTCGTTTTTATTGTCGCAGGTTTATTATGGGGGGTATACAGGTATTGGCCAGATGGAAAGCTCCATATTGTGTTTTGTGCGGTTGGTCAGGGTGATGCTATTTATATTCGGGCTCCAAACCAGGCGGATATATTGATTGATGGTGGACCAAATGCGCGGGTATTGGATTGTTTAGGAAAATATATGCCCTTTTTTGACCGTCAACTTGAAATGGTCGTACTTACACATCCGCAGAAAGATCACTACGGCGGACTGGTTGATGTGCTAAAAAGATATAGTATTAAATATTTTGTTACTATCCAGTTAAAACAAAGTTCTGACAGTTATCGGGAATATGAAGCAATTCTGGCATCTCGGCTAAAGGTTATGAAATACCCTACGACAGGCGATCGTATAAAAATCGATCAATTAGTCATGGATGTGGTGTGGCCAGCAGAAACATGGTTGGCCCATCATGTAGACCAAGATGACGTGATTGTCCAAAAGCCCAATTTACCTTCCTTTATTCCACAGCTTGATTTAAACACTTATTCCCTTTATCTCCATTTGCAGTATGGTTCTTTTGACGCCTTGTTTACGGGAGATGGAGATATTTCTACTCAGGAAGCGATAGTGACTTATTTTCCAGACATATTGCCTAAGGGAATTGAACTTTTAAAAGTACCTCACCATGGATCGTGTACTGGAGTTTCTCAGGAATTTGCCGGGCAGCTTAAACCTCGTATTTCAATAGTACAGGTAGGAAAAAACTCATACGGACATCCATGCGAATCTACGTTGAAGCTATTAGATCAGATAGGAGATATTTACCGCACAGATAAGGATGGTACTATAGAAATTATTTCAGATGGAAAATCATGGAAAATTTTGAAAGAAAATTGAGACTGCTTAAATTTGGTTTAATAATAAATGATATCGAAAATATAGATTAATTCATCATTAGCAGAAATATATAGAAAATGCTAATTTTCTGATAACTGGTCTTATGAAGACTTATAAGTATATATAATTAAATGACCATAATATTATCTACAGGTTAAAATAATTTTAAATCCCGTATATCCTAATAGTATGAGAATTCCCGATAAATTGATTAACGCAATTTACCGTATGTGAAAACTAGCCTCCAGCGGGAATAATTTGAAAGATTGTGAAAATTTTCTAAACAATAATATTATATATTAATATAATTAGCTAAATGATAGATCTGTGAAACTTTAAAGGATATATTAATTACCGTATTGATATTATTAGATTGATAAAACAATCCATTTTTCCCGAAAGGAGTATAAACATACTTTGATATAATATGAATTAATAGTATATTAAATGATATAATATCATTCGAAGCTAATTTTCTCCAATAAAAATATAAATGTAATTATTACCGCATAAAAACGAGATAATATTATAGACTGTAATATCAATCTTTATCATCTTCAGTACATTTTCATCCTCCTGTAAAAGCCAGCCACACAATCAATTCAGATAGACAGCTTATTGAAACTAATTAGAAAATTAGATACATCACCGTATAAGGTGAACAAAGTTAGAGGGCTACTAGTTTTACAAGACGTTCTGGGCCATTATAGAGGCTAGTAGAGAATTAGCCTGATATGAAGATATATATAAGCAATGCCTTTATGTATAAACTATTAAATTATTTAAAAAATATTTTATACTATTTGCCCGATAAAGCTAAACAGTACATTTTCGGGAATTATTTATTATTAAAAAAGGCAATTTGATAAATATGGGGAAACATATTGCGGTAAAAAATATATTCTGTGCAAACAGATGGCTTTCCTCATATTTTGAGTAGAAGAGAATGTTAATTTAACTGACTTTATTGATTGAGTAGAGAGTATTAAGACTTATAGATATTATAATCAAGACTATTATAATACATGTAATTATATAACCTATAAAAATAAATCCTCCATTAATCAGCTTCGAAATAAAACCTATAAAATACATTTTTTAAGCAAATTTATTATTCCCGTAGAAAATACGGATTTTTCATAAATACCATATTGACAAGCATTATCCAAAGTTTTTAACATAAGAATATGACACGATTTACAGCACAGCAAAAAAAAGGCGTACTGCTTGAGTATTTCAGTGGAAAGGTGAGTATAAAAGAACTTACTCTGAAATATGGCATTAGTCGTGTGTCTCTCTATCATTGGCTCAAGCGTTACAGTTCTACTGGGGAAGTTGAGAATAGGTATAAATGTCGTGAGTTACATTATAAAACTACTCTAAAGCACTACCAGAACCAGCTCTTGGAGCTTATTTCACAGTCTCCAGATGACTCAGTTAAAAAACTCCATCAGCTTGCTAGGCGGAGGGGTATTCGAATTAGTTACCATGGGGTGCAAAGACTCTTAGAAAGAAACAATTTAAATAAGGCAGATCTACGGAAAGATTTTGTTGAGTCAGGACCATCAGTATTGGCTAATTTGAAAACGTCACTGATTACTCCGGAACTCAGGTTTAAATGCATTGAGGCGATAGTGAAAAATGGTAGATCTGTGAGCTCGCTTAGCCGACAACTAGGCATAACGCGCGTCACGCTACACAATTGGCTACGCAGATACAAAAGAGAGCATAATATACAAAAAAGCCTTAGCAATGGTTACTTACGTTCTAGCAGTCACTACAAAACATTGCCAAAAGAGCTGATATTAAAAATACTTTCAGGGGTCTCTGACGATCCGAATCTGTCTGTGGCAGGTTTATACAAGGCGCTCAACAGGCAAGGGGTTAAGGTAGGGTATCACGCCATCCAAAAGACGCTTGAGCGATACAATTTACGCTTAGCTTCAGATCGCTTCGCATATGCACAGAAGTTTCCACCGCAAGTTGCTGAGATTCAGCCACGTATCACTATTGATACTATATCTATTCCCAGCCTCGAACAGCTTTCTCCTCAGGTCTTGCCTGGTCCACCTCCACCACTGGCACTATCTCCATTGCCTCCGCCTACCCCTCCACCGCCACTATTCAAACAAAGATTCCTACTTATCCTTACTTTTTCCAGCGTAATTAGTTTTATCGGTTTTTACGGACTTCTTCAGATAAGTTCAGCTTTACTTGCTTCCCGAAGCGCAGGAGAGTTTGTCGGTTACATTTTTGCCATACTAGCTCTTGGCACGGGAATGTTTTTCTTCCTCTATTCGTTTAAATATTACCTGACCATTGCACTGGTATTACTTTTTTCCAGAAACGTCGCCGAGTCAGCTCAAAAGGGACAAAATGATATATTGAATCCGACTTTTAGCACTCAAAAGAAGGGGTTGCTGGCAAGTCTCAAGCTGGTAGGGAGCAAATCGTCGGGTCTTATTCCCGATGTATCGCAGATAGTACTCACTAGAAAGCCTTTTATATCAATCCATCTTCCTTTATACAATGAGAAACGGGTGGTGAATC
>CAYPMW010000039.1:0-10656 GCA_964412165.1 uncultured Gammaproteobacteria bacterium | reverse complement strand
CCTGGGAAGATTATTTGAGACTCAGAGCGGTGAGAATAACCGACAAATGTATGGAGAACTCGCAAAAATTTTATTGGAGGCAGTGGCTCGAGGAGGGACTTCATGGTTTGTGCAAGAAAAAGTTCCTTTTGGGAAGACTGCGACCTCTTTAGCATTGTATTATGGTGCAGTAAAAGATTTCGTTGGAGCATTATTTGCGGGGTCGAGTGTAGAACGCATTGGTAAACTAGCAGCTGCCGGGCTTGAATGGAAAGCAGCACGGTCGGATAATACTGCTTTCCGGGCGGCCGCGGTTGCAGGTTCGGGAGCTATAAAAGACGTAGTCGAAAAAGTATTTGTGGGTACAGGAGGAGGGAAATAGTTTATGGATCAAACACAACCGCAAGCACCAGTTTCTTCGCAGCAACCGTCACTAAACAAAGACGAACTGCTTGCGAAAGCAAAGGAGCTATTTGCCAAAGCTCAGTATGCGTCGCCGGAAAATCTATTTCTGATTGATACGATAATCAGTTCTCCGGATGCGACTGCAGAGGATTTGCAAAAGGTTTGTGAAACTTTGAAAAAACATAACCAACGGCATGCTGAGATTTTTGCCGAGTACAAAAACAAAATGCAAACTGCAGTTGGCGATTATCTCAAAAAATCGCTTGAGGAAGGTAAGCAGTCAGGTCAGCCCCAAACCCAACCACCAGTAACGCCTCAAAGTCCTGGCGTATAACTTATAAGCCTATGACCGGAGGAGTAAACGATAATCAAGAGCCGCGGGAGACAAATGAAGCCGAAGAAGTGTTGGCTCAGCGCGCGCGGGGAGCCGAACGCAATTTTGTCGCCCGCACCTATCATCACATGCAGGATGTCTACTTTCAGGTAGCCCAGCATTTTGATGAACACCGCACGCTTTATTTAGGAGTTTTGGAGGCGATACCGCTTCCTGCTCCAGGATATTCAGTGGGTGATTTAGTATTGGGATTTGACGGACTGCTAAATATGGCTGAGGCCATGCGTTTATTTACTGACTATTCGTTTAGAGAGCGAGAACAACTATTTCTTAAAGGAGGACTCCAACTTGCAGCCGTAGCGATACCTATTCCAGGAGTAAGTGTGGCTATGGACAGGTTTGTTCAGAGAGTGCTACCTGTAAAAAGAAAGAGATAACTTATGAACAAAGCAGACTTAGTTGCTAAAGCACGGACTCTTTATAAAGAAATGCGGTTTGCGCACCCTTCAACTCTTTTTATGCTTGAAACTGCTATCAATTCCGAGAAAACTTCGGAAGAAGACCTCGCGAAACTTTGCGAGATCATGGAAAAGGCCATCAAAAAACAGGATGAAATATACGAACAGTACAAAGAAGAAATGAAACAAGCGCTGGGCGAGTACATGGGCAAAATTATCAAGTCCAAAGAAGCCACTAAAGGCAAATAATCTACACAATAATCCCGACCATACTGCACCCAATATTTTCTAGTAATACAATAACTTGACATTAGTGCTATTTTATTGTTAAATCAGGCCGTATGATTCAAACTGAACGGTGGGCAAATAAATTTAATTATATAGTCAATACTGCGAGAGCGAAAATATTTCCGCCAGGATCATATCGTGATGAGTTGCGGCAGATTTTCAATGATCCAAAAGCAGCTGGAGCGCTTCTGACCGTACTTGAATTTGTCAAATTAGGAAAGTATTCGCTGGCAGATGCCTATACCGGAATTTTAGGGCTTATGCATGCAGTCTCGTCGCTTGATCGTTCTTCTTATACTAAGGAACAGCAATATCGGCATGCAGCTGGAGGTTTAATATTGTTAATTGCTGCCACAATCCCTGGACCCTACAGTGGTTTAGCCTTTGCATTTGTACAGACAAAATTCGGCGAACCATTTCGTTGGACGCCTCATAATGCACAAGCCACATAATCTGATTTTTTTTGGTTAAACACAACTTCCACTGGAATTATTATACTTATTTGCGTGGGTAACATTTTCCTTGAGTTTCTTTTTCCCCGTCGATGCGTGGGATGTGGCGCGTTGGGTGGTTATTTTTGCAAGGATTGCCGCTCTAAAATAATGCTTCGCGACGATCTATGTCCTGAGTGTGACCGTCCAACAATTGATGGACGAACGCATGACAAATGCCGGAGTATCTATGGTCTAGGCGGCGTTACGAGCGTATTCCGGTATGAAGGAGTCATTAAAAGGGCAATTAAACTACTTAAGTATCGGTTTGTTTCAGACATTGCGCAGTTTTTGATTGAAGCAATTCCGCAGTCAAAAAATGTATTTAGGTCGTATTGTCCACCGGATATATATGTATATCCAATTCCGCTTCAGCGTGATCGTCTTCGGTGGCGAGGATTTAACCAGGCGGAGCTACTGGCCAAAATTTTTGCCGGAAAAATAAATCTACCGATTGCCCACGAATTATTAGCTAGACACAAACAGCGCATTCCGCAAGCTGATATAGCCTCCCGTAAAGACCGGATCGCAAACGCCAAAGGGATATTTATAAAAGGATCTGAATCAGTACCAAAGTCTCTCATTCTATTTGACGATGTGTGGACTACGGGTGCCACGATCAAAGAAGCTACAAAAGTATTAAAACGCAATGGCGCGACATTTATTTGGGCTGTGACTTTGGCTCGGTAAAAGACAGAATATAATTCCCTAATGTCTAAAAGAAAAATGGCGGTTACTTTAGAAAACAACGCAATAATTTATAGTCGATATTAGTCCGAGTTACTTTATAACTCAGGGTAAATTAGTATAGTTTTACCCTTTTTGATATACTTATCATGTTAATTTTAAGAAATAAATATGCGAGAAGCAGACACCGGTTTAGATGGAACTCAGGAAAAATCCGTTTTAGTAGAAGAAGCGAATAAAAGATTAAGTAGTATACTGACCGACCTTAAGGGAGGAAATCTTTCATTAGAAGAAAAAGAAGCATTAGCAGAGGAGGCAAACGGATTATTATATGGAGCAATCTACCGTTATCCCGAGTTAGTTTATAGCGTTGAGGTGCGATTAGGAATGAGTGCTGACAATAATTCTGATGATATCGACGAACAATATAGTGAAGCCCACCGACTATGGTATAAATACCTTGTAGATAACCGCCGCACGCCAGGTGAAAAAAACTCTCTTTCTTTGGTGGCGCCTCTCCCGTACGGCTTTTCCACTGGTACTCACGGCTCAGGCGAGCGAGTAGCGATGTCTGCATCAAGAAGAGAAGTATATTTTGGCTTAACACATAAAAAAGGCTCATTTGAAGCCACTGAACCCTGTCTGTGGGTTACGGTTAAAGCTCCTTTAATAAATAGTAATGAAACCATGTTTCTACCTAAGGAAATAGAACATGTAACTCTGAGCATCAGAACTGATCTATCCCCGTATCTGGGACGAGATTATGACAAAATTGAATCAAGGGGAACTTATGTTGACAACTATATAAATTTCAGGGGATTTGAAAATCATGGGGCTGGAATATTTACAACAAGAAATCCTAGACCAATAATAGTAGTCTCATATCGGGATAAGGGATTATGGACTTATGACGGGCATAGACGCAAGCTAGTAAAAGGATTTTTTATTCTATATAACCAGATTAATCCCGAAATAAAAACTTTGTATGAGATAGATAATCAACGAATAATGGATCCATACAATGCATCACAAATTGGCGCTTTGGTAGATAAAATTCTTTCAAGTAAAAGATCTCTATTTCATATCGGTAGACCAGCGGATGGCTCCACTAGAAGATATACAAGTAAGAATATCGTTGAAAGATTAGCACAAATACCTGTAGCGGAACGCCATTTTTAAAATCTCTTAGAGTGGAAATTTCACTTTATTGGTTGGTTACTTCTAGGGGAGAAAAAATGTTTGCAGCGCACGAGTGGATGTAACAAAGAAACCTAACAGCGGAGGCGGTGGGATTCGAACCCACGCGAGCCTTTTGGACTCAGCGGTTTAGCAAACCGCCCGAATTGACCAGCTATCGGACGCCTCCAGCATGCACATTGATATCGTAACAAGCTGGAATTATGTGTTCTAATGATTTGTAAATAACGCTTAACCTCCTGAGTATTATATAGCCATACCTTCTTATTTTCTACCTCCGTAGTGTAACAGAATTAAGGTAACACTTTGTAATAAAGATATGAATTGAGATATTTAGTAATATCTGAATAGAAGATTTTAGCTGCTATAAGTCACATAACACTTGAGACAACAATATGTTTAGGGAATTGTTCGGTATACAGTCACCCATTGTTTGGCTTCGATCGAATTACTATAAGTGTCTTCGTAACTTGTATTTGCTGTTTTTAAATAATACAATTGTTATAAAACAGAACATATGAAGGAATCTTCGTCACAAACACTAACACCTATCAATGACGGCCTTTCGGAAGACACCAAGACACTTATTGTGGCATTGACACTTCTTCTGGTATGGCCGCTTGGATTAGTTTTTATGTTCATGTGGATGAAGTGGCCGATGTGGGTGAAGCTGCTTATTTCAGGCATACTTCTGTTGCTCGTATTAATTCCGTTCATCATTTTATTCACTGTATTTTTCAGCATTATCATTGCTTTTTTTGCAGCCTTTTTGAGAGTATAAATAGAAGAAAGGAGTTTGGTATGGCGAAAAAAAGCAGTTCTACTCAACAGGGACTCATGAACAGCGAACTTGTTTCTCAGAAGATACTGTAGTATAAAAGAAATATGGCTGATCAAGTTGCACCGGTAGCTCCCAAAGATACCACTGTGCTTTTGCGGTGGAAATCCCTTTCCCGGCCGTTCCGGCGTCGAAGTAAGGAGTTTTATAAAACAGCATTTTTAGTAGTGGTTTTGGTGATTTTACTTTTGTTTCTTGCAAGAGAGTTTGTTGCCGGCATCACCACTCTTATCGTATTTGCTTTATATTATGTGCTTTTTTCCGTCCCGCCGGAAGAGATTACTCACACTATGACCCAGCTCGGAATAGAGACTGCAAACTATTTCCACCGTTACGAAGAGATGAAGGAATTCTGGTTTGACGAGCGTTCTGGAGAAAAAATGCTCATGATCCGGATGTATGTCGGATTTCCGTCGCACCTCCAGCTTCTTTTAGGCGGCGCGCCGGAAGAAAAAATTAAAGAAATCTTAAGCAGTAAAATCCCTTTCCGAGAAGTGCCTGAAAGAACCTTCCTTGACCGAGCTTCAATGTGGCTCTCCCACAGATTTCCCCTCGAACGGACTTCCTAGCCAATACTCGTAATCCATAGTAAAATATACGCATGCGCCCGTAGCTTAACTGGATTGAGCAGAAGATTGCGGATCTTCAGGCTGTGGGTTCGACTCCCACCGGGCGCGCAAGTTATTTAATCAGAGGTGAGGTGCAGGAGTGGTTTAACTGCCTGGTCTCGAAAACCATGGGAGGGGAAACCCTCACGCGAGTTCGAATCTCGCCCTCACCGCAGCTTGGAATATATAAGTTTCCTATACTTTATATAACAATCCTGAAAAATTTTTCCATTGTTGTGTAGCTCGTGGCGAATTTTCAAAAGTTAAAATTTTCTTTTTCCACATTCATGTTTTGATTCATATTATTTGATACTATTAATACTAGGGTAGTATCTGAACTTTCCACGATCTGAAACAGTATTTTAAAATGAATGTACTATGATGACCTCAATAGAAAATATTTCTTCTGAATCTGAGACTACTCCAGTACCAACCCCGTTGGTTAGAGGATCAGACTCTGAACAGACGAAGCCCCAGTTTGTAGACGATAAAGTCCTCGCTCAGCCATTAATACTAACGAAAAGTTGGGTTTATCAGCTTCGGTCATACGCAGAAGTGCTTATGGTGACTATAGTTTTGTATGCCATTTTCTCGGTGTACCTTTACTACCGTCGCGGATATTACGATCTCTACATTACTAATAAAATCATTGCTGGTGTTGCAGCAGTGCTTTTGGGTTTTGTACTTCTGATTGGACCAATGAGTCGATTATTTTCATTCCCTGACCGACTCATCAAATACCGTAAAGAACTGGGATTTGTCGCTTTTTTCCTTTCACTTATTCACGGAATTGTTTCGTTATTTTTCCTCCCCTCAAAGTTTCCGCTCTCAAGTTTTTTAAGAACGGTCAACTGGCCGTTTTTTTTCGGTCTGGGCGCTTTGATAATTCTCTTTACTTTGTTTAGCATTTCCAACTCTCGCACAGCAGCGGTTATTGGAAGACTCCGGTGGTGGAAGTTGCAATACTTCGGTGTGCGATTGAGTTTTGTCCTCATTCTGCTACACGTTTTGATAATGAAATGGAAAGGGTGGGTCGAGTGGTATCAAGTTGGCGGAGGTCGAGATCTCGTACGTCCTGAGTGGCCTGGCGCCGGGTTATTAGTTGGTTGGTTCATGAGCTTTGTAATGCTGGTACGACTGGCCGAGTTAGGTGGTAAAAGACTAGGACGTGCTGTGGCGATGATAAGTATAATTGCGTTATCCATTATTTATATTACCACTTTTTGGTGGGGAAGACAGTTTATTCAATAATTAATACTCAAATATGTTCAAAAAGTACTACCAATAAGTCTTTATACTAAGAACGTGTGACCTTGAGTATCAGCTTCTCCTAATTTATAATAGCACTCTAATTACTAATTTTTTCACATTTTTCAGACATTTACCTGCTAAACGTATGTAGAAATGTATGAATTACAAAATATTAACGGTAAAACCAACTATTCAGGTAGACGATTTGGAAAAACTCGATATTCGCATCGGCACTATTGAAAGGGTAGAGGATGTGCCCAATTCGGATAAACTGATCAAGCTTACGGTTGATTTTGGAGAGTTTAAAAGAACAATTCTTGTGGGAATGAAAAAAGAGCGGGAAAACCCACACGAGATTGAGGGGAAGCAAACATTGTTTGTAGTCAATGTAGTGCCGCGGAAAATGATGGGTGAGACATCAGAAGGAATGCTCTTTGATATCGGGTACGCCAATGGCATTATTCCCGTTTTAGCAGTGCCGGAGCGTCCTGTGCCTGACGGCGTGAACGCTGGGTGAAAAAATTTGAGTTAATAGTTTTGACTACTCTCGTAGCTTAACTGGATAGAGCGCGGCTCTCTCGCCTGTTAAGCCTTTGTAGCTTAAAGGATAGAGCACCGGCCTCCGGAGCCGGTGATGTGGGTTCGATTCCCGCCAAAGGCGCCAATAGTTTTGGCGAGCAGGCCGGACGGCTGACAAGTACTTCAGTTCTGCCAGGGAGTGCCATTTGCCTTATGCTTCGGTTTCACTGCTTGATAATACCATTTTCCGTTACATCCGCTTCACAAACATACGTGTTTCAGGTATAACTCACTTTACTGTGGCATATTAAGCTATGAATAGATATACATTCATTATTTTTAGTATTTCCTTTATAGGAACTTTTCTATTGTTTACACTGTTTAAGGGTAGTATAGTAAAAAACCAAAACCTATTAGGGGTAGAAAGTCGGAGTGAACGAATGAATCCTTCAGCGTCTCCCCAAGTTAGGTCTTCAGGTCCAGAATTTATCCCAGTGTCGTTGGTAATTCCGAGAATGCGAATTACTTCACCAATTGAAATAGTGGGACTTACCGGAAGCGGAGAGGTGGATGCTCCTCAAAATGCTGCACATGCAGGGTGGTTTGATCAAAGCGCATTTCCCGGAAAAGAAGGAAGAACGCTTCTTACCGGTCTATATGAAACGCCTTCAGGTAAAGCCGCTCTGTTTCATACACTCGATGCACTTAAATCAAGTGATGAGATCGAAGTGATCCATGGAAGCGGTGAAAAAGCAGTATATAGGGTAAGTCAAAAGATGCATACCGAAGTTAATCAAAAACCAAATGAGATTATACCGCAAGAAGCCTCAGCAAGTCTTGCCCTGATAACTACCGACTTGGTTCGTGACCGCCACACAGGTTCGTTATCAAGAATAGTAGTATACGCAGTGCTCAAAGAGATCACCAAAATTGCCTTATGAAGTGGTATATCGACAAGGAACCGATACTAACGAGTGAATGGAATCCAGGAAAGCTATTGTTACTCTCTATAATAGTATTTATCGCAGTTGGAGGTGTGGGAATTTACCTGTTTAGCATAAAGTCTGTACCAAAAAAATCTGAATCGGTCACACCCGTACCCACATTTTCTACCGCACCCACACCAATTGAGCCGCTTAATACAACTCCTCCGTATGTCCGACTTGTCGTGTCGGAACAAACGTTTGGACTGCGGGAATCAGTGCCGGTTGAAGTATATCTGAATAGCGGAGATAGGCGGGTTGTAGAGCTTGATATCGTGGTCACCTATGATCAGGAGACACTTGAAATTGCCGAAAGTGATATCAATTTTGAAAAAATATTTCACGTCTCAGGAATTGAAGCGATTGGAGAGGGAAAAGTGATGTTTTCACTTTTTAATGAGACGGATATCGGCCATTTGCCGGTGATGCTCCCAACAGAAACAAAAGTCGCGACATTATATTTTAAAACTCTGACACTTGAAAAAGTCGGCGTGCCGATCAATTTGATTTTTAATAAAGGGAAAAATACAGGCACAAGGTTGATTGAATACGAACCAGAAGATGAGAAACAGGTAACCAATATTCTTGAATCAGTGCACAATCTCGATATTATTATTGCATCCTAGAAAAATTTTTAAATACAGCTTAGCCTCTTGGGTTGTAGTGATGAGAGAAGAAGCGAATGACGTTTAAAGAATTTGTGCGTTAGAATTATTCTCGTATGCTATTTCAGAGTACAGGCAAATCTCGGAATCATGAATGTAAATGGCCCAATTCGGAGAGGTAGATTTTGGACAGTGCAGCGGAAGAGAAAGCCGTTAAATACAACTTGTGGACTTGGGCTGGGAGAAACCGATGGCGAAGGCGTAGGAGAAGGCGAAACGTCAGGTGAAGGTGAAGGTTCACTGGTCGGGCTTGGTTCTGGTGTGGGGGTAGCAGATGGTTCAGGTGATGGGGTAGGAGTAGGTTCCGGACTGGCACTTGGTGACGGAGTAGGTTCTGGGGTAGGACTCGGTGTGACTTCAGGTGTTGGGCTTGGGGTTACTTCTGGCGTCGGACTTGGCGACGGTTCTGGAGTCGGGCTGGGAGTCGGCTCAGGAGTAGGGGAAGGAGTTGGTTCTAGCGTTGGACTTGGTGTAGCTTCAGGGGTAGGAGAGGGAGTCGGTTCAGCAGTTGGGCTCGGTGTCGGAGAAGGAGATGCGTCTGGTGTGGGCGTGGGTGACTCAGTAGGTGACGGAGTGGGTGAGGCAAATACCGGCTCAATCTGTGAAGTGCTATTTTGCGGATCAGAAGTTGTCCGGGTTACAAAGTCCACGCTGTTATTGTCAGTATCTTCACCGTTTCCGGCAGATTCGTCAGAACCTCCAGTTCCCATGCTGTCGGTAGTAGAACTACTATTGGCTTTTCGTTCTAAGCTTCCATTATCGGAAGGATTAGTTCCAAATACTGTGGATTCAAAATCAACCGCTGTTCCAAATCCGACTCGATCGACCAGTGTAATACCAGCATCACTATATAATAGGACGGTGTAATTATTAGTCATTTCGTTGCTTGGAGCTGAATAAACAGCGTCAGAAGTTGGAGAACCATTGTATCCTATAGCATCAACTATCAGAAAATAGCCATGGGCCGGAATTGTACCGTCAAGTGTGGTGACTAAATTTTCTTCCGTACCAGCACTATTTCTACGAGTCAACCGCCACCCACTCATCACTACTGACGACTCAGTTGGATTATAAAGTTCTACAAATTCATCATCACTAGGTGTTGCGCCGTCACCGGCAATTTGCACTTCGGAAATTACCACATGGTTTGTAGCCGATAATACTTTTGACGGTGATTGGGAATAAACAATGAACGCGGAAAGAAGGAGGATAAAACTGAAGGCTATACTGAGGTGCAGATGTCTTTTCATCATAAGACTCAAGTATACTATTGTCATCCTAATACGTGTCTATAATATCGTCAAGTAGGACAAATGGTATCATTTACCAAACAAACTATAGCTTTTTTATAGTCTATAAGGATTAGGGTTAAAACATGGTACAATTAGACCTCTGGAGAGGTCGCATAGAGGACTAGTGCGAACGCTTGGAGAGCGTTTGTGGCCGCAAGGTCACCGTGGGTTCAAATCCCACCCTCTCCGCCAATTGGGAAATGTCTTTGTTGGCTCGCCGCCTCTCTCTAGGGCTCGCCAGCCGATTTTAGGCGCAAAAATGAATTTTTTGTCTTTACTCCGCTACTGCGGGACTGGCCAAAAGTTTACCCGCCTTCGGGGGTGGGCTTCCCTCATTTTGATCATAATGGGTTCTTAATGTTTTTAAGTTTTGGGTTTGTTACTTTTGTGTAAATTTGGGTTATTCTGATATATTGATGCCCTAATAATTCCTGCACATATCTAACATCAACGCCATTTTCCAATAAATGTGTTACAAAACTGTGACGTAGGCTACGAAATGTTACGTCCTTTTTAATCCAGTTGTTTTTGTATGAGTGCTTGAAAAATACTAAAATGTAATTAGTTTTTATACGATTTAAGATTAGGGCGAAGACACTAATAATCTTATCAAAGAATATTGTAGGTTTTCGCCACAAAGGGCCATATTCATAAATAACGT
>CAYPMW010000038.1:0-11467 GCA_964412165.1 uncultured Gammaproteobacteria bacterium | reverse complement strand
CTGTCAATCTTGATGGCACCTCAGCTTTTTACAAGATTCGATTTAATGGTTCAGGTGGAGGCTGGGCCATTCAGAGTACGATGAAAGCCACAGCCGATGCAAACGATACTTTTGAAGTGGTTGCGGGAACCGTCACCTTAAGTAATGGGGGCGGAGATAATTTAGAAGTAAATGGGCGTATGGTAGTTGGTTCAACTACCGCAACCGCGACCTTTCAAACAGACAGCACTGTTTCACAAGGTAGTACTATTACGATTGACATCAATAACAATACCAGCCCAGTACCGTGTAAAAATTGTACGTTGTTGGTGGGGACGGATACCAATTCAAATCCCCTCGGCACGTTTACACTCAATAAAAATGCTACTTTAAGGCTCAATTCTTATCAAACAGTTGAAACAGGTATCGATGCTTCAGCCTCAGGCGTTTTAAATATTACTGGTTCTCAAGATACTACTGGTACAGATACTGGGACTACCAATGCCACCAACCGTGAGACGAGAATTTGTGTCAATGCGACTTTTACCACCAACCAACATACCGATAAACACGTTCGGATGACCTCAGGTTTGGCTTTTGGTAGGATCTATGCCATTACTGGCACCACGATTGATGACACGAACTGTGCAACCTCAACCCATGATTCCATTACCCGGGCTGATAATACTGTCACCTCAGCTGCAGTTGACGATGCTAGTCCAGACGTAGCTTCTGGTACTGCTTGTACCGGTAGTGGTAGCTGTGTCATTAATGTAGCTGATACGGTAATAAGTGCTAGCAACGACCATATAGGCCGTTACGTTCATAATATAACTGACGATGATTATTATTTAATCATTGATTCAGAAGAAACAACCCAAGACACTATTACCATCGCGAATTCCGAACCAGATGTAACCTCTACTATGAATGATTTGGATGATATAGATATTACTGATGGTGTAATATCTGGAGACACATTTGAGATACTTGATTTTGCTCATGTCACCGCACAGCAGGGGACGTCCTGTAACGATGCTGAAAATGGGTTTATCTATGCCAATACAGATTCTAAAGTAAATATTCAATACGCTGAACTTTGTGATCTAGGCACTGGAAGTTCTACTAGGTTTGGAATAGTATCAAGTGGAATTAATGCTAATGACACAGATGAAGGAATGACAATAAAAAATTCATATATTCATGATAGTCGTTTAGGAGTTGATCTAGAAGGAACCACTACTGCTGCGACTATACAGGATAATTTATTTAAATCATTTGCTTCCTTTGGTGTGTATGTTGAAGCATCATACAACAATATTATTAAAAATAATCGGGTATCAGACACTGGTGATCAAGTTCTGGTTCTGACTAATTCTTTTAGAAATGTAGTCTATAACAATTATTTACATGATGGAAATATAAATTTTCAAGGAGTAGATATCGGTAATAATGCATCGACTAATTTAATCATGAATAATGTCATGTATGACAATAATAAGGGTATTAAACTTGATACCGGAAATACTAATGGTCATATTGTTGCAGGAAACAAGACTTTTGGGAATAACTTCCATGGTATTCAACTTCTAAGTGGAAATAATACCCAATTTGTAAATAACGAGGTATTTGGTAATCCTGAAGGTATAGAATTTAATTCTCGAACTGGGATTAAAATAATTAAGGATACTTATGGTTCAGAAGCAGTCAATACTACCGATATTGATTTTAACGATTCTACAGCCTCAACAGTAACTTGTTTTGGTTGTACTTTTGCATCTTCAACTGAGATTGCAGCGGATGATGTTTCAGTTTCTGGATCATATTTTGCTTCCTTTAAACATGATGCGACAAATGGGGCTTCCAAGATTTGGGGTGAATACAGTCTGTCTTCAGATGACGCAAAAACACCGCAAACAGAATCCACATTAAAATTAAATTACGCTAACAATCTCTGGGAAGATAGCGTCACACCGCACATTTATCAGGGAACTGGTACCGAGGATACTAATCTTTCATTCGATGTATCTACTGCAACTTTATCAGGTGGCCCCTATGTTTATAGACTAGTTGTTAAAACCGCTGGCAGTGCCAGCTGTTCTCCGACTGCGGCTGTCTTTGACGTCTACAGAAACGAGACTGATGTCGGTGACGCAACCTGCGGGACTGAATTTACCGATTCAAATGGAAGCGTAAACCTCAAGTTTACCATTGGCGGTGGTGCCACCGGTTATGCAGTCGGTGATACCTATATGTTCATCGCTTTCGCAGCAAGTGGAGATACCAACACCCAAAAAACCACTACCATGATGCAGACAGGAGATACGTTTACCGTGGGGTCTGGCACCACCCTGCAAATGCTTGGTTACTCATATCCCAATCAATCTATTTTTCAAAAAGATTCCGCAGCTACAAGTTATGCTCTAAATATTGATGCGGGGACCATAAATGCCAAGTTTTATAAAATTACCGGAGCTGATGCGAATGGCCTGAACCTTAAAGCCAGCTCGACTATAACCGATATTTCCTTTGGCACCTTTGACGATACCGGCGGTGCCGGGGCTTCAGATACTTATATAACAGTTGTATCTTCTCTTATCACAACAGGAGTTGTCTGGCTGGGAATGATTTTTGATCCAGGAACAGCTGATTCATCGATCAATAAAAATGTAGTTTTGTCAGGAGCAAATCCTGACGCTTGTACTAAGTATTATCGCTTTGATTCTGAGGGTATTTTAGGAGGGGCTGCCGGTGAAGCATCAGATACTGATGGTGGAGATGGAGGTGCATGTAATTCTGGAGGCGGTTATATTCTTTGGAATGATCCGGGGGGAACATCGCAAACTGGAAGTTCATTCCAAAGAAAGACTTTTTATGATGGAACCAATGGTATTCATTGGCGGTTCCATTACGATGGAACCGATATTGATTATGATTATTCTTCAAATGCTTCTAGCTTTACAAACGCAGGAGCATTAAGCTATACAACTCCCGACTTCTCGGTCTGGAATGAAAAGATAGGTTCAACGGAGTATGTCTGGTTGGCTGTTGCAAGCGGGGATGATATATTACTTCGGCAAGGAACTTTATCCAGTAATAATATTACTTGGGACGCTGACGTCGCGACAGCATTAAATGGAACTGGATCTACCAATACTTACTCTTTTCCTTATATTACACTTGATTCTGCAAATTACATCTGGACTTCAGCCCGGTTTTATAATGGTACAAATCGGTATCCGGTTGCTTTGGATTCTGTACAAACCGGAGACACAGACCCTTCAACTTGGACTTTTAATTCATCTACTATCTTAACTACGGCAACAGCCGACAGCACAAAATATGCAGTTATAGCTCGCCGGACAAATCAGGATATGTATGCTGTGATTGTGGGAAATACTACTATTTTTGGTTGTCTATGGGACGATGACCACGCTGGAAGTGGTAGATGGGAAAACACTGCTGATGCAAGCTGTGCGTCTGCAGCAAACACGGATTCAATTGGTACTAAGCTATACGGAATGAGAGCCAATCACTCCATAGTTGTTGATGCAACAAACAATCGGGTTCATTTAACCTATGTTAATAGTTCGGGGAACGTGATATTTGACCAATATGACGGGACTAATTGGAGTTTTTCTGATGTAACTTTGGATAGCGCTTCTGATAACATGTATACCTCAATTTCAGTGGATACTAATAATGAAGATTTATACTCGTTGTGGGTTGAGGTTAACAATGACGATATTGCTTATAAAAAAGGCACATATTCAGCCGGTCCAACCTGGACTTGGGGGTCTGAGGTTCTATGGAAAACCACAAATTCTGTCTATTCATTTGTATCAAGTAACTATTCAGAGGCAGGTAACATCTTCGCAGTTTGGACAGAGGGCGCAGCCTCATTCAGCGTCAATTGGGATTACATCATCGTGCCGGAATACTTGTGGTTATTCTTTATTGCCGGGCCACTCATTCCCAAATACTTACGACGTAAGCGAAAGGGAATTTTAAAATCTGTAGATCATCCTTTGCTGTACCGGTTTAATAGAGATATTCGCGCTGATGATTCATAAATTACTGATGTCTATTTTTACATATGTATATAGATTATATTAGAATGAAATTGACAAATCTAGCGAGTCTGAGTTCGTGACTATACGTGCCGTTGATAAAGATAGTGTCGGCTCACACCGATGAACTTGGTATAAAAAAAATGGCAAAACGGCGAGGAGGTCTATAAAGACCATCGTACTCTGTAAAAGGGTACGCCGCGTCGTTTTGCCGAGTGTGAATATAGCACTTGATAGCGAAATCGTCAAACCCAAGCTATAAGTTCTAGTTGATAAAAGATAGTTAGATTGTTAATATAGCCCAAATTTCCAACTGCCGGAAAAGAGTCAGTATGATAAAAAAATTCGTTCGCTTCTGGCAGTAACCTCACTCATTCTCGCGTTTCCACTCGAGTCAGTTTCAGCGCAAACTCTTGCTTGTAATGGGTTACCAGCTACTTTTGTAGGCCAATATAACCAAGATGTTTACGGCACCTCTGGTGACGATGGCGATTGACAAATTAGTACATTTAGAGTATTATAAAAAATAATTGAATAGGTCCGCCAATAGGCGAGACCAGGCGATGAAGGAGAAAGGGCACGTCGCTAAAGCTATGCGCCCCTCGAGCTCCTGAGCCAAGTTCCGAAAAAAGCTCGGTGTGAAACTGGACAAGTAGGAACTATAAATGAGGTAGTCACTATCTCTGTCAAGGCTTATACAGAGTTTTTTTGATGGTTCGTTAGTGATCCACTGACTACAAAATGGGGTGGCACCACCTAATAAGGTCCCCTGGTCCCTCGTACCCTCTTTAGGGTACGGGAGATCAGGGGATTTTTTTGTGGCAGTTTACGAAAGAAGTGAGTATTACTGCCACATATGGTGAGGAGCGAAGCGACGTACCATTTGTGGGTGAGTTATGACTAACTTATTTATTAATAATATATATCACTATGAAATAGATTGATATTTACAAATAAAGGAGGTGGAATAGTATGAATCTTGAGTATGAAATCAAAGTTCCTGATGCGAGTTTTTTGGATGCAACTCATAAAGTCGCAGGCTGGACGGTAGGTGAGCATATGCTTCCCAAAAAACCAGAAGATATTTATGGGCTTTTCAATTCCAGCCGCTCTGTGCTGGTTTATAATCCCGGTGATACGCACGAGCCGCTCGCCCATGCGGCGATCACGGCAATATACCCTGATAAAAAGGTTGAAATTGGTGCGATAGTGGTTCACCCAGACCACAGGCGTGAAGGATTGGGGAGTTTAGTAACGCTTGGCGTGCTACAGCTAGCTGAAGTTTTTTATTCTGGATACGGAGTGATTGCTTTGGCCAATCCAGTCAGTTCCAAACTCTTTGCGAAACTTGGTGCAAGGGAAATGAGTTCGCTTGAGGTTTGCAGCGAAGTGTGGGAATTTTGCCAAAACTGCCCAAAACTGCCAAAACAGGTGCCAAACAGTCCTTTTAAATGTTGTGATAAACTCTACGACCTTGAGCCGTTGAAACACATTGAGGAAGCAGTCATGTATTTGGGAAATGTTTGTGTCCTAAGTTGGTTATCAAACTATATATGGAGGAAACATGTCGCAGGCCTTACATCACATAGGTAAACTGATATCTATACCGTCGGTATCCGGCAATGAAGAGGCAATACAGAAGTACATTTCTGATTGTCTCTCTGCCGTGGATTATAAACCTATCAGTATAGAGGGTAATCTACTCGTTTGTATAAAAGGCGTACGGTCTGACAGGGCGCTAATTTTTAATGCCCATGTCGATACTGTTTCACCTGGTGAAGCATCGCTCTGGCAGACTTCACCTTTTAAACCCCGGTTTGAAAAGGATTTAGTATATGGTTTAGGTGCAAGTGACAATAAAGCTTCAGTAGCTTCGCTCATATTGCTAGCAGAAATTTTGAGAAGTAACAAACCTGCGTGCGATATTTGGTTCATGTTGGTTGTTAAGGAAGAAGTTGATGGCTCCGGTACTTTGAAGTCACTTGCTTGGCTGAAAAAGCATATTTTACAAAACTATAAAAAGATTGAAGCAGTAGTTATGGAACCGACTGATTGTCGGGTCGTTCAGATTGGACATAAAGGCAACCTTTTTCTCAAAATCGAGACGTGTGGTGAGAGCGGGCATGCGTCAAAACCCGAACTCATCAATAGTTTTGCTATAGGAAATCTGGTAAAGGCGCTTGAGGTTGTTAAAAAAATGTCACTCAAGTGGGAAAGAGAGTACAAAGACCCTATTTTAGGTATGCCAACCGTTTCCGTAACCTCTATTAAAGCCGGTGATGAAAATATTCCTAACAAGTTTCCTTCGGTAGCCTCGGCGGCTTTAGATATCAGAACCAACAGGTTGATGCATGGTAAAACACTATCACTTATCAAAAAGAAGCTAGGCAAGATTGCCCAAGTAAAGCTTTTATACCCGCCGGCTCCTTACGGTTTTACCAGCCCAGAAGCGACGATTGCGAAAGCTGCGTGTAAGGTATTATGTAGTAAAATCGAAGTATCTCCCGCCTCTTCAGACTTGTGCTTTTTTACTGAATCAGGAATTTGCGGTATCATTTATGGTCCGGGAATAAAATCTCAAATGCACTTGCCCAACGAACACTGCAAGCTGTCTAATATTGAGAAGTGTGTCTGGCAGTTTAAAGAGTTAATTGACAGTTGGTCGAAGATGGAGGTGTAAGCAGTAATCTGTTAATATAAGCGTATTATGAAAAATGAACTGCGTCAGTTACTCAAAACAATTGTTCGCGAAATGGGTGGAGGAGATGTGGAGGTCCAAGTCGAGTATCCGGTGGATGTGGCTCATGGCGACTATTCAACAAATGTTGCCATGACTCTGGCAAAGGGTCTGAAACGCAACCCCCTAGACATTGCTAGAGAGATAGTTGAAAAGCTTAAAGATCAAATATCAAAGATCAAAGCTAAACAACGAGATCATTTCACTAGACAAAGTGGTCAAATCATGTCAGAAAAAGAGGTAAATTTGAGCGTATTACAGGATATTGAAAAAATAGAAATTGCTCCGCCGGGGTTTATCAACATCACTCTCTCAGCCTCAAAGCTGAGCACATCGATAAACTCAGTGCTAGCGAAAAAAGATGCTTACGGATTAAGTATAACCCAAAGCGGAAAAAGGATCATGGTGGAGTTTGCCCATCCCAATACTCACAAAGCTTTTCATATTGGTCATTTGCGTAATATTACCACGGGTGAATCAATCATTCGTTTACTTGAATCACAAGGCGTAAAAGTGATTCGGGTAAATTATCAGGGAGATGTCGGGATGCATATAGCGAAAGCGCTCTACGCGCTCTTGCATATAGACGAATTTAAAAGAGGACTTCAAAATTATTCTGCGAGCGATCTCGATTTAGCCGTGGAGAGTCGAGAAGTTTCATTAGGTCAGTTCTCGACAAGCTCGAACAATAAAATAATAGAGCGAGTTAATTTTTTAGGGAAAGCCTATGCTGCAGGAAGTAAAGCTTTTGAAGAAAATGAGGAAGCAAAGACAGAGATGATTGACTTGAATGCTCTTATTTATGCAGCGGCTCAAAGATTTGCAAAAGAATGCGGTATAGATCCTGGTTCAACTGAGTATTTATCTCTGGTAAAAGGAGACAAAGGGAGACTTGATGAGATTTATCAACTTTGGAAAGAAACCCGGCAATGGAGTTTGGATTATTTTGATAATATTTATCAACGAGTCGGAAGCCATTTCGACCGACTCTATTTCGAGAGCGAATGTTTGGCTGGTGTTGACTTATCCAAAGAAGCTGTCAAAAAAGGAATTCTTAAGAAAAGTGACGGGGCGATCATCTTTGACGGAAAACCATACGGACTCGATACCAGGGTATTTGTCAACAGCTTGGGATTACCAACATACGAAGGTAAAGAGATGGCACTGGCGACGATTCAATTTAAAGAATTTGGAGATTTGGATAAGCTGATTCATGTATTGGGTCCGGAACAAGTGAGCTTTACACAAGTTACTTTCAAAGTTGAGGAACTTTTGGGGATACAAAAAAATCAGCAGTATCATCTTGTCTACGGTTGGGTAAAACTAAAACAGGGAAAAATGTCGAGTAGATTAGGCAATGTAGTCTTAGGTGAGTGGCTGATAGACGAAGTCAAACAGGAGATGTTTAAAGTACTCAGTCAAACTGGTACAAACTATTCGGAACAAGAAAGGGAATTAATCGCCGAGAAAGCCGCTGTGGCCGCCGTCAAGTATTCATTCTTACGTGTTTCGACACTAAGCGATATGGCATTTGATTTAAAAGAATCGGTGAGTTTGCAAGGCGATTCTGGACCTTACCTGCAATACACGTATGCCAGGTGCAGATCAGTTGCGAGAAAAGCCGATGAGAGTGGGCAGTTTGCAGTGAGTAGTGAGCAGTTGGATTATGAATATAAGATAAATCCGGAGGAGCGGGAAGTGATGAAACTACTCATGAGATTTCCTGAAGTGGTTGAGCAGGCAGCCCGCGATTACGGTCCCAACATCATCTGCGGATATCTTTTCTCACTTGCTAGTGCTTACAATACCTTTTACAATAAACATTCGATACTCGAACCTAGAACAGACAACCCACGACTGACAACCATTCAGCGCCTCGCGTTGACCTCTGCTGTTGCGCAAGTGATAAAAAACGGTTTGTATCTTCTGGGAATAGAAACACTTGAAAAAATGTAGTTTATGTTGCGAGCTTTAGAGCAGGAAAAAAGTCTATGGAGACGGATGGGTGAATATTCCCAGTTCACAGTGGCTCTGGAATATTTAAAACGTTACCATCTTTCGCTTTCCCCTGAAGTTATCAGCGCTTTTGATAGTATTGATAAATCTAGATATCTTTCACCGATGTTTGATTGGCTTGATCATAATTTTAACATTGATCATAAGAAGGCTGGAAATATTGCCTTTGCTGCAATAATTGGCCAACCTGCAGCTATTTGGTCAGATGGAGTGGAGACTATTAATATGACCTCGACAATGCTTATGGGAGTGATGGTTGACAAGGCTCTGGTTGAGCCTCAGCGTCGTCGGAGAGTCTTGGTAGCTGGATCAGGCACTGGCTACGTTCCGGCGGTGTTAGCAAGTAAGTTGGTATATCACGAAGTTGTGGCCGTAGAGATACGACAAGAACTTGCCGAGATAAGTTCACAAACACTCAAAAGTGAGGTAGTTTCCGGTGTGAGGGTAGTTCATGGAAATGCAGCTTACTTCATTTACCACGAAATGCCCTTTGATTCAATCATCGTCTTTGCTACAGTGGATCCGCTTGACCAATCTTGGGTAATTGAGCGCTTTAAGCGTAAATTGACACTTGGCGGCCGGATGGTGCTTCCCGAAGGTCCGCCTGACAGTTGTATATTAAGAGCGTATCAAAGGATGAGTAAATCAGAGTTTGACTGTATTGATGTTCTTCCAGTCGAATTTACGAACTTTATCACCTAGACGGAAATTCTTGAAATTTAAAACAATATAGGAAAATAGTTTTATTTGACTTTACATGAGTAAATAAGTACAATCGGCTGTTGTAATAACAAATATACATATATGCCAGCTGAAGCACCAAAACAAACTGCATTTCAAAGACTTTCACCAGAAGAATTTGCTGAATTATCTCCTGAAGGAAAAAAAAAACACTTGATAGATGCAGCTCTACGTTTGGGTATTTATGATAATGCAATGTATGGTGCTAGTTTTGCTAAAATTACACATAATGTAGGTAGTAGTAGTTCGGGAGTTGATACCTCTGCAGCTGTATTAGGTATGGGAGCTGGAGTAGTAGTAGCCGCTGAAGTGGCAACTACCGTCGAGCGGTTTCGTAAGGGAGATACGCTCGATTTTGATGGATTCTTCTCCGCTCAAAGTTTGGCTCAAGCCTTAGAAACTCGCTTTGCAGGTAAAGATATAACAGTATCTTTATTACCCATTAGATCTGATGATGACAGTACTAAAATTGTACTTGGTCAATCTGCAAAAGGAAGAGAACCTAAACCGCTTCTGGTTCTAGTTCATACGACAACTACAGTACCTGAAGACGTCAAACCAGCTTGGGTAACATCTGAGAAGTTGAGAAAAAAAACTTCAGTCAGACTCAGCCCGCTTGATGAAACTAGAGCGAAACAGGCAGGACAGGAGGTTTTAGGTGATATTATGGATCTGGTCCAATCTGCTGTGCAGAGAGATCCAGGGGAAGGTCTTCGTGAAGTATTAGAGTTGTTAGAGTCAGGTTCGGGTGCTTTAGCACTTACCCAATTTCCTAACGAAGTTTGTGCAGTAATTGAAGAGTTGGGTCAGGAAGCTGTAGCAGAGAGGAGAAAAGAGGTGAAGAGAACACATGAAGATAATGAACAATATCGACAGGATGTCAAATCTAATAGACAGTGTTTATATTGTGAAACACCTCGGGCTGAAGAAAGTAATTCTTGTCCAGGTTGCAGCGCACCATATCGACCACTGGTAGATCTGTCAACCTTTCGCTAAATTAACTATTCCTGTAATTAACTTGCTTGATTATATATTCAAGCATCCAGCAAGATTTGCACTAATAGTGATTGAAGATTCGAATGAAGTAACCCTAAATTATACTCGGCGGTTTGGGGAATGAATATCGTCTCGCTGGGTAATGACGTTGTCCGCGATTGAAACCTTTGATTCTTTCTAGAACTTCTTTGTGCGGTCCTGCACTATATACCAATGATATGCTCGAATTCCAGATTAGCTCACTACCTTTGGCTGGAAGATAATCAAAAACTGAACTCAGTAGCAGGTGTAATGGATGTGGCATGGTGCCCTTACCCACTTCGACATAAAGCAATCCGTTAGGAAACTTGTATTGGCACGTTTCCACGTTTGTCTGTATAAGTAAAATGTAGTATCAACCGGTGATAAAGCTCAAGTCTTTGACCAAGTCCTAAAGGATCATGGTAAACTGCATCTTCAAGTAACATTCGTGGCACATGATCCTTGGGAAAAGCATCAGTAAATAAAGTTCCAAGAGCTTCTTCAGTTTGAATCATCAAATGTCGTTCATAGACACTATGGAGATAATCAGTTATAGGATATACCAAGTAACGCTCGAGAAAGTAAGGATTTTCCCTGGTTTCGCTGCTTTTTAAACCGTCATTATTATGTCTTTGCAAACGATGAAGAAATTCTTTCATTGTATGAAATACTAGTTGATTTGAGACAGAAGTAAAATCAACATAATTAATATCTTTTTTTACCGATAGAACATTCAATTATAGATGATTTGGCAGATTTATAAAAAGAGTGATAAAAACGAGAAATTGATATATATACCCTTCACAATTGAAATTGTTCCGGGTATAACGCATTCTAGACCGATTTAACAACATTTTTCTAGCGAAAAAGTTGTAAAATACAGTAAGAATAGTATACTACCCGTTAT
>CAYPMW010000037.1:2867-12045 GCA_964412165.1 uncultured Gammaproteobacteria bacterium | reverse complement strand
TTTCAAGTTCTTCGCTGAGATTTCGAATCGTGTCCTGTCGATTCTGGGACTCCAACCCGTCAAACCTGATTATTTCATTACCGTCTAGCGAGTGAATGATGAGTGATCGGATATGTTCATTACTTAAAAGTACAAAGTTTCCCGCTTCGGTAAGCTGCGGGCTCTCGGCGTCTGGATTTTCACGGTACACATCCGAGATCACCTGATTTAGACGTTCGATCGAGTTGAAAAAATCTCTGATTTTATCAACTGCTACCTGTGATTTTTCGAAATGGCGATTGCTGGTGAGGACCGTGATATAGCTACGGGTAATCTCAAACCCAAATGCCTGAATAAGTGACGATAATACTACCAGGAAAAAAAATTCTATTAGTAATTTGGACCGAATTTTTAATTTCATCGTTTTCAATACCCAACGTCGGCGGCTCGCTTATTTTTTACTGTAACCACCTTTTCTTAAGCTCAATGAGCACTCCCTTTTCATCAAGTGTTGTCAGAATCGAGTTTATTTCTCGCTGTAAATCCGTATGTCCCTTTTTAAAAACTATTACCATTGAATCATGGGTAAAGGAGCTTCCGGCAAGAGTAAAGGAAGAATCAGTTTTCTCAGTGTAACGGGCTACCATGGTATCGGTAATTACCGCATCGATCTCTTCACTTCTCAATTTTTTCAAAGCCGCGTTAATCCCAGGTTCATACGTATACTCTACCGAATCAGAAAAAATCTCGTCCACCGTCTCTCCTAATTCATGACTGCTGACTAAAACTTTTCTCCCGCGAAGATCAGATACTGAATTCACCTGTATATTATCTCTGCGCTTCAAGACCACTTTTCCGGTTCTCAAATAGGGCGTAGATATCTCATACGCCTTACTTAGATCTTTACTTGACGTGACTCCCGAAACAATAAAACTTATTTCTTCTTTTTCAAGGAGCTCATACAGTTCAGAAAGTGGTTTGGTAATAAATTCTCCCTCGACTCCCATTTCAGCACTGATTCGGCTTCCTAGATCAACCTCGTATCCTACCAACTCGTTTTCCTCATTTATAAAAGACAGCGGGGGGTAGTTAGGATCGGTACCGATAATCATCTCCCCCATTTGTTTAATGGCGATCACCTGTGGCCCTCTGTTTTCGGTAATTTCAGCCTCTAATTCTTGGATGAAAAAATACTGTGAAAAATATAAACCTGCAGCGAACAAAACCACAAACATCCCGATCAGTATCAGGGAAGTGGTGATAGTAAAGCGGAGTGAGTGCTTTGAACCGTGCGCTGACTCGGGATTTACAGGTAATAAAGAATTACCGTTAGATTGAGATTCCATATACTTTTACTAGTTAATATAGTCAGGCTTTTGCCGATCTTTGTCAATGCATGGTGAGTAGGAAAATAATCGAATCTTGTGATTATAGAGTGTTTCAGTTTGACTCTATCAGAGGATCGCTTACATCCACGATCAGCGCTTTTCTTCCGATATTTTTGAAGATTCGGGGGTGGTTTGTCCAATGTATTTAGCATGTTTCTTCTTGTGATATGGTACTTCGGCCGGTGACGTCAGCTGTTCGAAAGACAGTGAACAAATCCGCATCCCGGGATAAAGCATCACCGGAATCCTCCCCATGTTGGCCAGTTCGAGGGTGATGTTACCTCTAAACCCACATTCGATATTGGCCGCGGTTGAATGGATGACGACGCCAAGTCTGCCAATTGATGACCGACCTTCAAGTCTACCAGTCAAATCGCCAGGCATCTCAATGTATTCTTTGGTTACCGCGAGCACAAACTCGCCGGGATGGAGGGTAAAAGCCTCATTTTCGCCGATTTTGATCTGGGACGTGGCATCGGAAAGAGTATCCGGGTTAAGCGGATCAAGAAACGGAGTCTTCGAGTGGTTGAAGACACGGAAAATACTGCCTAACCGTAAGTCAATCATGCACGATCCAAGCTGTATCTTTAAATCCGGCTGAGGTGCAATCTTAATTTTTCCCGAAGCCAGTGCTTTTTTAATCTCTCGATCAGATAAAATCATCGGGTATAGTGTATATGAAATTCAATCAAATTAATACGCTGCACCTTCAAAACCTGGACAATTTTCTTGGGCCCACTTTAAATAATCCTGACTACAATACATCCCCATATAATCCATTGATTTATCCGGACCAGGCATGCAATCAATCCATTCCGTCTGCGGACAGACAAAATTTACATTTTGACTGTCAGATTCATTATCCTCGTCAGTGTCTTCACTATCATCTTGTTCGGAAGAAACTTCATCGTCCAACTCTCCTTCATCTTCCTCATCATCATGAGTAGGCTCGAAATACTTTACCGGCTCTGCCGATGCTTCGCGCGTAGGCAAACTCACTCCAAAAAATTGTTCAATCCAGAGCATAACTAAAGGCTTACTCCATACCCAAGCAATTCGTCGTGGTGAACAAGGATTACTGTATTTCCCCAGTGAATTCTCTCCCGAGTCACCAGGCTTTGGCTCATAGATTGCTCTCTCCGGACACGGCTGCCGATTCTCCCGATAACTAGGCAGAGGTACTGCAAACAGGAAAAGCACAAGAATCAAAACCCACAGTAATGTTGCATGTGTAGTAAGTAATTTCATGTATATACTATACGAGATATTTTATCGGAATATCAAGACTCTGATATACCCCTCACACAATGAAATGTTTCGGTCAAAAACTGCCTCTAGACTGAATTAGCAACATTAATCTTCCCGAAAAAGTTGCAAATTACAGTAAGAAGAGTATACATTTTCTCACTTACGAATTTCTGGTCTGCGAATCGATCTTAATCAACACAAATTGCACGTCCAGTAGTCCCATTTTCTACGAAACTGTAACAACCGAATGTTAACTTGTACGTCTGGCATTTTCCCGGTATCGAGCCACCCTCAGAAATGCATCTTCCGAGACTACATTCCGATCCGTCACGGCACGCCTTACCACCGTCGGGAGCTTTGAGTTGACAATACTCCCTACGTAAAAGCCCCCATGCTTGCCATGTTCCACCCAATAGATCACACGCGTCCTTTGATCCAGCATCGCCAAATTGAGGTACAATACTTTCAATGATAAGTGTTGAGAGCATCTGTTCGAAAATAATCGGATCTTTGTCCTTGCGTGTCATGTTAATCGTGTAAGGAGGAGATTTGTTTCCGACCGGTGGATACTTTATATAGATTGATTTAAAATAACAATTTCCTTGGGTGTTCTCTTCTTCGTAGGCTATCTCGCGACTAACCACAGTTTTATTCAACTCTTTTGATTCTGATTGATCCTTTTCCCCGTATTTAAAAATGGAAAATGAATATTTTGGACATGATCCAGTTATCATCCGCGGATCGAAACCTCTTCCTACAGTAACTCCCGCCTCTGACTCTATCACTTCCCAATCCGGCGGATATTTGAAGGAAATTCCCAAAGATTCATTTGCATATGTATTCCAACTACTCGGCACAGCTGCGATTGGCGGCGCAAAGACTTTAGGTACTGCCTGTTGTACCTCGTATTGGTCGAGTTTCACTTGCAACCGCTCATAGAGGGATGAAGACCATATCCACCTCCCGCAGGGGGCTTTGATGCACTGTATATTCGGATCCCTCTCAAAATATGGAAGACGGACAAAAAATAGTACCACAAGAATTCCTAATCCGCCTAATGCAAAAGCTAACCGCTTCATGCAATCCTGACATGGTACTCGAGACAACATGATAGATTCAATACTAACGTATCAGGGTGTCAATGACAAATTCAATTTGAGTAGTTACACTAATCACAATCTCAAATTAGACTGGGTCGAAGTATTTGAGTATCTTTTTCGTTCGGTCGCCATTCGTCAGCAGGAAAACTTGGCTTTTTTTGTATTACTGCGAGTCATTCTTTATACTGAGCAAAATACGCCTGCGCTCCACCCATATGACACTCATGACCCGAGATAGTTTTGAAAGCGCCTGAAAGTTTGACTAAAATGGATATGGACGGGATCTCCCACGGTGTATTTTGGCGGATGAATCGTACGTCTTCTCGCGGAATGCTGATGGTAAATGCATCCTTGGAGTGGTCTTTTTTACTCAGAGAACGGTAAACTTTTGCATTTCTGAGATATATTCCTTCGCTTCCATCTTGAAAATTCGCCTTGATTTCCACCCTTGTTAAATCAACCTGACTATCGCTTAATTCTTCTTCGGTTCTTTGAACGATATACATGCTGCCATCCGAACTCAAGTTTGCCACCCAACTGTCATCCTTTTGTCCGTAGCTCAAAGGAAAACAGGCCACACGCCGAGCTACGTCTTCCTGGGGAGCCTTCACGCGGGATGATTTGATAATCGAAACTATCAATTCTCTCTGCGAAATATCTGACTCCACGTTTAAGGGATAAGTAAAGTAGATGATCCGTTCGCCTACCGGACGCAAGTAAAACACCCGGTTCTCTGGAGTTGATCTCTCTTTCCATGCCCCATATTTAAGTATCAGTTTATGGTAATATTGATCAAGGTGGACATCCTCTGAAACGAGAATATATTTTTTAATCACACTTGGAACTGCTCCACTCATCACGTACCGCACAA
The DNA here is from genome assembly GCA_964412165.1 of uncultured Gammaproteobacteria bacterium. GTDB lineage: Bacteria > Patescibacteriota > Microgenomatia > UBA10105 > UBA10105 > CAYPMW01. The sequence continues at coordinate 7,459 of CAYPMW010000037.1, read as the reverse complement.
ACGTTTCTTCGACGTCTCCACCTTGATACGGGAATTGATAAAAAATGAGTAGTTTAGTACCTTTCTCATCAACTAAAAATGATCCAGCATCAAAGTTGTCTTCACCTACGCCGGTATTGTCGTTTCGTATCGGCATTAAACTTGGCGGATGAAAAATCCCTATTCCAGATCGAGTATCGGTATACTCTATCCACTCGGAAGGTAGTGCTTCAGTTATGGCACTTTTCACTTGAGGAACTTGTTGGGGAGCATTATCCTCATTCTCTTTTTTATCTTGAAATACGAAAGAAGTTTTTGTTGCTTGGTAAAAAATCCCTTTGACGCGAGTGTTTTGGGTAGCTTTAGCAAACAAAAAATATCCAGCCAGGAAGATACTTAGGCAAAATAAACACAAGCAGAGGAAATTTATCCATTTATGCCCGTTACTGACGCGCGGAAATTCGTGAAGAATTGGCTCGGCTTGTCCTGCTCCTGGAAGTGAAGTTTGATACCGCGCTACTTGAGTCCCATTCATATATACTACTCGGTAAACGTCAATGTTGAAAGTATTTTCTTTGAAATATCCACATAAGAATTAAAGGTAATTTTTGCCATTGGTTTCCTCACTACACTCCCAATCTCGATCGATGTGTTAATCTGGTTTTCAATATATGACTCAAGATCTTCACGATCGGGAAGTTTGACCATTTGAAAATATAATGCAATACCGTCGTAGAATTCTGTGTTAGGCTTTTGTGTCGGACCTTCGATCGTGAGGCGAAGTTGTTCATCAAATTCCTGAAGAGTTAATATCTTTAATAAACACGTGAGGTTGCATGACTAGGTCTGTTTTGTTTTCGGCTAAAACTTTACCATTATTTTCATACGAGGCCTTGTAATATTTTACTTGATTCAAATTCTCGATCAGCCCGCTCATGTACTATCTGATTAAGTTTTCGCGGATCTAAAAGAAATATATGCAATTGTTCCAATCCCTTCTCATCTTCGACATCCGGAATCATTCCAACCTCCTTAAACCCGGCACTTTTGAGAGCGCCAAGTGACTTTTCCCGATCTACTACATACGGTGTCCGTGCTGTTCGTACCGTATCCTGTCCGACAAACGCATAGATTACTGTATCAAGCGGGTATTCATGAAGTATTTTTTGTGCCGGAGTCATACTCTCCTCCTCTTCAGGGGTAAGTATTTTCAACGTATCTGGCGCAGTTGAATGAAACGGGCCGACACGGGTTCGTTTGCGCTGATTCATATCCAAACATGCCTGGATAATGGCACGACTGATGAGGTGCGGCGGCGCGTCCTTTCTTTTGGCAAACCCAATTTCAAATAACGGTATATGTGGATCAGGCATTGGCAGAATACCTTTATTCACCAAATCCGCGGAAAATTGCCTTTCCTCTTCACCAAAGTAAAACCAAATGAATCCGATTGCCTCTCCAGCTGAGGCAGAAGTACTCCCAATTCCAGGAACTACCGCATACACCTGGTGATTCATCATCCAATCCTCGCTGTCAAATTTCGCAAACTCAAACGGATTTGTCCAGGAAAAATCAAACCGCTCGCGCACGTCTCTCTGGCGCATAATTTTAACTAGAGTTTGCATATCGATCCGATCTTTCGAGTCAAAAGGACGCAGACCGGCTTCGCCGGATCCAATAAGTACTGTATGCACCCGAGGATTCTTTTCAGAATATCGTTTTGTTGGCAATCTCCCGATTTCCGTATCTATTGACATAGAAGTTCAACCCAGTAACGCATAATGCAGCGATCGTTTTCTTAAGTTAGAGATGATGAATAACCTTCTTTATTATAAGGAAATTTATTGGAAAAAAGTTCTCCTTCATGTACTGTAGCATATTTACCAGAAATATTGGGGGTTTCTGGTTGCATCTTACTCACTGATATCGCACAATGGGCTTAGGATGATCGAGCGCGTATTTATCAGGTTTATCCAGTTTCAGGACCTCCTGGAAGATTTCTTCATTTCGGCAGTAGCTACAATCCTTGGGATACGACTCTTCCTCGAACTTACTAGCTATCCCCAACTTGGCGGAGGGGGCTTACATATCGCGCATGTACTCTGGGGAGGACTTTTAATGATGATTTCGATCATACTTTTACTGACATTTTTAGGGACCAAGATCAAAAAAGTAGGTGCAATATTGGGAGGCATCGGCTTCGGCGCTTTTATTGATGAATTCGGCAAGTTCATCACTAGCGACAACGACTATTTCTACCGGCCGACATTTGCGCTCATCTATCTTGTTTTCATGCTTCTTTATATGCTTTTACGAACGTATATCAAATACGATACCGTCACGCCCAAAGAACACCTCATCAATAGCCTTGAATTAATAAAAGACGCAGTTATCAGTGACCTTGATCGAGATGAAAAAAAGTATGCGCTTGAATATCTCAAAAATGCAGATCAGGATAATCCTATTACCATAGCTGTCAAGAAATTATACGCGGAACTTGACGCGATTGAACCTCGGAAAAATATTTTTACCCGTGTCTGGATGAAGGTTAAGCTATATTACCTAGTTCTACTTAATCAAGCATGGTTTGAGACCGGACTGATTGCCTTTTTTGTCTTCCAAGCAGCAGCCGGACTTTTGACTTTTTTTACTCTGTTTAGGGGACTGGGCGAATTATTTCTACCATTGACTCAGGTCGCACACTCAAAACTGGTGTTTACTGAAATTGCATATCTTATCTCTTCAGCGGTTGCTGCTATATTTGTCATTCGTGGCGCAATGCTAATCCGGCAGTCACGGCTCAGAGCTTTACGGATGTTTAAGAGGTATCTTCTCGTTTCAATCTATCTCGTCCAGGTTTTCCTCTTTTATCAAAAAGAGATGCAGGCATTTGTCGGACTTTTAGGACAGTTGTTTCTTCTGGAGTCTGTCAATTTCATGATAGACCGGGAAAAGGCAAAAATTACCTGAAATTTAACGTTTATATCTGAAGAAATCTGCCGTTATTTCACTTCTCTAGACCTGGAGGCAGGTGAAATTTCCCGAAGAAGCATCGAGCTTATTTCTTCTGGATTTTCAATTAATCTTGACCTTAGATTGTGACTATTATTTTCCCCAAGGAGACTCCATTTGAAATGAGGTAATCCAGGGAAGTTCTGTAATATTTCACCATCAGAGCGGATGGTATGATTTTCAGAATCTAAAGATGCAAAAGGGACAAATAAACCGACCGTCACTCCAAACGCTTCAAAAATCCGATACATTTTCATCCATTCATCTACCCTCAATTCCCGACCGATTAAGAGAGCATCAATAGGCCGGTGATAGAGTTTCGCCAGACGGCGCATTTCAACCAAATCGGGAATTTCATAGGCATACCAATTTTGTTGAAGCGCTACCAAAGACTCGGAAGGAATATTCCCTTTATAAATCCACATCCAGGGCTTGCGTTTGACTTGTTTCATAACTACCACTTATTATATCGAGTAATTTACAATTATCAAGCTATAAAGCTCTAAACCAATTTCTGCGGGTTATGTTGAAGAGTTAGATGAAAAATAGCGCCATTATCACTCCCTACGGGATCCATTAACTATCAAAGCGCAGGATGCGATTGTGACACGGAAAAAATCAAGTCAATGAATTTATAGATATACCAGTATGTGGGTGCACATAGAATCGAACAGTGGACACTTTCGATACGAACGCAGTACTCCCACTGAGTTATGCCCTTCGAAATTATACTATTAGGACTATATTAGCTCCTCTAAGCTTTTAGCCTGAAATATCCTAATCGGAACTCTCGTCACTCGTAAATATGCTTCATCTGCCATCTCACGGATGTAGGCAGGGAGTGCTCCCTCTATCATTACGCCCTCTTTCAAAGCATGGACTAAAACTAAAGCAATTAGATTACCGCCAGACACAAATGTGATCTTTCCCTGGCGTAGACTTTCCTTAGAAACTGAAAGGTCAATCACGTATTCTAAAGTATGTATCATTGCTTCCTTTGAGCGGATAAATATTTCTGCATTGGGTATCCGATCAGAAAAAAATCTATTTTCTCCTTCACTTGAGAATAATGCTCTATCACCTAAGTATATACCCCTGCGGTTTGCCGTATCCAACCAATGATACCTAGTATCATTTTCAACAATAGCTAATAAATCTGCATCGCTTTGAAGTACGCCTGGATTATCTAAATTCATCTTAGGATAGCCGTTGACTAAGGAACCAAAAAAAATGGCAGCTACAATTTTACTGTATTCTTCAATTTCTGGCCGAATAGCACTATAAGCTCTCTCGAATTCCTGAGAGTAAGATAAATATGATTCTTTCGTCACAACAGGGTAAAATAATTGTCGAGTTATTAGTCAATCTGCGAGAAAAAAATATATTACCTATAAATAGTCGGTGTAGTGGTACTATAACCTTCATCTACACAGGTCTATAGTATCTACCCGAAGTATATAGTTGGTGGAGATTGGATTGAACTAACGACTGCTAAATAATCAGGAAAGTATCGCGGAGTAAAGTCTAACTCTGTTAGGCTTTCTACTTGTGGGTGATCAAGGAGTCGAACCTTGCGCCTCTTTCTTATCAGGAAAGCGTTC
>CAYPMW010000037.1:0-2767 GCA_964412165.1 uncultured Gammaproteobacteria bacterium | reverse complement strand
TTGTGGGTGATCAAGGAGTCGAACCTTGCGCCTCTTTCTTATCAGGAAAGCGTTCTACCGATGAACTAATCACCCAAATATTATTATCGATACGCATTACTCGTTATTACCCTACCACCAATATACGACCCGACAAGTAATCCAATTGAGACACTCATCATGCTTGCCGAATTGATGAGTGCTCCTAAGATTGCGCCCATAGCTCCGGCCCGCGTTCCGAAATCACAAATTTTTTATCTTTTCTTGGTTGATTTCTTGTTCGGCAGTCATAAACCGTAAAATACCTTTATACCCAATTTTATCTGTATGTTTCAGAGGCGCGGACCGGAATCGAACCGGTGCATAGAAGTTTTGCAGACTCCCGCGTTACCTCTTCGCCACCGCGCCTTCAATGTCTATCTCCAAACTATACTTTAATTGTTTTTGTAGATCCTTTTTTGCTTGATGATTTTATAATTGTGTCTCTCTTCTATAGGCATCCCTTTTATCTTTATAAGCTTCATAATAAACTAAGACCCATGGTTGATTAGCTTTGGTAGATTTTACACTGCCGTTATTATATAAACTAATTCTATTTCGTAATTCATCGCTGGCACGAATATAAATATCACCGTTAAGTAACCTTATTAACACATATGTAAAAACATATGTTTTGTCTAGCGAGGCTAGATCTCGCTCCACGAGACAGACTTCCACGCTCGCCCTGTTTTACTACCCCTCTGAGGCAAGGATTGTACGGGATTTCCAATAATTCTCTACGCGTTCAGAAATTGTAACATATATAAGATATGGCCCTCAAGATTATGTAACAAACGATCAACGTGCCCTCCTTGTTGACTTTGAAAGTAGAAGTCTTTACTTCCCATTCGGAGAGAATGTTAATGGAATATTCACTAACGCTGGCTTGAGAAACGGGTCTCTCTCGTGCATGGCATAAAAGTTCCCCAGGGTTTGTCTCCAATTAAGATGCTTTAATTCGCGTTCTTTAAACAGCTGAGAAAACCGCTGATCTTTAGATGCCAGTCTATTACATACATGAATTACATTTTCCTTACCAGTGTCCTCAATTTCAATTCGTCTAAAACTTACTTTTCCTCGACGTTGTGAAAGTTGGGCGTCGAAAATTAACTTATGGCAGATTTTAAGCATATTGGGTTCCCCACAGCTAACGACTACACAGCCAGGGTACGTGTTGACTGATAAAGCAACACTGCCGGACTTAATCGTTTGTACAGCTCCCATGATGGTTAACCATTCACTGTCAATAAGCACTTCTAAAGCATCCACTATCCGATACATTTGTATAGTTCCATCAGGATTGAACTTCATTGCGGGAGTTATTATCCGGCGCTTTATTCCGCGATACTTCACTCCGGCTGGAGGTAAGATAATATTATCTTGTTCCGGTCGGGGTAAAAGGAACAATTCGTGTCCGTTTACTTTTACAGACCACGCCAAACGTTCTAAATACTGTGACATATGTGTTTAGCTGTGGATGGGAAATACAATGAAGGCAGAAGTAAAATAGAAATTTTGTACCATATCAAAACAACCATGCTTACGCATATTACGCAGCTTAATTCCAAATGCATCAATACTTTGGCAATCAAATGGTGGTAGGATACGCCTCCGCCTGCTGGCGGATGGCGAATTAAGAGTTTAATTCTTAGAGGTAGTTATTTTACATCTATCTACCAAAGATATACCCGTCCGCCGTGAGGCGAGACGAGTTGCGTACTGATTCGATCAGTACGATTTTCTCGTAGAAAGGAGGTGATCCATCCCCAGCTTCGGCTAGGGATACCTTGTTACGACTTAGTCCCCATCGCTGAATTCAGCTTAGCCCCGATAAAATCGGGATTTCAGCTGCCTCCAACTTTGTTGGCTTGACGGGCGGTGTGTACAAGACCCGAGAACGTATTCACCGCAGCCATGCTGATCTGCGATTACTACCAATTCCGGCTTCATGGAGTCGGGTTGCAGACTCCAATCTGAACTGAGGCGAAATTTCAGAGATTTGCTTAAGCTCGCGCTCTTGCGTCTCGTTGTTCTTCGCCATTGTAGGATGTGTGTAGCCCAGGATATAAGCGCCGTGCTGACTTGACGTCGTCCCCTCCTTCCTCCCCCTTCTCAAAATGCGCAAGCATTTTGAGAAAATCCAAAATACTAAGCACTAAATCCTAAACAAATTTAAATTAATAAATAATTAATTATAAAATAAGTATTATTGCTTTAAATTTTATATTTTGTTATTGTTTAGGATTTTGAATTTAGAAATTCTCAAAGTGTTCCACACTTTGAGAAGGGGGCTGTCTCCAATGATAGTTTAACATTGGATGGGGGTTGCGCTCGTTCTGGCACTTAAGCCAACACCCCACGGCACGAGCTGACGACAGCCATGCAGCAGCTGTTCCGCCCTTCTTGCGAATTTCCCCTATTTCTAGGGAATAGGACGGCGGAATTTCAAACCCTGGTGAGGTCTTTCGCTTTGTCTCGAATTGAACCACATGCTCCACTGGTTGTGCGGGTCCCCGTCAATTCCTTTGAGTTTTAAGCTTGCGCTCGTAGTCCCCAGGCGGGACGCTTAACGCGTTAGCTTACGACACCCCACTCGCAAAACCGACGAGCTTTCTGTATAAGTACCTTAAGTTTCTTAGGTGACTTAAGCAAAATACAAAAAATCTTCGACTTTGCGAGTAAGGCATCTAGCGTCCATGCGTTTAGGGCTAGGACTACGCAGGTCTCTAATCTGCTTCGCTCCCCTAGC
>CAYPMW010000036.1:0-12046 GCA_964412165.1 uncultured Gammaproteobacteria bacterium | reverse complement strand
TAGCAACATTAATCTTCCCGAAAAAGTTGCAAATTACAGTAAGAAGGGTATACAAACCTTCATGGGTCGTGTATATATTGCTTTACAGTATACCTAATATTTCCTAATATTTCCAGATGTTACCTAATATATACAGGAAAAAAATTAGAAAAAGCCACTTTAACTCTACTTTACGCAAATCAAGAAATTATCTTTTTTCCTTTGAGGATCATGAGGATGCGCTGATGGATTTCTGTTTTAGTTAACATAGCTCCATTTCTGACGCAGTCAATTTTTACCCAGTGTCTGAAGCGTTTAGCGAAGTCAAGATATATTTTTTCAACTTCTCGCATGAGTACTTTATTTGCCTCGTGAATATCTTTCCTTTTATGATTACCCATGTATTTCCTGGCTTTTTTGGTATCTAAAAGCTTTTGTGAGACTGTAAATGGCACATAAAGAAAAATCACCAGATCTTCCCGGGGGATTCCAAATGCCTCATATTCCATTTCAAATGACCAGTCGGTAAAACGCTCGCGTTCTTTTGGTAGGAGTTTCGCTGCCTGATACGCGTTTGAGCCGGTATAACGGTTGGAAAGGACTACTTTCCCCTCAGTTATCCATTTTTCAATGTCTCCTTTAGCCTGCCAACGATCAGCCGCATAGGGAAACATGAGTAAGTAAGGAGGTAAATCTTCGATTCTACCAAACTCACCTTTCAAAAACCGGCCAATCCAGCGCCCAAAAAATGTCTTGTAGTACTGGGGAAAATCAAGTGTGGCATGAGGAATGTGAGTTTTTTTAAAATAATTTACCAACAAGGCTAGTTGTGTCCCCTTCCCTGATCCGTCTGAACCCTCAATCACCACTAATTTACCTTTTGCCATATGTAACTGAATATAACTAAATGAATATAGTTTGTAAAGAAATTTTTAGCTTTTTTGGCAGATAAGTACGCATCCTGACAGTGGTTTATTTTCACGCGATTGCCATACCATATATTCAAAAAGTATTACTTCAAATCCTATTGAGGCACAATAATCAATTAGTTCAATTTCATTCAAATGTAAAGCATAACGCTCAAAATTATCAGTTCCCACTAAATGAGTAAGTAATTCGGGAGGACCATATTCAATGCTTTTATTTACGCCGGGTCTGGCTACCACAAATGTTCCCCACGGTAAACCAAGTTGAGTATTATTTCTATACCGTTCTTCCCAATCTCTTCTCCATACTAAAAAAGTGTCGTCAACGTTCACATCAAGTAACGGATTCGGCTGATCAACACGCAGTACATCTGCAATAAATAGTAGTCCTTCTTCTTTTAACAACTCATGCGCGTGACGAAGTGCTTTTTGCCAGTCATTACCCACTAAATTACACAGCAATGCCTCCATTACCACCGCATCCACATTCCTTGAAAAAAATGCTCTGATGCTATCTACAGTAGAAATTTCAGTGATATCTACCTCAAGAGCAGGCAAACCAAAACTCAGGGCATGGGTAATTGCCTCAGGATTGATATCCGCAACTACAACTGTATATCCAATCCGTCGTAATTCGTGAGCCTTAAAACCTTTGCCGCCGCCAAAATCTACAATTGTAGCAGGAGGAGTAAGAATCTGAAATAAATGATTCGGTATACGCGCGCCGCTCGGTATATCATCCAGAGAGACATGTTTTTGTAATTCTTTTTGACGACTTCCCAGTTCAACTTGCATACCCTTTTTCATTGGGACAGGTTTTACATTTTTTCACATAGACCCAATCGTACTTATTGTTCAATACATTCCGCAGAAAAATGTGTGATTGAGCCAGCTTCTACACTAAAACTTATTTCTATGGGATTACAGCAGATCTCGCAATCTTCGATATATTTATACCTCTTAGCTGCCGAATCAAGAAGCATGGATATCTGCTTCCCGCAGTAAGGACAGACGAAAAAATGTTCTTTCATAATAGCTATTTTAGTTTGAGTTCTCTCAACCTATTGACTAATTCTAATGCCTCGGGATAGAGTTCACGGTACATAACATTCATTTGTTGAGGATCGTCATAATTTCTGTCGATATATGGACCTACTTTTTGGTACGCTTCCAAAAACCTCCTTAACTTATGTAAATTTACATCGAGTGTAAATTCTCCTGTACTGATACTTCGTCCGATAATTCCGTAATCGATGAGCATATTTAGGGCGTATACGCCTGATACGGCGTACCCTTCAATGAACGCATCCTGCGGATCGCCTCCAAGAGCCTCAAGCGCAAAGTCTACTGTAAGGAGTACTATGACGGTTTGGATATGTCGCTTCTGCACTTGAGGATCTGCGGCTACTGCTTCATCGTAAAGCAATCGCTTAAAAACGCTCTCATGAAGACGAACATCAGTCTGAAGTTCCTCAATAAAGGGGTCTGGACTTCCTCTATCTGGGATACCACTCATATTTCGGTCTGGTGCAATATTGATTTCATGACCAATCTCATGTCGCGCATACAAATCTATTAAACAAGAAAAGACATCAGTGAGTTCAACTTTAAACATGCGGGCAAGCGCCCGATATACCTGGGCGTGCTTGAAATAGTTGATATTGAGTGTAAATCCTTCTTCAAGTGCCTGGCCGATATAATTGGTGAGTACCGACCAGCCGGCGCCATAAATACCCAAGCCGATGCGCGCCTGTCTTTCGGAAACCACTTGATGTGAACCATAGACTGTTCTAGTTTCATTGTACGCTCGCTCAACAATCCTGCCTATCTCTTGACCAAGTGTGCTGTCAACTCTTTGTGATAAAGTAAAATCCATTTCCCACACGCGGGCATCTTCTGATGAGGTAATATTTGGGTCGGTAAATGAATATTCCCGGGTAATATTTAATGTTGGCTTGCCAAGAGCAAACGCTTGTGTAGAGAGATTATGAAAACGGGAAGCTAACCTTTCGTGTTCGTAAGGAGTATCCGCAGTCAGTAGCTCATCACGTATAAGGAAAAGCGCCTCGTGAAATTCGGGATGATTATTTAGGAAACGACTAAATCTACTGGCTCGGCGAGGATTTATGATACTCGTAATCCGACCAGCAAGCTCTTGGGCTGCCAGCGGATTTGTGTCAACAAGGGAAATTCCGGTGCGTGGTATCCCAAGCTGAGTTTCAAACAGATCATTAACTGGTTTAGTAAGAAGCCAGAGTATGTGTGCCGCTTGTGTTAACGGCTCCGTATCTCCCAAATTCCTCGCCAGGTGAGCCACAAGACTTGATCCTAAGTGCTCATACCGACCCCGCCTTTGACGAAATACCCGAACCCAGTGAGATTTAGGCAGTTCCCATGGGCCGTCAAGCGGAAACGGTAAACCTTCCCGGCGATATAACTCTGGTAACTGAGCACCGAGGTATTGAGCAAATTCTTTCTGGTACATGTGCGTATTGTAGAGGATTTTTATGGGGAAAGCAGCTCTACGAGATCGTAAACGGTTGGCACCACCCAATCAGCAATTGTTCCCTCGGTTGCCCATACCAAACATGTCTTCATTCCCAGCTTTTTGGCAGTTTTTAAATCAACCATTTCTCTGTCTCCGATCATCAAATGTTGGGCAGGGGGTAGTCTGGTTTTCTCTAAAATATACAGGTAGCCTTTATCACTTGGCTTATTTGCTCCAACTAATTCTGAAGTCACAATTTCTTCAAATATGTGAGGCGATAAACCTAATATTATCAGTGACTGGGCAGTGACTTCTTTGGTGCCATTGACCAACATAAAATGACGATATTGGTGTAATGCATGAAATAGTTGAACTAGCTGTTCATCCTTTTGCAGATATTTTGCCCGGTTAATATACTGCTCGCCATAAACAGCCGCTTCTTTAGTACTGATATTACAGATTGCAGCCACAGTCTCTGTAGCTCCAGGAAATTTTTTTAGATACAATTTATTAAATTCTGTTTCAGCAAGATCGCGAGACCATCTCCTATAATCAATGATTGTCTGGATTTCGGCATTCCTGACTTCTTTATAAAGAGCCTCATTGGGCGGATAGAGTGTCCGGTCAAAATCCCAGATACAGACTTTGATATCTTTTAGTCGACTATCCATGCTTTAATTGTGATCTAATATTATTTAGAAAAACCACGATATCTTTGTGACTGCGGACTAAATTATAGTTATCAGTCTCGACTTCAATCACGCGGATACCATTAGTTTCTTTCTTTAGCCACCGGTCGTTGAGTGTCTCCAAAAGCTCTAAATAACTATCTGGTATACGCCTTTCATACTGCCTTTTTCTGCCATTTATCCTTTTTTTGACCGTCTCAAGCGATGCTTTTAAATAGATGATACAATCAGGTTTAGGCAGAAGTGGTATAAATGACCGGTAAATTTTCTGATAAAGCCTCCATTCATCATCATCCATATTACCCAGCATGGCTTGAGCCTTGGCATAAGAAAAAACATCCTGTTCAATCGGCGTATCTTGAATAATAGCCGTGGAAGTCACTACCTTGGCAGTTTCAATCATTTGGTTTATCTTTTCCATGAGGAAAAAAGTCTGGGAATGAAACGCCCAGCGCTTCATCTCAGCGTAAAATCGGGGAAGAAATGCATTTTCGCCGAAGTTTTCTTCAATCAAGTGGAGTCTGAGTTCTTTGGCTATAAGTTTTGCAGCCGTAGTTTTTCCTGACCCCATAGTTCCCATCACCGTAATATATATCCTTCTTTTCATGCACTCGTATTTGTAACACGGAATGAATTTGGAAGCAATTATCTCAAAAACCAGAAGTTCGGATCTACCACTCACACCCGAAAATGTTCGAGTATATACCCCGCTAACCTGCCTGCCGGTAGGTACGCTTTGCCGCCCCTTCGGGTTGCAAAGTGGGAGTAAGACGGGTATACATGTTGAAATTATATTAAAAAATAGTACTTGACACTAGTAAATAAAATGAGTTAACCTCAGTGTATATGACAAATAATCGTTTAGTAAACTCAATCCTACTCATTTTTATTTTATTAGTTTTGGGATACATAATCACTCTCATTTATCCACTTCTAAGATCAACAAACCTCACCCAACCAAAAAAACGCTCCGTATTAAGTAAAGTAAACGTACGCCAAAAATGGTTGAATCAAGCAGGCTATGCTGGATTTTATGTCGCGAAAGACAAAGGCTTTTATGAAGAAAACGGACTAGATGTTGATGTTCGCGAATACGAATTTGGTGGAGATCAAACTACAGATATAGTCTCTGGTAATTTTCAATTCGTTGTAGACAGTGCGCCTGAATTTTTGAAAGCAGTCAGCAGGGGAAATGATATCATCGCAGTCGCAGTAATATATCAAAAATCACCGTATGCATTTGCATCTTTGAAAAAGAAAAATATTAATACTCCCGCTGATTTAAGAGGTAAAATATTAGGTACTACCGGCGGTGGAAGTTTTGAAGCCATCATCACCTATCAAGCTCTTTTGGCCTACGGTGGAGTTAAAGAAAGCGATGTCACCTATAAGGATTTAGCATTTGATGAGGTCGGTAACTTACGAGATAACCGCGCTGACTTACTTGATCTTTACCGCACAAATGAAGTTTACAAATTAAATAAAGCTGGACTCGATATTAATCTACTTTTACCAGAAGAATATGGGTTTCAAATGTACGGAGACGTGATAGTCACTACAAAGCAATTTGCTGGGGAAAATCCCGAAGTGGTACAAAATTTTATTAAAGCGACGGTTAAAGGTTGGGAATACGCTATCAAAAACCAAGAAGAAGCAGTTGAAATTACTATGTCTCGGGTGAATAAAGAGTATGATGATATTGATTACCAGCGCTTTATACTTTCGAACGCAGCACCACTTATCAAGCCTACAGGACAAACTCAAATAGGGCTGATGGAGAATTCGGTTTGGATGAGGGCTTACAACGCCATGGCCAAAGCTACATTATTGGATGAAAAATTTAATGTTGTCCAGTACTTTACAAACGAATATCTACAATAGCTTACTACACTTTACTCATCAAACTATTTTTCTAAAATAGGTTACAATCATTTCTAATGGGTAACCTAAACATATTTGACATTTCTAAGGCTACTCCTCATGACGCTTCATCTATTGAATCAGTCAACAAACGTGTTTGGTTAACTACATATGTCAATCCCAAACTGAGTGTCACCAGTAAAATCATTAAGCAAATGTTTAAGAAAAACGATGAAGTTGAGTCAAATATTCAGTTGCTCTTAAAAAATTCCTCGCATATCTTTTTAATCGCCAAATATTTGGAGAAAATCGTGGGATACGTACATGCAGCTAAAAATACCAACTATAATGAAATTATAGCACTCTATATAGTAAAAGCGTATCAACGCTGCGGAATTGGCACTTTATTTTTAAAACAATTGTTCAATTGGTTTGATGTGCATCATAATATATATATAGAAATAGTAAGTTATAACTCATCAGCAATCTGTTTTTATGCCAAACATGGGTTTAAACCTTGCGATAAATACAACACTACGGATACCAATTGGAACCTTCTCCCTTCTGGCAAACGTCTACCAGTCGTATATATGTGTAAATCTATTTAAATTTGTCAGTATAAAGGTGGAGTTTGAAAGGTATATATCATTATATAGTTAAAGACACATACAATGACATTCTTTCATTTTAAACTCAAAAATAAATTTATTATCGTTTTTATAGGCATCACCATTCCCGTACTTTTTCTCACTAATTATGTCTGGTTTAATTCCACTAAGCAGCAAATCCTCAATTCAGCCTCGGCTCGTCTGGTAACTACTGCCAACGACGGTGTATACATTACTGATACATTTTTAGAAATCGAACTCACCGGCTTAAGACTGAGATCTCAAACCGATGCGCTTCTAAGCGGAGACGATCATAGAATGCAGAACGAACTCCAAAACTTTCTCGTCCAAGATCAAAACATTCAAGTATTAACAGTCATCAGTAGAGACGGCGACGAACTTATCAAAATCGGTAAAAACCGGACTTTCTCAAAATCAGAACTTACAAATTTAAAAAATGCTCCTTATATATCTAAAATCATAAATCGTGAGATAGATTATTATGTAAGTGAAGTTTCATACGATGATGACAATGAGCCAGCAATTACTCTGGCTGTTCCAATAATTTTACTTAGTGAATCTGAACCACTTTTGAAAAGACCCTTTCCGTTGGACAATAAATTGATCCCCGGCGAAGTAGTCAGAATATTGAAGAGCACAGTTCGTTTGAGTCCTTTGTGGCAACGTTTAGAAAATCTGGTAATAGATAAAAATGGGTATCTGTTTATGGTAGATAGTGAAGGTCATATCATGTTCCATCCCCAAAAAACACTCGCCCTCGATCATATTTCTGCCCGGCATCTTAAGGAGGTAGGAATTTTTCTTGAACATAGCCAGATCCCGCTTCTCCACGCGCATACAAACGATCAAGAACTAGCTCATATTACAGTCAATGAACAAAATAAAGCAGCTTTAACCAGTCACTCCATCACCAAGCACACCGGTTGGGGGGTAATTAGTGTCATGCCACTATCAGACTTACTCTCCGCTAATCTTCAGGCGGCTTTGTTGGCTACATTATTATTTTTTGCAGCATTACTTTTGGTTATCCTCATCAATACCCAAATTACGCGAAAAATCATCAATCCAATTGAAATATTGGAACAAGGAAGTTTAAAACTAGGTTTGGGAGATTTGACACATCGTATTAACATCAAAACCCATGACGAACTTGAAACTTTAGGCGAATCGTTTAACCGAATGGCCAGTCAGCTAAATACATCATTTCAATCGATCTCTGCTGAACGCAATAAATTGTCAGTGATTCTATCAGGAATTACTGATGCAGTGATTGCAGTTGATATGTCTCGTTCAATAATTCTTTTTAATAAGGCCGCAGAGGCGTTAACTGGATATACTACTGCAGAAGTTACAAATCGCCCAATTGAAGAAATTCTTACTTTTGAGAGCAGTGATCACCGCCTCGAATCAAAAGATTATTGTCCTTTAGACACCACTATACTAGAAGGCATTATCTATCAAAAAAATAATGTCAAACTTTCAACTTCTCGCACAAATGTAATGGTAAATCTAATTGCCGCTAAAATTAAAGAAGGACGACTCGTAAATCTGGGATGCATCCTAACTATTCACGATATCACCAAAGAAAGTCAACTTGAAGAAATGAAGCTCGATTTTGTATCAATAGCCGCGCATGAGTTACGCACTCCTATTACTTCTATACGAGGATATATTGCTGAATATCTCCATCAATATAGTTTGGGGCTATCTAACGATCAATCACTTATTTTGAAACGTATCCAAACATCTTCTGAACAGCTTAATGCTTTGGTGGAAAACATCCTCAATGTATCGCGGATTGAACAAGGAACGTTTGGATTAAATATCGTCCCGATTGACTGGCATACCCAAGTGCAACAAATAGTGGAAAATTTTCGATTTAATGCTCATGAAAAACAAATTACATTACAATATACTCCTCCCAAATCACCACTACCTCTGATACTTGGAGATAAATTTGGTTTAGTAGAAGTTCTTTCAAATTTACTTTCCAACGCCATCACATTCACTCCACCTAATGGTTCTGTAACGGTATGGATTGAGGTAAAAGGCACAGATGTCGTCACCCATGTGCAAGACACAGGTACAGGTATACCTAAAGATGCTCAACAACATTTATTTACCAAATTTTTCCGTGTGACTGGAAAACTGATTCAAGGAAGTAAAGGCACAGGACTTGGCTTGTATATCGCCAAATCTATCACAGAAATGCACAAAGGCCGAATTTGGTTTACTTCTGAGCCGGGTAGAACGACTATATTTAGCTTTTCCATCCCTTCTATCATGTCAAAAATACCTTATAGAGATTCAAACGAACGGTAAATTTTTGATAGAGTTGCCATTCGGCGTCACCCTATAAAAAGAAAGGTTCATAAAAACATTCAAATGAGTGATGTATTATACTCACGGTGATGCGCAAGCGGAACTTTTTTGCGTTTGACAAAAACGAAGTTAATCTTTTATATACCCTTCACAATTGAAATTGTTCCGGGTATAACGCATTTTAGACTGATTTAATTCCGATATTACATCGGGACAAAATACAGTAAGAATAGTATAGATGCAGCTTACGGATAGACTTTTTTTAGAACTCGCTGCAATATCGAAAAAGATGCTTCACCAAGTCTTGAAAAATATCGCATTT
Source organism: uncultured Gammaproteobacteria bacterium (assembly GCA_964412165.1). GTDB lineage: Bacteria > Patescibacteriota > Microgenomatia > UBA10105 > UBA10105 > CAYPMW01. Next base: position 2,831 of record CAYPMW010000036.1, on the reverse strand, counting down.
CCGCTGAGCCCTCATCAAGACCAAGAAGTATTTCAACTCCTTCGGGAGTAAAATACTGAAAATACCTGATTTTATTGCCAATCTGTAAATCTACTTGGCTAACATAGTTTACATATTCACCAGTCTTTATATTTCCCGCAGATGCAAGTCTTCGTAATCCATATTTGGTGGCATTAACGATCCCCCCAACTCTTTGACGACGTGCTTTCGCAGTTTCATACTCGGTCGTTAACACTAAATATTGATCGATCCGAGAATAAAGTTCTGCCAGCAATATCCCACCTCGAGGTACCTCTCGTCTTAACGCTTCAATTGTTGCACCAGTTTGTCGCACGCTGACACGATCAACTGTTCTGATAGCCCGGGCTATACCTACTGCTAGATCGGGTGGAAGTTGTGGTAATCTCTCAGTAATCGAAGGTCGTCTAAATTCACTCATATACAAAATAAAATTTAACTGGATATAAATTGTACTTTAGACTGTGATGAACATATAGATTGTAACATATACCCTTCACACAATGAAATGTTTCGGCCAAAAACTGCCTCTAGACTGAATTAGCAACATTAATCTTCCCGAAAAAGTTGCAAATTACAGTAAGAAGGGTATACTATTATAAATATTGTTTACGTGCCGGTGATAACTTGACGATTCTTTCGAAAACGTCTAATATTCACACAAGGAGTTATTGATTAGCGGAAAAAGATTACGAGCGTGTGGCCCCGGTGTTACACCGGGGTGACGAGGAAAGGGATCTCGCTAAAGGCGAAGAAATCGGACCCCCGCCTTGATTATAATAAGGATTGACGGGGAGTATCTGCGGAAACCCTGCGGTGGCGCTACCCACCGTAACATTTATTTTAAAACCATTTCGTAAGGAATGCCTCAAAGAATAAATGATGTAGTCCGCAACACTTCGGGAAGCTTATTATATTGTTACGCTTCTCTATCTATTTTAATTACCATTTTCAATCATATTTGAAGAAAGATTAGAGAATAAGAATTTATTATTCTTAATTCTTCACTCTTAATTCTAAACAACTATTATGTGTGGTATTTTTGGGTATTCAGGAAATAAACATGATGCAACGCGAGCAGTATTTGCAGGACTAAAACGGCTTGATTATCGTGGATACGACAGTTGGGGTATCGCAGTCTTAAGTAAATCGCACATTCATATTGATAAACAGGTTGGTGTTGTGAGTAACCACAGACTGAAACTTCCGAAAAGTAGTGTTGCCATCGGTCATACTAGGTGGGCGACAAACGGTGCAGTCACTAAAATCAATGCCCACCCTCATTTAGCATCTGACAAAACTTTTGCCTTAGCCCACAACGGAATTGTGGAAAACTTTGCTACCATCAAAAATCAGCTAATAGGTAAAGGTTACAATTTCATCTCAGAAACAGACACAGAAGTAATTGTAAGACTCATCGAAGACAAACGGAAAGTTACGAATAATCTTGTCGATGCAATAAGAAAAGCATTTGCCCAGTTAACTGGAAGAAATACCATTATAGTTTTGTCGGTAACGGGAGAAATAATTGCCGCAAAAAACGGTTCGCCACTGGTAATAGGCATAAATGACAATAATAAAGATATATATTTCTCCTCTGACACGCTTTCATTTGCACCACATGTACATCAAGTTTTGGTTTTGGAAAATGGTCAAATGGTAGTTTCACAACTTGGTATATACAAGGTCTTGGATATAAGTACCGGCGAAACTGGCGTTTATCGACTTGAACCAAACGATATTAAAGATAGCGAAGTTGATAAAAAGGGTTATGAGCATTTTATGCTCAAAGAGATCCATGAAGCACCAGACGTGATCATCAACATAATTAAACAAGATCAAAAAATGCTCATGCAACTCGCGACAGCAATAAAAAATGCAGCCACGGTTTATATTATCGGTTCAGGAACAGCTGGTATAGCTGCGGCCCAAATAGCTTATTTTCTGCGCACATTAGCCCACATACCGGCTGTTTCTCTGATTGGTGCTGAGTCAAAAGAGTACCTTGACTTATTTACACCCAATGATCTTATTATTGCGCCTTCCCAAAGCGGTGAGACCGCAGACGTTTTGGAGATACTTGAACAAGCTGCGGAAAGGCGGGTAAAAATAGCCTCATACGTCAATATGCCAGGCAGTATGATGACGCGTTTATCAGCATTTAAATTTCTGGCCTCTGCTGGTCCGGAAATTTGTGTCATGTCAACCAAAGTATTTGTTTCACAAATTGCGTGGGGGTATCTCCTGGCCAAAACCGTGAGCGGCAAAATGAATGAGGGCGCAAGGAATTTGCAGAAACTCGTTGATAGTTTGAAAAAGATTCTTAAAGATAAAGTTTTTTATACCAGCTTAAAAAAACTAGCTATGTTTTTATCTAAAAAGTCGCATATATTTCTACTGGCAAAAGGACAAAATCTGCAGATTATCAAAGAAGGCATGATCAAGATAGTAGAAGGTGCTTATATCCATGCTCATGGAACTGCCGCTGGCGACCTCAAACACTATGCGATTACGCTGATGGAACCAGGTGTACCTGTGATATTTGTGTTTTCAAACGATAAAGTAAAAACTGACGTCTTAAATGCTCTCCACGAAGTCAAAGCCAGAGGCGCAGAAATTATCGCGCTAGCGCCACAAAATCAAATTGAGTTTGATCATTTCATAAAAGTGGCAGATATGGGTGAAACCAGCTCTATTTTTAATATTGTGCCGTTGCAGCTTTTAGCCTATGAAATGTCGAGGGTTTTGCACCATAACGTAGACAAACCGAGAAACATCGCCAAAAGCGTAACGGTAAAATAAATAACTGAATA
>CAYPMW010000035.1:0-13134 GCA_964412165.1 uncultured Gammaproteobacteria bacterium | reverse complement strand
CAAAACAAAAATTTTAATTATCGGTGCAAGTAGTTACGTAGGCGCCAGATTGTATTTTGACCTAAAATCCAAATTTGATGTTGGAGGGACTTATTCCACCAACAGACTTTCTGGAAAACTGACTCATCTCGATATTACAAATAAAGAGGAAGTCGAGAAAGTTATTTCTGATAACATGCCTAGTTTGATTGTCCATGCAGCCAATAACGCTAGTGCCAAGTGGTGCGACGCAAACCCCGAAAAAGCAGTATTGTTAAACCAAACGGCAACGCAATGTATTGTTGATTCAGCTAATAAAGTGAATGCTACGCTGATATACATTTCGACAATGGGAGCTATCAAGCCTTCAAATCTCTACGGGAAAACAAAATTAAAATCTGAAGCTATCGTAAAAACTGCTAAAAATGGATATATTATACTTCGTCCATCTCTTATTCTTGGCTATAGTCCGAACACAACTAATGACAGACCGTTCAACAGAATGCTAAAAAATTTGGATGAAGGTGTTCCGGCAGTTTATGACACATCGTGGAAATTTCAGCCAACCTATATAAGACACATCAGCGAAGTCATTGAAACTTGCATAAACAAAGGAATATATAGCTACTCGATTGTAATTGCCGTCCCAGAAATGAAATCAAGATATGACACAGCAAAAGATATATTGACTCCCTTCGGCATTAAAGTAACGCCTATTGATGCAAAAGATTCAACTTTTGAAATTTTTGCGGATGATTTATCAGAATTAAATGAACTAAATCTCCCAAAATATACTTACAACCAAATGATTAAAGAGATCGTTAATGAGATAAAAATCCGAAACCAAATTGTTATTTAAGTGAAATGATTACTCCACAATCGTAAAAATCGCAAGTGTAAAAAACAACGGTTGCGCGGTGAGTGAGGGCGTCACAACAAGCTAACAAATAAAGCCCAACATTCATTTTAAACGCCTCGTCTGTTTCTTCGCTTCTAAATTCTTACCCCTTTTTTGCCCTAGAAACACCAAAGACAAGACTAACATCCGTTTTCACCAGGAAAACCTCCCCACTGCCAAGACGCGCGAACAAATGAGGGAGCACTGGAAACGAGTATTTAATAAGCTATAGATCTTGGGAAAAAATAATTATTTCGATAAAGAGTGTTGAAACATTAATTAATGATGGTAGTAATTCATGTAGAACTGGTCAGAAGTGATCCAAATCTATATAAAAGTTACTCATGATAATAGAAAGACATGGTACAATCTACATATATGGAAGGCTCTAGAATATTTGCATCAATTGAAAGCAGACCAGCAGTTCCTGATGCGTCCTTTGAAACATCGGATACAAGAAGTTCTCTTGAACGTTTCGTCGCTCAAGGATGGAAAAATTTGAATGAAATGCTTGAAGCATTTCAGGAACAAGCAGCAGAAGATACGATAAACCCCGAAGGGTTTATGGTTGAGACAATGGATGCATGGAAAACATTTCATGAAAGATCTGAATATTTAGATCTTTCCTCTTCTTTTGAAAGAATCCATTTTCTTTTAGGATTAGTAGTTGAAAAAGCAGCAGAATGGACTGCACACAAAAAAGCCGCGGTGAGAAGAGTATTATTTGGTTTTGCAAAACAATCTTTGGAAGCAATGAATCTAAATGAACAAGGCATTCTTAACCGTGCCATACTGAGGTCTGGTGAGGGGGTTGAGATAGGGAATCCAAGAGAAAGCGAACAAAGATTAATCGATGCGTGGTTGCGGGATACAATCGGTCAGGGTGTACGTTGAATCTATCTATAATACAATTAATAACCTCATTCTACTTTCAAAAATAACTGGTGTTTTAGTTTCTGATAGTATTTAAGTATTATTGTTTTGATATTCCTGTTTCAAAGGATTAAAAACTTTCGAAATATTACTTTGACTAACACCCAAAAGTATGAGAACGTGGAGTCTGTGCAGAAAAAAAACTACACACTATGGATTCTTCTTGGCATATGCGCTGTATTAGTGGGATTTGTAGTGCTTCTTTTACTTCGCCTGACACAGAAATCAAGCTCAGATGTATCCGGTAACAAACAGCCGTTTCAGTTTTTAAACCGCGTGACAGGACAGCGGGTGAACTCTTTGAGCCAAAACTTAAGCGGTGGACTGTGTACAGGCGAGGGTACCACTACTTTCATATCGCCACCGATGCATGTGAAAGACATTGGTTCAATCATCCCTTTGGGGCTCATGGTTGGATCACATGTGACACCGATTGACCACATATACTTCAGCCCAAAGAATTTTCAATCAGCTCGTGATACTTACGAGGTTTTAGCTATTGCCGATGGAACAATTGTTGATATCCAGCACCGGACGCAGTTTGTGGGCGATAACCCGACAGGTAAGGAAACCGATGAATACCGATTGGTAGTCGAGTATACCTGTACGTTTTATAGTTATTACGATCTCGTGACTTCGCTGACACCGGAAATACTCAAGCAAGCAGGTGATATTGATAAACGTACCAGTCGGCAACGGACACGGATACCGATAAAAGCCGGGCAAGTGATTGGTAAAATTGGCGGCCAGACGCTTGATTTTGCCGTCTGGAATACTGACGTCACATTGAATTTCATCGTTCCCGAGCATTACAACACGGAGCCCTGGAAAATCCACACAGATGACCCGTTTAAATATTTTAGAGAACCAATAAAAAGCGAATTTTTGGCGTTAGATCTCCGTCAAACCGAACCACGTCAAGGGAAGATTGACTACGACATCGACGGAAAACTTGTGGGTAACTGGTTTAAGGCGGGAACCGACGGATACGGCGGCTGGCAGAACGGTGACTATTGGAATAATCATTTGTCGATTGTATATGATCACCTTGATCCGACGCAAATACGGATTTCTATCGGCGGATATGAGGGGGATTCACGCCAGTTCGGGGTAAAAGGCAATACGCCTGATCCCAAGGAAGTCGGAGTTGGAAGTAGCACAGTGAAATATGAGCTTCAGCAATATGATTATTATGTAAACGGCAAGCCATGGGACAGGTTTACGCCAGGTGAAACGATTACTGCCGCAAATTCACCCCAAGTACTTGGTGTAGTTTTAGTTGAGATGGTGGATGATAGAAAAATCAAATTTGAAACATTTCCCCATAAAACCGCTTTGGAAGTAAAAGGTTTTACGTCAAAAGTAGTAGTGTACGAACGGTAAGTAATTTGTAAGGTTTTTACTACAAGCGCTTGCGGCGTTCTTCGACTTCGTCAAGAATTTTTTTGCGGATCCGAATTGAGAGCGGTGTTACCTCAACCAGCTCGTCGTCGGTGATAAATTCAAGCGCCTGCTCAAGTCCCATGGTTTTGGGGGTTTTGAAATACTCAGAAACCCCCTCGCCTTTCGAACGCATATTAGTTAGTTTTTTGGATTTACAGACATTGACTCGTAAGTCTCCGCTTTTGGCGTGTTCGCCAACTACCTGGCCTTTATAGACGTCAACTCCCGGACCTAAAAACAATTGTCCTCTTTCTTGCGCGTTCGTAAGTCCGTAGAGGTTGGTTTTTCCGCTTTCGTGTACCACAAGTGACCCCTGTCCGCGCAGATACGCAAATCCCGTGTCCGGTCCAAAATGGCTGAATACCGTATTAATAATCCCCAAACCCCGCGTATCGGTGATAAATTCGCTTCTATAACCGAAAAGCCCTTTGGTGGCTATAACAAATTCCAAAAAGGTGATACCGTTTGTGGGTTTCATGTCAACTAGTTTGCCGCGACGTGCGCCAAGCTTTTGCATGACAAGCCCCATAAATTCGTCAGGGATTTCGATAAACAGGCTCTCATACGGAGTCTGCGTTTCTCCGTGAACAATCTTATCTATCACTTTCGGGCGACCGACCTGAAATTCATACCCTTCCCGACGCATGCGCTCAATGAGTATGGCCAAATGTAGTTCACCTCTTCCCGACACGTTCCACCCGCCGCCTGGCTTGTCTTCGACCCTTAAAGCCATATCAGTTTCTAGTTCTTTATAAAGCCGCTCACGGATTTGGCGTGATGTTTTAAACTCGCCTTCCCGGCCGGAGAAAGGTGAGGTATTCACCATAAAAGTGATACTGATGGTTGGTTCATCAATCACTAAAACCGGAAGAGCGATTGGGTTTTGGCTGTCAGCAATCGTTTCACCGATCTGGGGGTTGGGGATACCTGAAAGGGCAATGATATCGCCCGTCCCCGACTCGGGGATTTCAACGCGGTTTAGACCTTCGTAAGTCATCAGCGAGGTGACTTTATAATTTGCAAAAGTTCCGTCATGCATAATTAGGACTATATCCTGACCGTTGCGGATCGTGCCGTTATAAATCCGGCCGACGGCAATTTTTCCAAGATGCGGATCGTTCGTGAGCGTCGTCACCAGAATTTGAAGTGGTTTGTCCGGATCTCCCGAAGACGGGGGGATTTCTTTAAGGATTGTTTCAAAGAGAGGTTTGATATCAGTCATTGTGCCCAAGTCACTCGTTAGCCCGGCTTTCCCCTCCTTAGCAGAGGCATAAATAATCGGGAAATCCGCAGTGGCGTCGTCTGCTCCCAGCTCCAGGAAAAGTTCAAGAGTTCTATCAAGCACCTCATGAACCCTGGCGTTTGGACGGTCGATCTTGTTTACGACTACAATGATTTTATGTTTCATTTCGAGTGCCTTTTTAAGAACGAACCGGGTTTGGGGCATCGGCCCTTCCTTGGCGTCGATAAGCAGAAGACAACCGTCGGCCATAGTAAGGACACGCTCTACCTCACCGCCAAAATCAGCGTGTCCTGGGGTATCGATAATATTTATTTTTACCCCGTTCCATTGAACTGATGCATTTTTGGAAAAAATGGTAATGCCTCGCTCTTTTTCTAGTTCATTACTGTCCATGATAAGTGTATCCGGAGTATCTTTATCCAGTTTTGTTTTTGACTGCTTGAGCATCGCATCAACCAGCGTCGTTTTCCCGTGGTCGACGTGAGCGATAATGGCAATGTTTCGGATAGGAATCATAAAAAAACCGCCTTCCGCGGTATGTCTATTATACCCTAGAAACGAGAGATTGGGAAGGTCTACTTTTTCAAATTGAGGAGCGTTACGGATCAAATTACTGAGTAGCGGCTCGTGAATAAATCAATTGGGCTGCCGGAGGATGGATTATGGTAAACTGTTTAAATTCTTACATATCTTTGATAGTGTTGTGTGGATTAAGTGATAAAATAAATTAAAAGGAGGTGGGATATGAACGATAAAGCCAATGCTATTATGCATCTGAGACAACACCAAAAATACCCGGCATCCAAGGCAGAGTTAGTAGCCGAGTGCGACAATTTATCCGACTTTTCGGCGGAAGACAAGCAATGGTTTAAAGACCATCTGCCTGAAAGGACGTATCAAAACGCCGACCAAGTCATTCAATCTCTAGGGTTATAGTCTAAGAAGCTGTTTGAAAACTATGTTAAACAGCTTCATAAGAGCCTCTAATGAAAAGTTCATTCAAGGGTAAAATTAACTTTTCAAACAGGCTCTAACATTACCTTTCCACCATACTTGCGCTGGTGGGGGATCGTATGTATAAATAGACATATGCTATTTATGCGCAAATCCCCACTCCGAGGCGGACTTTACCATATCGCTCTCATGGTAATCGCGGCGTCTTCATTTAACTGGGGGTTTCAAAGACTAACCGGAGTAAATATTGTGAGCCGTGTATTTACTGGTTTTACTGTTCCCGATACCATCATCGCCATCAGCCTTTGTGTATCCTCAGTGATAGTACTTTGGAATAATTGGGTAGATTAATATTAACCGTACGTATAAGGAGATTTTCCATTTGAGAGTAAGCCCTTAACCACTTTACTATCAGACCACGGATATTCGATTCCTCGGTAACTCATCGACAGCTCATGCCCTTTACCTAAAAGAGCTATCGTATCACCTGGTTTTGCAATACTGAGCGCAAATTTGATCGCTTCGTGCCTGCCCGGCTGTTTGTGAAATTTCGAAAGATACGCTTTACCCAACGTCTGAGCGCCGGCAACGATTTGGTTGATGATTGACATTTGATCCTCAAACCGCGGATCGTCATCGGTGACGATGACAATATCAGCAAGTTGAGCAGCCATTTTTCCCATCACAGGACGTTTTTTAATATCGCGTTCGGCGGATAAGCCGAAAAGAACAATCAAGCGTTTTTTGGTGCGTTTTCTGAGGGTTGACAAGACATTTTTCATGGCATTTGGAGTGTGAGCAAAATCCACATACACATCAAACCCGCGCCCAGTTTTGATATGTTCGAGCCTGCCGGTGAGTGTTTCAAACGTTTCAAGCGTTTGTTTGATGATTTTAGTTTTGATCCCAAGGAGTGTCGTGGTAGCAAACGCGGCGAGAGCATTGCTCATATTGTAGTCTCCTGGTAGTTTGATTTTTAATGGATGAGATAGGGTGTTGAAGTCTTGATATTTACTAAATTCCGACGGCGTTTCTCCATGGCCGTAGGTGACGACTGTGCCGTGTGCTCCAGCGATCATTTTTAAAGCATTGGGGTCATCGCGGTTGATGACAGCGTATTTTGCGTTTCCAATGAGTTTGGTTTTAGTTTGAAGATACTCAGTAAAGGTAGTGTGGTAATCAAGATGCTCATGGGTGACATTGGTGATTACACCTATTTCAAATGGGATTCCCCAGACACGATATTGAGCTAAAGCATGGGAGGTAACTTCGAGAGCTATAAATTCGTCACCGTGATTAAGAGACGTTTTGATATAACTTTGTAATGGGAATGCATTTGGCGTGGTAGTATGAAATCCGGTATCGTAGTTGACACCAGCAATTTCAGCCTTGATGGTGGAGATCATCGACGTACGCTTGTTCGCATTACGAAGGATTTGGTAAATCATGTTGACAGTGGTGGTTTTACCATCAGTGCCAGTGACACCTACTACCCTAAGTTTTTTCGCAGGAAAACCGTAATAAAGGTTTGCCAGTACCGCTTTTGGCAGTTGGTACACCACATTTATAATCCCATTAGGGATGGCACTACGTAATTTAAAAGCCATAGTATATCCTTACTTCGAATCGTACCAAAAAACACACGTATTACAATAGTTCGAGCTGATATTCAGCTTTATCTTGCCGTATAAACATATTATACTCATACTGTGAAATACCAGTATTTCATCTCATCTCCTTGGAGAAATAAAGACGCGGTAGTGGAGTTGACCAGAAAACTTAGAGAAAAAGGGAGATCAGTCTATTGTTTTTTTGAAGCTCCACATGTGCTGCACCGAGTAGCCAATGATCCACACAGAGATATGGAGGAGTTTGAGAAACGCGACTGGAGGAAAGATCCGTATGTCAGAGAAGTTTTCGAGAATGACATGAACGCGGAAAAAGAATCGGAAACACTCATCATGCTTCTTCCAGCAGGCAAGTCCGCCCACATCGAAGCCGGGGTAGCATATGGGATGGGGAAACGTTTAATTCTTATCGGTGAACAGAGGGAAGCGGAAAGTCTTTATCTGATATTTGATGAAACCTATCCAACAATTGACGGATTTATCAAAACTCTCAAATAATTCTTTGCTTCAATTATTGAGCAAATTACATCTGCTATAATTCCGGCATGAAGAAAATTATAACCTGGTTTATTATGTATTACACCGTTGGATTTTTGCTGATAAACATTTTTTCCGTTTCGCGTTTTTTGTTTACCCAAGGCGGAGGTATAGCTGTAACGCCTAAGATTATAATCCGCAACTTTTCAAATTTGGGATTTTGGGAGCAAGTTTTTGTTTGGCCAGTATTTTTCTATAATTTTGTTTATTCGTTTTTTATCGGATCGCCCTACGATTAAATCAAAGATGTGTTTTAAAAAAATCTAGATCCCGTTCCTCTGCAGTTGACCAGTTGCCACGGGTAAAATTGTGGTCCTCTCCCTGATAGACATAAAACTCATGCAATTTGCCAGCTTCAGTCAGTTTCTGGTCAAGCGCTTCACTCCAAGCAATTGGTACCGATTCATCAGCTGTACCGTGATGGATGATAATGGGAGTGGAGATAGATTTGAGATTGTCAAGAGAAGAAACGGCTGAATAGTCGGCTTCGGAAAAATTTTGTTCGATAAGTGATTGCGTTTCTTTAAATACATGCGGCCGATTTTTGCGAATAAAATAAAGCAGGTTTTCCGGAAACTGAGTAATCGCCGGCGCCCAGAGGGTTGCCGCTTTCACTTTGTCGGAAATTTCGAGAACCCTGAGGGTGACTTCACCTCCCATCGAATGACCGTACATAAAGATTTTCTTAGGGTTTGCTTCCTTGAGGGATGGAATAGAGCTGATAAGGTTCATGACATCAACCGCAAAATTTAGGCGGTCAAGCCGTTCGGTAGAACCTTGGGACTGAGCATGCCCTCGGTAATCCGGTTTGAGTACTAAATATCCCCGAGAAACAAAAAAATAAGATGTGGTTCGGTAAGAATCTGTAGTTGAATAATTTTTAGGTTCGATATACCCGTGGTTGATCAATGCCACCGGATATCCACCTTCCGGCATAGGCGAAGTCGGAATCAACATCAGTGCGTTCAATTTGAGACCGTCAGATTTGTATGATACGACATAGGTTTTTGCTGAATTGATGATTCCGAGATCTGTTTCAACTGTGATGGCGCTTCCAAAAAATTGCCGCTTTCTTAAGGCATCAATACTTTGAGGGTGAAGCGATGCTTGAGGATTTTGTGAGACTGGTACATCTTTCATGTCTTTCCGCAAATCGGAAAATTTTGGTGCTGCAGCAAGGCTAAGAAGCACCACCACGATTAATCCTACTCCCAGCCAAGCTTTAATCATAAAGTATGTTTTACCTCTTTTAGCGTACATGTACAATCCACATGGGAAAGATGTAGTAATGACTTTTTTTGCCATTTAGCCTCACCGTGACGGAGCCATACTATCAATTTAATGTGACTTTTGACCTAAGTAGAAAAGATATACCCTTCACAACTCCAAATTGTTCCGAGTATCCACCCATCTAAGCCGCTTTAGCAACGTTTTCCTGACGGAAAAGTTGCAAACCGACGTAAGCTGGGTATACAATATTATTCCGAAGCAAGTTATTAAGAATCAGGCAACCATCTAGTTCTAATACCTATAAGTAAGACGCTATAGTAAATCTTGGCCGCATTAATTTCTTCTCGTCGTAATTCCCGTTCTTGCTTCTTGCCATCTCGACGATCTAATAAAGACACCATTAAACGGTCAGAATCTAAAGCTTGAACCATGCAGGTTATAGGTAATATATTGAAGCTTCTTCCTAGACCTGTCTCACCAGGTGCAAGTTGTCGCCTGAATCCAATCGGCACTCGCCCAAACAGTTCAAATCTTTGTTCAATCATAGCAAGAAGTATAACAAGAATCTAAATATGTCACAAAGAGCATACTTCTGAACTGCTTAATAGCGCGTCGTAATTGAAGTAGCGTCTATTTTTAACTCTTTTTCAAGCCCGAAATCCTTGTACCAGGAGGTGTCAAGACCAAAAGCAATTGCGAAAGCCAAAAACTCATTGGTGAAACGGTGCGGCTTTAAAGGATGATTTATTAAAAACTCATACAAATTTTCATATTTCCTTTTTGCCAGCGGTATGACGTCATCTTCAAAACTATATTCAACGGTTTTTTTGGTAAAAGTAAATGCTAAGAAAATAAGCAGAATCACTCCAACCATGATACCCGCTGTAGCAAGAAGCCCATCGGGAGAGCCTTGGAAACTGCCGTTTATTTGAATGGTGGGGTTATTGATATTTACATTGCTAGTACCTCCAAATTGGATGATAAACCAATATAGAAATAGAAGGAATATCCCGATGCCGATAAATAACGGTATTAGCACACGCGTAAGGAGTTTTTTAAATTGCGTGGCTTCCTCGACTGTATCCACCGGATTGCCGTTTACCGAAAAATTCACTTTGCCGTGCTTGCCGAGGGTAAATTTAAGTTCTTCGCGGATGAGGGGAAAAACTGTGATTGCTTTGACATTTCGTTTCAGTATCTCCCGGATTTCCCCGCGTTTTACCACGTCGCGGATTTCTGCGGAAGTGATTTCATTTTTTGAACCAAAAAGTTTATCGATTATCAATTGCTCAAAAGGATAGCGCGGCCCCTTTCTCATCCTCCTTGCGCCAACCAAAGATTTGAGCATATTCCTGTCTTGCCATACGGGGTCAAGCATGCCTTTTGAAAGCAGCTGAAAGATTGTCGCAAGCGCGTCCCGCTCGGTGATCGTGCCATCATGGAGGTACCCAGCAAACGCCGGATGGAGCTGTTCTTCATAATACAGGGCCTCTTTTTGGGTAAGCATGATTATTTGCTTAGTATAGCAATAAATTTGTACAATTACCTAGGTTTAGATTATAGTTGGCATAAAGATAATCGATACAATGAATTTGAAACTTCACCACGTTGCCCTTTCTGTAAAAAATATTGATGAATCTACCAAGTGGTATCAAGAGATGCTGGGATTTAAACGAGTACATACGTATAGAACTATGAAGATGGTAATCGTTCTTCTCAAGCAGGGTAAAGTACTCTTGGAATTATTTTATTTTAAGGAAAAAATGCAACCACTATCTCAATACCGGAAAAATTTAATGGATGATCTTCATGTTATCGGCACCAAGCACCTTTGTCTAGAAGTGGATAACTTGGAAGTAAGTGTCAAGTATCTTAAAAAAAAGGGAGTGACGTTTGTTACTCACATAGATACTGCTGCGTTTGGCGGAAAGTATATCTTCTTTAAAGATTTAAACGGGATACTCATTGAAATGTACCAGAAGTAACTACCTTAATCTCTAACTTTTTTTATTACCCATTTCTTAGGTTTTTTGTTTCAATTTAAATCCGAAAGAACATTTAATGTGGAATAATTTCCAGAAGGATTTGCCTACACTATTATTTTATTATTTCCAATTCAAATTGCACTGTTTGACAACCTCCACGACTATCAAATACCCGCATAGCATAACATTTTCTCCTACTCTTAAATATTGAGTTATATTTCCAGCGGTGATATCTGTTCCATTAGCTATAGTATCTTTGAGTGCTAATGTACCATTTATATAAATATCACCTTCATCATCCAATACGGCTCTGATATATCCTATTGCTGCCTCAGTTAAAGTAAAATGTTTTCGAAAAAAAGCTGTAGCAAAGTTTTTAGGATTTGAAGACCACATAGGAAGTGCGCCATTTTCACTTAGAAGTCAATCTAAATTATTTGATTACAATACTTTATAAGCAGCATGATAGAATATAAGAGATTTTTTTGAAAGTTAGATTGTTGGAATTGATGAGTCTCGAGAGATGCATAACTACTTAGTAAGATATTATGAGTTTATATAATACGAAGTAATAATATGAATTATTACGTTTTTCAAGTATCAGATCAGTCCAAGTATGGAAAACAGAGGGCAGCTTTAGAGGTTTTTAATTTCCTAGTCCGTGATCGATTAGCATGGGGCTTTGGCTATCATACTCCAAATAGAAAAGCTATCAAACCGGGTGATAAAGTTATTTTTTACTTAACTGGTTCCGAAAACCAAGTATTTGTAGGATATGCAATTTTAAAAACTGGAGCATATGAAGATAAAGGTGGAGAATCAAATGATTGGTATTTAGATCCAGAGACATTACGTATAGATTTACAAGATGTAAATATTTTTACTGAACCTAGACCACGTAAGCATTTTAAAAGTATAGAATGGCAACCAATGCAAGGAGGATCAAGTAAGATTTCGGAGAGAGATTTCAATGTCATTATTGGTTTAGAGCCTGACGCAGTCAAGCAAATTACTGCACCTGAAGCAGAAATGGAATTTGCGCTTGAAAAATATCTCGAAGATTTTATTGTAGACAATTGGGATAAAATAGATTTTGGTGAGAAACTTACACTTTTTGTAGATGAAAATGGAAATGTTGGAAAACAGTACTACACAGAAGATGTTGGATATATCGATATATTAGCGAAAGATTCAAATGGAAATTTTGTAGTATTAGAACTTAAAAAAGGAAGAAAAAACGATGAAGTGATAGGTCAAGTATTTCGTTATATTGGTTGGGTCAGAAAAAATTTATCAAATAATGGAGAAAAGGTAAGAGGATTAATAATCGTTCGAGAAAAAGATCCTAAGCTTGATTATGCTATGCAAGAGATCTCTGATAAAGTCTCAGTAAAAAGATATTCGGTCACTTTTAAATTAGAAGTCTATTGATCTTACTATTAAGTGTAATAACTGTTGTGCTTTTAGTTTTGGTTTAGCCACATAAAAATCACTTTAGTATTTACTTGGATATAAACAAAAGAGTCCACTGCAGCGAATGCCCTGGAGTGAAAGATGTGGCGGTGCATTAAGCAATGTAATTGACGGTAAATCAGTGACTGAAATAGACAGAATGCTAGATGATCTGCTCGCTCTCAACTCGCCGCTTACCATAGACCTCCACAAATCACCTCAAGAGGTTTTGGTTTACACGTCCTACTGCGAACTTTCTCGATAATTGAAACCCCGGATTTATCAATTATCTAAGCGTCAAAAATGGTGTCGTTTAATTTATAACAATTAAGGGGTTGTAATTTTTATATAATCCAATTTAAATCCTGTCCAAGGAGAAGATACGCTTATAAACGGATGTCCCATCCATAAGCTTTGCGCTCTCGTTGATGAGGGAGATGTGTAAACTGAGTTTCCATCGTTATAAACGAGATATTTATCACCATCATAAACGATTTTTCCAACATGGTAATCAGTATTGACACCTCCGAATGTCGCTACAGTTAAACCAAATCGTACTACTGCAAGGCCCGATGCACTGTCTTGCCAGAATGCAACCGGAACATTATTCGGATCATAAGCGTTGACTTGTTCATTGAAGCTGACTCCAATTCCATCACCTGATGGTTGAGCAGATGTGTATTGGATTCCAAATTCAATAGTAAACGGGCCGGTGGTTGGGAAGATGGGATTATATTTACTTCTGATAAAGGGCAAATACTGCCCTCCGGGCATTACCAGAATTCCATTTTGAACTTGATACGTGCCGTTATTTTCATATACAACCCATTTTTCAGAATCAAGTGTTGTGCC
>CAYPMW010000034.1:0-13387 GCA_964412165.1 uncultured Gammaproteobacteria bacterium | reverse complement strand
GCATGAGTCTAGAATGCGTTATACCCGGAACAATTTCAATTGTGAAGGGTATATATCGTTTACTTGAAATTCTCGTTTTTAGATGTAAAATAAAACAAAGGACAAAGGATAATCTAAATGCCTGTTGAACAGCAAAATAATGCCGGTTTACCAAGTGAAGCAGTAGAAGCATCTCGACAATTTCGTATAAGAGGTCGGCGTTTATTACAAGCTGGTTCTTTTTTAATCGCAGCTGCTCCAGCAATTTACGTAGCAATAGGCAAAATCTCTCAAGGAATGCCTGTTACCAAATACGATGTATTGTTTGGAACAACGCTTTCACTTTTTATAGGTATACCTTTATCTTACTTGATCGAAACGGGCGCTGAATTTCTTGTACAATATGCCAGATCAAAAGCAATTGTTGAAGCTAACAAGCTTCAGTCACCACCAAATTCAGGAGGTAAATAGGTGGTTGGTTTTTATGCAATTAATCTACTTTCCCCTGGATAAATTCCTGAAGTAGTCGCGCTTTTTTTTCTTGACTGCGGGACTGGCGGTAAGCCTCAAGTCTTTCTTGCAACGGTTGTACACGATCCCATGGTATGAGATCCCTATTAGCTAGCTCATAGGGATATTTCTCTGCAGGAATTTGATGGAATTGAGTGATCCACCAGTAAAATGCCGGAAAAAAGAGCTGGCGATAACGGTCGAGATATTTTGCGAGTAAATCGGCTTGGCTGTATGCCAAGAGTAATTCTTTATCCGGTGAACCCAAGGCATTATATGCTTCCATAGTCAAAAACATGATTGCGCTCGTGGGCGTATCTACAGTCACTTCTCGATTCGGATAGTAAGTCTGTAAATCTCGTGCAGCCTGATTAGGATTTAAATATCCGTCAAGCAGGAGAATGCCTGGCTGATGCTCCCTGAGCGCTCTCCTTTCGTTACTTACCAGTATACCCGACATGACATGTTCATCTTCTCCTTCGACATGACCGACAATATTTATGCCTGTTCCTCTGGCCAAGTGGGAATAATCACCCAATCGAAGCGTAATTAACTTTAATCCAAGGAGGATTAATCGTTCAACATTTCTTGGAGGATCATCATAAAACCTGAGAAATTCACCCATAATGGGTGGAAATTATATGCTTAAAATAACCTGGAGTCAACCAGGTGGTTTGAAAAAAACCTCCTTACAAAGAGCTTTTTATCATGATATTCTTTTTTTAAAATTTCAGTAGTTTTATTAAACAAACCGGAAGTAATATATACCCTTCTTACAGTAATTTGCAACTTTTTCGGGAAGATTAATGTTGCTAATTCAGTCTAGAGGTAGTTTTATGCGCACAAAGGGTGAGTTTGAAGGGTATAGATTACTGATTAAATTAACGTAATATTTATAGGCTTTGATATAATAAATAACAGATTATAAATGTTTGTATATGCTAGAAATATTAAGTAATAAATCAAATACCGCTACTATTAACATCGAAATGGAACGACCAAACGCACCTTTCATTATCCGTGGACATCATTTGAGACACATAGCACAACTAGTTCAAAAAAAAATTACTCCGGCAGATCAAGCGAGGATGTTTCGAGAAGCACGCGAGAGGGACTTAGCAAGTCAATCATTAGGTGATCGTAAATACGCATTTGATACAATTGGCGATTCGCAGGAATCTCATGAAGCGTATGAATCCGCCATTCGCGAAAATGCGGAACGGTTCTTAGCTTTGCCAGATGATCATCCGGTGCTATTAGTTGCGGAAAGTAGAGATGGCATGTGTGATGCATGTGCCATCGGAGATCATTGCGTAGCTACCTTTAATATTAGAGATGATCAGTCATTGATATATGATTTTTATAATTCATCGCGGAGATTCGGTTTCGGAAGTCATGTCCTTATAGTTGTCGATGTAGTCGAAACTGAAGTCGCACCTCCCAGGGAAGTCAGAAATCTCCTTACCACGGCCGGGGTTATTAAACAGGTTTTAGGTCGAAGATATACCCTTCAACCCGCTAAGCGGGGTTCCGGGTATAACGCATTCTAGACTGATCCGCCAGCTGGCGAATACAGTAAGAATAGTATATAGGTTGTGATCATCATGTCTGGACCAAACTATTTTTGATATAATCCTACTTTGCGTTTATCTAACTATGCCGAAAGAACAAGCTAAAGCTCAGATGACGGGAATGTCCGAACCGTCACAACTCCTTGCCCATGATGATGACGAACGATCTCGTATCGACCATTTCAGGCAGCGAGTCTTCGAACACGGATTGACCTTTACCGATAAAGAGTTTGACTTCTTTTCATTACTCAGCACACCGCAACGGCTCCAGCTTTATCTCGATTCTCTCGATTATAACTATGAACTTACTACCATGTCTCCGGTGAAAGTACGCGAGGAAGGTGCAGCTGACTGTTTTGAAGGGGCTTTTTTCGCGTTTGCCTGTCTCAAATTACACGGGTTTGACGCAAAACTTGTGGTCCTGGCCGGACGAGATGATTTAGATCACAATTTGGTGATCTACCCGGATCCGGTGACTGGACTTTGGGGCGCGGTGGCTCATCCTAACCCCTATTTCGGCGGCCGACCGTCAATTTTTCCTGATATCAGAAGTCTAGTTTTCTCGTATCTACCGCACTATAGCAAAACTCGTGACCCTCAGGCAAAAGTGAATATAACGACATTAGGCGGATACTCGGCTCCGATAGATGTGACTGAAGATTTCGGTTGGGCATGGATAACGCAGCTCGAACCCATCAGCAGGATTTATTGGAGCTATGTCAAATATGTCCCATTTTATAAACTACAAAATGGAAGACCTTACGAATATTCGCTGAACCGGGCAATCAGGGAAGGTTGGATCACGGTAGTGAGTGGGCAGGCCCATATAAATTCGGACCACTTTCCCAACGAGCTACGTAAACTGTGGGAAATCTATTGGGAAATTTTTCAGAAAGATCCCTTTTCATACAGGGAATTAGTAAAAATAGAAGACGAATTTTTTGCCAAGTCAGGCACAACTCCTAAGGAACTTAAAACAAATGTAACCGAAGTGAAAATTCTTCTTTCTTATGGATTTGGTCTTGATGTAATAGTTGATACTAGTATACCTTTTGATAGTGTAGTACCGGATGGTAAAAGTAGTGATGGTTACACCCAATTTCTCAAAGTCTATGCCGGTTATTTTCCCACTTTGCGGGATGATTGCGACAGAAACGTACGGATTGATACTCTCTTTGAAAGAGCGCGCAAATCACGCGCAGATTTAGGAGATGTCGATGATCAAGATTTACTTCCTCCTGACCGTTTGCTTGCTCATGCGGAGGTGCTCTTAGAATCCACTCATTGGCAACAGCGTGCGCGAGATTTAAAAACACTTATGAAAATTCCCCAGGAACTTCTGGCATTTTATACGAAGTTTGGTCTGCGTGAACGCAGCAGGCTACTGCCATATGCGATCGTAAAAGTACGACCGGAGAGCTGGTATAACGGACTCGCCGAAGACCTCCTTGAAGAGACCCGGGCATATGAATCCGCACTCACAAAAGCTCTGACTGTACACCGCAGACTTTTCAAAGCTGGTAAACTATTACAAACTAAAACAAAAGACAGCTCTCTTAAAGCATCCCGTTTAGCGTCGCTTTTTACTTCAATGTATGAGAATGGTAGAACAATTCTTTGTGCCGCCGAAAGAGAATATACATCGCTTTTTACTTTTGCCGTACAGCTTGATTTGATGTCAGCTGAATTTGAGAGTCGAATTAAGACAATGATTGGCGATGAGGTATGGCAAGAAGTTAAAATAGTCAAAGAGGATAGCTCATCTCCACCTTTTCAATTTCAAAAACGGTATCCTTAATTAGCTTAAAAAAAGCGCGCTGTGCTTGACTTTTTGATTCCTATCGTCTATTTTCATGAGATATGGCGGCTCGCGTTGAAACAGGCATCTCTCCTACTTCTCCGCTCTACTATGATTTGATCAAACATTTTCATGAAATTCAGAATCATTTAGATAAAATAAATGTTTGGCACGCTCAACCTGAACTGCACGAGCTTTTAACTCAACTTGAAGTAAAACCGTTACCGGAAGTACTACAAAGTAGTTTGGAACAACCTATCAGTCGCATTGGTACGAGACTACGGCGTCCTGAGGGGATCATCTATCAGATAGAAGCAGACGACGGTTCTGCAACTTTTTTCAAACTCTATGACGGAGCAGGCGTTGACCCTTCGATGTACGCGCCAACCTTGCTTCGGCTTTTCCCGCCACAACGAAGAATCAGGCGAATCCTTGGTTTCGATTACGTTTCTCGAGATCCGGTTCCGCTTGAAGTGCTCGAAATTTTAGGCGGAATGAAACAAGAAGGCAAAGGCTCATATTTTGCCTCGGCTGAGATACTGGTGAGAACCTACGCCCATCATGCTGCCCCAGACCAAATACCTTTGCCGGTGGTGATTATAAATGATAAACAATCCGCAGTCGGGTTTACCTTACTTCTTCCGAGACCAGTTGCCTCAGCAGCAAATCCGCTTCGCGAAGAGACTTTTTTTGATCTCGGTCCAGTTGCGTATAGATGGCGGGACGATGTACCCACCGCGCCAGAACTCCGAGCCCGATTGAAACCCTATAACGTGCACGTATATGATGAAACTATAGAAGATATAGAAAAACAAGTGCTCCGTGATGCTACCGGCAAATTTCTCACCTTTGCCCGACTGGGATACCGCCGGTAATGAATTAAGTTTTTGGGGGCGCACCATTCTACTTTATCTCAAGATGCCTCTCTCCTCAAACATACGCGTTTGAGTAGCAACCCAAGATTTCCACAACCTTTCAGAGTAATCCCGTGGTATTTCAGTAAGTATTTTCCCGACCTCGGTGCGCTCATTCATGAGTATTTCAAGTGTCAGGTGGACTGCGGTTAATAGTACAATACTGTTAAGCTTTAAACGTTGAGTCGGTTGATTGTGCTCGCCCAATTTGATTGCATATGCATATGCTCCTTGTGCGTACCGAACTAGTGAAACTGCTCCCATATAACTATTTATTTTAGACAAGACAAGCGTATTCATTAGACTTTGAGTGATTATAGCCTGATCTTTCTGCCAAATGGATGTAACCACTCGAGCTGATGAGTCCATTTGTGACCCCATAATTTCTGCCAACTGGTAGAGGTAAAATGACTGCGGAGTATTTACTCTACCGGGTATACCGAGTATATCTTCCCCCAAGCACCACGCGCCTAAATACAGCTTTCCCCGATAATCCCAGGGGGCACTAAACATGGAGAAGACTTGATTTGATTCACTAAGAAGTAATCTCGTACAAAATTGGCGCAACTCTCTCAGTTGTGCTAGTCGCGTATCAAATTCGCATGGATCAACTGATAAGACTCGTGCGTCCGTCCCTCCGACCAATTGCGACAGCAAACTAGTTCCGGTGTGGATTTCTTCAGGGGAAAAGGTCAGAACTTCCCGCATACAGGCGCAGTATAGCAATCTTATTCCGGTTTGTCATTCGACAGGCTCGAGAACTCGCAGTATTTTTATGGATAACCGGACTATGAAATAAGTGGACTTGTCCTGAGCGACGGGTATTACGCGTTTCGCCCCTTATCGAAGTTGCGTATCATGATCCTAATCAAGTAATAACTGCAATACGTGTTACCATTGGGTATCCAATACGAACTTTTACCATGTCTCATGAGTACGTCGAACTACCTAGAGAATATGAGGGCTTCCCTATCTTCGAAATAAGAACAACATTATGAGTTTTTCGCCTTCACCCGGCTGAGGTATCTTAAATCAGATTGCCATCAGCGAGCTTTTTGAATAATTTCACGCAGTATGTCCCTTGCGTTTTGAGCACGAGCTCTTTGTATCCGTTTAGCATGTTCGATTAAATTAGCAAGCACTGCTGCTATAGTGTAGTCGGTTCCCTGCCGCGGCGCGTTTGCAAATCCAAACCGTGCAACCTGCTCATTAAGCGAAACACCCTCGCGCTTGGTCGAAAAAAGGTACGAAATGTACTCAAAAAAATCAGCATACGACCGGTAAAATACATCTTTTAGCTGACTAAAACCTCGATTCCTCCAGTGGAGATACGTACTTGCCGGCCAGGCTGAAGGAAATGCACCACCCCACCCCGTCGCAATTTGCAAGTTACTCACCTCATTTGGCGCTCCATCAGGTAGTCCAATAAAGACCGTCCCTGAACTGGGACAATCTAATGCCTGTTCACCTGGTTTGGCAAACTCCACATGTGCCCAGCGTTTCGCTACCCATTTCTCATCAGCCGTTTCAGAAGGAGTAGCTGTACGTATTATTTCAAAGTGAGGACAATTTTCCAAACCGCTCTCCCCGATAGCTTGTAACACTTCAATAATTTTTTCTTCTGGATGGTTGCCTAAAAATACCTGTACACGATACTCTGTGTCAGGTTTGAGAAGTTCCCGCGCCATTTCTCTTATTGCCTGAGCAATCAGCCTCATGTGACTGCCATTGCCCGAGGTTGACAAAAGGATTCTTTTTTCAGGCACATTCCATTTGGCCTCAAATGCTTCTCGGGACATGGAGTCACAAATTGTACCTACCGGGATGATCGTCTCCGGATCTATTCCGAAATAGCGCGTCATTAAGACTTTCACTTCATCGCTTGCTACCAGATGTGTCAGACCTTTACTTTCATCAAGGACCGCAAACGGTTGAAGAGTCGTGGCGGTGTTATACCCTGGATCGGGAGTTGCAACAATCAGTTTATTTCCATACACGCGGTCGCCTACCAAGGCTCGACCAGCAGTCGAATGTGTTGATACTACTAGATCTACATGATGTGTATCAAGGAATGCTACCAAAGATTCGTTGAGCGACCGGTCTGCCAATGTCCCTTCAAGCTGCACACTCATCCGGTAAAACATCCTCGCCATTGATCCGTCTACCTCTTCTAACATGTGATTAATTCCACCAACTAAGTGATGCGCAAGAGAGCGATGATGATTTCCCTCTGAGACATCTACCTGGACAAGCGCATAGGAGTAGATCATGGCTCTCACTAAATCAACCATTTTTTCGGTGGCGGTGTGGCCGGAGCGGATAAGTCGTCTCACCTCCGCAAAACCGGTACCGTTGTGGAGAGCTTTAAGAACCGCAAGTTTCATCCGCGTGCCGTGTGCCTCACGTTCTGTCGCCGGATCAGTGGCTTCAAAAAAAATCGCCCGTACGCCTATCTCACTTAAGCCTTTCGCTAACATCCATGCCTGGAACATATGCCCCCAACCCGCGTCAAGATACGGCACTGCCACTAGTTTACCTTCAAGGTGTTGGGGGTAATCGGTCCCAAAAACTTCAGTAAAAACAGCATGCCACGGGTGCGTATCCACCGATCCGTTAGGTGTTAATTCAACCGCAGTTTTAAGCGGGTGGAAACGCTCTCCTCTCGTGTATCCTTCGATCTTTTGGATATATTCAGCTAACATAGATTTATTGTACTGTCACCACAAACGGCTTATTCTAGTCGATACCAGATTGTCTGTCAAAGCGCTCTGTATTGACGAAAAGAGAAAAATCTGTATAATGTTATTACTATGGGACATGAGACTAGACAAGGAGGAATAGAATTTAGCGGACCCGGAGACGTAAGTATCGGTGGTGATGCAGTTGGAGAAACTAAAACTACAGAAATTTCCACAGGTCAATTCCCTTACGTAGATAAAGATTTGATTACCGGATATGGCCAATCCGCTACAGAAGTCGAAACTTTAGACCAAGGCGACATCCGGATCACCGAGTTTCAATATGCTAAAACCGACGGCATGTGTGTCAGAAAAGTCATTGAAGTGTATCCAGTCGATAGATCATTTTCGCCGGGAGTAGTTAGTTTAGGGTCTTCTGATGTTGTTATAGCGGGTGATGTGTCGCAATCTGATCTCACCATCAGTACAACTCCAACTACAAAAAGTGTTGCGTTTCAGAGTCAGGTCACTTTAAATGGTCGACAGGTGAATGCAAGAGTACACTACTCTTATTCATTGATAGGTCCGGACGAGCTGGAAGATTTAGCGAAACGGAGTACTAAAGCATTTGATGATGGTGATCCATACCCAGATTCATCAGAGATTGAACCTATAGTTCGAAGGTATTTTCCCGATGCTAAGTTATTGGGACAAAAAGAACAATCTAATTCCTTTACGCCCCTAAAACTGGTAGAAGGTAGAATACGCGACGATGATAACAAAGTACTAAAGGTTCCCAAGGTGCAATAGACACTTCGTATACTCATACTCAATTAGCTTTAAGAATAGAAAACTCATTTTAGTTTTTACTTACATTAGACTAAAACCGACCTATCTAGTGCGGACTTGTGCAATCACCACTCCCAGTATCGCCTTTTGGGGACTACGCTTGGCATTTATTGTATAACCTCCTGTACCTTGAAGAGTGATTTTACGCTTGTCGTATACAACCAAGGCTACGAACGACGCATCTGGGGATTGCTTTTTCATTTCTTGAATAAGATCCGCTTGACTTATAACCAAGTCCCGATCATGCTCCTGAAAATCAGGTGGCATGTCGCTATCTAGTAGTACCGCCTTAAATGGACTATCTACACCCTCTCCTGGTAGATAGCCTTTCATCGCCACAGTTTGCGCAGCCGCCCATGGTATAGGTCGGTAGATTCGGCTTCTAGTTTCTTGCATGAACGTAAGCTCGTGAAGCTGGGTAAAGAATGCAGTTTGCTGTGATTCTGATGGTTCCGAACTAAGAACCAGCTGATGGAGTTTTTCACCACTTCGTGATAACTGGGCTTCCGTTACCCGACGTCGTCTTCTAGGCCTTCTCAAAGGCCTTTTATCTAATGTTGATTCCATGTTTTCAGGTGTCATATCAATAATTTTAGCATGTTATATGTGATATAAAAGTAGGACTTACGCGCTATTTTTATACTCCTTTTAACTGCTTCGATACCCGCGTGCACAAAGCAGCTTAGAGGAAGTTTTGTCCGCACAAAGGGTGAGTTTGAAGGGTACAATGGATACTTCTCAATCGTTATACCCGGAACAATTTCTAAGTTGTGAAGGTTATATCCCAACCTATACCGTCGCTCGTGAAGATGCTAGGTAATCTAAATCAACGGTTACTGTTTTTATCTAATATTCCCAGGTAATAGTAGCTTGCTGGTATTGTCAATATCATATATTAATAAAGATTATCAAAATAAATCGTATCGTATCACAACAACTCTTTGTTTCGTTTGCCTCAGCGTTATCCTTTCCTTCACCCGCTTTATCGACACAAGGCATACATCACCCGAAGAATAATCCCTAGGTGTCAAGCTATTCCACCCCCTAGGTGGATTTCTTATTGACAAACTAGATTTATTACTATAAGATTTATTTAATTATATATGACGCGATCAGAGTCAACAAGCGAATTACAAATACAGGAAGGAATCTCACACATCTTGTGGGCTAATCTTAGCCAAACGGGCTTAACTGAAGAAATTATTAGAGTCAGTGATGTAAAGATACTTACATTACCTCAAGATCAGCATGAAGGTGCATTTTTAAATACCATAGCGTTTGATTTTTCAGTAGGTGAACATGATGATCCTTCTGTATTCATTCAACCTCTAATGACAGCTACTTCCGGCCCTCTACTTAATCGACAGATGTTCGGATTAAAATTGTATCTTCTTTCAGATGATGCCGAAGAACAACAACGTTATGCTCAACAAATTTGGGCTGGAGTAACTAGCGAAGACCAACAGGCTTTAGCTCGGGTTGCTTTAGAATATCTTATACATCGTGAGGAAGGAACTGTTACAAACCCTTCACCGAAGATGCCTGATTATTTTAGAATAAAAGCACAAGCTAATTTAAACTATTTAACACTTGTTACAGCAGCTTTAAAGCAGGGAAATTGTAACTTTAGTATTACACCCAGTACCGCATCACTGAAAGTCTCCTTAAAATAATATTTGATTCTCTATACTATTCTTACTGTATTTTGTCCCGGTGTAATATCGGGATTAAATCAGTTATATACTGAGTTTGTCGAAGTACCAGAATGCGTTATACCCGGAACAATTCAATTGTGAAGGGCATAATATAAATGGTACCGCGTACCGGATTCAAACCAGCGGTTTAGAAGTTGAGAATCTGTCGTCCTAGGCCTCTAGACGAACACGGCGTAACTCGAATACTATCAAGAACCCTGGTGATCATAAGGCATTAATTGAGGCTATTTTAGCGTACTTTTCATATATAGAGATTGACAAGCATGAAACAGTATGCCATCATCGTAAATGATGAAACAGATCATCTTTTTTGGACTTGTCTTTACATTGATGGTTTTTTCCGGCACAGTAGTTTTAGCTCAAGAATCTACAGATACTGGAACGAGAAATTTTCAAGAGTTACGCGATGCGACCAAACAAAAGCGACAGGAACTGCAAAACAATTTAGAGCATAAGCGTGAAGAAGCCCGAAGTCGCTGGCAAGCGATCAAAAATGAAAAAAAGTTGGCCTTGCTTGAGCGGATTGAGTCGCATTTAATCAAGATAAATGAGCGCGTCACCGATCATTTTCTCCGCGTGCTCGCCCGGTTGGAAACAATTTTAGGTAAAATAAAGTCGCGCGCAGAAAAAGCTCAAGCTAACGGCAAAGACATCTCCACTGTAGAAGCAGCTATAAGCACAGCTCAAACTGAAATTGATCTATCAGAAACAGTAGTGAACGAACAGAAAGAAAACGTATATGAGATCGAGGTCACAGATGAGTCAAGTGCACGTGAAAACGCAAAGGCAGCAATGACCGATCTGAAAACTGATTTAAAAGCTACTCAAGATACAGTTGAAGCCGCACGCAAATCAGTACATGCAGCGTTTCAAGCATTACGCGAGGTGATATCAGCATCAATTACACCTGATTTAGATTTATAAATATGGAAATATTAAATAATCAACAAAATCCAAATCAAACAACCGAAAGCATGCCGCAACCATCAGTTCCACCACCTGAGGTGCCTAAAAAATCCTCAGTTGGCCTATTAATTGGCCTGGTACTAGTAGGAGCAGTAGTCTTAACCGGAGGGGTTTTTTACCTGATACGTGCTCAATCCCAGAAAATTGAGCCGATGGAAAAAGACAGTACAGTCATAGTCAAAACTACGCCGTCACCTAAGACGAGCGTTGAACCTGCGTTATCGTCGTCTGATGAAGTGGATGTCATAAGTAATGATTTGGAAAATACCCAAGTCTCCGGTGACGATCCACTTTATACAGATCTCAACGTCGACCTCCAAGGCCTGTAATTATGAAAGCAGTTCAGATAAATAAATATGGCGGCCCTGAAATATTGGAAATCAAAGACATCCCCCGACCTACACCACAAAAGGAGCAAGTTTTGGTCACGGTCAAAGCTAGTGGATTGAACCCGTTTGAATCCAAACTCCGCTCAGGCATGTTTCAAAATTTCATCCCGCTCCAGTTACCCATCACCATGGGGGGCGATTTTTCTGGCGTGGTAACTTCACTCGGAGAAGGAGTGACTAACTTTCATCTGGGAGACGAAGCCTATGGTACTGCGATGGTTCTGAGTAAAGGTTCTGGAAGTTTTTCCGAATATGCGGTAGTCAATACTACCCGCATCGCAAAAAAGCCTAAAAATACCAGTTTCGTCCAAGCTGCTGGCTTACCAATGGCCGGAAATAGTGCAGTCCAAACTCTAGAAGAGAAGATGAAACTTTCCCAGGGGCAAAAAATACTCATTCATGGCGGTGTTGGAGGTATTGGACACATAGCGATTCAACTAGCCAAATCAATCGGTGCGTATGTAACTACTACTGTCAGTGGTAAAGACACAAGATTTGTTAAGAGCCTGGGCGCAGATGAAGTGATTGATTATAAAACCCAGGACTTTGAAAAGATAGTCAAAGATTATGATGCAGTCTATGATACTGTAGGTGGTAGAGTCACAACCAAATCATTTAAAGTGCTAAGAAGAGGCGGAATTTTGGTTTCGATGCTAGGTACTCCCGATACGGATATGGCTAAACGTTACGGCGTAACAGCTTTTGGTTTAAATACTTCTGTTGATACGGTTCACTTACAACATTTGGCGCAGCTAGTCGAAAAAGGAATAATCAAAGTCCACATCGACCGTATTTTTCCTTTAGCAGAGGTTACAGCTGCCTTCACTCATCTGGAAACCGGTCACCCCAGAGGTAAAGTCGTCCTCACTGTAAATTAAATTTTCCACACACTATCACTCTAATGAAAAATTGTGAGAAAATTTTTCTTAGGTGTTTAACTAGTGTTACAATATCACTTTTAATTACTTATATATATAAAACTGTGGCAATAGATATCAATTTGGTGACTTTCTCTTCCAGTCATACATTTTATGTTCGTCTTGCTGACAATCGAAGGGAAATCAAATAACTGATGTGGGACTAAACTCCCTAGAACGTATATCAAAACCTTAAGATTTAGGTCATTCTGGCAAGCCGAAGGCGCGTCCAGAATCCGACACGAGTTTACGGACTCTGGACAAGCCAGAGTGACAAATTTTGTTACAAGTTCTAGGTGTCAAGCTATTCCACCCCCTGGGTGGAAATGTTATTGCCAAATGTCTCAATATACTCTCGGATGAAAGTTTCGTCTTTACCAGTACGAATAAGTTGTTTTACTTCATCGCCAATTTCCATAGCTAGTATAGCTGTCTTGGCAATTGCCAAATTGGTTGCCGCAATTGCAGGAGAAGCACCCAAATAGCCTCTTCCCAACGACGGAAAGAACGCTGAGGCAGCAATTGGAGGTAAAAGTAAAACAGGTGCCTTATCAATGACATCATCTGCCGTGTGGTTTCTAGCAAGTATTTGGTTTGCTTCACCGAAATAGGTATCCAGTTTATATTCTTGCATCCGTGGATCTTGGTAAACGGTGCCAGTGTAATGGGTAGAAATAATATCGATAGATCTACCAACAAACATGGCCGAAACTCCCGCGCCACGATTGACTAACTCTGAGTATTTCTCTAGTAAATACCCCAGCAGACTATCGCCGATAAACCACCCCAAAGGCATGCCAATACTTGCCTGGTATCTATGATATTCTGCCAACTTAATGGCAGTAGTAATTAAATTTTGGGAAAAATGCCACACCTGGAGTGGCGCTGATTTTTCAAAAGCTTGGGCTACTTCTCTACCTTGACGGATCACATCTGCAATAATCTCCCTTTTTCTCTCTTCACTACCAGTTTCGTTTATCCAGCTTACGAACAGTGTTCTCAGTAAAGCAAACAGGCCAAATCTTAAAAGCAGTCGTCTCGTCTCATGATAGTAAGGCGGCTTTTCTTTCACTTTTTAGTAGGCTATTATAGCTTGGCTGT
>CAYPMW010000033.1:0-13620 GCA_964412165.1 uncultured Gammaproteobacteria bacterium | reverse complement strand
GAGAATCATTGACGACGCTCTCGTCAAAGCGCTCATCGTTCTTGGAACCGGGGTAGGTCTGGGAGTGGCAGTTGAATATATAGCGAGATATTTTTAATCTCTCTTAAAGTCCTCACTTAGCGGCACGGATGAGTGGTGGTTGGGTGCGTTCGTAGAACTTGGCAAGGATTGTGGGAACAAGAAACGTATGTAGGTACGTATTAAACGTGCGTTTAGGAAACCAGGCAAGCTGTTTATCTTCATAGACAGAGTCAAAAAATTCTAAGTCTTCACTTTCTAAGTATTTTTTTATTTCATCTCCATGATGTAGTTTTTGAGCTGTGTCAATATATCCTAAGGAGATTAAAATATAACAGCCGACAAAAAAAGTTACCGCAAACATACCATGTGTCTTGCTGGTTAATGAGTAAGATTTGATCCATTGTTCAAGCGCGTAAAATGTTCCGCCGACAACAGCAGTAGCTACTGCGCTATATACGAGTTTTGTCTTATAAAAATCGGCGTCCAAAAACGCGGCTGGATCGGTTCGTTTCCAGTATTCATACCGAGTCAGGGGTAAATAGGAAAATGAGCGATCCAGCCAGTAAGAAAGATGGGCAGCCAATTCACTCGCATTTTTGAGTTGCGAGTCTCTGTAGGGGATGCGCACTTTTATCGTTCCGGCCGGATCAAGAGAAATCGGCCAGAAACTGTCACTATTATAAAAACGCCGTCCGCTTTTTTGGGCTTCTAATACAGCCGATACATTCTCGGACATCTGCGTTTTATCAGGGAAGCTTTGGGCTTTATCTGCATCGCGGAAAAGATATATCTCAATCGGAGTAGTTTGTGTTCCGGTGACTCTCCGGCGAATAATCAGCCCATCATAATCAACCAGAAGTCGGTGTCTTGGAAGAGTTAATGAGTAGATTTTCACCTCATCGCTTGGTAATTCAGAAATTGGTAAAAGTAGGCGTTCTGGTTTTGACATGACTTAATTCCTAAATGCACTACTATAGCATATATACCCTTCACAAATCCAAAATGTTCCGGGTATAACGCATTCTAGACCGAGTTAGCAACATTAATCTTCCCGAAAAAGTTGCAAATTACAGTAAGAAGGGTATAGAAATACTACAAATTCTCTTTACAAATTACGTCATGGTTGTTATAACCTACACCCCGCTAAGCGGGGTTCCGGCTAAACGCAATTCATATTGATTTTGCATCTTAAATTAGACAGAAAAGTTGCAAAATCAATTAAAAATAGTATAGAGTAATACTACGATGGCGAAATTTGTCCCTGATGTTAAAACCCAACGGTGGATGGTGATAGCGACCGGCCGCACCAAACGGCCGGATGAGGGAAAGAAAGGTGTTCCTGCCCAACCGCAGGATAAGGTTGATCCGTTTGCTCCCGGTAACGAAAATTTGACGCCACCCGAGGTGTACCGAGTCGGTGCGGGAGAGGTAGACAAGCCCGGATGGAAAATTCGGGTAGTTCCCAATAAATTCCCGATTACCGATATTCATGAAGTGATTATCCACAGTCCAGATCCGGTCAAAGATATAGAGGAGTTTGACACGGGGCACGTGACCGATATTTTACAAACATACCGCCACCGGTATCAAACCCACCGGGGAGACGGACATGTCCTCATTTTCGCTAACTACGGAATCCACGCCGGAGCTTCTTTGTCCCATCCGCATTCACAACTGGTCGTCATCCCGAAACAAATCAACCTTGATGCTTTGGCTAGAGAGCCAGTGAACAACGTGGTTGAAGATAATACGCATTTTACCGTCTACTGTCCGGATTTTTCCCAATGGCCGTATGAAGTTTGGATCACTCCCAAGAAAGATAATACTTTTTTCGGTGATGCCAGCGATGAGGAACTCGAGGATCTTTCAAAAATTCTCAAATCTACTCTGTGCAGGCTACACGGTTGTTATGACAATCCCGAAACTCGGGAAATCCGCGCCGATATTCCATTTTCCTATAACTACTACATATATCACGGCAACAATTGGTACATGCGCATCATCCCGCGGCTTATCCACCGGGCCGGTTTTGAATTGGGAACTGGGTTGTCTGTAAATATTATTGATCCAAAAGATGCGTCTATAAATCTCGCCTCAAAAGAATTCTGCCGGATTGTTGAGTAAAAAATCCATGAGTCGTTTTTTATTCCCGGAAAGTATTTGTAACACAAAAGTGAGCTAAAGCACAAATTTGTGTTTTGGTTGCTGGGACGTATAATTATCAAATTCACAAGGAAAGTAATTGGGTGTGTAATTTTCGGACTAATCGGGGACCATGCCGATCTAGATACTGAGGGACATATGTACTTAAAGGCAGAAAGATTAGAGCTGACTTTTTTGCTGAAGACCTAAGAGCCAAAGCACTGCCTCTTTTTTATATCTTCTGTCTCCTCGGGAATTGATCCTGATTGCCGGGAGTTTCCCGCGCTTGCCCCAACGCTTGATGGTCAAGGGAGAGACCCGAAGTATTTTTGCTACCTCCCTGACAGTTAGAAGATCTGGCCATTCATCACCAAATGACATAAGTGCCTCCTTTAGTGAGCTTTCATGCGTCTTAGGCAGGTTTGGGAAGATGATGCTCGTTTTCAATTGTCCTCATCCAACCTTGAGTAGTGAATGACGACATACATTTATACGATTTAATCTGTTTTTATACAGATTAAAGTACCACTCACTGTATCACCCATAATCACACCGTGTCAAGGGGGATAAAGCTCGTTTCAAGAGCGGAATAGATGAAATTTTTTATTATAGGATGAAAAATAAATAAGATAAGTCTAAACAATATCTTATTAATTATCATCCTTTGACTTGCCAAATACATAATTTCCCCCTATAATCCTATAGGATTATGAATATAGCAGAAATTCCACGGTGGGGTATTTATATTGCGCCTCGAGCATCAAGATTTAGGCTTCAAACTGGTGGAGAAGTCGATATTGCTCGTGTGAGAAGGGAAAACAGAGAAGCACAACATAATCTCAAACAAGATCTCAAGCGGTTAGGTGAAGATGGATTTCCAACTGTTGAAGTAGCATTTGAAGAGCTTGTGCTTGATATTACCGCACGTCAAATAGGAAGAGTTACTCATATCCGTGTTGAATCTGTAGGAGGAGAGTCGCAAGCAATCGGAAATATTATTTTACGCCGGGCACGTGAGGACATTAAAAGGGTAAAAGAATTATATCTCATCCGAGATCCAAATTTGAATAAAGATGCACGGCCAGTGTGCAACGCAGTAAATTCCAGTTATGGTGCATATGAGAGATATAAGTTTAAGATTGCTTCGGGTAGGCGACCAAAATTGACAGAACAAGAAAAAGAATCAGTTAAAATATGTGATGAAGTCTGGCGGCTTATAGATCCAAATTATTGGTTATACAGATTTATTGGTATAAGTATTAACTTAGCTATTTTAGAAATGGCACCAAATCTGGATCCTCGGGAAATTGTTTCGGCAATCTATTTTCAACAAAATGAGAATGAAGCTCCTTACGGATACGATCAAGAAAGTATTGGTCCGGATATATTCGATGTACTAAGGCCTATTGGTGCTGTCACTATGACAGAGGTTGAAGCTATTTCTTTAGATAAACATCCAGGTAATGATACATCAAGGACATTGCCGATAGATTTCGCTGAAGTTGTGAGAGGGGCCTGTAGAGATGAAAAAGTAATGGCTCGAATATGTAAAGAAACTTCTAAATTAGGAAAACAAGGATTGTATTTTGATGAAAAGAGTGGAACTTATCGTCTTCGTAAATTCTAATTTTAAAAATACCAAATTCAGGTGCGAATTCTTCAACGATCAGATCACCAGGTAAATAATATTTATTTTTGTTAAAGTAGAATTAAGGAAATATAAACTTATATGTCCTCTGAAACCGGATCTCAGTCAGTAAATCTAGATGAGAATCAAAAACCAGACACAGCAAATCGTTCAGTAGTGTATGTGGGTGAAGGCCGTCCTCGAGCTCCAGTTCCTGTGATTGACCATCGTCGCTTTGTCGGGGTCATACCAGCAAAAATACTCCCCACTCCTATCACCAAAGAGAAGATGCGATTTGGAAGAAGAGGAAATATAGAACTTATCTATCCACATCCAGCGATGCATGTCGGTCAATATATGCATTTCACCATAGAAGACCAGTTAAGTGGTGAAATGAAGCCTAGAATGCCACGCTATATCGAGCATTTAAACGGACTTTCACCAAGAGCTCGTGTTGGTGAAAGATTAGTACAGGTAGCAGACACTACAGCTCAGAAAGTTGGTGGGGAAATTCGAGCATATTTTCCACCGAACACCAATACTACGGTGTTCACTGAAGTAGATACAGGAATTCCACCCAGACAAGTTCAGGTGATAGAGGAGGCAGTTCGAGATACAAAGCTTAAAGCATATGTGACAAAGAAATTAGGATATTTCGACTTGTCAACACTCGCACGTGACGCCGTGACCAATCCGCAATTTTCAATCCCGAATATGTGGTTGAGATCAGCTGATGCTCCGATATTTTCTCGTCCTATCGCAAACGCAGAACGGTTGAGATTGGAAGACATATTTGAGATCTCCCGAGCGATACAGGAAATGGAGCCTTCTCTTACTGCGGCAGATCCACGTTATCGCGTCATAGATTTTGTAGCCTCTGTCATGGGGTATCTTTATTTTGATATGGAAGCTTTAGCTGGGGTAGATAAGTTGGATGTGCGAGAGATACCGGAATGGTATAGACGTCTACTACATACGGGAAGTGCCCGTTCTGATTTTATTGCCTTGTCAGTGCCTGTGAACGATCTTGAATCGCAGGAGCTGGTACAGAAATTGGAGACATTTTATAATCAGGGTTTTCTAGGTACCCGATTTTTGATGGATTTTGCAGGACAATCACCCCACGATAGAAGACTTATCCTTGAAGTCATTCAACGAATTTATCAGGGAAGAATACATCTTACAATGGGAGAGATCAAAGGTGAATTCAGCGCATACAGACAAAGTGCTGCTAAAAGAAAGGCCAAAGTAGTCTTTCAGGAAAATCCTCCTCGTGAGCACATCCGTGATATTTCCCATACGCTACTTGCAAAATTACAATTTATTGCCGGTCTTTATGAGGTGTCCGGTCGTAGTGAAAGCGTTCCATTGAAACAGGGAGGCTTTTACGCATGTCTCGGCGACTTTCACATTTCTTCAGCCAGGGCGACATACAAAGAAAATTGGCTCATATAGGGGGTATTCCATTTTTAGATCAAAATACTTTTCTTTTGGTAAGGGTTTTCGCTCCCTGGGTTGACAGTACGAATAAGAAACGTCCGTGGTACGGATTGAATGCTCGACAAATGAAAGCTGAGAATGTCAGGACGCACGTAGTCAAGCTTAATCCTAAAGATATAGTTGAGACAATGGGGAGTGTATTCAGGACCCGTATCCGGGAACAGCGAGAACTCAGGCCACTGTTGCGTTTTTTTGAACACGTCATGCACAAAGATGGGCAATTTATATTTTTACATAATCCGAAAGATTTTGATCCAATGTATTTGTCAGTGAAGAGCCAAGTTTTTCAAGATGATGGCCCAGAGTATGAAATGATTTCGTTTGATCTTTATAAAAAAGTTGGTAGTGAGAGAGGTAGTGATGGTGGAAGGAGGGATTTGTTTATTCCGCTCGGAAGCAAAGATATTGTCATATCAAATGGCATGGCTTATGAAGTGAGTCTTAATAACCATAGCGGGTATTTAAGAGATTATTTTATTGCTGCAGAATTAAACGAACATAGTAAATGGCGTTTAAGTAATAACCAAGGTTTGGTTCGAAACGTACATCCGTCAGAAGCGATATTTCAAGAGGCAGAACTTTATCGGCCTTTTTTAACAGCTCTGGCAGCCTTTATAGCGTCTCGAAGCGGAGTAGAGCTGATGGCTGTACCAGTTGAGTCCAAGGATAGTGATGCATGGGCGGATTTTGGTGTATATGTTGATAGTACTGCAAGTCATTTTCCCACTAACTCCGATGTGGTTAATCTTGATTTAAAAGAATTACTCCACGATCCAGAGTTGATGGTAGAAGTAGAAAAGTATGTGATTCCTCAACAAAGAGCTCAGCGTACTTAACTAAACTCAGTGCGTAATTACTTAAGGATAGAAGTCTTATTTTATCACTCAGCTTACAATTTCCTGCAAGTTCATTTCAGCAAGCAGCCATCCACCTTATATGATATAATTATAGGTTAAAATATAGCATTTAGTTGTGTTTAGGATCACGCGCCTGCTTAGACGAAATTATGCCAACGTCATCAGTTGAAGCATTACGAGTAAACCGAGCCAGTCCCTTAGAGCCGATTAGGGATAAACTAGAGGGTATATTGCGATTTCATCCACTTCCACCTTGGGTGTCTGAATCCATGAATCAAAATGACCGAGTTGGGACATATAAAATCTTGACTGATACTGAGGTAACACGGTTTCTTTGGAGTGAACTAGGTGCATTGGAGCTACCAGTGGAGAGAGAAAAACTAGGGTGTTTATATCGACTCGCGTATGAGCTGAGTCAAAAAGAATGGAAATTGATAGATCCGTACAAACAGCTTCCGAAGTCAAGAAGATTTACTGAACGTGAAATTCAAATCTTGATTTTAAGACATCTGATGGGTGTAAATGCTGATGAAATTGCATCAATATTGGGTATGACTCCGATGCGAGTTCGGGTAATTGATACAAAAGTGAAATATCAACTTCGTGATTATTTAGTCTATAGAGAAAAGGTAGCACAGCCATGAACCATGAACTTCGTCAACCAACTCGCGAACAAGAAATAACTCGTCGGTCACAAGCATTTACTAATGAGATGCATGAATTGTGTACCAGTGTTGATGCTGCACGCCAAGCGGTAGTAGCTCACTTTCAGAGGTATTCCAATTCCAATCCTTAGAATCTACCACTTTTAAATTAGATATTGTCGGCATATACTCAACTTGATCCTTCGACTTCGTTCAGGACATGTCCGCTAATATCCCAAATAGATGGACGTATCAGAATGAGATGGGCAACTCAGATCTATTACTAATACATAGATAAATTCAAGTGTAAGAATTGAAGCACGGTACTATTGACTTATAAAACCTAATTCAATATACTATAAGACTATGAGTCTTGAAAAGCGACCTTCCTTACCACCAGCTGAACTACTTGTGATTGCTGGTTTGGTAAACCGTGTCTGTGAAACTGATAATAAACATTTAGAACCAGTTCAATTAAGTGGCGATGCCGAGAAAATAATTCAGGCTCTTGATCCCCTAGTTCCGGCTTCAAGTGAGGGAATGCTCAGAGCGGAATATACTTCAAGACCACCATCAGGAAATTTATTAGGCGAAACAAATGCAGGGCAAATAAGTGGTGGCTTTAGCTCTGATCCACAGCGAAAAACTGTTACTTTGGGTACAGAAAAGGTATATAGAATTGGATTATATAGAGCTAAAAAAGAGAATAGAGGTAAAGGCAGATCGGTTCTAAGCTTTGAATATTTTATGACTAGTGCTGGTACGCTAAATTTAGGACCAGTAACAGAGTTAGAATATAGAACTGATCCTTTACGTTTGATTGCTATTGTGAGATATGAGCCGCGGGTTGTGCATCTTGGAAGAGCTACATTAATTATTTATATAAAAAATACGATAGTTGGTAAAAGCACCTTAGGAACTGTCTATATGAAATTATTTATGCATATTTAATATTATATTTTTTCAGTTTATATATAATCCTAAAAATAACCACTTTGTTCATTATCAAGACATTAGCAGCACTGTTTTTGCTTGCAATTAGCCCTAAGAAAGAATATCCAATACTTTATTTCCTTATTTTGCATGAACATTCATAGTGAGTTTTATTATTAGTATTTACAATCTTTTACGAACGAAGAATAACTAGTGTTGAAAAAAAAGTAACTTATTTAAATAGCTTGACTGTTTTTGTAAAAACTATCACATAATAACCTTCGCCACTTACCTTCCCAATTATTAATAGTCCAACCAGAGTAACTTCCCTTATCATTACACCTTCTAAATTTTCCAAGACACATCTCATATGATATAATTATAGGTTAAAATATAGATCTTTATTCAAAGTGATTAGGACAATTCTTTAGAGTAGTAATACCTATGAATAATTATAGTTTATAAAAGATTATGAAGATTGAAGTTAGTACACCGGAGGGGGTTTCAATTACTCATCCTACAGATCATGACCAGTCTGCTCCGTCATCTACAAGAGCTGTATTAGCTGGTGATTCAGTTCTCACACTTCCTGAAGTAGAGTTGACACCACTAATTAGGAGATTACTTGAGATTCGTGATAAAACTGTGGCAACGAACGAAGGTTTTCCTTTACCAGCGCTTCTAGACGATGCAATTGCTGCTACGAGTGCGTATTACTCTTCCCATCCTGATGCACTCACATTAACTGCGCAAGAGAGAATAAGACTTGTAGTTTTAGACAAAGAATACGCGCAGCAGCTTGCAAACACAAACCTCAAAGCTATATCCGGTCTTTCTCAGATGATAGGTATATCTGACCTTCTAGACCAAGACACCATTCTCCAACAAACCGCTAAACCGATTCAAGGTCTGAGAAATTTACTTACTAAAATTATTGCTGAAATACCAGTTTCTGCTGAAGATATCGCAAGACACAGACCTGAATCGGGAAAAGAAATTTCTCATATGTTAACCGCATTAGTGTTATGGAGAGGTTACATACTTCAAACTCTTCATCAAAATGCTACTAATCCTACTTCTACATCTAGAAAAATTTATGCGCTTTTTTCTGATCATAAAATATCATGGATACTGCTTACTTTTCCACGAAGCCCAGAAGAAATTCCTCAGATTTTCAGGCAAATTCAAGAAGAGATAGAAGATGAAAGGATAGATCCTTTAGAAATTGAAATAATCTTAGGAGAAGGTGTACCAGATGATGTATGTAATCATATTACCCGTGTTCAAAGAATTATCGATGAACATAACTGGGAGGCATTTACAGTAAAAGTTGATGATATTTCACGCCGCAGAGGGTGGGGGAACGAAGATGAAGTTATGTATGATTTGTACAAAGAAGAAGTACTATCAACTGCCCCATTAGAGAGCGAAATTCAGCGGAAGCTTGCTCGATTAATGAGACTCGGCCGCGCTGCCAGACGTATCGTAAGACAATCTCAAGTCGTCAGCGACGGTATAGATATTTATTTTGTTACCACTTATTTCGGAGAAGTACGTATATTTACCACCAAAGAACAAGAACATTTATTGTCTTGGATTGATATGGGAGTAAAAGCTTGTGAAATACTTTATTTGACCAATTTGAGATTGGTGATTCCTTATGTCAAAAAATATAAATCCAGAGGTATACCGTTGTGGGATCTAGTTCAAGCAGGCAATAGAGGTTTGGCAGACGGTCTTGAAAAATTTGACGAACGGTATCAAGTAGTCACAAGAGATGGCGTAGAGAAACCAGTAGAGTTATCAACATATGTTACATGGTGGATCAGACAACGCGTAGATCGAGAATTTTGGGACCTGAGTGGAGTAATGCGTGTGCCTTTGAATCATAGATCAAAAGGTGGTAGGGATGCAAAACCTAAAAATAATTCAGGAGGGTATAAGAGTGCCGTTGATCTAGGTACAATAGCTATAGGGCCAATATCAAATATATTAAGGCCCTTACGTATTGATGGAGCTGATGAAGAAGGATATCCTGATGATGGAAACGATGACGCAATAGAGATTGTTGATCCAAAAGCACAAAGACCTTTTCATGAATTCGATGAGCAGACGAGAATTGACTCACTATACAAATTACTAAAACGAGCAAAACTGACTGATAAAGAAATCCGAGTTGTAATCTTACGAAGTGGTTTTGATAGTGACGATGAAGGCTTAACTCTCGAAGAAATTGGAAAGATACTGGGGGTTACTAGAGAAAGAATCAGACAAATTCAAGGAAATGTGAAGACTAAAATTGAGAATTTTTTAGCTCGGAATGAAATGACTCTAGATGGAGCATTGGATCGGATAAATGCGTTAAAATAATTTTCATTTGGATCAGGCAGTGAAATTGTCACAAGAATATACAATCATATGTACGTAATTTGGCTATTAAGATATTTTATATATACTACCCACACTGCCTCTTTGCTTATGTCAACAGCACCAGCTGAAAATCAACCCACACGCCGAAGTCCATATAAATCAAATATCGCGATTGTTTTGCTCTGGAAATGTTATAAAGTTACTTTAGAACAAATAGGTCAGATGTTAGGAGTCACAAGGGAACGGGCTAGACAACGTAAAAATAAGGGTTTAGATTATTTACGTGAAGCTGCGCGAGAAATAGCTATTACTCCAGATCTATTAAGATGATTCAGGTGATTATGAAGGCAATAATTCGACAAGCAAGCAATTCAAGGAAGGTGCCAGGCAACGTAAAAAGAATGGATTAAACAGTTTATGTCAAGCGGCGCAAGATTTGGAAATTACTCGAGAACTACTCGGCGAATAGAAAATACGCAATTTTATTGACAATATCTTCTTATTGTATATAATACCTCCATACTGCTCAAAAAATTTATGAGCACACCAACAGGTTCTTCTCAACCTCCCGCAGTTCGTGGAGAACGCGAAACTAGTTCTAGCGCACTACAAAGATTTAGAAATGCTATACAACTAGCTGCAGAAGCTACTGATCGATATTTAGATAAAAGATCAGCTCGAAGTGAGGCGCTGACGTACGTGTGTGAGGAATTAAGATTGGTTCCTGGTGATATCAGAAAGCTGTTGGAAAGCCCGGATTCTCTGGCTATTGTCGGTGGCAATAATCAACCGAATACACACTTTGTTGATGCTCTGCGAACCGTTTTAGATACCGGAAAAACACCTCCTACCGTAGCGGAGGTACCGGTGGTGTTGGATCCTGATAGAGGAGCAGTTATACAGACTGAGGAGTTGGGTAAAGCGTTAATTGAAGCAGAGATAGTGATTGTTACTGTAGGCCGTGTCCCAAGAGATGCATCAGTTGAAAGTGTCCAGCAGTTTCGCACGCTACTTGATAATTTGGGAACGAAAAAATTGATTGTTGTTTTACCCTTTAGCCAATTATTACGAAGAGAAAGTGCAATGCCTACTTTAGCACGAAGGATAGGTATTCATGTCGACCCCAACCATATTATAGTCAAAGAACCAGGGGAGCGATTACCAGGTGAAGAAGCCGGAGTAGTGATTCACTTGGGACCGCCTCCGGTCATCACAGCTCTGGAAATAGCTCAGCGCATGGATAAGTACACACTTACTCCTCAAACAGAAATTGCTGAAAAAATTTTATCTGCGGTTAAAACCACAGACAAAGGTGGTAGGCGTGAACGCGGACAGTATGCTGAGCCGGTGGTGGTGAGAACCTTGTCTGATGAAATACGTACGGCATTTGAGAGGTCCCACCCTGATTTATCAGAAGATCAACGTACGGCGACTGAACCTATTTTTAGAGAACTTACTCAAGGCCGACTGCATGATTTTTGGCGAAAAGTGGAAATATTAGAAAGCCTTGGCCTGACTTATCTAGCGCTTGAACGCCTTTCTCCGGGAACAATCGACCAATTTACAGATGTGATCCTTGATCTGATGAGTTTACACACCCATGGCCGCGCATTACGAGATCATTGGTTATGGTTTGAAGGCAGGGTTGAACCTCACAATCCCGAAATAGAGCAAGTTGGACTCGTACATGAATTTGCTCAGCAAGCTCAAGAAATTTTTTCTAACGGAAGAGTCACAGAAGAACAAGTCTTGGCAAGTGAAGGCCAGGAAAGAGTAGCGCTTGAGAATTTACGCGCAGCACAGGACCACTATGTCAGCGACGCTTCCGCCTTATTTAATTGGGATCTAATGAGACGTTTAAACAACCAATTTTCAGTGGCATCAGCGGAAAACAAAATGAGAATTGACACGCCTGATAATAGTAGATTTATCGATCTTCTGACGCCGTTTATCGATGCTTTGGCAGCTCGAGGAGTAAATGAGGAAAGTGCTCGCTATATCATACAAGAGGTTATAAGTAATATTTCTCGCTATTATTTAGATCAATTTAAACGCGCAGCTGAAAGACAATTTATATCACTTGGGCAGCAACGCGATCGTTTAGCCGCATTTTGGTCAAATATAGCAGAGTATTATCTTGGACTGAAATACAGATACCCGGACTTAGTTATTCGACTGATCCCTATACCTTCGCTCACTGGCGAAGATGTATCATCTACTCAGCGGGAAATGATAGAGGAGTTGATATTTGATCAGGAATTAAGAAATCGTGAAGATTTGAGAGATGGAACGACCCGAGAAGAGGCGTTTTGGTTACAAGCCTACCCGGAGAAAGATAAGGCAGGTGTCGTTTATGAGATGCGAACGCGGCCGCCACTTGTTTCTGATGATGAAGTAACAGGTGAGTGGGGAGTTGCGGAGTGGGACATAATAATTCAAAAACTCATTCAAGATGATCGACCACTTGAGTTTATTTGCTGTGAGTATAGAGTTGATGACTCTTCAGGATCTTTTCTTTCTGATTACTTGCCGGTACGTTTACCGTTCGACGCGGTGATATATTCAAAGCGTGTAATCCGTGAAGATGGTTCCTCGGAAACAGAGCTTGCCCGTGATCTTAATAATGGGGAGTAAAGAGAGGCGCCGAGTTCCCTATTATCAACCCAACCAAGTTTCATTAGCCGAGTTGATTGATTACGCCGGAACTCATAAACGGTTGTTAACTAAATGGTTATTAGGCGGAATTGGCGCAGCAGGGTTCATTTTACTAATTTTTAACAATCTGCCAGATAATGTATCCGCAATTCTTCTCCCGGCCACAGCCAGTCCAGAACCTACACCAGGCTATTCATGGTTTGCAGGAAATCCAGAAACGGAAGGTACCATTGACGCAGCTGGAGTGACGCTTACTCCAGAGGAATCAGCCTTTTTTGCCCATTTACCACCCCATGTGAGGAGACTGGGAGAATGGATGAAATATTGGCAGATCAATTTCCCAACATCTGTGAATGATGTAAAAGTATGGGGTACACTCGCCACAATTGTTGGCTGTGAAAGTGAAAACGGAGTCTGGTATGATGCTTCAGGAGACGCGCGGGTAGGACTTTTCGGAGTGCCACTGAGTCGTGTGCCAGAAGGATTCGATGTGACGACACCAAGTGCCAATGCGCACTGGGGAATGAAACTATTTACCGAGGTTTTGGTAGGTACCGGAGGAGATTTGGGTCAAGCATTTGTAATATATGCAAATGCGCCAAATCCCGTGGAGGTACTTAATGCATCTGGTATATACGTCATCGATCCGAACTCGACTCAATTCGCGGATGTAGTGGATTACGCTAATAAGAACTCTCCGGGATGTGTATCAGGACGGTAAAGAAATCCCTAGGTGCCAAGGTATTCCACCCCTTAGGTGGAAAGTAACTGTCTAATTTCGTACCCTTAGAACCAAGATTATATAGAGATAGAGAACGATTAATTATCACGGCGTATAAAATAGTCGGATTAGAACGAGGATTTGCAATGA
>CAYPMW010000032.1:0-14085 GCA_964412165.1 uncultured Gammaproteobacteria bacterium | reverse complement strand
CAATGCCTTTCAGGCTGGTATCATGCCACCACCTCTGGTGGTGGTCGTTGACTGAGTTAGCAACATTAATCTTCCCGAAAAAGTTGCAAATTACAGTAAGAAGGGTATACACATTGTAATATATAGCTGATAATAAACTTGATGATTACGACGACCAGTGTGGGGATTATGACGCTTTTAACTTTAGTAA
This sequence comes from uncultured Gammaproteobacteria bacterium, assembly GCA_964412165.1. Taxonomy (GTDB): domain Bacteria; phylum Patescibacteriota; class Microgenomatia; order UBA10105; family UBA10105; genus CAYPMW01. Next base: position 13,895 of record CAYPMW010000032.1, on the reverse strand, counting down.
CTCAAGCACATCTTTCTACCGCACGGTTTTGGAAGTCGTCTACCAGTAACCCCTCGTCTCATTGACAAGCACAAAACCCACGAATTACAGTAGATATATGGAGGAGATTGTGGTGAAAGTAGCTGAGGAACGACCACATGATAATGATTCATTCATCAACCGTTTGCGTCAGGTTCCCCGGCAGCAACGATTAACAGCTTTTATTATCGTCGCCAGCGTCATCATTCTTCCTTTGACTGTTTTTAACCTGGTAAATCGACAACCAGATCCTTTACGGTCTCAAGCTGATGCTTTATCAACGCCTTTTCCATCTCCGGCTGTACGTGGTGTGCCTGGAGATGTCTGGGCAGATGTGGTCTTGGGAAAAAACGACTTTAACCAGGGAGTACCCAATCAAGTGGTAGCATGGAAACTGCTTAATCCTGGAGGGACGGTGGTTGACAGAAATGTTAGACCCAATCGTTTGTATGTGTATGATGGAGCAAATAGTCGAGTACTAGGTCATGCATCGATTGGAAGTTGTTATGGTGACGAAACTAAATCATGTACTGCAGATTCTGATTGTGTATCTAGTAGCGAAGATACGAATATCTCTTCACAGGCACAAATCAATTGCAGCTCTGAATTCGTAACCGGATGGTGTCAATTTGTTAAAGACAATTTTCGTGGCGTTTGCAACACTGGCGAATGGGCAACTGCGACGCAGCCAACAGGTTGGGTGAAATTTAACTTTTCCAACACTCACACTATAAACAAAATTTTACTCTATGATCGAGCATGTCCGGAGCAAGTACTATCTGGACATATAATCTTTAGCGACGGCAGCCGCGTCGATTTTGGAGCCCTTGAAGATACTGGAACTTCTGCGACTGAAGTTACGTTTTCAGCTCGCAGTGTAACTTGGATCGAAGTCTGGATAGATATCAGCAGAGGCTCAAATGTAGGTTTTTCAGAAATTGAAATCATTGGACATTCTGACGAGCCAATCTCACTCTGTACTTTGAAAGAGGGCAAACCGGCAGATTTAGTCCTGGGACAGCCTCAACCGCAAAATTATTCTGGATGCAACAATGACGGCAATATGGAGCTTTACCCATACCGAAAACCAGCCAGTGCTGCAACTCTTTGTTCAAATGAAGAGAAAACTGTTAGCCCTTACGAATCTGGAACTTTTGCGGGGATGGCTGTGGATAAAAATTCCAACCTTTACGTTCCTGATTTGCAAAATAACCGGGTACTAAAATACATTGATCCGTTTAACACCGATGTTATTGCTGATGATGTTTGGGGGCAAAAAGATTTTTTTGGAAATAGATGCAATTTTACTGATGATGATTTGCGCCAGCCAGGGTTGCCGCTGCCAACCTCAGATTCGCTGTGTCTGGCAGGAGGTGCTACTGTTGCCGGAGTTGATCTTGATACAGAGGGAAACCTGTGGGTAGCTGATGCCTCAAACCACCGGGTCTTGCGGTTTAGCAAACAAGTTGATGGCACAATTACCAAAACAGCAGATTTAGTCTTAGGCCAAAAAACATTTACTACTCCAACGGCTGGATCAGACACGTGGCAAATGAATGAGCCGGCTACGGTGCAAGTTGATCCCGTAACGTCGTGGGTCTATGTCGCTGATAAAAAAAATCATCGGGTATCGGTATTCAAACCTCCATTCACGAGTGGGATGGCGTATACAGCCCTGGTTGGTTCTGGGTATCTTTATCCAGAGGGTTTACTCCTGGATCCTAATGGTGAAGGTTTGTGGGTTTCTGACAACGGTAACCACATGTTAGAACTGTGGGATTTAAATCAGACTAGTATTCAGCCCAAAAAAATATTATTTAAAGATACCTATCAGCCTAATGGTAAATGCGGGTCTACACTTTCCAATCTTGTCTGTACAAATCCAGTCCGGGGTACCTGTCTGGATAAAATGTGTGACGTCCGCGGGTCTGTAGGAGTTGACAGTGATGGAAATTTACTTATTGCTTCCTCTAACATTAATCAAGACGTGTATCGGTACAAAGCTCCAATCCCTATACCAGAATCAGGCAAAAGTCACGGCGCCACACATCAATTGTTTTATCCGCCTTCAGGAAGAAATTTGTATAGTAAGTTTAGTTTGTCTCGACCACAGGATGTGTTGATCTCACATAATCAGCTGATCATTTCCGACGATATGCGGATACTATTTTGGAATAATCCGGAAAATTTAGTTAATGGCCAACCGCCGGACGGTGCAGCTGGAGTATCTGTGTTTGAAGAAGTAAAAAAAAATTATTTTGGGTATCTGGGGGTCGATGCAAATAACCATTTAATAACCAGTAGTGGCTCATCAATTGTTTATTTTGACTTACCGTTATCTCATGGTGAGATGCCTGTAGGAACTCTCCTTAAACCGGGTGTCCCAATACCAGTTTTGGGTGGTGGAGAGGTGAACTGGATTTATACAGACAATATTTCCGGGCTCGATTATGACGCCCAGGGTGATTATTTATGGTTCTCGCATGCCACTTCTCAAATGAGTAGGGTATACCGGGTGCGGAATTTATTTACAACTCCCATGGTGGATGTGATTTTGGGTCAAGCCAATACATCTGATTATTCATGTAATCGTGATCCAACTACCAATCCGGCTACGCCCCAAGGTGCGGCGCCAAATACCGTATGTCGTCCTGGAGCAGTCAAGGTGGATCGAGTAGGTAATGTTTGGGTATCTGATCATTCACTTGAGACCGAAGGAAATCGCCGGATACTCATGTTTAAAGCTGATAAATTTCAGTCAATTATCGGTAATGTCCTGTTTGGTCCAGATGCAGATGTAGTGTCTGGTACGACTCAAACCTGGAAAATGGGGTTTGATTCTCAGAATCGAATGGCTGTAGGTCATAATGGGATATCTGGAGAAGAGAATCGATTTTTTGTGAGTTTGTATGCCAATCCGAGCGAGACACTTAAATCGAGTGTACAAGATGATGTTACACTTCGTGACCTCTTTTCCCATGCTTTTTCAACATATTTTGATGGGAACGACGACTTATATGTAGTAGATCTAAATCGTGGTCGGATGCTCAAATTTTTAAAGCCATTTGATGTTATACTTCCTTCACCATCACCATCACCACAGCCTACGCCTTCGCCCAGCCCAACTCCGATCCCATCGGCCTCACCAGAGACAGTGACACTCACTGCCACTGAGGATACCTTTATCACCAGCTCTTCTCCCACCACCACCAAGGGGAATGAGGTATATATGCGCATCAATTCCAGTTCTGATCGGAGGGCTCTGGTAAGGTTTAATGCCGCCTTAATTCCTCCCGGTGCCACTATCGCCGCCGCCACATTGAGGCTCTACAATATTGAAGGCTCTGCAGTAGCTGGAGCTATATCCCGTGTGAACGGTTCCTGGAGCGAATCAACTACTTACTATAATAATGCTCCTCCTGTTGGCACCAAGATTGCTGACTTTCCCAACCCTGCCACTATCAATACCTGGAAGGAGTTAAGCGTCTTAGGTGCAGTAGTTGGCGGAGGTAACGTAGATTTCTACATTACGACCACCTCATCAGATGGAGCTGATTACCTTTCATCTGAAGGTGGAGTAGAGAAACCAACCTTGGTAGTGACTTATCTTACTGGTCCAGCACCTTCACCTTCTCCTCAACCATCTCCGGGAGTTTCACCATCTCCATCTTCTTCGCCTAATTCCACACCCACACCTGCACCAGGCAGCACGTTCTTTGTTTCTGTAGCCGCCGATGATGGGCATGTGGTGGAATCAGGGGAAACCACTAATGTGGGAGGTTCAGTCAGTACCACCAGCAGTATCTTTAGGGTAGGCGATAGCTCTTCTGACAAGCAGTTCAAAGGCATCCTCTCCTTTGATACCTCCTCACTTCCGGATACCGCCACTATCACTAGTGTCAAAGTGAAGATGCGCCGCAATAGTGTCTCAGGGACTGATCCTTTCACTACTCACGGTGATCTTGTCCTTGATATCAAAAATGGATCATTTGGAGCTGTAAGCCTGGAAAAGTCTGATTTTGAAGCAGTGGCTACACTGACCAACGTAGCTACCTTTACCAAACCAACTGTAAATGGCCAGTGGGCTGAAGCACTGTTACCATCTAATGCATTCTCGGTAGTTAACCCGACTGGCAAAACCCAAGTTAGAGTCTACTTTACCACAGATGATAATGACGACTTAGGGAACGACTATCTCTCATTTACCTCAGGTAACAACAGTACTTCCTCCTACCGCCCAGTGCTTGAGGTGGTGTATCAGTAACCTCTTATTGACAAGCAGTTCACGGAAGATCTATTCTAAATGTAGATCACATGGATTCATTTGCGATATCAACTGATTCAGAAAAAGACCAGCCTTCAGAGAGGAATCTGTTTCACCGTTTACGCCAAGTACCCCGACCAAAGCGCCTCGTCGGACTTCTAATTCTGGCCAGCGTATTAGTTTTGCCAGTGAGCGTATACAACCTGCAAAACCGTCAGGATGCTTTGCAATCTACGGCAGATTATACTGTTCCTCCCCAAACACAACAATTGACGACTGCGCTAAATCCACGCAAAGGATTGGCATTTTCAATGCCTGAGTTTACTCAGGATAAAGATTTATTAAACGTCGGGTGGTATTATAAGTGGAACTTCAATTGTCCTGCAGACGATCCAACGTGTATCAATATGGCCTATGATGAAAAGTACGATTTACAGCCCGACCAATGCAAACCGTATATTATGTTTCTTAATGAGCCAAATAATGGTCCGCCAAATGGTAGTAATACCGAAGCGACTATTGCAGCACAGCGTTTTACTGAACTAGAAGCGATTTGTCCTCCACCAGCAACTCAGTTTATTGTCGGCAACGTCGCCAATCCTGGGTACAGAGATGGGGGTGCATGGCTTATAAGTTTTCTGAATGAATATAAAAGACTTACCGGTAACAATTTTTCACAAATTTTAGGCACGCATTGCTATGAATATGATACAGTGCCGGCCGGATGGTGCAGTAGTACATTAGGTGGTGATAGGGCTCTTTACAGTGGACCAATGTGGGTAACAGAGTTTAATTCGGTTGAATTTGTCGGTACTGGTGACGGCGTGTCGCGGCTGACAAAACTTCTCAATTATATTGAAAAAAATTTTGACCGTTTTGCCGTTTACACACACCGTCAACCGCCGTATGATCCGGTTAAATATGGATGGGTAATACATGAATCTGTAGAACTTGTATATGATGCCGAAGACGGCGCACTCGAAGGCCAACTGACTCCAAAAGGCCAGGTATATGCTGATTTTCTATCCGGTGGCGGTTCTTCGCCATCGCCATCACCTTCACCTTCAACTGCGCCTGGCGGAGTGACATTTGTCTCCATCGCCTCAGAAGATGGTCAGGTGCTTGAATCGTCTGAAACCAGCAGTGTGGGCGGGTCAATCAACAGTTCTAATTCCACTTTCAAAATTGGCGATAACTCGAAAGATAAACAATTCAAAGGGATTCTATCTTTTGATACTGCGAGTATTCCCGATACCGCAGCGATTACTAGTGCTAAAGTGAAAATAAGACGGCAAGGTCTGTCCGGTACTGATCCCTTTACCACTCATGGTAATTTGATACTTGATCTCAAGCAAGGTAAATTTGGGAATGCCGCTCTAGAAAAGACTGATTTTGAATCCCAGGCGACTTTGACTAACATCGCCACATTTACCAGAGTTACCAAAAACGGCCAGTGGGCTGAAGCGAATCTACCTTCTACAGCTTTCTCGGCAGTCAACACTACTGGTAAAACTCAGGTGAGAGTCTACTTTACCAAAGATGACAACGACGACTTGGGGAACGACTATCTCTCGTTTACCTCCGGAAATAGTAGCACCTCTTCCTACCGCCCCGTGCTTGAGGTGGTGTATCAATAATTTTGGTAGTTGACTTTTGTATAAAAAATATTTTATGGTAGGGTGAAACACTTTTCTTGCCTCTAAAGTATCCATGTCTTTAAAAAAAACCGCGCGTAGAACTCGTAGAATTATTGATTGGCTTGTGACCCACAAGCATGTTGTATCACTTGTCTTACTATTTATTGGAATCTCTGCCTATTTTTATATTCGCCAAACCGGTTTGGCTGAATCTCAAATCACTGGTGCGATTCGTGGGGTCTCCGGGGATGCATGGGCGGATATTGTACTAGGCAAGGTTGATTTCGATCAAATGGGTCCTAAGCAGGTCGTGCCATTTAAAGTGTTTAATCCGGGAGGAGTGATCGTTGACCGGAATGATTCTAGCAAACGTCCAAACCGTGTCTATATATATGATGGCGGCAACAGCCGGATACTCGGGTATGCTTCAATCGGTGCATGCCAAGGTGATTCATCAATTTCTTGTACTGCCAATTCTGATTGTCCCGCAGTTCCAATTCCACCTGGAAATATAGCTCAAAATGCCCAAACGAGTTGCAGTACCGAGTATAGTTCTGGTTGGTGCCAATATGTCACCGATGGATTTCATGGACAATGCAATACCGGCGAGTGGGCAACAGCCGGACAACCAACGGGCTGGGTACGGTTTGATTTTCCTTCTCCAACTGCTATCAATAAAATCATTCTCTATGATCGCGCGTGCCCAGAACAGGTGCTTAGTGGACATTTAGCTTTTAGTGATGGGAGTGCATTGGTACCTTTTAGTCAACTGGAAGATACGGGTGCCACAGGAACAGAAGTGACATTTACCGATCGCACAGTTACCTGGATTGAAGTATGGATTGACACAACCACCGGCGGACCAAATGTGGGGCTATCAGAGGTAGAGATTTTTGGGACTTCCAATGAAACTGCGCAAAAATGTGTTCCTCAAGTGAATAAACCGGCAGACATGGTATTGGGTCAACCATCGACTACCAACTATTCAGCATGCAATAAAGACAGCAATATGCAGTATTATCCGAACCGGGGTCCGGCTGGTCCGGATACGATGTGTTCAATGCCTGAATGGGCGCCGAGTCCACTCGAGGCCGGTGCGTTTGTGTCAATGGCGGTAGATAGTGAATCAAACCTATATGTGCCTGACATGTACAATAACCGGATTCTTAAATATATTGACCCCTTTACTACTGACACCGTTGCAGATAATGTCTGGGGTCAGGATGATTTCACTGGAAACAAGTGCAACAAAACCAATGACAATTTCAACGGTGCAAGTAAACCAGCTCCAACAATGAATTCTCTCTGCCTAGGGTGGGATACTTTTGTGAGCGGAGTAGATATAGATGCGAGTGGTAACATGTGGGTTGCCGACGCCGGCAACCACAGAGTAGTCAGGTTTCCTAAACAGGCAGACGCAACGATTGCCAAAACAGCTGATCTGGTTTTGGGACAGCCAAATTTTCAAAGTGATTCTTCCGGATTCGGACCCAATCAGATGAACCAACCGGCAGCAGTGAGAGTCGATCCTACCACTGGTTGGGTGTATGTAGCAGATTACCATTGGGACAACAATAACCGCATACTCATTTTTAAACCGCCTTTTGTAAATGGCATGAACTATTCCGACCTATTTGGTAGTCAATCCACCATCCCAGGTTCCAATTTCAAAACGCCAGCCGGTATCGAGTTTGATCCGAATGGCGAAGGCATCTGGATACAGGATCTGGGTAACCACATGGTGGAACTGTGGGATACGGCAGGTACGTCAGTGAAAAAAGTATTATACAAAGATACCTACCAACCCAATGGTCAATGCGGATCAATCAATTCAGTCTCCTGTATCAATCCCCAAAACGGCCAGTGTTGGGATAATATGTGCGACAACCGCGGTTCAATCGGAATTGACTCTGATGGCAGTATCATCGTCTCCTCGTCATCGTTTAACCAGGATATTCACCGCTATGCGGCTCCCATTCCCACACCAGTTTTAGGCAAAGCCTATTCTGCTAACTACCGTTTTTTCTATCCGCCTGAAGGCCATAACTATCCAAGCAGCGAAGGCCTTTTCTCACCAAGAGGAATTGTTATAAAAAATAACCAGCTCATTCTCTCCGAAGGTGAGAAAATTGTTTTCTGGAATAATTTGGCAAGTCTTGCCAACGGTAAACCGGCAGACGGATTTATTGGCGTGGCATCATTTCAAGACGAAGATCCGTGGGGATTTGGCCGGATTGCCGCTGATGACCAGAACCGTTTATGGGTACCACGTAAAGCGACTGTTGATGTCTACAATCTTCCGGTTGTGAGCGGCCAGCAGCCTGCGATTCAAGGCATTTTAAATTCCGGTAAACCGTTGCCGGTATTGGGTGGAGGAACGCTGAGTTGGTTATTTGATGATGATCTCACCGGAATTGATATTGATCCAACCGGCTCCTATCTTTGGCTTGCTCAACCCGGGAAAAACCGGGTACTCAGAATCAGAGATCCTTATACCAATCCAGTGGTAGATGTCATTTTGGGGCAAACAAACACAACTGGAAGCGACTGCAATCGGACTCCGGGTAATGATCCGGGTGGAGATCCTCCGGGAGATACTCCCAATACCATCTGTATGGCCGGATCGGTTTCTCTTGACCGTGAGGGAAATGTTTGGGTGTCTGACAACAGTCTGGAGTTTCATGGTAATAAACGGATTTTAGAGTTTAACGCCAGCAAATTTGCGAATCTGACTACAGCTATCTTTGCTCCTAGTGCTGATTTGGTATCTCCATATGTCGGGGCTTGGGAAATGGCGTTTGATACATACAATCGGATGGCGGTTGGGTATAACATTTGGAACAGCAATGCTTTTCCCGGCCTCTACCTTAATCCTTCCGAAACTCTCAAAACCACTGCTGAACCGGATGTACGGCTTAAAGATTTCTTTTCTCACGGATATGCGGCAGAATTTGACGACAACAATAATTTATATCTGGCAGATCTCAATCGCGGGCGGGTATTAGTTTATTTTGATCCGTTTAAGAGTTACTTGGTTCCCAGTCCCAAACCTTCAACATCACCCGTGCCCTCGCCAAATGTCACCACTTTTACCGTCATATCTACCGAGGATGGCTACGTCACTGAATCAGGAGAAAACACCAATATCGGTGGGTCTATTGATGCCTCAGGTAGTACCTTTCGGGTAGGTGATACTTCCTCAGACAAACAATACCGAAGTATTATGTCTTTTGATACCTCGGCACTTGCGGATAATGCCCAGATTGTGGGAGCGACCTTGAAAATCAAACGTTCATCTGTCTCTGGTACCGATCCTTTCACTACTCACGGTAACTTGGTAATTGATGGGATTTCTGGCACATTTGGTAATGCCTCATTAGAAAAGCAAGATTTTGAAACTAGTCCAACACACGCCAGTATTGCGACATTTTCTCCGGTAACTGCCAACGGTCAAGTATCTCAAGGGGAAGTAAATGCGGCAAATTTATCAGTTGTTAATCCTTTTGGTAAAACCCAATTTAAATTCTACTTTACTCTTGATGACAACGATGATGGGGGAAGTGATCATGTACGCTTTTATTCAGGTAATACTAGTACAACCAGCAACCGTCCCGTGCTTGAAGTAGAGTGGACTCAGGGATCCCCACTTCCGACTCCAACTCCTTCTCCCGCTCCTACACCGTCACCGTCTATAGGTCCTTCTCCATCACCTGCTCCATCTCCCACGCCTTCAGCCTCGCCAGTGGTTTTTGTCTCAATTGCCGCTGATGACGGCTATGTCACCGAATCAGGGGAAGACACAAGTATCGGTGGCTCCATCAATAGCTCTGACGGATCATTCAGAGTTGGAGATAACTCTTCTGACCAGCAATTTAAGAGCATCCTTTCCTTTGATACTTCAGCTCTTCCTGATAATGCAACGGTACTCTCAGCTACAGTCAAAATGAGACGCACATCATTTAACGGCACTGATGCCTTTACTACCCACGGCCCACTCCTGGGTGATCTGACGACTGGCACCTACGGAACCCCAACCCTTGAGAAAACTGATTTTGAGGCGCCTAGTACACTTGCCGGAATCATCCAGTTCACTCCCGTATCCTCAAACGGAGAGTGGTCAATCGGATCACTTCCAACGAGCGCATTTTCAACCATTAACACTATCGGCAAAACCCAAGTCAGAGCCTACTTTACTCTTGATGACAACGATGACCGGAGTGGGGATAATATCTCCTTTAATTCCGGTAACACCAGTACTTCTGCCTACCGACCCGTGCTTGAGGTGGTGTATCAGTAATTGGTTGTTGAATTCTGACAAAAATTTATTTTTTAGTAAGTTACAATACTTTTCCTGCCTCTTTAATATCCATGTCTTTAAATGCTGCGCGAAGAATTAGCGGTTGGCTTGCGAATCACAAGCATTTTGTGTCACTCGTTTTGATACTCGTTGGTATCTCTGTCTATTTTTACATACGCCAGACCGGATCGGTCGAATCGCAAATAACTGGCGCAGTCCGCGGTGTCCCTGGAGACGGGTGGGCTGACTTGGTTCTGGGCAAAAACGATTTTAATCAGGCTGTACCAAACCAAGTAGTGGCATGGAAACTGATGAATCCAGGTGGAACCGTTGTCGACCGAAACGTTAGACCAAACAGATTATATGTCTATGATGGAGCAAATAGCAGAATCTTAGGGCATGCGTCTCTGGGTGCCTGTGAAAGTGATTCCAATCTAGCTTGTACTGCCAACTCTGACTGCCCGCCGGGCCCGGCAACTATATCCAATGTAGCTCCCATCGCTCAAGCATCTTGCAGTTCGGAATATTCTAGTGGTTGGTGTTACAAAGTCAAAGACTATATTTATGGACAGTGCAACAACGGTGAATGGGCGACAGCAGGTCAACCCACAGGATTTGTAAAACTTACTTGGTCACAGCTACAAAAAATCAGCAAAATTGTGCTTTTCGATCGTGCTTGCCCCGAACAGGTTTTATCAGGTCATATAGTCTTTAGCGACGGAAGTGAAAATATTAACTTTAATGCCCTAGAAGGTTCAGGCACAATCGGCACAGAATTAACTTTTAATGAAAGAACGGTAACTTGGATTGAAGTGTGGATCGATCAAAGCCAGGGAACTAATGTAGGTATCAGCGAGATCCAAGTGTATGGATTTGTAGAAGAGCCAGTGCAAAAATGTCTCATTCAAGAAGGCAAGTCAGCTGATATTGTGCTCGGTCAACCTGACAAAGAAAATTATTCAGGATGCAATAATGATGGGAACATGGAACTATTTCCTTACCGCAAACCTGCATCAGCTGAAACAATGTGTTCCAATTCAGAGACAACGGTTAGTCCCTTGGAATCAGGAACATTTGCGGGGATGGCGGTTGATAGTAAGTCAAATCTCTATGTCCCTGATATGTTAAATAACCGGATATTATTATTTAACGATCCTTTTGGTACCGGTGCGATTGCAGATGAGGTCTGGGGACAGAAAGACTTCTCTGGTAACAGATGTAATTTTACCGATGATGATTTGGGCTTGCCCGGAGTACCATCGCCGACTGCAGATTCGCTTTGCCTGGCAGCTGGTTCAGCAACTGCCGGAGTTGATATTGATGGAGAAGGAAACCTGTGGGTAGCTGACTCTAATAACAATCGCGTCCTGCGTTTTCCAAAACAACCTGACGGTACAATTAGCAAAATCTCCAACTTAGTTTTCGGACAACAATATTTTACCAGCCGTGATTGGGGCAATGATTCGACCCATATGAACGAACCGGCAACAGTTCAAGTCGATAAAACCACCGGTTGGGTCTATGTGGCAGACAAAAAAAACCACCGAATTATAATCTTTAAACCTCCTTTTGCCAATGGCATGGCCTACTCAGAACTTTTCGGGTCAGGATTTTCCTGGCCTGAGGGGATGATGCTTGATCCAAATGATGAAGGATTGTGGGTCTCAAGTAATGGTAACCATATGCTGGAACTTTGGGATTTGGCAAATACTCAAACCCAACCGAAAAAGATATTATTCAAAGATACCTACCAGCCTAATGGTCAATGTGGCACAACCACCTCAAATTCGGTTTGTACTACCACCCATACAAGCGGTTGCCTGTCTGTTATGTGTGACGTCCGCGGTTCTTTCGGTATCGACAGTGATGGTAATTTATTGATTGCTTCTTCAAATTTTAATCAAGACGTCTATCGCTTTCCTGCTCCAATCCCTGTTCCAACGCTGGGAGTTGTTTTTAGCGCCACCAACAGGCTTTTTTATCCGCCAGATGGGAAAAATTTGCAAACCGCATCAAGCATATGGAATGCGCAAGATGTACTGATTGCCAATGGTCAACTTATCGTCACTGATGGCATAAGGATCCTTTTCTGGAATAATCCTGACTCTTTAACCAATGGTCAGGCTGCGGATGGAGTAGCGGGAGTATCAAGTTTTGCTGGAAAAGCCGAGCCGGGATTTGGCGGAATGACAGTTGACAACGACAACCACCTTTTTGTCACTCGAGGAGGAAGGATTGACATCTTTGATTTGCCATTAATGTTTGGTGAGATGCCATCCCGGACTCTTTTTGATTCCAATAGTGTGATACCAGTACTTGGAGGAGGAGTGGTTGACTGGGCGTATGATGATACGATCACTGGCCTAAGTTATGACAAAGTAGGAAACTATCTATGGTTTTCCCATCCACAGCCTAAAATGAGCCGGGTGTATCGAGTCAGAGATGTCTTGACCAATCCGGTGATCGACGTTGTCTTAGGACAAGCAGATTTAAAGACTGCCTATTGTAACCGTGATCCCAACGATAATCCAGCAGTACCTAAAAACGCCAAACCCAATACGGTTTGTCGTCCCCAAAATGTGGTTGTCGATCGAGTAGGCAATATCTGGGTCTCAGACCATTCGCTCGAAAATGAAGGTAATAGAAGAATACTTATGTTTAAAGCTGACAAGTTTCAAAATATTACTACCAATGCACTATTTGGTCCGAATGCAGATGTGATATCACCTGAAACATCTACTTGGAAAATGGGCTTTGATTCGCAAAACCGGATGGCTGTGGGACACAATGGTTATTCTGGAGAGCCGTATCGCTACTTTGTCAATTTGTATGCTAACCCACAAGAGACACTGAAAACGACTACTGCTCCTGATATTATGCTGAGAGACTTTTTCTCGCACGCCTTCTCTGCCTATTTCGACAATAACGATAATTTGTATGTGGTTGATTTAAACCGAGGCCGGTTACTTAAGTTTTTAAGACCTTTTGATGCGCCGTTTGCATCACCTTCTCCTTCTCCAACTGTGGTGCCAAGTCCTCAGCTTTCGACCTTCACTGCCATTGCCACCGAGGATGGCTACGTCACTGAATCAGGAGAAAACACCAATATCGGTGGGTCTATTGATGCCTCAGGTAGTACCTTTCGGGTAGGTGATACTTCCTCAGACAAACAATACCGAAGTATTATGTCTTTTGATACCTCGGCACTTGCGGATAATGCCCAGATTGTGGGAGCGACCTTGAAAATCAAACGTTCATCTGTCTCTGGTACCGATCCTTTCACTACTCACGGTAACTTGGTAATTGATGGGATTTCTGGCACATTTGGTAATGCCTCATTAGAAAAGCAAGATTTTGAAACTAGTCCAACACACGCCAGTATTGCGACATTTTCTCCGGTAACTGCCAACGGTCAAGTATCTCAAGGGGAAGTAAATGCGGCAAATTTATCAGTTGTTAATCCTTTTGGTAAAACCCAATTTAAATTCTACTTTACTCTTGATGACAACGATGATGGGGGAAGTGATCATGTACGCTTTTATTCAGGTAATACTAGTACAACCAGCAACCGTCCCGTGCTTGAAGTAGAGTGGACTCAGGGATCCCCACTTCCGACTCCAACTCCTTCTCCCGCTCCTACACCGTCACCGTCTATAGGTCCTTCTCCATCACCTGCTCC
>CAYPMW010000031.1:0-14087 GCA_964412165.1 uncultured Gammaproteobacteria bacterium | reverse complement strand
GTGAGTCACAGTTTTATTCACCAAGAACTAAGCTTGACTACCATCTTTGGCCATTTGAACAACTTGAAAAGTTAAATTCTGAGAATAAAGTTGAGGAATTTGTTCCCGGCTTTATTGGTTTTGGTTCAGATGGAGGTAATGAAATGCTTGCTGTGAATACAAAAAATGGAAAGATATATATGATTCCGTTCATCCCAATGGAAGAAAAGGGTGCCGTTGAAATTGCAAATGACATAGATGAATTTGCAAGTTTTAAAACGAAATAAATCGGAGTACATTGCCTAGTACAATATATGCAGTTACACTATCGTTACATTCAACCTATACGTTAAGTGAAAATAATTTGCCGCCAATGAGCTAATTTTCAATACAGTCGGGGCCTAGACAGTTACGTTCGGATCCATTCGATAAGCTCAGGACAAGTATTTTCAAATAGACACCGCCGCGTACCATTCGGTACACGGCTTCGCCTTCATGAACCGGAAGAAGCTGTGTAATTAGTTCAACTTTGGAAGCCAGAAACGCGTGGGATGCACTGTCTAGTGCGTCCCCATTTTATGAAATTCTCTTACGTCTATATTCTCAAAAGTAAATATAAAGATTTCATCTACGTAGGTTTTACAGAAAATCTCAAAATTAGGTTGAAACAACATAATAATAAAGAAGAACTTTCTACAAAAGCATATGCCCCATTTGAACTTATTCATTACGAAGCATACAGGAATATAAAAGATGCAAAAAGAAGAGAAAAGTATTTCAAAACTACCAAAGGAAAAACCACTCTAAGGTTTATGTTAAGAGAATATTTACAGAATAATAAATAATACACAGCTTTCAATTTCGAGAAATATCTCAAATCCAGATTGAAAAGATGTACCGACTGGTACATCTCAGAAAGAGCATTTCTTAATAAGCACATAATTGTGCGTTAGTAATCAACTATATGAGCTGTACTTCAAAAGTAATCACATTTGATTCAGATGGTTATAAACTCACAGGATTTCATTCCTATCCCATTACCAAAACTCTTCTACCTGGAGTTCTGTTTATCCATGGCGGAGGAAAATATACAAATAATTTATACGAATCTTGGCAAGAGTATCTCTGCTTACACGGCTATGCATCATTATCATTTTTTAGTCGAGGTGTCGGAAACAGCGAGGGTAGTTTTGAAAAAGGGAGCTTATCGCACAGACTTACCGATACGCTCACTGCATATAATGCGTATATTACAAGCGGCATTGTGGATCCGGATCGCATTGGCATATATTGGGAATATGATCTGGTCATACCAGATGAGATAAAAGGATTATTTCGCGACTCGATTCGTACAGGTAAGTTTAGACTGATTAAAAATGGTACGCATAAATTACTTAGACCGATGAATCAACCAGAACTTAAAGCGCGAGCTGAACTGTATAGCAGTACCGTCCATTTTTTAAATCGGTATTTATAGGAAAAGCCATTATTTTTCATGCGTGCGATTTTTGCTCGGTAAAACCGAGTATATAATTACTTTAATCATTGATTTAAATTTTCGCATTTTCTTTAAGTTCCGATTTCATCGGGACTTTTTTGAATCGACTTTTTTCGTAAAGAGACTGCTTTTGTCTCGCTTTGCTCAGCAACCAATTTGTATCGAAAATAATATGAGCGCCATGAAAGGAAAAGGTATAGTACACATCCTAATTATTACCGGAGTAGTACTGCTCATTGGTGTATTTGGATTTGTAGCTATCAGTCGGCGTTTTTCCTCAACGCCTACAATTCTCCCTACTGTTCAGATTGAATGCATAAAAGACGCTGATTGTCCCTCAAATGAGTATAGGTGCGAAGAAATTGAGGGTGAGGGGACAATATCTCCTGACGGAGGACTCACTACAAGAAGGATTTTAAAGGGTGTTTGCAAATTGAAAGAAGGAGGCCAGTGTAGAAGGGATTCCGATTGTATTGCTGGTTTCATGTGTTATCAACATAAGTGCACGCAACCAGTTGGACGGGAATGTACAGGACCGGCTGATACGAGTTGTCCGGTGGGTTTTGAATGCATACAAGGATGTGGTCCGCCAGTAGTTCGGCAAGAGGATTCACCACTTCCTTACTTTTGTCAACTCAAAGGATACAAACTGCTGTGTCCCATATGTCTTGCCAAAGACACTCTAATTGATACACCAAATGGTGCGGTGCCGGTGCAGGATGCGCAAATTGGTATGGCCGTTTGGACCGTCAATATTCATGGCGAACGTATTGTGACACAGGTGATTCGGACTGCCAAAACTCCCGTGCCGGGTGATCATCAAGTAGTTCATATTGTGCTCGCTGACGATCGGGAAATTTTTGTTTCACCTAAGCATCAGGTTGGAGATGGACGCTCCGTTGGTGCTCTATCAGCAGGAGATGTTTTAGACGGAAGCCGGGTAGTGTCGATCGAGCGCGGAGACTATACTAACGATTATACATATGACATTCTTCCTTCCGGAGATACCGGATTCTATTGGGCAAATGGTATTCTTTTTGATAGTACGCTGCATTGAAAAAAACTTGAGTTTAGAAATAAAATTGCGTTGTTTTCGTCAAGACGGAGAAAGTACTTCGGTGCTTGTAAATGCTTGAAGAGATAGTGTATATTTTTTTAAATTGTTACTTTATTTGAATATGCAATAAAGAGAATGCTTAAGAGATAAAAAAATCCTTACGTTACATTAATATGAAATATGTTTTCACTTTTTGCTATGCATAATGTTCGGTTACGTCAAATTGATAAAACCAAAAAGAAAGTCTCTATCGACTCATCGGCAGCAAAGTTGCACGTTGACCTCACCGGTGAGTGGAGAAGTGATGAAACGAAACCGCAATTTGGAGGCGTAGTGCCTTTCCCCAAAGGTAAGATTCTCTTTGAAGCTGATTTTCCATTGCTCCTTGGCGGAGAAGGCAGGGCACCCACGCCACTCGCATACTGTTTCTACGGAGCGATGTGTTGTTACGCTTCCACCTTTGCTACCCAAGCGGCTCTCGTGGGTGTGGAGATTCAGTCCCTGTCTATTTCTTTAAGACTTGATGTAGATTTTCGCACTGCTTTGGGTGTGGGAGATTTTCCACCTGTATCCAGTTTTGATTTTCTGGTTGAGGTCAAAACGAGTGCCAGTGACGCGCAGGTGCAAAAGGTTAAGATTCTTGCCGATAAGCGTTGTCCAGCGATTTGGGCGATGGATCATAAAGTCCCGTATACAACTGCCGTACGCAAAAGCAGTTCAAAAAAATAAAACATTCACCATCAGTCTTTTCATGTAAGTACCAATCCCATTGTAACTAGTTCATGTATTGCATATTATGAAAAAAGGGGAGGTGAATACTTATGGCTGAAAAAGAAAATACAGCGCTCCAAAAGGGTTCTCTCTACATGACTGTTGCGGCGCTCGCATTTATTGGATACGCACTTATTTTTCTTATCCGCAATTTTACCAGTAAAGGTTTTGAGTTGGGGGTAGATACGCTCAACGGGATTTCGAAAGAGAGCTTACAAGCTCTGAATCCCGGTGTCGTATACTACATCAGCCACTTACATGTGGCTACTGCCGGATTTATTGCGGCAACCGGAATTGCGGTGGCGTATTTATCATGGTTCGGCGTCAGAAAAGGATACGATTGGGCATGGAAAGGAGCCGTCGTAGCGCCGGTAGTTGGATTGGGAGTCGCTTTACCAATGCACTATTTTGATTTGTTTACCCATGATTGGGTGACCCACTTGGGCCCGATTTACGTAGCGACTCTCATATTTGTAGGTGGAGCGATTCTTTCGTTTAAAGGATTACACAAAAAATAACAGGGTGATGATTTTTTAAAACTCACCTTTACTTATCTCTATCGAGGCGCGATAGAGTACTGCAATTACTGTCTTTATTACGGTTTATATACCTCCATTATGCACGAAATAGGCTTTAGATCATTTCGTATATATAGTGCTGAGGATCTGATAATGCATCGTGAACCAACTTTTAATCACAGTTGGACTAATAGACGCACAGAATTCCTCGTGTATATGTTTACTAAGAGAAAGTTGTTTAGAGAAATGCTTGACGTTTGGCAAAGTGCAATTGGGGTAACTGGTTATGCTATTTTAGCAGCACACGGTGACTTTGACGGACAATGGGTTTATTATGAAAATGACTTTCGCATGGGCACTGTTCAGGAATGGGTAGATAAAATGGATGGGAGTGTGGCAGCGCTGATGGTCACTTGTTGTAATCCTGAGGAGTGCGAAATTGTTTCTCGAAAATCTCTAGTACTTCATCCGGGAAGATTAGCGAGGAGTTTTCCGGAAATGGTGCACACACCAGGGTTAATACGCTTATTTGTTCCCCCTATTGGTTATGTGGAAAACGATTATAAAAGATTAAGAAGAATCATTAACCAATTGAAAAAAGATGATTTTATTCGAGGCGTACTGTAAAGGCATTGTACTTATCTTGATTCGTTGGTACGGATAGAAAACATATGGGTTAATTGTTACAATAGTGAAGTGAAAAAAACTCCTACCCCATCTTATAAATCGATCATCCTTATTCTTTTGGCAGCCGTGGTTGGTGGAGGGATCAGCCCCATTACCAAACTTTCTCTACAGACGTTTCCACCTATTTCATTTACGCTCGTACGTTTTCTCCTGGCCGCGGGCACACTGCTTCCTTTTATTCTTATAAAGAAACATGATTGGACCCAAAACCTGAAAAGGATTATTTTAGTTTCGCTTCTGGCAACTGCTAATATCATCCTGTTTATTTTCGGTGTCAGAAGAACAACCGCTACGAGCGCCCAAATGCTTTATGCGGGCGTGCCGCTGATTGCCGGTATTTTTTCATATCTTCTCCTGAAAGAAAAAATTCACTTGAGGAAACTGTCAGGGATACTTATCGGGTTTGTCGGAGTGATGATTATTGTTCTGTTGCCGGTGATAGGAAAACACGCAGTATTTATCGGTGATATCGTTGGTAATACGATGATTCTTACTGGAGTGAGTTTGTTTGCCCTCTACACTGTTTTATCAAAACAGTTTCAAAAGGAATATTCGCCTATGGAGCTCACGATTTTTTTTGTGTTGACCTCTGCGGTTGTACAAATACTACTGCTGCCTCTTGACCTGATTGAGTTTCCTCAATGGTGGGGTAGCATCTCCCTGGTGTCGATTCTTGGAGTATTGTATGTCGGGGTTTTAGGTACTGGGGTATTTTATCTCATCTATCAACACGCGATACAAAATTCCACACCTTTAATTGCCTCAATGATACTGTACCTCCAACCTATTTTTGCCTACCTTTGGGCAACAGTTCTTTTGGGAGAGCGCATCACCCAGGAATTTGTAGTGGGTGTGATACTCTCATTTATCGGTGTGGCCTTGGTGACAGATATGGGAAGAGTGAAGAAATAATATAAATGATCAAGCACAGGATAGTTTTTTCACTGGTTAATTTGCTATTTCACCATCATCGTGTATGCTATAAGTTATCTAGTCATGAAAGACCGCGTAAAAGGCACTGTTGTTTTGATTGCGTTGCTCTGTTTAATTTTAACTGTTGGAGTGGTAGTTAGAGCACAAATTCCATCCGTATATAATCCGGCTATTAATCCTTCCGATTTTTCTGCCGATATTACCAACCCGTATTTTGCGCTTATACCCGGAACGATGTTTGAATACAAAAACCAGTCAGGAGAGGGGATTGAGACAGGTAAAGTCGTAGTGACGTATGAAACAAAAGACGTCATGGGAGTCAAAACCCGGGTGGTGTGGGATAGAGTGTGGGATGATGAAGGCCTTATCGAAGAAACGTTTGACTGGTATGCTCAGGACAAAGAGGGGAGCGTGTGGTATTTCGGCGAAGAATCGAAAGAATACGATGAAGGAAGAGTTGAAAGTACGAAGGGATCCTGGGAAGCAGGGGTAAACGGCGCCAAGCCGGGAATCGTCATGAAAGCAAATCCTCAGGTGGATGATGCCTATTACCAGGAATATTATCCTGGCGAGGCAGAAGATGAGGCGCGTGTGGTCGCGGTTGATGAAACAGTTGAGACTTCAATTGGTGCATACGAAAATTGCGTTAAAACTGAAGACTTCACTAAGCTTGAACCTGAACAAAAAGAGAATAAATATTACTGCCCCGAGGTTAGTGGGATGGTGCTGGCAGTAGATCCGGAAAATGGTGCAAAAGAGGAGCTGACTCAAGTCACCCGGAATGTGGATGTCGCCGGGCTCACGGACGAGCGTCAAGCTCAGGTGGGAATAGGCGAAACCAAAGGGGTAACTCAAGGCACACAAGAGAATCAATTTATTTGGATGCTGGGTGTTGGTGTAGTTATCGGACTTATTATTTTACAAATTGGCAGGCGGTTTCTTATCCACTCGCCTCAGAATGACCAATCATCCGGAACCAAGGAATAATGGCACATTTTTTCCGCTGCACTTTTAATCTGATACAATCCGGTGTATACAAAAATATTTTACAAAATGCCGGCTGCGTCAATCATAAGGTTTACAAAAAGACGTAAAGAAAGGGTAGTTTTTCTTCTCATCATAATTTTGGCGATATTTTTTAGGTTTTACCGCTTGGGTACTCTTCCGCCGGGCTTTTTACCAGAGGAGGTGAGTAACGGTTGGAATGCGTATTCGCTTCTCAAAACGGGCAGGGACGAGTGGGGAGTGTTTTTACCGCTTGTTTTCCGCGAGACCGGCGGGTATAAATTAGCGCTCAATAGTTATCTTATTGTTCCCTCACTTTTCATATTTGGTGTCAATGAGTTAGCAGTGAGAATACCGGCTGCACTAGCAAGCGTTCTATCAGTTGTTTTAACCTATTTCTTAGTTATTCATGTATTTAAAAATAAGAAATACGCGCTTGCCGCAGCATTTCTTCTTGCCGTCACGCCATGGCATATTGCCGTGGGTCGATATGGAGAAGAAGTCAATCTCGGAGTTCCGCTTTTTTTATCAGGACTCATATTATTTCTCAAAGGGCTCCGCACACCCAAGCTTCTGATTGTGTCTGCCGTATGTTTTGGGTTGACCTATTATGTCTATTTCTCCTACGTTGGATTCACGTCGCTTTTTTTATTCGGCCTGTTTTGGATATACCGCAAAGTGTTATGGTCTCAGGAACTGAGACGTTATGTTTTGGTTTTTGGAATTATCATGGTTATTTGTATTCTACCCTATATTACGAATCCGGCGCTAAAAGTGAGATTCTCGCAGACCACGTCAGTAAGCACAACTGGTCTCGTAAACCGGATTAATGAACACCGCGGCGCGTGCGAACGAGTATATCCTACTTTCCTGTGCAGAGTCCTTTATAACAAGGGTATTGACCGCGCGTATGAATTTTTCAAAAACTATACAAGCCATTATTCTACAGGCACATTCTTCGTCCGCGGCGCAGAGTATGGACTTTCTAGTATGCCTGAGGGGTGGGGGTTTCTCCATCTTCATGATTTCATATTTATTGCATTTGGTATGGTAGTACTTTTGCACCGGCGGCTGTTTCCGGGAGTATTTGTTCTGTGGCTGAGTGCATTTAGCATCCCAAGTGCCCTGGTTGATGACGGCCATATCTGGCGGATGTTTCCTCTACTCCCACTACCTCAAATAGTCGCTGGCGTGGGACTCGTTGAATTTCTAAGAAAAATGAAGTGGTCTATTTTCAATTTTGGGATGATTGCGCTTATTGTTGTGTCAGTAAGCAAATTTTGGGTTGATTATACGGCTTACTTTCCCCTGTTTCAGGCAATGCGCGGCTATTTTGGGTTTCGGGAAGTGTATGCAACTCTTGGGCCCATTGAAGAAACATATGACCGGATTTACATTGCACCAACAAACCTCAAGTTTGACCAGACCTACATTTACTACGTTTTTTACCTCAGGCCGGACCCGCGAATTTTGCAAAATGGAGACGATGTTGAGAGGATCACCAATGATGACGGCTGGGTGAGAATAACGCGTATCGGCAAATGGAATTTCATTGATGATATCCGCTCGGTTTTTGACACGTTTTCCGAGCGGTCACTTGTCGTAACCGACGGAGCATTTGATGACAAAATGGTTTTAACGAGCAAAGATAAGCGTATATTCATACCGACGCTTTTGCATACCGTTACGGCCCCTGATGGCGCGCCTGCATTTAAAATCTTCGAGTACGCAAAAAAATAAACTCCCAGTCCTTTCTTGCCATAAGCTGATCTGCCGACTACAATAGCTTAACTATATGGACGAACGCGACCTTATACGTGAGCGCATACCTATCGTTGATTTTATCAATGAGTGGGTGCCACTCAAAAAAGCGGGTAGAAATTACAAAGGCATATGCCCGTTTCACAATGAAAAGACAGCATCATTTATCGTTTCCCCTGAGAGAAACATCTGGCATTGTTTTGGATGCGGGAAGGGAGGCGACGTCTTCTCGTTTGCGATGGAATTTGAGCGGATCGAGTTTACGGAAGCGCTCAAGTTTCTTGCAGATCGGGCAGGAGTGAAGCTTTCCTTCCGAGTTGCCCGGGGGAGCAAAGATGAACTCCGGGAGCGGCTCCTTGAAATGCATCATCTCACCAGCGAGTTTTATACATATTTACTCACCAAACACAGGGTAGGCGAACGTGCACGGCAATATCTTAAGGAACGCGGCGTGTCCGACCAAATTATTGCTACTTTCAAACTAGGGTATGCTCCGCAAGGATGGGATAATCTGCTTTCGTTTCTGCGTAAGAAAGGGTTTAGTGATAAGGAACTGAAAGCATCGGGGTTGTTTATCGAAGGCAGAAGTGGTATGTATGATCGTTTCCGAGGAAGAATCATCTTTCCTATTCACGACCCTCGGGGAACAGTGATTGCTTTTTCTGGCAGACTCATTGAGGTTGTATCAGGTCGAGAGGAAGCCAAGTACATCAACAGCCCGGAAACTCCTTTGTATATTAAAGGTGATACTCTCTACGGATTGTCAATCACCAAAGAGCGGATCAAAAAAGAGGGCTCTGTGGTAGTGGTGGAAGGAGAGTTCGACACTTTGTCTTCATTTCAGGCAGGAGTAGCAAACGTGGTGGCGATTAAAGGTTCGGCTTTGACTGAAATGCAGGTAAAAATACTCAAGCGCTTTACGGAGCGACTCATACTTGCGCTTGACCGGGATGCCGCAGGTGACCGGGCAGCGCGGCGGGGGATCGAAATTGCCGATGGAGAGGGGTTTGATATCCGGATAGCCACTATAGAGCATGGAAAAGATCCTGATGAAGCAGCGCGAGAAAATCCAGAAGAATGGAAAAAAGCGGTGAAAAACGCTCGTCCATTTTATGATTTCGTGATTGCCTCTGCGTGTGCTCGTTTCGATGTAAGCGACCCATTCGGCAAAAAAAAGGTGAGCGATGAAGTACTCCCGATACTTTCTAAAATCAATAACAGCATCATTCAGGCGCACTACATCAAAGTGCTTGCCGAAACTCTGGGTGTACCAGAAGATCGGCTTCACGAAGCAATACGAAAAGTGAAGCCGGTAGAGTATAACCGGTCTTTAGCGCAAGTTGATACACCTGTGACCAAATCTCATGACGAACTATTGGAGGAGCACGTACTGTCAGTGCTACTCAAACATCCAAATTTTTCATATGGTCTTACAGTATTTACCGAAGCGCTCGATCCTTCTGATTTTATGAGTCCTGTAGTCAAACGGATATTTATCCAACTCATTGATTATTTTTCGCAACATAATGAATTTAAAGTGAATGATTTTGCCAAAACTTTGCCTTCCGAGCTTCTGCCCACGTTTGACACGGTGTATCTCTCGGAAGTGATAGCTGAAACCGACCCTCAACAAACTGATCAGGAACTCAGGCGGCTCATACTGGAAGTCAAACGAGCAATACTTAAAAGGAAAATCAAAAAAACCACGACAGATATACATATTGCTGAAATCGAGCAAAATGAAGAACGACTGCGAGAATTAAACAGTGAACTGAGGGAGCTGACAGCTGGTTTAACTCGCTTGACCTGATATAATATGTATAGGATTGGATAGGTAAAATGGCAAAAGCAAAGGTAGTTACATCAGTCAAAGATCTTATCCGGGAAGGGAAAGAAAACGGGTTCATAACCCAGGATGATATTTTGAGTGTGTATTCTCGGCCTGAACTTCACCTCAAAGAAGTGGATGAGCTGTACGATAAGCTGCTTAAGTCAGGTGTGGATGTGTTTGAAACTACCACCCAGGAAGATGAGAAAGAGATTGCCAAAAGCGTCCGGGATCTGGAAAAAGAACTTGAAGCACTCGCCAAGATCGATCACGCAGCAGTTTCAGATCCAGTACGCATGTATCTAAAAGAGATTGGGCGGGTCCCGCTTCTTACCTTTGCCGAAGAGATCGACCTCGCCAAGCGCTATGAACGGCAGGATATGAGAGCAAAGAAAAAGCTGATCGAATCAAACCTGCGGTTAGTTGTATCAATTGCTAAAAAGTATATTGGTCGTGGAATGAGCCTACTAGACCTTATCCAAGAGGGAAACCAAGGGCTTATCAGGGCTGTAGAAAAATACGATTGGCGCAAAGGGTACAAGTTTTCCACCTATGCTACCTGGTGGATTAGACAAGCAATCACCCGGGCAATCGCTGATCAAGCCCGCACTATCCGGATTCCGGTCCACATGGTGGAGACGATCAACCGCTTCATTCGGGCTTCGCGCAAGCTCATGCAGGAACTTGGACGTGAACCAACTCCTGAAGAAATTGCCAAAACCATGGACGTAGATGTTAGCAAGGTCCGCGAAATAATCAAGGTATCGCAGGAGCCAACATCGCTTGAGACGCCAGTAGGAGATGAAGACGATTCGCATTTAGGAGATTTTATTCAGGATACGACCGCGCCGTCTCCGTATGACGCGACCTCTAGGCAGCTTCTCAAGGAGCACATGGAGGAAGTGCTCAATACGTTGACTGACAGGGAAAAGCGTGTGCTTATACTCAGGTTCGGACTTGAAAACGGCCGCCCCAGAACCCTTGAGGAAGTCGGTAAAGAATTCAACGTCACCCGCGAAAGAATCCGCCAAATTGAGGCGAAGGCTTTGCGAAAACTTCGGCATCCAAGCAGGTCAAAGAAATTAAAGGATTATTTGGAGTAATTCGTCTTACTTTGTTGCTTTATCATCAATGCAGTATTTACTCCCACGGAGCCTCGCCGTAAATGATCACTTCTGTACCAGGATTTTCGTCTGTTGCTTTGATTGATGACTTGCCGTTAAGAGTTGGATTCGCCCAGTAAAAGAGTTTTTCTGCATCTTCCGGCCGGATGTTGATGCAGCCGTGACTCATGGGATGACCAAAGTTGTTGTGCCAATAGGCTCCGTGAAGGCCGTAACCTTTCCACGGCGGTACTTCGCTACTCGCAAAATACATGACAAAAGGTACATTCGGTAAGTAGTAATACGTGCCCAATGCGCGGTTGCCGCCTTCCATTTTGGTATATTTGAGCTTTATCCAAATTCGGAACTTGCCGGTGGGGGTAGCGCCGTATTTCCCGCTTGATATGAGAAAATCAAACACTTTAATATCTCCTTCATACGCATAAAGATGTTGATTAGTTAGATCGACCTCAATCCGCTTTGAGGCAGTAGTTTCGCCTAGTACTTGTGCTAGATAGGCATTGGGAGAAAGCTGCTGTGAATATACTGTTTGTCCTAAAAATACACCTTGTTCGTCGCGTGAGTCATAAACACCGGTTAATGTATCGTAGTCAAGATCTTTTTGGGGAGACAAATAATAGGGAAGCACATTGCGGTAAAGATACACACCAAAAACTAGCAAAAAGAGAGACAGTACAAGTTGGACGGCAGGCTTCATACATTTATAGTAAAGAAATATTTTTGCGAATGCAAGTATTGCTCATTATTTAAGTAGTAACATCCTGGATGGCTAAAGGAATTCCATTGGGTTAATACACTCGGAATTTTATATCCTGATCCGATACCGTTTGGTATGTGTGCCTCCTGATTTGAGAATTGTCGTGACGGTAAGTGTCGCATTTTGGATGTTGGTATCGGGGGTGCAAACTCCCTTGCTGCAGGTGCCGAAATAGAGATCACGGGTTTCACTCGGGTTAACTTTGGGAATGATTGTCCCTGCCGCACCTTTATCCGTGCCGTGGGAAGTATAACTTAAAACATAACTGATACTGGCTACATATTTAAGGTTGGTAAAAATTACTTGAACACTGTTACTGCTTCTCATCAGTTTTGCCTTAGAATAGCTCGTTCCAACTGTCGGTTTCGTCCTAACACGTTTTTTGGCGGCCTGAGCAGTTGATGCTGATACAAGGAGAATACTCGTAGACAAGACACACATCAGCACAAGGATCAGGTTCTTTTTCATAGTATGAGTATAGCATTTTTTAAATACAGGAAACGAGTTATTCTTTAATTGACACAATGTGATGGTATTGAAAAATTGAAAACTGCTATACTTATTATATGAAAAAATGGTGGGTTGGTGGAATGGTATTATTATTTATTGCCGGAGCAGGTACGGGGTTTATTTTACTCAAACCAAAAATAGATATTTCAATCGAACTTCCGAGTAAAACCACTACACCAAAAACTACACCAGCAATCGTTTCGTCAAAAGACTGGAAAGATCCGGCAGGGTTTACCTTTTCCTATCCTGAAGATCTGGTTATAGATAAACACGATGAGGACCAGGAAAATTACGCCCACATTGAGATGACCCATCATTCCCATCAAGGATCGCTTATTGTCTGGGCAAAAGATCCTCCGAAAAACAAAAAAGGGGCGTTGATTGAGAATATATCAGAATGGCTTTCAGGTGAAACGCAATTTGCGGGCGCCAATTCACTTGATACTACGCTTGACAGCCAACCGGCAAAAAAAATCCTTATCACGACAGATAAAAAGATGATCTACACCGCATCTATTTATGACGAGATGCTTGTTATCATCGAAACTTCGCTTGAGGATAGCGAGTATTGGACCTCGGTGCATGATGATATTGCCGATACGTTTACTTTTATCACTCCATTTGATGCTGATGTTGGTGTCGTGGTTAATTCTGGTTCTGATACGTCAGCTTCTCAAGATGACTTTGGTACCGATGTAGTGATAGATGAGGAAGAAGTAATTGAGTAATCAAATTTCAACACTTAAGTTCGGTATGGCGTCTATGGATTGCCGCGTTACTGGATGGTGGTGATAAAACGCATACGCGGCAATATACGTAGCCGAATCGACGCAGAGCTTGGGCGGAGGGACCAATAGTTGTAAGTTGTAGGTTGTTAGTTGTAAGTTAAATTTATCTTTGAGTCTCTGATTGGCAGCCACACCACCAGACACAATGATTGATTTAGCTTGGTATATATGTGCAGCACTTAAGGTTTTAGACACAAGGACATCAGTAATCGCCTCCTGAATTTCATGGGCAAAGGCGGAAATTAGTTGTAGGTTGTGGGTTGTGGGTTGTGAGTTGGTTAGTTTCTTCCATTCTCTTAACACTGCAGTCTTAAGTCCTGAGAAGGAGAAATTTAGTGTTTCACCACTAAACATCGGCCTGGGCAGTTTTACTTTAAACTCTAAACTTTCAGCCTTAAACTGATTAGCTGCTTTTTCTATTTCCGGTCCACCTGGATAGGGGAGGCCTAAAAGCCTCGCTGTTTTGTCAAACGCTTCTCCTGCCGCGTCATCAAGCGTGCCACCGAGCCATTTTAGTGTTTTTTCATTTTCCATGAAGTATAGTTCGGTATGGCCTCCGGATACGACAAGTGCGATTGCGGGGAAGCGGATAGGTTGTAAGTTAGGCTCGAAAAGAAATACAGCGTATATATGGGCAAGAACATGGTTGACCGGAATAAGCGGCTTATTCCAGGCAAAAGCAAGCGTCTTGGCGGTTTCAACTCCTACAAGAAGGGAGCCGATGAGTCCCGGCCCGACTGTGACTGCGATAGCATCAATGTCATCCTCTGTAAAACCTGTCATAGCTTCGTGTAGAACCGGAACCATGAATTCTACTTGTTTTCTAGCCGCGACCTCGGGGACGATGCCACCGTATTTCTTTTGTAAATCT
>CAYPMW010000030.1:0-14943 GCA_964412165.1 uncultured Gammaproteobacteria bacterium | reverse complement strand
ATAATAAAAGTAGCACCCCAAACTAATCTAGATATTAAACTTAAGAGCGCTAGGCGAGACTTGATCGAACTTGAGATCGCTTGCGATTGAGGAATTAGCTAATAAATTGGATAGTAGCGATCACTTGCTTCTAATATTAAAGCTGTCAGAGAGCTCTTTCGGTTTAGTTCGGATCAAATCCTTGATTCAATTTAGAGCATCATATCAGTCTATACTGATATTTTTGAGGCAGTCCTAACTGGATAGAGTATGCATATCTCCTTTTCCCGCAAAATGGTCCACTTATCGGTTGGTCATCTATGTAAGAAATACGTAAGAATGTCTATATGTAATTAAACAGCACTTACAAACCGTGTTTGATAAATTAGTTCAATTTAGAGCTTTAGTATGCTCTAGAAGTACATTTTCGAGGCTAATTCTATGACGAGTGATAAATCAAACTATGAGGATTCGGTTCTTATTTGGAGCCTTCTGACGCTCTTAAGTTCAATTATTAAGGCTAAAAAAAGTGTGATTACCTGAAAACTGGAGTATAAAGTGAATTTAACGTATAATTATGCTCTAAACTAGCGCTTTTGTGCGTACAGAATGTATTCAATTTGAAATGTAGCTAGTAGCATCTGTATCTATTTCGTGAAAAATCTGATAGTATTTCGTGAAAACTCTGTGTAAAGCTATAGGCTATATATCGTACTATATCAGCTTTTGCCTACCCTCGACTGGCTACAGCTGACTCGACATTCATCACTACCCTCCTCTCTCCACCTTTAAAATTAAAATGTTACCCATTTAAAAATTGTCATTTATATACCCTTCACACAATGAAATGTTCCGGGTATAACTCCTTCTAGACTGAATTAATCCCGGTGTAACACCGGGACAAATTACAGTAAGAAGGGTATACACAACTTATATATTTTTTTTACTTTTTAGGTATAAAACTTAGTCTCAGTTCTAATTTCATAACTCTAAACTCTACTAAAGGGTGCTACTTCCCCACCCGTAATACCCTAAGGTAATACCCAAAATAAGTATGAGGATGATCGTAAACCACATCATGTATTCTCTGGCGGTAGTGGCAAATAGTCTCTCGATTAAATACTGTTGCGTCATCCCCACCAAACTATAAAATGCGGTCGTCAGGAAGATTGCTTCAAGCTCTGTTTTTATTGGCCAAAAGGAAAACGCAAAAGCAAACTCGGTGATGATAAGTGTGATTACTCCTGATCCGATCCAAACTTTTTTGGAGATTGTCTGCGTCAGTTCCATTGACCACAAGGCTTGGAGAACCAAGGGAAACACGATCAGGAGTGTTGATAGTACATTAAAATAAAATGGCAAATGCATGGAGAGTACGGTATTCAGAAGTAGTAGCATTGAGAGAAGACTCAATACAAAACCACCCACATGCGCTACTCGAAATAGCTGGATATTCCTCTCACTCGCTACATTATAGATGTTTTCGGAAAGAAGGATGATATACATGCCGACTGCGTAAACAGCGAGAGTCGGAAGTCTCGTAAGCCACCGGACAGGCAAAAGAAAATAGAATACATATACCGCTGCCGTAAAATAGGTTGGGAGTATGAGAAGCGTCAGAAAATCCCAACCCGTGAGTCCTTGCCGAAGTACAATTGCTGATAAAATATACGCGCTTACAGAAAGCGCAAGTAATAAATCAAGTCTCAGGCTTCCCAAGAATAGCTGTGTGGATAAAAGCTCAAGCGCCAGAAACGTGATGACAATGACCACTTCCTGCCGTTTAGAGATGTTGAACCGGTTTTGTAATGTTTTTAGAAATGGTGCTGAATGTTTCCTCACGGTAAAAAAAATTGTAAAATATCTTACGTCACAATAAAATTTGCATTGACGTACACTTTATGCACATCGTCAAGATCATCAAGCGATTCAAGTAGCTTTATCAATTTAGTTGCTTCCTGTCGGTCCTTGATTTCAATCGGTGAAATGGGGCGGTATACAAGACCGCTAGATATGATGGGTATGAATTTTGCCTCAAGCATACGTTTTACGTCGTTTAATTTTTCATATGAGGCATAGACGATGTGCGTATCAACAGTTGTTTCGATATCCTGAGCACCTGCTTGAGCCGCCACGTCAAATAGCTCATCAAAGGCAAAAGTTATGGGAACATGAATTTCACCCACTTTTTGAAATTGATAAAGTACACTTCCAGTCCCTGAAAGCGACCCGCCGTGGGTCGCAAAAACATTTTTTACTGCTTGAGCAGTACGCTGCGGATTATCGGTAACTCCCTCTACCAGTACCCCTATTCCTCTTGGCGCGAATCCTTCGTAAACCATTTCTTTAAGGACGGCCTGATCAGTCCCTTTACCTAACGCACGGTGTATCGCCCGCTGGATATTTTCTTTGGGCATGTTGGCTGATTTTGCTTGATCAATCGCCAGGCGTAAACGAAAATTTGATTCAGGACTCGTTATGCCTCCACCTTCCCGAATAGCGATAGTGATTGCATTACCTAGTTTGGTAAAAATTTTACCGCGCGCTTGATCAGTGGCTTGCTTTTGACGTTTGATAGTAGACCATTTACTGTGACCTGACATGGAAGAATTATACACGTTCCTCCCCTTCTCATGCAAAAATAAAACTATAAACTTCCCTATAGGTATAGGCCGATAATATATTTTTAAGGCATTACTTTTAAAGCGGCATTGAAACTCGAGTAAGACATATGGTTACTCACAAAAACAAAATTTATTTGATACGTACAAATTAAATCAATAGAATTTCTTTATCTTGTAATAAAATTAGGGATTGACATTTTTTCTAATTACTCTATATTGTTACTTTTATTAACAGTACTTCCATAAACATCATGGATGAGCCCCTCTCTCAAACTGCCATCAAGTGTGCATTAAATCAAAATTGGGAAGACGCCATCAGAATTAATAATGAACTCTTATTAATCAACTCACAGGATATTGAAGCCCTAAACCGCTTGGCATTTGCCTATCTTAAAATCGGTAATATCTCATCTTCAAAAATCACGTATAAAAAGGTTCTCAAAATTGATAAGTACAACCCGATAGCTCTGAAAAACCTGAAGTGGATGGAAAAACTAACGAAACAAGATATTCATCGAAATCCCCTAGCCTCACCCACACCCACAATTTTTCTTGAAGAACCCGGCAAAACCAAAATCATCTCCCTCGTTCACTGTGCTCCGACTCGAGTACTGTGTAATCTGATCACCGCGCAACAAGTCAATTTAATCCCCAAAAAACATTCAATCGAAGTCCGTGACGGCCAAAATACTTACATCGGCGCACTACCGGATGATTTATCACATCGCTTACTGCGGTTTATACTCTCGGGAAATGTGTACGACGCATATGTCAAAAGTGTCGCGAAAAATAGCGTCATATTATTTATCCGAGAACTTAAAAAAGGTAAACGCTATATACACATACCATCATTTTCAGTCTATAGCACCACCATCAAACCGCAGGATGGTGAGCCTGATACAGATGGCGAATACCAACGAAAACCAGTCAAAGAATCCGAAAGCGATGAAGATTAATACTTTACTCCTCTCTCCACCGCTCGGCGTACGAAGCTCCAACGAAAATAGTGATATCTGCCGAATGTACGCCTGTGGAACGCGTCAAAGTACACCCTATTTTTTGGGTTAAAAACAAAACTAGCTTCTCTTTTTGATATGATTCTGGTGCTTCGACCGTACAACGAGTCTCATTCTTCAACCGGTTATTCACTCCGATTACATTACCTCCCACCTGGGATACAATTCTGGCAAATTTTTCTCCAATTTTTGGTATTGTGGTGGTATTATTTACTTCTACCCGCAACCCTTGTTTTCGGATATCCGCGTCTTCGAACTCCTGTGTTAGCAGTAAATACAACATTTCGGGAGATACCGTGTTAATTTCTGTCTCGTCTGGCAACCGACTTTTTTGCATAATAGACGAGTCAACACTGAAGTTAAAAAGAGAGATCTTTTCGCTCTTTATTCCCCAGAGTGCCAAAGCCACCTGTAAGCGGTCTAGGGAAGAGAGATTTGACTGAACCTCAGTAAATGGAACTAGTGAAGAAAGGAAATAGTTTTTGAGAGTAAGTACGAGTTCCGGATTACTGCTTTCGGGAGTTATTTGTACATCACCTGAATCAACCCACCCATCAACTGGTAGGCTAAAAAGATCTTCAGCTGCATCTTTAAGAAGTTCAGGTTTTTTATCAAGTTTTCCCAATTTTTTTACTGCTGCAATTCGATACTTGCCATACCCATACGGCACGTTTATATAGGCATCACTCGGCAGTGACACAATCACTACTCTCCCCTCCGCGTCTTGGGGTAACGAAATAAGTACAAGTGAAGACGAATGTAGGAGAATATTTGATCTCCAGGGTGACCCTAATATTACTGAACTGCGGATAAGTTTCACGAGGTATGTCATAAAAAGTACGGTACAAATCACCAGAAGTATGATAGGTAAAGATTTTATCAATGAACGTATAGTGCGATCGGCAGGCTTTTGTCTCATCGGTGGTGTAAAAAATGTGTGACTTTGAAATTACCGGTCTTATAGTTTATTTTGAAAATATTCCCTTCTAAAGTCATTATACTCTCCCCGCAATATTGCCTCACGAATGCGGGAAGTAAGATTGAGTACAAAGTGGAGGTTGTGAATGGTTGCCAGACGGTATGCTAAAAGTTCACGCACACGAAATAGGTGATGAAGATACGCTTTTGAAAATGATCTGCAAGTATAACACGCACACCCAGGATCAATAGGTGTCAGATCAGTGCTAAAACGCTGTTTGGTGATATCGATTTCGAATGTCCTCTCAACCGTTCTACCGGTAGTACTAAATAATTTTCCCATTCTCGCGAGTCGAGTGGGCTGGACGCAATCAAATGTATCCATACCATGTTCTACACTGGTAAAGATATCATCAATCTCGCCGACACCTAAAAGATGTCTGGGCTTTCCTTCAGGTAAAAACGGAACTACCCACTCCAGCACATGCTTCATCTCTTCTTTACTCTCTCCTACAGCCACGCCACCAATGGCAAAACCGTCAAAATCAAGACCGGTGATATAAAGTGCTGACTCCTGGCGTAAATCTTCAAATACACTCCCCTGGATGACGCCATAAAGAGACTGAAATAAAGCACCAGATTTCGCATTGAGTAGCTGGTGCGCGACCAGGCTCTCTTCAGCCCAACGGTGTGTTCTCATCAAGGCACTTCGAGCATACACTTTGGTAGTGGGATAGGGCGGGCATTCATCAAACGCAATATGAATATCTGCACCCAACTCAAACTGAATATGCATTGATTGTTTCGGAGTAAAGCGGTGTTTTGATCCATCCCAATGAGAAGTAAAAGTTACACCGCTTTCATCAATTCGGACGAGCTCTCCCACAGGGCGGTAATCGTCTGGATAGACACCGAATTTAGTGGCATCCTGACGCGAAAGTTTTAAGAAATATTTTTTCTTATCTAAAACTGCTGATTCGGAGATGGCAATATTCACATACCGTTTTGCTCCCAGTGAAAAAACTTGAAATCCACCTGAATCGGTAATTAAAGACTTTTGCCAATTCATGAACGTGTGGAGACCCCCGGCTTTTTGGATGACTTGGGCACCGGGCCGAAGATATGCATGATAGGTATTGACAAAAAACAATTGAACACCAAGTGCGTCCAATTCTTCGGGTGTGAGTGATTTTACTGTGGCTTGAGTCCCCACCGGTACAAAGGCAGGAGTTTCAATGACGCCATGTGGCGTATGTATCATTCCTACTCGGGCATACGTTGAAGTATCGTTCTTGATCAACTCAAAAGAAAAATTGTTCACCTCATCATTATAGCAATCAGTCGCATTTTTATTACTTCGCTTAACCCAAGCCGTGCTCAATCTTTAGCCGCGTAATTTTTCCTTCTCGTTCTTCATCCCCTATACCAAACAAGGGGAGGATTTTGTTGACTATAGAGATCGAGGCTTCAAATTCTGGTTGCACTACGGCGGTAGCTCCTAGGGTCTTTAACATTTTTTGTTCGCCCTCATGATGTGTCCGGCACAGAATTTGAATATCTCTACTCAGTCTTACACTATTGGTAATAATCATTCTCTGGGTGTGAGTATCGGGTATGGCGACAACGACTGCTTTGGCTTTATCGACTTGGGCATAATCCAAAATATCAATATCTGCCGGATCCCCATAAACTACTGGAATGTGTTTTTGTCTGAGAAGTGAAGCCTTATGATGATCGTATTCCACCACAATGTAGTCTATTTTGGCCATATCCAATGCTCTCCCGATATATCTGCCTACCCGACCATAGCCGCACAACACCACATGATTTTCAAAAGGCAGCTCTTCTTGAACGATGCCCCTTTCCGGCTGGAAGAAAAATAACATATACAGTTTTTTGAGCTTTTTTTTTGATATATCTCGCACTTTTGCATACAGTAGCGGTGTATGAAGATATAGTGGCGGCATTACGAGGATCGAAAAAAGTGCTACAGATAAAATATATCCGTAAATTTCCCGGGAGATGATCTGGTCCTTGAAGCCAATAGTCGCGAGCACAAACGCGAATTCACCAACTTCAATGAGGCCGGTACCAACCAAAAATGATGTTTTGGCGTGATAACCTTGATAGAGAGTGATACCTAGCACAATTATAAATTTCACCACCATTACTATAATCGTGATACCAATAAGTGAGAGTATATGTTCTACAATAAACCCTCCGGGAAGTACTATTCCTAGCGTAGTAAAAAATATTAGGGCAAACAAATCTTTGAGTGGTCGAATCTCAGAAAACACAGCGTGGTTTGCTTGTGTTTCAGCGATTAATACTCCAGCAATAAACGCTCCTATTGCTCCAGAAAATCCTAATAGCTGACTAATGTAGGCACTGATTACTGTACTTAAGAATACGGCAATCAGAAGTAGTTCTCGGCTGTTAAGTGAGGCTACTTGTTGCATGAGAAATGGCACTGCTTTACGTGCTAACCACACTACAACTGCGAGGACAAAAAGTGAAATAAAAATCGAAGTACCCAGACTCAGGTATACCGCTGCCGAGCCGCTACGCAAACCTTTGCCAATTGCCGGTAAGAAGATCATCATGGGTAATACTGCTAGATCCTGAATTACGAGCCATGTGAACATGATTTCACTCGGTAGTGTATCTATCTCACCACGGTCGGTGAGTATCTTTAAAACAATCGCAGTTGATGAGAGTGAAAATGTGGCCGCCATAAAAAATGACGTAAATAGCTCAAAACCAAAAAGTGGCAGTAGCGAACCTAAAACCAATGTAGTGAGTATTATCTGCGCTAAAGTACCAAGAAGCGATGTAGAGATGATATGTTTAAACCGATTTAAGGGAAACTCAAGTCCAAGTGTAAATAAAAGTAGCACGACGCCAAGTTCGGAAAGAAATGATATTATCTCCACCTTATTTAGAGCAGGAAGGAAAATACCCAGAAGTAAACCGCCGACGAGATATCCAACTACTGGCGGAATTCTTAGAAATTTAAATACCACCCCACCAACAAACGCGACTGATACTATAACTATAAGATAGAGAAGAATTGAAACTGCCACATATTTACTCTACCTAAACCAGCACAAATGGGCAACTGGTATTTGTGGGATTACGCGTTTATGGGTTTTAATACGGTCAATACCTCTCGTAAATCAGGTGGTAATGGAACCTGTACCTGTATATGTGCATTGGTGACAGGATGGGAAAAATCGATTTTTAATGCATGTAAAAAAACCCTCGGACACCAGGCGCGGTCCAGTATCTGCTGCTTACGGCCTCCATATAAATAATCTCCAACGAGCGGAAAACCGAGGTATTTGGCATGCACCCTGATTTGATGTGTTCGGCCGGTACGCGGAAAAAACGTCACCAGTGACAAAAATTTTCCATCTTTTTCAAAATATCTATCTACCATGTACTGAGTCACAGATTCTTTTCCGCCTGGCACAATCCCAAACCTTTCTTTGTTCCACGGCAATCGACCGACTGGGGCGTCGATGGTACCCTCACGTGGCACAAGCTTACCGTGAAGGAGCGCCAGATATGTTTTTTTAATTCGTTGATATTTAAACGCCTGTGTAAGCTGATAATAAATATCTGGTTGTTTAGCGACAATGAGACACCCTGAAGTTTCTTTGTCAATCCTGTGTACCAACCCTGTGCGTTTCTTAAACTCCTCGTCGTCAACCGCAAGATCTAAAAGACCATCCCTTTCAATAATATCTTGGATGGTTTCATCTTTTACCGATTCGGCTCGATTAACCACGACCCCTGCTGGTTTATTGATGACCAATAAGAAGTCATCTTGGTAGAGAATATCTAGCTTAGTCTCACTCATGACTCAGACTGTCCGCTTTTTTTGGCGTTCAGCTTCACACGTCATGCACAGAAGCGCCGTGGGAATTGCAGCTAACCTATCGGTATCAATCATATTTTTACAATGTATGCACATACCGTATGTACCTTTACTTATTCTCAAAAGCGCCGTATCAATGGCTTCAAGTTTCAGTTTTAGTTCACTAATCATAGCCTGGTAAATATCATGATTTACTTCTTCTTTTGCTTCGGTGTCTGAAGCCGCGTTGTCAGATAGTCGATCTAGATCAGAAGCCGGATCTTGAAGCCTGAGTTCCTGAATACGAGATTTCAATTGCTTTTTTTCATTTGTCAGAAAGATATTTAATTCTTCAAGTAATTCTTTTGGTATCTTTATCATATTTGCTTTATTTTTTAAAAGATCGTACTACTACATCTCCTACCCAAGATTTGATTTTCCGACTTATTGCAAAGCTTCCGCTAGTTTTGTAAAGTAGTGTCAACGAACCAAGCACCAGAACTAAAGACAACGCTCCTTCCACGGGAATTTCCCTCAAGTATAAAAGATTATCCCGAAATAATGCAAGTATTAACTCAAATATACCCAAAATACCAAGTGAAGCAAGAAAAAGTGCTCCGCTGCGCATGGATTTTCTAGACAAACGAGTGGTAAGTGCATAGATAAGGATCATATATAGTAATGAAAACAAGATAGCATAGATCCCGACGGGATGTCGGTACCCACTTTCACCAACTGCCGGAAATCCCCAGTGTAAAGTCCGTTTGCCAACCAGACTCCCATCAAGTAGTACTGCAATTGACAAAAAAAGAGTGACGATTGGCAATGCGCTACCGTAACAATCTCCTAAAATCGGCAGACTTATTTTTTGCTTCTTACCATAAAACGTAAATGTCAAAATTCCAAAAAGTAAAGCTCCCCACATCGAAAATCCAGAATAATTCCAAGGCAAAAATATACGCAGTACGTTCGATGAGAATATTTCCCAATGTGATACTACAAAACCAATTCTGGCTCCAACAAAGGCAGCGAGTGTCACAAAAATGATACTGTCAAAGACTTTATTTTCGGGCATACCTTTGTCTCGTGCCTGTTTCCAAACCCAAAACGACCCCCAGAGAAACCCTAGAGCCGCAAAAACGCCAAATGATGAAAGCTTGATTGGCCCGATATCAATGATATTTGGTAGCATATTTAATACGCCGTTCCCCGGATCATCTTCCACAGATTGCTCGTATATATCCCAAACAGTAATAGGGTCACACCCATGATGAGAATAATCCGACCGACTCCGAACATATCGGCAAGTACTGCACTTACCACTACCGGCAGAAGTGACACTCCGGAAATAAGTGATGATAATATACCATAAATTCTTCCGCGCAGGTTTTTTTCCGTACTTTCTTGCAGAACCGTATTGCAGGATACATCAATCATACTGTTAGCTAGTCCCAAAAGCATAAAACAGATGATAGTAAAAATAAACACATGATCTCTTAAAATCTCTGCAAACCGACTGCTTGAAAGGGGCATATTAATGACACGGGTAAAGTAATAGAGACTAAGAAGCATGAAACCTGAAAGAAATATTCCACCATTAATAAGTGATCTTTTTCTCAAGCGCGAACCAATCGCACCTAGTATAAGAGCGCCAATGATCATACCTAGCGCTGCAGGACCAAGAATTATATAAGAGGCATCAGTAATGCGTATGGTGAGTATTTTATCTGCAAAACCTGGACCAAGAATAAGAAATATGGTCATCACCACCTGCGCCATGGTCAGAAGAAGTATCGCATCTTTTATTCGAGTATGCGTATGAATATATTTTCCAGCCACAAAAATATCTTTCCAAAATTGAGAAAAAGTTAATTTCTTTAGAGTATGTATGGTACCCGAATATGGCAGCAAGTAAGCCAGAAATCCACCGAGTACAAACAACACGGCAAGCATTGCGAGGATCCACATTTCACCCACGAGATCTAGAAGCGGTCCACCTAAAACAAAGCCGCCGATAATCGCGCTGTAAAAAGTCATAGTAAATAAGGAATTTGCAGACAAAAGAAGTCTCTCGTTTACGTATTGGGGTATAAGCGCTGCTTCAGCGGGGATAAAAAATTGGCTAACGACAGAAATACATGCTACCAAAAGATAGATGAGCGAAAAATTATTCACTTGAGTCAGTATAATAACTATCAGCAAGGCCCGCAGAAGTGACGACGCAATCAGTATAAGGCGTTTATTCAAACGGTCAACGTATACTCCCGAAGCCACACCAACGATTGCGGCAGGCAGTCCTACCATGAGATACAAAAGTGAAACGTGAGTATTGGATCGAGTTTTCTGGTAAATTATAACGCCCAGTACAAATACAAGCATATTGAGCCCAATTTGAGTCAACACCTGTGCGAACCACAAATTGCGGAATGATCGGTTTCTGAGAACTTCTATCTGCTCAAGCGATGGAAAGTAGCCAAGTGTCATAACTTGAAATGGATTCATTTTAACTGTATCATAATAGGACTTGCAATATGACATCTATTTCACATGCTCTCATTGGTGCGGCAATTGCTTCCAAAATTCCCAATCCTTATCTTGCTGGCACACTTGCATTCGCTACGCATTTCTTGTGCGACATGATTCCTCACTGGGATTTAGGTACTAACTGGCGAAAACGTTCGCGGTTCGCGACTGGAACACTCGCTATCATAGAAACATGTATCGCAATGTTTGGTACATATACCTTATTTTCAATCTATGTACCAAACACGACCACCCTCGCACTCGCTATCGTTGCGTCACTTTTACCTGATTGGTTAGAAGTTCCGTATTATATACTCCTCCCCCATCCGCCAAAAGTGTTTTACTATATTTACCGAACACAATCATATCTTCACAGTCGACTTCAGGCACCCATGGGTATTCTCACTCAGATGATCGTGGTGGGAGTTTTCTTGGGAGTTGGATTCTTACTCTAAAGGTGACTGATTAGATCAAGGAGCATCCTTACGCCGTAACCTGAACCTCCCTTGGGGATAAGTGCCGTATTTTTTTCCTGATATGCGGGTCCGGCGATATCCAAATGTGCCCACGGTATTTTTTCAACAAATTCTTCTAAAAATAATGCTGCGGTGATAGCTCCTCCATAGCGGGTTTTCGCAATATTTCGCACATCGGCAATATCGCTTTTGATTGACTCCCGGTATATTTCAGACAGCGGTAACGGCCATACTTCTTCGCCTTCATTTTTGGCTGCTTCTGTGATTTTAGTCTTAAGCGTCTCATTATTTGAAAACAATCCGGCAATATCCTCACCGAGCGCTACCATACAGGCTCCGGTGAGTGTCGCTAGATCAACGACATATTCAGGTTTTTCTTTGAGTGCATAGCTTAATGCATCTGCGAGCGTCACTCTGCCTTCCGCATCCGTATTGAGGATTTCAATCGTTTTGCCAGATAATGATGTCACAATATCTCCTGGTTTAAAGGCTTTAGGTCCGGGCATATTTTCACATGCAGGGATAATGCCAATGACTGTATATTTTGGCTTGATTTGAGGCAGGACGCTGAAAACTCCCAAAACTGCTGCAGCTCCTGACATATCTATTTTCATTGTCTCCATGTTTTTAGCGTCTTTAATTTGCAAACCTCCGGTATCAAACGTGATCGCTTTTCCGATTAGCGCTATTTTTCGCGGTCCGCCATTATAGATGAGTCTAATAAATTTAGGTGGCTCATCAGAGCCTTTGGCAACTGCAAGATACGCGTTCATTCCGAATTTCGCTGCCCCTGCCTGATCAAGAATTTCAACCCTCACCTCGCTTCGTTTGACAAGCGATTTGGCTATTTGGGCAAGGTACGTTGGCGTAGTCACTGCCGGCGGTTCATTTACTAAATCGCGGGTAAAACACGTCGCCCGGCTATAGATTTCTCCCAGTTTAATTCCATTTATCGCATGTTGGAGTTTTGACGGATGAGTCAGAAGTATTGCTTCCGTCGGATATGAATCTTTTGTTTCATGAGTAGTCTTATATTTTTCAAACGCATAGGTTCCCAATATGAGTCCTTCGGTTAATGTTTTTGCCACCTCATCGGTGGCAAATGGATAAAAAAGTGGTAGTGTTATAAGCACGGTGACCGAACGGCGTTTTGCCTCTTTACTCTGTTTACCGGCTTGTGCAGCAAGTTTACGCAGCACTGCCAAATTCACCTCTTTTTGTTTGCCGGTGCCAATGATGAGAAGGTTTCTAGTGAGAGTTTTGGTGTGTGGAGTAAAATGAATACTTTTTCCCATTTTGGCTTCAAACTGTTCGCTTTTGAGAAACCTAGTCAGCTCCCCACTAACATCTTTGTTTACCTCCGCTACCTCCTTTTCCCACCCTTCTTCGGAGACAAAAAGTACGATCATATCTGTGACAATTTTATTCCATTTTTGGGATTTGGGCTTTATAATCATAATAATCCAGTAGTTTATTGTAACGGAAATGTAGTATCTTTGCAAGATAAAAACGTGGTACAATACGGTCACAATTGTCTATTTTGAGGCTAAAGTGAAGCTAAAATGTTTTAAAGGAATTGATTACTATAGGATATATAGTAACCGTAATAGTTGAATAAGCCGCAGTATGATCGCGGATATGCTGGTATGGATAGACAGGATAGTCCGCCTGCCAGTGTATATGCCGATGTGGTGGAATTGGTAGACACGCAGGTCTCAAAAACCTGTGGCTTCAAAAACCGTGAGAGTTCGAGTCTCTCCATCGGCACACAAGGAGATCAGATGGGTATGCGCGAGCCGCGAATGGCCGCGCGGCGAGCGCATCAAACGGTAAATTCGGGCAAAACTCAATCCGTTTATTCTGCAGTAAGAAGTTCGAGCCGACTTTTTTTGCGATGACGGAAAGTTCATCGCCATTATTTTTTCTGCGCGCGATTTTTGTTTGCTTCCACAAGCCATATTTTAAGTTATTTTCTTCTATTTAGCAAAAAAACTGGATAGGCCACAATTAGAAATATCAAGATAGCCGTTCCTGAAGTCATTGCAATAAATGAATTTTTTTCTAAAACTAAACCTGCAATCGGTGTGTAGACACTCGCACCCAATCTTATGAGCAAGTTATTGAGCGAAAGAATACTGGCCCTCTCGCTAGTTTCTATAGCGTTATTTGCTTCAACATCCAAGAATGCTTCAAGATAGCCCCGGATTGCCCCGTTGAAATATAGAAAAATTAGTGGGATTAAAGATAAACCAGCAATTCCAATTGGCATTATTGAAACAACAAATAGAAAGAGTGCAAAAAGTAAACTACCTGATTTGCTTTTCTGGAATATCTTAACTCCAATTAAAGGAACCAATAGTGCAATACTAATTAAAACACCCCAAAGTGAAAGTGGCACATCAATCAATTGGAGAAGCGGATTGTAAAACCATTTAATACTGAAACTAAAGGCACCAATTACACCAGAAATAATCATTATGCTCATTAGTTTTTTACTATTCTTTACATATTCCAATGCTCTAAATACAGTTTTAAATATATTGCCTTCTTTTCTAACATGATTTGTGTTTTTCATAAATAGGAGTAGAAAAGCCGTTGCAAAATTAAAAATCCCAGTTGCAACAAAAGGAATAGCGAAGTCGTAAGACGCAATAATTGATCCCAAAGTTGTCGTTATGACAGCAACTAAAGATGTATAAAATCTTATCTGAGATTGATCTTGCTTAAAATCCTTAGATAGGGAATGAAGTAAGGCTGTATCGCTTCCCGATGATAAAGCGATTCCCAAAGCTGCAAATATCAGAATGGCAAGATAATAATTAAATCCGCCTCCAAGAGCAAGCGCAATAAATGCGACTCCTAAAATAAAATGACCAAGCATGACAGAAATCCTGTGTGAAAAATAATCTCCAATCACTCCAGTAGGAAATTCGAACAAAACCACGGCAATATAGTAAACACTAAGCATCTGATATATTTGAGAAAGACTTAGTCCTCTGTTTTGTAAATAAACTACTACTATAGCCATCCAAAAAGCAGCAGAGGCCGTTATTCTACCTATTTTTACTTTCATCAAATCAGACATACGTAATTATTTTATCAGTTGTTTTTTGAAAAGGATATGAATATACTGGATTTGGACTCAACAATAAGCGAATTGTGTTTTTTAATGGCGCAATCGGACAATAAGAACACAATTCTTGTTGAGTCCACCGGTTGCGCCTTTAAATTTTTTGCATTTCTAGTTTTCGCCTAACGGCGATATTCGAGACGACTTTTTGCGAGTCCAAAGGCCGAGCTTAAAGATATTGCGGCGGTTGGATGGCGGCAACCGCCGCACCTTTGAAATACGTTCGAATTTGAATATATGTAGAGCACAAAAAGAAATCGGGGCGGAGGGGCGCTTTAATTTTTTTTCATAAATCGTATAATATTATTATTAAATTGGTTACAAACTACGCTTGTATGAAAATTAAGACAAAAAAAATTTCTCTGCCAGAAATATTTAAAAATCCACGGTATTGAAAAATTTAGTTAAAACGCACCTC
>CAYPMW010000029.1:0-20182 GCA_964412165.1 uncultured Gammaproteobacteria bacterium | reverse complement strand
TGGTCGGCCCTCCTGAAAAAAGTTCGAACTTAATTTAAGTCCAAGTAGCAAGGTGCGGCGAGTGGGTGGCGGCACTCGCCGCACCCAACTTTCTGCCCCTCGCGCTTTCGCGTAAAAAATCTTTTCCGGTTCGAGCTAAAAACTGTTATAATTTTAACAAAATAGTATGATTTTTCTAATATGGTTAATGAAGCAAACGGACAATTTACTGACTTAAAAGACAAGCTCTTTAAATTAAATAATCAAGAGCTTCTTTCTAGGCTGCCATTAGATGATATTAATAAATTTTTAGATGAGCACGGGATTCAGTCCCCAAGAGGACGTTTGTTAATTGTTGACTCGTCAAATCGTAGAAATATTCATCAAATACTAGAAGGTAACGTCGATATTGGTGACGATACCCTTCACAACGACGGTGCGTTTATTAGAGAATTAGGAATTATCGTTGTCCGTTGGCAAGATCCTATATATGATATAGATAATGAAGTTGCAATAGCCAGGATGTCCAAAACTATAGTGCATGAATCAGTTCACGGTGACGGTTACGCATCCGGATTATTACCGAATCAATCCAAATTAGGATATGTTGATCTTACACAAAACACTGGTTACTATTTAGAAGAGGGTATTTGTGAGTACCTCGCAAGAGAATACCTTTCACGCACAGTACCCCATAGTTGGTTATCGCATATGAACGTGATTCTATCTAAACCGCGGGTTTCGTCACGTTACGTTGAGGTTCCCGAAGGGTCAATTTCTTCGGCTACAGATAAAGTCATCTTGAATCCGAAAAACGAACATACACATAGCCTCAATGCCACAGCTATCTTTTTGACACCCAACCGATTAAAAGACCCTCATGTTGACGATTCTTCCTTGGCTGCATTAGGAATCTCTTCTCTAATTTGTGATCAAAGTGTCCCTCTAAAACTATTTATAAGCGCAAGAAAATCTCCTCAGGATTATCAGACGCTTCAAGATGCAATTAATACAGTGGATCCTAACTTATTTGGTATGTTATTAGAAACAGAAAAAAATAGAGCATCTTTTTGGTCAACTACTTTGGATATACAAAAAAAAGCACATTGAAAACAGAGGAAAGAAAATAAAAATAAAAAATAGACGATAAAAAAATGTGTTTTAGCTGGCAGGAACCGTATAATTTTTTGGCGGCGGAGGCGGTCTCCGCCAAAAATTCGACTTGGTCGGGACGGCCAGACTCGAACTGGCGACCTCACGCTCCCAAAGCGTGCATTCTAGCCAACTGAACTACGTCCCGTACGGGTATTTTAGCAGATATACTTGACGACTTCGAGAAGGGCTTAGAAGTTTATTTTACCCCAAGACAAGAATCAAGAAAATTTATTTGCATGTTCCATAATTTTTCAGCATCTTTGGAAGGTAATTTAGTTGCATGACCGCCTCCAGTACCGTTAAATTCATATACATTTGCGACTTGTTTTCCGACAGATCGCAATGCCGCTATCATTCGCTCTGCCTGGCTTTTTGGCACTAATGGATCGTTGACGCTTCTGGTAAAGAAAAAATCAGCATCGTTGGCAGAAACGTAGGTAATTGGAGAAGCATTTTTATAGAGCTCGGGATTTTCTTCATAAGTCACATTACCAAACATTTTGGGAAACAACCTACTTTTCCAAATTGACAGATTTAAAATTGACGGATCAGTCAAATCAGTCGGTCCAAATTGGTTGACTACGCACGCGACTTTCTGATTCTCTTCTTGAGTCCCTAACATAGAACTTAAATATCCACCGGCACTTCCACCCATCGCACCAACTTTTTTCGTATCCACTTGTTCCAGTTTTAATAAATAGCTTAGTGCATCTCGGACATCATCCAAAGCTTTGGGGTATGCTGGAGGTGGATCTTCACGATAATTGACAGTAGCTGCAAAATATCCCGATTGAGCTAGTCTTTGGCATGAACTGATATAGCTTACTTTGTCTCCCCCACCCCCATGAATGAGGATAATAAGCGGAGCTTTGGATGTAAGCGTCTTTGGTTTACATAGGTCCAGTACCTG
Source organism: uncultured Gammaproteobacteria bacterium (assembly GCA_964412165.1). Lineage (GTDB taxonomy): Bacteria > Patescibacteriota > Microgenomatia > UBA10105 > UBA10105 > CAYPMW01. The sequence continues at coordinate 18,138 of CAYPMW010000029.1, read as the reverse complement.
TTTAGGATCGTCTCCATATGCCACATTTCTTTGTACCGAAATATTTTGAGTATCGGTGACGGAAACATCTGTATCATATTCTAGGGCAGGATCTTTAAATTTTGATTTTTCGCTTAATGGAGTAGTTTTTTTCGGTTGAGGTTCGGCGTTGCGCATTCGAGTCACAAGAATAAGTCCCAGGACAAATAACATGACAAATGCTACCACCAATGCCAAATTGGTGCTCTGGCGTGAAAGCCAATAAGTAGTGATTGCCAAAATAACCAGTATGGCGAATAATAGTACTAACATCCGGTACCTTACTCAAAACTGTAAAGGATTTTTCTGATCGAGTCAAGTGCTTGAAATCAGACTGTCCCTGAGTATTAATTTACCTAGCTCCAAGCTGAGATACCATATTATCATGTGATGACACCATTTCGTAAAAAAACCGGTAAATCCTACACAGGCAGACTGAATTTTCGAAGCTGGTGATATGATGGGGTGCTGCCTAATCTAGTTTTGTTCACAATTTGCATGAGGTAGGCAGAGACGTTTCTAAAATGATGCGTCTCAGTTACAACGAGCCCAGTAATGAAACTAATGTGCGTAGTCAGGTTAAAGATAATCCAAAAAAGAACTACATAATCATTAAGAGCAAATTGAAATCGGACGCTAGAGGAAATACTTATAAAGACAGACCAGTACAATGCAATGTATATTACAATTAATAAAATCAAATATCTGTAAGCTTGATTTTTGTGTCTTAGAGAACCAGTGGCTTGCCAGGATTCCTTTTTCCCCAATATAAATGATCTGACAATTATAAAGGCATAAGTCCAGTAATAGAAAAACTGGTTTCCTAAAACAGAAAAGCTAAATCTTGGATAGTAAAAATTCCAATACGATAAAATCATGTAAATTATACTCGGAATGAAAAATAATGTGTCAATAAATGTACTTTTTTCTGGGGTGAAGAGTAAATAAAGGGTATGAAAAGGAAGAGTTAAAATAACAAACGAGTTAAGATAATAATAAAAGCCCGAGACATAACAAAGTCTACCCATGAGACTCAGACGCGCTTTTAGGAATAGCTTAGATCGAGCTAAAGTAATACTCCCTTGGCACCAACGAGATCGTTGTTTATACAGGGCAAAGTAACTACTTGGGCAATAGCCAATCGCTAACACGAGTGGGATATAGAGGATACGAAAACCAGAATTAACTAAGTTAAGACCGGTGTGTGAATCTTCACTGTGCTCAATCTGATAAAATCCGCCACCTTTATCAAGAGCAATTCGCCGATAAAGAGCATTGGTCCCGGTACAAATAGCTGCATTATACGTATTTCTAGCTGTTTGACAGATACGGTAGAAAAATTCCTGAATACCAATATCTCCTTTTTGGACGTACATCGGTGCTTTTGAATTAAGTTCAAAATCTTGGGGGGTAACACAAATACCGACTGACTTCACTCCTTCCATGTAGGGTATCAGTTCATGTAGGATTTCAGGCTTTGGTGCAAAATCGGCATCAAGTACCAAGATATATTTACCCTGTGAATGGGTAAATCCAAACTGCAGATTTCCGGCTTTCTTAAGGTAGCCTTTATTTGGCCGTGAAAGATAAGTAAATCCATAGGCCTCAGACAAAATTTTGATATCCTCACTGCCGTAATCGTCTAGTACGTACACTTTGAGTTTATCACACGGATAGGATATTTGACGGACAGCGAGATATGTTCTTCTGAGTAAATCACAATCCTCACCTGCACAAGGTAAAAAAATATCCACCTCAGGTAGATTGTACTTGACGAATAACTGATACCTGAGTATATAAAGTTTATGGCGTATGATATCAAATTGCTCATACCCAAGTAAAATATAAAATGTGGTGATAAAAGTACTAAACAAAGAAGAAAAAAGAAGTAAGAAATTGGAAATACTTATATAGCCATACCGCGAAATACCAACTACGTTTACGGCTGTAACAAGGAGTGAAAACAGACAAAATAATACCACGAACCTACGACTTAAGCGGCTGTATCGGTGTTTCATAAGTCGTCGGGGATTTGACTACGTTTAACTGTAGTGCTTTTTATATATCCGATAAAAGATAGCAGCGAGAAGTATTACAGCTAACGTATACCCAAGAAACATTAAAATTGAGGTCGAGACGCCTTTTTCAGCCGATTCCCCAAGTACCTGTCCGGCAGGGACTGATTCTCCGTATTGGGCATAAACTGGCTGAGAAAAAAATAAAGTATAACTTGTCACACAGACTAAAAATGAAGTCATCCATGACTTTATCCAAAATTGAGATCGTATGAGTTTCATAAAAGAGTATAACCTATAATTTATTTACAGTAAGGTAGTACCTTACCATACAAATAACAATATGTCAAATATTATAGATATAAAACGATTATTTACTAAACTAAACGGGTTAAAAAGTATTAACTTATAGCAAAAGTAATTTTGTGGATAAAGATTTATTTATACCCCTCTTACGCTGGTTTGTAACCCGAAGGGTTGTCAAAGCAGCTTAGAGGGAGTTATACCCGCACAAACCTGAGTTTGAAGTGTATATTTAATTTTCGATGTGCCGCGGGAGAGACTCGAACTCTCACGCCCGATTTTACGGACAACAGATTTTAAGTCTGTCCTGTCTACCGATTCCAGCACCGCGGCTAAATGGATGATACTATGCTTATTTACTCTTCAGGTTTAGTAAAAATTATACCACGAAATATCTAAGTTGCACGCTACTTATGACTATAATACGGTATACTAAACCTATGAAGAAAACTATATTGATAACTGGTGCAACTTCTGGGATCGGCCTGGAAACGGTAAAAATATTTCTTCGGCGCGACTGGCAAGTGATTGCTACCTATCGTGATGAGAAACGACTAGCACTTCTTTCTGATTATGTCAAATCTATGGATTTGGAGAAACGTCTCATCCCAGTTGAGATGGATCTGGGAAAAGCACATCTTAATCTGAGTAACCTTAACCAAATACTCGAAAAACATCCTGTTGATGTACTAGTCAATAATGCCGGATTTGCCATAGCCGGTGCAGTTGAAGACACATCACTTGAAGAGTTGCGACATCAATTTGAGGTAAACTTTTTTGCTATCCACAAGCTTATTTCACTCATTCTCCCCCACATGCGCAAAAAAAACAGCGGATCCATTGTAAATATTTCGTCTATGGGAGGTAGGATCACCTTCCCCTTTTTCGGTATTTACAACGCTTCAAAGCATGCACTCGAATCCTACACCGAAGCGCTATGGATGGAATTAAGATCTACTGGTATCAAGGTGTATCTTATAGAACCAGGACTCATAGAAACCAATTTTTTTTATCGCAACCTCTTATTTCCCAAAAACAGTGCTGATTCTACCTCAATTTATCAAGAGCTTTATAAAAAATACCGACTACGTCCTCAAGAAATAGCATTTCGTCACCGGTCACATCCGCGAGTGGTTGCCCAAAAAATATATGACGTAGCTACCGATCAACCCAGAACGCTCAGACACCCGGTGGGAAAATTTGCCGGCCTGGCCCTATATTTACGAAAGTTTACGCCTGATGAATGGTTTAACCAGGCAATTGCCCGCCTGAGATCATGAAACAACTAATACTTATTTTATTTTTGATTGCCGTTGGTCTCGGTGTCTATGTTTTCCTTAGGCCTAAAAAAGCGATGGACACGCCTTTTGTGGTGATCGGAAATAAAAAATATATGGTTGAAATAGCCGAAACTGACACCCAACGCACCCAAGGCTTATCTGGTCGCGATCGTCTTTCGGATAATTCTGGCATGCTTTTTGTATTTTCCTCGCCAGACAAGTATCGTTTTTGGATGAAAGATATGAAATTTCCCCTTGATTTCATTTGGGTGAGAGACGGAAAAATTGTAGATCTAACGGAAAACGTGCCCCCACCTGGAAACTCGGAAATTTTGCCAACTATTAAACCGAATGAACCGGTAAGTCAGGTGCTGGAAGTTATGGGAGGAGAGATTACCAGAAACAGCTTTTTTATTGGGCAATCCGTAGAAATTATTAATTGATCAATAGTACCTATACGGGCCTCCGCCACTGAGTAAATGGATCAGAGTCCCTCCGATGACAAAAAGTAGTAGAATACTTGAGAGTCCGGGAAAAAGCGAAAATATTCCTAACACTGACAGAATCCAAACAAAGAATATTACACTCGTGATTTCCCCAAATGGTGAGGGCAAAATGCCAATAATCCACGCCACCACCATGACAATAATCACATCCCACAAACTAATAATTCTCCCGTTAAACATAAAAAGAGGTATGGAGAGACTGATAAATACGGGTAAATATGAAAGTATCCATAAAAATATAAGTGCAGCTAGTAAAAATCTTAACATCCCCTTCACTGTATCGAACGCGCTAAAGAAAAACATCAATTCGTGGTAAGAAGTCTGTATGAAAGTACTAAGTTACATCCGCCCGATGTGGGCAGTTCCCCAAAGAATCGGAGGATGTAACTTTTTCAAGAAGCGGTACGCTTGTGCTGCAGCGATCGCGCCGGTCGAAACTGCGGTAGTCAACTGTTCGAGTGATTCAGGATAAAGCGCGCAGTCTCCTGCTGCAAACACTCCAGAGATATTTGTCTCGTGATGGGTCAATTTTACGAGTCCGTCTTCACACTCCACGCCAAGCCAAGACAGGAGCGGTCCGCTCTTTGCAGTTCGTTGTTTCCTACTATTGCCACTGGCAAAGATGATCGTGCGAGATGTATAGAGTCCAGTAGACACTTCGGTTTCAAATAGCTTTTCATTATCTAACTGCGAAGCTGATACCCGTATCACTTCACCCACAACCACCTTCGCTTCATTCATTTCCAGTTGTTTTGTGAGTGCTACCACAAAATCCTTGCCGTTAATCTCACGAATTCCGGGATAGTCGATGATCCCAGGAGCCAAAATAAGCTTTCCCCCAATGACATCGCCGATAGTAACTACGTCAAGCCCGTAAAGCTTGGCATATAGACAGGCTGTAAGTCCCGCCGGGCCGGCGCCGATGATCACTGTATCAAGCATGCTTTCATCATACCGTAAAGATAAGAAATTACAATGTTTTAACTTGTTGCATACTTAGTTTGCTGATATAATTTTAGGCGTTTCGCGGCGGTAGTTCAGCGGTAGAATGTCTCCCTTCCAAGGAGAAGGTCAGGGGTTCAAGTCCCCTCCGCCGCTCAAGCTGAATCCAGAAATGGAGGTTCTTGTGTATTTATGTGAGTGTTGATCATCACGAACTAATTTTTGTTCATTCATCGTAATGTGGTATTATAGCTAAAATAATCAACTCCAGAAATATATGTCTCATTTTTACTGCGAACGAATCATCGATATCTCTTTACCCTTGAGCGAAACTACCCCTCTTTATCCTGGTAACCCGTCTATCGAACTAGAGACTTTTACCAGCGGAGCTACTGGATCAATACTTACCAAAATTTCATTTGGCTCACATACAGGTACACATATTGATGCGCCTAGACATATCTATCCAAAAAATCCCGGAATTGACGAAGTACCACTCAACGTGTTGGTCGGACTCTGTAAAGTAGTTGATTTGACAAAGTGTGGTAAAGTCATAGATCAAAAAGATTTGAAACGATTAGAAATTGAGAAAAACGAACGGATACTAGTTAAAACTAAAAATTCAATTCGAGGATTTGGTGCATTTTATGATGATTATATTTACTTGTCTGGAAATGCGGCTGAGTATCTGGCACAATTAGGAATAATGCTTTTTGGTATAGATGCACTCTCAGTCAAACAGAGAGGATCAAAAGACAATACTCCCCATATAGCATTACTTGAACGCAATATCCCAATTATCGAAGGATTAAACTTAGAACACGTCGAGGAAGGCGAATATTTTCTCGTGATCTTGCCACTCAAATTTATTGGACTTGACGCCTCTCCGGCACGAGCGGTATTACTACAATGATCGATTTCTAGAAAATAGATTTAATACCTAATCTGTGCGCCCAGAAGGAGTCGAACCGAGAACGTTCTCCTTGAAGCGGCCGTTTTGCAAAGTGCTCCCAGGTGGAGTCGAACCACCATCTCCTCCTTAGAAGGGAGATGCTCTATCCATTGAGCTATAGGAGCAAAGGACCTCTAACCATTGAGCTATGAGGGCAAAACTGCTCCGGACCTTACGTAAATTATATCAAATTTACATTTCTTTGGAGTTTACTTAAAGGTATATTACTTGTTATGATGGTGACGTGATAATAGTCGTTCTCTATCTTCTGATTGTATGGCTTCATTTATTTCACTTTTCCACTCCTCTACACGCCATCACTAACCCACTGTCAGTTCCTAATAATAAATTTGGAATTCATATTATTGATGAAAATGATTTAGAAGATGCGAGTAAACTCGTCAACTCCCAAGGTGGAGACTGGGGATACGTAAAAATGGTTATCCGTGAGAACGACCGAGAAACAACCAAGTGGCAACAGATATTTGATAGAATGCGACGTCTGCGTGTGATTCCGATCGTAAGAATTGCTACTAGTGTCGAAAACGGAGGTTGGATCAAACCGAATAAAGACAATATCCCTTCCTGGGTAGAATTTCTTGATTCCCTCAATTGGGTGACAGAAAACCGATACGTGATCCTTTTTAACGAACCAAACCATGCGAAAGAGTGGGGTGGTACACTCAGTCCTGAAGAATATGCGGAGACTGCAAAAGCATTTTCGCTAGCGTTAAAGGCGCGTTCACCTGATTTTTTTGTTCTTCCTGCAGGGCTTGACGCTTCAGCTCCTAACTCTCAGGAAACGATGGATGAAATTACGTTTATCCGTCGGATGGTGGCTACCATACCTGAATTTTATACCTATTTTGATGGCTGGTCGTCTCATTCATACCCAAATCCTCATTTTTCAGGTAGTTCTTACGGTGTGGGTCGTGGTACGATCAATACCTTCCTGTGGGAGTTAACTCAGTTCTCTCTCTATGGTCTAGCCCGACTTCCGGTGTTTATTACCGAAACCGGTTGGCGTCACAATAGTGGTATAACACCCAATGGAGCTATTTTATCGCCTGAAATAGTAGCACAGCGTTTTCAGACCGCCTTTAATGGCAGCTGGCAGGACCGTCGAATAGTGGCTATCATTCCATTTCTCTTGAACTATCAAGAGCGACCGTTTGATGAATTCTCCTGGAGGAAACTAAACTCAAATGAATTTTATCCTGTTTATTCTGTAGTTCAAGCGATAGAAAAAACTAAAGGTATGCCGGTACAACGCACTCAAGCCAACTTACACCGTACCAGTATCCCGAATAAATTAGTGACCAATTCACGGTATCGTTTTACGGTTGATTTTGAAAACTCCGGGCAATCAATTATTACTCAGGAGGAATGGGCGATGACGATCTCAGATCTCCCAAGTACATTTACTTATAGTATCAGTCCGATTACACCACTTGAGCCTGGCGGTCTTGAGCGGATTGAAATTGATTTAGAAACTCCCGATACACCCGGATCATACACATATACACTTGAGCTTTTATTTCGCAGTCAGCACATTGATCAAAGTAAAGCACAGTTTACACTCATTCCTCCGCCCAGCCTTCTAGTTTCCTCGCGTACTTGGTTCAAGCATAAATCTCAAGGCAACGACTTTAATCTTAAGGTGTATGACAGCGAAGGAAGGCTTGTACATGACGTGAGAGGTGCGTCATTCAATGTCGGAATTTCCCAAATTGACAACTTATATAATGTTATCCCTGGAAAAACATACCTGCTTAAACTTTCTCAACCCTATCACATTCCTCGCACAATCAGAGTACCCTTAAATGAGAACATCACCCAGGTAACATTTCCTACATTACTACCATTTGACTTTTCGGGAGACCAACGATTTGATTCTAGTGACATTATCGAATTTTTTCTCCATCCGATCGCTTCACTCAAACTCATGTTTAATCTTGAATGATGTGGAGATTTACAAGTGATGGTACTATTTCTAGCTAACTATCCCTAAACACTTTTGTAATTGTCAACTTGATTGGGTATAATTAGATCTAAACTAACTCCTATTTTTTAAACTTTCCATATCGACTGTATATGGTGGCATTAGCTCAATGGTAGAGCGCTACCCTGTGGAGGTAGATGTTGCCGGTTCGAATCCGGTATGCCACCCCAAACAACATATTGAGGTTGTAAATCGCCTGTTTGAGGCGTAATATCGGTCTTTTCTTCAGGTTCGAGCCGCTCTGAAGCCTTAATTTCAGAAAGTGCGTTTTGAATCTTTAAGAAGGGAGTTCGAGCCTCTATGGTGAGTTTTTGATCCTTCAAAATTAAGTGCGAGCCAACAGCTTTCAAAATCGTTTTCCTTTCTTCAACATCTCCCTTTTCAAATCTTTCCACTGCCGTTGACGCAAAATCAAAGGTCTTGGCAGCCAATTCCGTCCAGTCATCAATATGCCGATCAACTTTACCAAGATTTTCCTGTACTTTGGCTTTTTCTTCCACAAGAGCTTCTCTTTTCTCGCTAAATTCCTCATTTGAGATCAGTTTTGATAATTTAAGGTCAAGCAGCGCATCAATCTTTTTGACAGTATCCTCGTAAGATTTTTTGAGAGCGTCGTAACGGGCGTTTCTGGCTTCCTTTTGGTCTTGGTTGACAACATTGAGCCATTTTATTGCCCAATCCACAAACTTGCGGGAAAGTTTCATCGTGGCTAAAACTTCCACTACCTGCTCTTTAAGTTTCTCTGCTTCAACATATTTTTGAGAACACTGAACCTCTTTATTCTTCTTGGTGCATCGGGCGTAATTGAAAGTTTGCGACGTACCGTTTTTATAATGCTTGACCTTGTGATCTCCTGTGATGTGACCGCCGCACTCACCGCAAATGATAGGAATCCCTGTATGCCAAAAATCGTGTCTTATCTTGCGTGGACGGGATCTGCCGGAAAGAATATCCTGTAACAAGTCAAACTCATCGTCTGTAAGCATAGCTTGGTGTACACCCTGATACAACTTACCACCATAGATAAACCGTCCCGTATAGAAAGGATTGCGTACGATTTTAGCCATTTGAGTTTTACTTATTTCCTTGTTGCGGGAGTTTTTAATACCCATCCTCTTTGCTTTGATAGAAAGACCTTGAAGGGTGAAATTGCCGGTAAGAGCTTCTTCAAACAGCTTTCGCATAAGGGTAAAATAGAGTGGATGAGGCGAGATGTCTTTCTCGCCCTGCCTTTTTTCAATGTTATTTCTGTACCCGGGAGGTGCGAGAACAGGAGCAAAGCCTTTTTCAAGTTTGGAGTCAATGCCTCTTTGGGTATCCTCGCGCAAATCTCTTATAAAGCGGTTTGCTTGCGCTCCTTCAACTGCCATAATGAAATCAGAATCCACTTCTGTGTATGTTTTAGAAGGGGTTACTATCTCCAAAATTGCGCCAGTTTGAAGTAACCATTGGAGCGCGCCTGTATCAATGGGGTTTCGAGTTAAGCGGTTAAGTTTCCAGCAAGCAATGCCCTTAATATCATTACGGGATTTTATCAACTCAATCATTTCATTAAATTCAGAACGACCGGGGGCTTTTGCTGACTTTGATTCTTGGAATGATTTCAGGATGGGTAGATTTCTTTCTCTTGCAAGCTCTTTTAGGACTCTTGCTTGATCTTCAATAGAGGCCATTTGGCGATCTTCGGATTCGCTACTCTTGCGTTTATAAGCAAGATACCACTTCTTTTCCATTTTCATCTTTTTATCCATATTCATATTTTGGATCTCTTTAATTTTCATTTTACAATTTTTTAACTTCTTTTGCAGCCGGCTTTTTTTGCTAAAACCTTTACCATATTCAAAACTGCGGTGGCTTTTTTAACAGCTTCCTCATCCGGTAACTCAACTCCAAACTCCTCTTTATAAATCTGTTTGAACTCAATCAAAGCCTCTTGAGGAAGTAGAGCAAAGGCTGGCTTTTCAGGAACAGGATTAGCCATTACCCTCCTTTTTATCAACACCAAACTTAATTCTTAGCTGCTTTTTGATTTCTTCAATACGCTTTTTTTGTTGTTCGCGTTCCTCTGGTGTCAACTCTCTTTCTGGTTCTTCAGGCGGTTGTTGGAGACGGAATTGCTCTTTTAGAACATGGCGTCGTCTAAATGCAGACTGAACGTATGGGATGTTTATAAGTTTACCTTCAAATTGAACCGCTCCTCGAAATCCTTTCAAGATAGAATCAGAAAGAACCGCATACTCTTTTTCATCAAGGATATAGGGTTCTTTCGAGTTGCCAACCCAAACTTCCCATTCTTCGTCGTACTTAAAGGTTTCTTGCGTCGATGCCTCGTTTGCTGACATTTTGGCTTGCCTCCTTTCCGATTCTTATTGCGTCTTGTTTTACGAAATTGCGAAGTGCTGCCAAATAGTCCTTGTATTTTTTGCCATTACTCAAGCAGTAGTTTTGAAGGTCGTCGAATTTGCTTATGACGAAGGAAAGAGGAACTTGATAATCATTTGCTATTTGTTGAAATTCAGTTTCGCTTAAACCTGCAAGAGAAGAATGTTTACCATTAAGAGGAACTAGTGCTTTTTCTTTATTTATTTCTTTTTCCTTAATATGTGTATCCTTAATATGTGTATCCTTATTACCGTTGTGAGCGGTATGGGTAGAGTGATGTGAGCGGCGTGGTGTCCCGCTGACAGCGGTAGGGGGCATACCGTTTACAGCGGTATGGGGCGTAGATTTTTGCTTCCAAAGAGATTTATCAAGAAGAATATACAAATTGCTTGATCTGCCCCCATCTTTTCTGTAAGTAGCTTTAACTCTGATAACATTCCACCTTTTGAGATCTTTAATGCCATTACCGACGACATCTTCGGATACTCTAAGCTCCTCGGCCATCAGTCTTATTGAAGGAAAACTCGTTTGTTCTTTTGATGCATGGCGACAAAGTGAGATATAAACAAGAGTTGCTTTATATCCACAAAGCCTTGCGTATCCATTGAGGTATTCATCATCTACGACAAACTTCTCTTTTTGGCGTAGGTCTCTGATTTTGAATTGTTGGTCGTCTGTTTGATTATTCATAATTTTTAGTTTTTGAGACTTGCTTCCAAAAGGTTTCAATGGCCGCAAAAAGATCCCGCGCCGGAATGTGCGGTTCTTTCTTGGTGTTGAACTGGTCAAGAAGTGTTAAAACTTTGTCTTTGGGGGAAAATTGCCAGTATAAGATACCGTTTTGGGAATAACTACCGATAAACTCAATAAGATTATTGAAGCTGGCCGATAAGAGGAACGGGGCGTTTATCTTGTCTTTCTCAATGTATACATCATTTATATTTCTCATATTTATTCAACAAAAAAGCGTGTCGAAAATGGCATCGAATTATTTCGAGTCACTTTCTAACACGCCGTCCCTAAAAAGGGGTAAGGGCTAATAGTTAGTCTTGACTTGACACTAGTGTCCAAAAAGGGCGCCTGTCAATAGCCTTTCTAATCTACACGCTACTGTCCATTTTTAGACCATGTCAAGTGGTTTTTTGAAGGGGAATTGTATAATTAGAGGAATTGTTGTGCTTCTATCATTCCTTTGAATCGTTGTTTCCTATACTGTAAGCCTAAACACACTCTACAACCGATTTGAGAGCTTGTCGGATGCTTATAAATCGTTCTTGCCCTTCCACCGCATATAGGGCAGGAAAACCAATACCGTATGCCGTTAAAACAGGTTTTTGTAGTCGATAAGGCCAAGTCGAAACCCATAACCTCAATTTGAGCTTGGAGTTTCTGCCGCTTTAATTCTTCGTTCACGCGGCTAACTACTTCATCAATGGTTATTTTTTGACTAATGTCTGCTAACATATTTTTCCTAAATAATATGGCTTTAACGTTTTTACTTGTTATTTGCCTGAACTACTTGATTTTGTCCTACAATTGCTGTCTGTGTCTTGATATTTACTTCAAGAGCAGGATGTTTAAGCATTTTCAGTGTCTGTAAGGCGTTTAGATAATGACGGTTGGCTCGATCCAATTCTTTACTTAAAATTGCAAAATGTCTAACCAGATTGTCAGTAACATGACCTACTTCCAAAAGATTGTTTATTCTTCGCTGTATATCCAGTGTCCGAATAAAGTTTAGAGCCACTAATTCTGCGGTTGCTTTTTCGCTGGGAGTCTCACAGTAGTATTCTTTTTGTATATTTCGATTAAAATCAATCGCAAATGTCCTGTATCCGTCAGGAATAGAACCTGTCATCAGTATTGCTTTATCAAACTCTAAAAGGGAAAGTGCTTTATAAACGATAGAATCTGAAGATACTTTATGATGCTTAGTTTTATCGAGTTCCTTTTTGACATTGTCTAAAATTGCGGCCGGATCGTCGTCAGTTATACACCAACCGAGGCGCTTTTTGATGTCCTCGCTATTTATAGGAGTTATTTGCTTTTCTACCGTAGCATCTTTTATTAAATTATTGCCGTTTGTATGCGTATTATTCCCCATGACCAGAATGTAGCATCCAAAAGTAGTCCAACGCAAATAATTTTATGAAAGAAGTTCTTTGGGGGATACTTTGAGGGCTTTGGCAATCTTCACCAAGGTATCCGTTGACGGATTGCGTTCTCCTCGTTCAATGTAGCCAATATAGGCTCTGTTAAGTCCAGCCTCAAGTGCTAGATCTTCCTGCGTCATCTTTTCTCCTCTAATAAGAGCTTTTTCTCTAATTTGTCGGATGCGCCTGCCTATTCTTTTAGAAACTGCTGTAACTTTTACCATATTTACAGTTTCTAAAAATATCTACTGTCAGTCGACTTACTAGTAGTATAGATTATATAGCTAAAATGTGTTATATTTTATTCAATGAAAATTGCTATGGAAAAGATCAAAGACAAATTAAAAGGCTTACTTGAAGGGTTAGGAATAATTTTACTTATGTGGGGAATTATTAGCGCTGGAATGGTAGAGCTCGTTGGGGAAAGAGGTGGTCTGCTTTGGGGAGCAGCAATTACCGGATTAGTTCTGTTATCAGTTTATGTCTACACTCAAGAAAAAAATAGAAGCTATAATAGAGAGGTAAATATGAACAAGAAAAACTTACAAATAAACAATGAGAAGCAATTACTACCACAAGACCAAGCGCAAAAGAAAGCGCAGAATGGCGATTGGGGTGAGGAGATGAGAAAAGCTGCGAATGAGAGCCTGCGCAAGCAGGGTTATAAAACGGTGGATTGGGGTGAAGAAATGAGAGACAGCTTTAATAAAAAACTGTATGAAGGACAGCTACCTCGTATCTATTGAAGAAGGGAGTTGGGGGTACATGAATGAAGAAAAAAGAAATGAAAAAGATCCATACTATCCAAAAAAAGTCCTCTTTGTTTCCTGTGAGGAATGTGGCTTTGCGGTCATATTTATTCACGACAATAGGCATTTTTTCTACTGCAAAAAAGATAGAGCCGGAGCTAACTTAGCAGACAGCCAAAAGGTTTCCCTCTGTTCGATCTGCAAACAACCGGCAGAGCGCTACGATTTGGCTGAAGAAGATAATTTCTGCCCTATATGCCAACACGGTTATTTAAGCGTAATGTACGGTGATAAGCAGTTCAGCAAAGAAGAAGCTAATGCCCTCTATAAGAAAGCACAACAAGCCGAAGAAAATAGGTAGGGTTGATGAAGTGATACAATAGCAAAAGATGAGTACAAAAGTTTTAATCATCGGCGTTCTTTTGATTGTCGCTCTCTTGGTCGGCGCTTATTCTTTTGGAATGTTCGGTACAAAGGAAACAGATTCTCAAACTACAAACCCCACAGCCAACTCAATCACTCAAAACGATGGTTGGAGGAATCAGACAGTGCCTAATCTAATATAGATTTACACCTTCAAATACCACCGGAAATGACATACCGGGAAGAATTGGCAGATGATTACGGCAGAATAAGAACAATGGCTTTCTACATTGAAAGGAAAGACCAAAGTAAACCACCTTACCAGCTTTATGGATTATTCCAAGCAGACAAAGAAGCCACAGAACAGGATTTAGAGCGTTCAAAGACTGAAATGGGCTGCTACCATCAAAGAGGCTTCTATTGACGGATACAAGGGCATAGAAGGCCTTATATTAGGAGAAAAGACTCGATACATAACAATCATCCAAAAAGACGGGCGGCTCTTTTCCGTGTCAACAATACCGCCTACACCAGAAAACAAAGCGCTTACAGAACAGATACTTGCGACCTTTGATTTTCAATAAGCTACACTTCCCCGGTTCTCTTCACGAAAACTAATTGCTTTTTGTTGAGTTTTTTAGTAATCTAATGGTATCAAATGGTAAGTAAGCCTATTATGGATGAAAATAAGGATTCTTTACAGCTTATAACGCTCAAAGAGGCATCGGAGCTTTTGAAAGTCCATCCCAATACGCTTCGTGCTTGGGATAATAAAGGCATCCTTAAAGCTGTGCGGATTGGAGTAAAGCGCGTAAGAAGATACAAACGGTCTGATATTGAGAAATTCATTGAAATTAAGAATAAAAAATGAGCTTAATTGATAACAAAAACCAAACATTGCAAGCGGCACTTAAAAATGCACTATCATCGGTCGATAGAGTCGATATTGCCGTCGGCTTCTTCTATTTTTCCGGCTTCCAAGCATTATTCGATCAGTTGAAAGATAAAAAAGTAAGAATCCTCGTAGGACTTGAGGTTGATCCTCTTCTGGTTTCAGAGATAGCTCAATATGCCAAAGATGGAGATGAAGATTTATCACGTTGGCAGCCACGAAGACCAACTACCTCACGAACAGCCCTTAAATTAAACTACATTGACTCGTTTGTAGGCTTTATGAACGATAGCGACATTTTTGATGATGACAAAACGAATGAGATTTTTGATTTATACATCGAGAAAATCAAGGACGGATCCTTAGAGATCAGAAAAACGGTTTCAGATTATCATGGTAAGTTTTATCTTCTTCACAATAAAAAAGAGGCTTCCCAAAATGGCGACTTTCCGGGAACTGTCTTTATGGGGTCAAGCAACCTAACCTATCGTGGACTCATCGGACAAGGTGAACTGAATGACTCAAGCCGCGAAAAGAGTAAATTCAAAGAATACCAAGCGCAGTTTGAAAATATGTGGAATGACGCTCAATCAATTACGATTGCGGATACACGTACTGCGGATGAGTTTATAAGGGCAATACAGCCCCGGATCTGGAAATACGCGCTACCTTCTCCCTATCACATATACATTAGGGTTCTCCATGAATTATTCCATCAGGAAGAATTAGAGTCTCTCAAAACTCCCAAAGCCATAACGCAAGGCCTCTATACCGATCTTGAGTATCAAATAGATGCAGTCAAGATGGTAATTGACAAGCTAAATCGCTACGACGGGGCGCTTCTTGCTGACGTTGTTGGTTTGGGAAAAAGCATTATTGCCTCGGCAGTTGCCCGAAATATGGATATGAAAACCGTGATCATTGCACCACCGCATCTCAATTCACAGTGGGAAGATTACAAAGAGCAGTTTGGCATAAGGGGTTCAAAGGTATTTAGCTCCGGGAAAATCCAAGAAGTGTATGAGCGCTATCAGGAGTCCCGTGATCCGATACTTTTTATTTTGGATGAAGCCCACCGCTACCGCAACGAAGACACCGGAGACTATAAACTGCTCCATCAGGTATGTCGCAGCAACCCAGAAAATAAAATTCTGCTTTTGACAGCAACTCCCTTTAACAACGATCCAAAAGACGTGTTTGCACTCATCAAGCTCTTTCAGACTCCCGGTCAGGCAACAATTCGATCAGTTGACAATTTGAGCCTTCGTTACCGCGATCTCATTCAAAGATATAAAAAACTACGCCGTTTCATGACCAAAGACGCCGATCAGGACTTTATTGACAAAGAAACAAGTGAAATAGCAACCGAGCAAAGAAGGCTTATCGAGCCGGTGATTATCAGACGTTCACGGCTTGATCTTAAATACATTACCCGCTATCGCGAAGACTTGGAAGAGCAAAACATTGATTTTCCAGAAGTGCATGGCCCGGAGCTTTTAGAGTATGACTTGGGAGAGCTTTACTCTTTGTACACGGATACGCTGAATCTGATTACAAAGCCAGAAAATGAAGGTTTTATCGGCGCTCGTTACAAGCCGACCGATCCAGAGTACATGAGTGATGCAAGTCGCAAGAAGTTTGTCGAGAAATATAAGGCAGAGTTTGATGACGTCGAAGACATACAGATTGCGCAGTCAAACTTATCGCAGTTTATGAGACGACTTTTAGTTATGCGTTTTGAAAGCTCCAAAGATGCATTTCGCTCAACGCTTGAAAAGATGATTAAGTCAAACGAGCTTATTGAAAACTGGTGGATTGAGCTTGGTGTTGTGCCAATTATGAAAAAGGGACAACTTCCCGATCCTCAAAACTACAATCTTGAAGACGGTGAAGAAAGCGATGCGTTTGCAGAAGATCTTGAGATGATGCGAACAAGAGGTGGTTTCCTTGAAATCGAAAAGGAATTACTTGACCCCAAGTTTATTGAAGATGTAAAGCATGACACTGAACTTCTTAAATCTATTCATACCAACTGGTATGGAGATTCAAAATATGCAGAGCTTGACCCAAAACTTGATGAAATCGAAGCAAAAATACGCCGCTTCTTACAAAGTGATCCACTCAAGAAAATTGTTATCTTTTCAAGCTATAAAGACACGGTTGACTATTTGCATAAAGAGCTTCAAAAGCGTGGGTTTGATCGTGTTACAAGTTACACTGCTGCGCAAGGAACAGAAGGTTACAAACAAATAATCCGTGCCAACTTTGACGCTTCATACCCCACAGATAAGCAAAAAGATGATTATGACGTTCTTATCGCCACAGATGCTTTAAGTGAGGGTTTTAACCTTCATCGCGCCGGAATTGTCATCAACTACGATATTCCTTATAACCCTACCCGTGTGATTCAAAGAGTGGGACGTATCAACCGTATCAATAAAAAGGTTTTTGACTTTCTGGAAGTCTATAACTGTTTTCCAACAACAATTGGCGAAGAAGAAGTCCGTGTTAAATCTATTTCAACCCTCAAAATCAGGCTTATCAATGCGGTTGTCGGAAGTGATACCAAAACGCTAACCAGTGATGAAGAATTGGTGAGTTTTTTCAAAGATGAGTTTGAGAGAGCCAAAGAAGATGAAGAACAGTTATCATGGGATACTATTCACCGTGAAGCCTACGAGAAAGCACTTAACGACTCTGAAGTTATTGAAAAAGCCTTGAATCTGCCAAGACGAAGCAGAATAAAAAGAACAGGGACAGGTAAAAATGGTGTTGCGGTCTTTGGCAAAAAAGGCTCTAATTCGATATTTACTCACGGCAAGTCTGCCGAGACTGTGCAAGTAGTTTCAGCTGAAACGGCGTTGCCGCATTTTCAAGCCAAAGAGGACGACAAAAGTGTTGCGGTTGATGAAACCTTCACTCAAGTCTTTAATCTTGCCAAAGAAAAGCTGTTTGCCAAACATGAGTTACCCAAAATTCAGGGACGCCGTGCCAGCGCTATCCATGTCCTGAAAGTAATTTCAGACGATCTTCCAAATGCCAAAAACTATTGCGAGGATATTATTACTATTATCAAAGCCCTTGATGATCTAAGCGACGGAGCGCTTAAAGACATAACGCAACTTGATTTGAGAAATGTTGAAATAGCACATAAACGTCTGCTTGAAATAGTTCCGGAGTCTTATATCAGAAATGTCCTTACTCGCGCGGGTCGTGCCGAGAATGAACATGAACTGCTCTTATTTGCAGAACAACTCGTATGATCAATTTAGACCAAAAGTATGACCGAACCGATTTTATCGACTTTTTACAAAACACGCTTCTTACTGACTATGCCAGAGACGTCCGTCCCATTAGCACGCAGGGATTAAGCGTAATTGGCAAAGCCGTAAGTCTTGGCAGAAGCGATGCTCTTGATCTTCAGGTGTTTGAGTTTGAGTACACCGGATCTGCCAACAAACGCGTTACCCTCACCAAAGAAGCCTTCCAGATAATGAAGCAAAGCGCTACATTTAATGCACTGGCCGTGTTTTATGGACAAGATAGCGATGACTGGCGTCTCTCGTTTCTTACAGCAAACC
>CAYPMW010000028.1:0-20403 GCA_964412165.1 uncultured Gammaproteobacteria bacterium | reverse complement strand
TGGTGGTGGTCGTTGACTGAATTAGCAACATTAATCTTCCCGAAAAAGTTGCAAAATACAGTAAGAATAGTATAGTTTACACAATTTTTATATATAATACAGAGTTTATGAAAGAAAGACAGTATGGTTTGATTGAAAAGGTCAAAAGAAAATTAAGTCCCAGTCTTACCGAAGCAGAGATTGAAGAAAGAAAAAGTTTAGCTATAGGGATAGCCAAAAAGTTTCAACTAGATCCTGATTGGCAAAAATGGATTACTGGGATCTATCTTTTTGGTTCTACAGTATACGGTAAACCCAAGAGAATTTCTGACATTGATCTGGCAATCATCACCGAACAATCATTTTTTTTCGGCTTAGATTTCGCATGGATGACAAAGCGCTTGCAAGAGTCAGTTCAAAAGTATTGTCAAGAATTAGGTGGATCTCGTATAGAAATAAATTGCACCGTCGTTCCCAGAAAGCTTCTGGAGAATCCGAGCCGTGAGTGGGGCGAGTCTGCTTTTGAAGTATTTAATGAAATTAATCAAAGAGGTGTATGCATATTTGATGTGAATAGATGATAAAAGAGGCGAGACTACTCCGAAGAGGAAACTATGATTCTATTTTGGACTGTAAAGATAACCTTTGCAAGGGGACCCCTTGCAAACCCCTTGCACACTCTTTTTAAAGCTATGCATGATTTATTTTAGATTGCTTAATTCTTTGACTAATACACACCGGAAATGGTTGGCTATTTTGGGCAGCTTCAAGCAATACGTCAAGAATTAACACAAAGATTTGCCCATATGCCAGACTTAGTAAACACCATAGTATTTTTAGATGATGGAAGTATCAGAGTCCAGTACAATGCTAGAGTGAGAGATTTGGGTGGTTCAACGCCGCAACTTATATATAGGAATTTACATAATATGCATGCTAAAGATAGCGAATTGCCGGGTGTTCGCGCATGGCATTATGGGGAATTATATACATTGATTCTTAAACCCAACGGTGATATGAAGTTAGAGCAATGGGATCCTCAGGATGCCAAATGGAAACCTCGGGAAGCAAATCGAGATACTTTAGAGAAAGCAATTTCTTCAAAGAGGACTGAATTAAACAAGTTAAAACTAATGCAAAGTTCAATGCAGCGATCAGGTGGTAATGCTCCCACTTCTCAGAGACCTCGTTAAAAATAACTATTCACACTCGCTGGCGTGTATTGCTTCACACATCCCGGATTTTGTCAGTATCGGTCATCTACTCACTTCATTTGTCCAAATGACGTCAGTAATAAAAAGCTTTTCAGACAGATTCTAAGATGTTGTTTGAAAACTTACCATTCAAAAAACAGCTTCATAAGAGACTGTAATTGTAAAGTTCATTCACAGGTAAAATGAACTTTTCAAACAGGCTCTAAGACTTGTTTTTCTCTGGAGAAGAGATGATAGATCGCGTATAGTCGTTGTAAATACCTATTAAAAAACTTTGTAACTCTGTCTCAGAGAGATAATCAATAGATTCATTTCTTGTAAAACCTCCGGCTTTCACTTGAAAACTAGGTATCTGATCTATGAATGCGTAACGATTTCGGTCTTTAGTAGACACATTTATTTTAAAGGTACGTTCCTGGCCGTTCATTGATCGGCTAGTAAATAGATATATCGTACTATCTGGCGAAGTGAATGAGGCCTGTCTTAAACGAAAACCATAGATTTCGTAGGTAGAACCTGGACACAGCCACGTCATACAGCTAGTAAATCGGGAAAAACCAATCGCATCTACTGGTCGACTGATGATCAGTCGGCATTCTGACTCAAGTTCACCAACAGATAATCGATCTGGACTTTTCATGCCTATATTATAAAAGATATTATTTTCTAGTCAATACTATAGGTTTATTTCCAGATGTCGAAAGTTCTTTCAACCGATAAAATATTAAGTCAGGGATGAATCAATTTAGGTTTTAAGGTGGCACCTTATATTCATTATCTCGTGTTATCTTAGGTATTTACGCTATACTATAGTTACTCGTGACAAAAGAAAGAGATTTATCCGTAAAGAAAGGTATTTACTACGGTTTAGTGAGAAATGGTGCGCAGCTTGAGGACGTTCGAAGCAAACCCTTCTTTCCGTATCAGCTGTGGGCACACATCAATAATTTCTTTTGGGTTCAAAGTGCAGTATGGGAAAATATGACCCCGGATGAAATAGGTATGGCTATAAGGATAGGCGTTGATCGGTCAAGAAGTGGGAAAGTGACTAAACCAAAACCTACAAGCTTCACGAAATGAGACGCCGATTCTGCTATTTTATATCTGTGTGAAGAATGATAGACTATTTCATAGTTTTATACACTTAAATGGGTATTTGTACAAGTTTATTAATCAACTTAATTGATCAAGTAAGTTTGGAGGATATAATTTCCTACTGTTGTGTCAGAAACTCTGATAATTTACGATGATAGAGAATAAGGGTATATATTAGAATTAGTTCTACCAACAATTACGCAAGGCAAAAAAATCATTTGTATATTTCTCTTCTATGACCGATTCTTAAAATTACAATTTTTTCCTTATCTATATCAAATATAATTCTGTAATTTCCAATCCTGAAGCGGTATGTGCCTATGTTGGGATTAATCAGTCTTTTAGCATATAGAAAGGGATTTTTAGAATATGCTTCTAGTTTTTTCTTGAGGCGCTTTTTGGTAACAATATCTAAATTTTTAATATCACCGAAAGCAGATTTTGTATAGAGGAGATGATAGGGCATGAATTATAAACTGCCAAAGACTTGATCATGAGTGAAAAAACCACCTTTTTTATATTCCTCTCTAGCTTTTTTAATACTAGCGACATATTTCTTATTCACCAAAGCGAGAAGATCCTCAAATAAATCTATATTTACTAGAGCTCCCTTAATTTTTCCTTTTTTAGCCACCAAAAGATATTCTTTTTTATTTGAAACCACCTTTAAAGCAGCGGATAAATTATTTCTTAGAATAGTAGTGGTAATAATATTCATACAAAATAATTGTACATTTCATGTGTATTATTGTCAAAGCTTTTGAAAGCTAAGATTTGATTATCCGTGGAGCTTTGAAACAGCCTGGAAAAGTTGTAGCATCGTAAAACTCTGGGCGGTTAAATTACGATTAGATTATTATACTATTCTTACTGTATCCGCCAGCTGGCGGATCAGTCTAGAATGCGTTATACCCGGAACAATTTCAATTGTGAAGGGTATACCTAAATTATTTTTAATCTATACCCCTCTTACGCTGGTTTGTAACCCGAAGGGTTGTCAAAGCAGCTTAGAGGGAGTTATACCCGCACAAACCTGAGTTTGAAGGGTATAAACAATAGATCATGTGGTATAATCAGTTCGTTATGGCTACACCAGAAGCTCTACCCGAATCACGTTCTTCTATAGATCCAGTAACTCAAGCAATATTTAATTTTCGCCAGACTCTTTATGTTGAAAGAGGTCAATCAGCTGAAGAACTTATCGCACGTTATTGGGCTGTCAATGCAGAATACATAGCCAGTATGCCCTTAGAAGCATCACGGTCCACACAAGAAGAATATGTTGTTGGTGTAATAACGAGGTTGGCTGAACTAGCTGATGAAGTAATCAAATTTGCGCCAAATTTGGGTTTAGATCCCTATATTGTCAAATGGTTCTCTGCTCATCTTGCATCGTATCAAATAATTATATCCCAAATGAGCTCCGAACAACCTTCTATGTCTATTTCTGCTTTATCACGCTCCAAACCATTGCCTCCGGCTGATGAAATGTCGCAGCCAAAGGAGATAAAACCACAAGAGCCAAGACGAAGACCAGGCAGACCGAAAAAATCTAAAGTGGTACAAGCAGAACCCCAAGCAACAGAACCCGAACCAACAGAACCAACAGAACCACCAGCACCGCCTGCCGCCGAAGAAACTCCACCGCCAGCTGCAGAAAGCTAATTTGCCTATGGCAGTCGAATCGCGAACTATGTACCAGCCAGTTCGACACGTGCGGGTGGAAGCAGTGGAGCATGAGGAAATTCACGGAGAGCGCGTGCATCCGCCCGGATTTCCGTTTACCAACACTCCTGTCGACTCATGGCATAGTTGGGTAGTAGACGATGGAGCCCCGAGCGAGCAGGACTACGTGTCTTACTACCTCGTCTCTTCCAACCACGGCAGATCACATGAACTGCGCCACCATCTTGATGGCCGCGAATTGCGAGAGATTCTCTGGCAGGATGAGTACGGCAATTACTTTTTAGCTTTGTCAGAAAAAGGCAACCGGTTGGATGAACCGCGGGCTCGCCGGAGCCAAGTGACGCCGTCTGGGTTTGCTTACCACGGTCTTTTGGAAAGCGATTCGGTTTTACGGGTTTTAAAAGCTTCACGAATTCTACGCCAGGAACAGATTGAAACTGAAGTCATCGGCCGCCTGATAGAGCCGCTTGAATTTCCCCTTAAGGATAAAGTGCTTACGTTGGAAGAATTTAAACGATTATTGGTGAGGCAAGTATGGGAGGAAAACGCAGCGCCCTCAGAACTTGAGGAAGGCAGCGACATGTATGATGCGACCCGGGATGATATACCACGACTAGTTGAGCATCTTGATAAAATCCGCTTTTTCAAAACTATCAGAGCCATGGTAGTCAACGAACGGCTGGGGGATTATCTTCATCCTCAAACCCGCGAAGATTTTTTGGATGTAATTAGAAAAGTTTTTCGGGCCTATAATACTCTTGGCAAGCTCCACCAAAATAAAGATCCCGAATATTACTATAAGCCACTTGATCCGGAAAATCAGGTTGATATCGACTACTTTTTTTATTCAGAACTGCCGGTACGGATAGTAATAAACATGGCAAAGATGCATAATAGGGGACTCAAGCATTCATTCTTAAACCTTTGGAATATCGAAGCACTGGGTGGTATATGTGATCTTGATAGCGTCAAAGGTGCGGCACTTGGTTTGGGAGATGAGGAGACTGCGGCAATCGATCTGACGCGTGAAGCACTCCTGGTATTTTTACGATACAGAGATTTGCTGATTGATCTTGCTGTCAGAGGTGATATCAGCGCAGAGTTTCAAGAAGTCGAACTCGGAGACGGATCAAAAGCTGAGGAAAGCGGCGATATAGAGACTGCGGTCGCTCTGATGCATGTGAATTATTTGCATAACCGATCGAATGAGAAACTCAGGGTATTAGGAATTGCCGCGCGCAGCGAATATCTTATACGCGTGTATAACCATGTGCTAGACGATGCTCCAGGCCAAGTATTTTTTCTCATGGATGAGTTACTGCCCGAACTGGGATGGGATTATCGTTTTGAGATGGAGCCTCATGAGCTTCTGGCCAGTTTACCCGAGGATCTGAGACTTCCCAGGTTTGCTGGAGATCCGCAAGAAGAATTCATCGCTACTATGATGCACTCGCTTAATGATCAAGAAACATTTGCCCGTCTTGAAGGCCATATTCGCACCGTTATCTTCTATGATCTGCGCGATAAGCGGTTCGAACAGATTCAGGCACTTGCAAATCAATTCGATAAATTTATTATTATTCCCATCATCCGGCTTTTTTCCGAGCGGGAGCTCTTGCTTTTTTATCTGAATACTTTGAAGACCAGAATAGATAAAGACACGTTGGCAGAACTTTTTGGACTCCAGCCGATTGAAACTACTTAGTTTCATTAATAAATACTAGTGTAAATCGTAAATGCAGAAGGAGTTGGGAATGAAAACGATTGAGCGACTTGTGACATGGGTGATAGGCGATACTCGGGTGGAGTCAGAATGGTATATCGGCGACACCCGTATGACACCGGAGATTTTGGAAACTAGAGAGGTTCATGGTGTTCCAGACGCCACCTTTCTCACACTTTTTATTGCCGGCGGACTAGCGGGAAGTGCTATACTAGCAAATTTATACATTTCAATTCAGCTGCTAGAAGTGGAGGAGCGCGCATTAGCGGCCGTTTACGCAGGTGTAACGGGAAGTTTAGCCGGCGCTAGTTTACTGGTTTTAAGGCGTATGCGGCGGACACTGGCAGAGCTACAATCATCAAAAAAGAATTCTCAAAGCTAAAATTTGATTTTCTTTGGGGCTTTGATATACCCTTCTTACTGTATTTTGTAACTTTTTCGGGAAGATTAATGTTGCTAAATCAGTCTAGAAGGAGTTATACCCCCAAACATTTCATTGTGTGAAGGGTATATATAGTGAGATTAAACGGAAAGTAAACCTATACCACCGTTTGGTATATTTTTATCAGGGAAAATAAGCTGAACGATTTTCTGTCTTGAAAAATTCAGTGCCCTGTGCAAAGCTTTTTGAGCTTCATGATACTTTCTTTTATATTCTGGATCATTCTCGAGTTTGGCTTTCAACTTCCTTTCAAAAGGTCCTGTAGTCACTGCCTGCCAGTACACATCGTTATCAACTCTGGTTAATCTGCCATACGTATATAGAGCGAGCACAATCTCACTGCTAACCGGAATTTCCAATTTTTCGGCAACTCGGAGTAAACTGTCAATGTGCTCAAGGCCGCTTGTATCGTTACCGCCCACGCGTCCTTCACTTGTCGATTCGAGTAATTTCTCCAAAAAAAGCTGTCGGATGAGAGCTGCGCTTCCTCCACCTGCAGTTTGGGCTTCTCGTACCATTTCTTCTACGTATTCTTCTTCATATTCATGCAAGGGCGTTCTATAGATACGGACGACATCTTGAGGAGATATACCCATCAGCGGTAATTGGATAAAATTTACTGTGTCATTCATCCAAGCCAGCGCTGGTCCATAAATCCAGTCGTCACTATCTTCTTCGGGGTCGCTTAATTGGTAAAATAAATGCAGCGTCCGCACGGCACAGGTAAGCATTAGGTAATCAAGTTTTTCTGTCAGGGGAATTTCAATATCTGGATAAGTAGCATACAAAACTCGCACTGTTGCAAGTAAATCTGCTACTGACGTGGTAGTCTGGCTGGCTTGAGGGTCCCGGAACAGGGGATACTCCAGCTGACCGGATTGAGCAGTAGATAGCAAATCCGGTCTCAACCGTCCCAAAACTTCTTGTGGAGTAAGCTGAGGAAGTACTAAACTTGGGCCTGCAAGTC
The DNA here is from genome assembly GCA_964412165.1 of uncultured Gammaproteobacteria bacterium. Taxonomy (GTDB): domain Bacteria; phylum Patescibacteriota; class Microgenomatia; order UBA10105; family UBA10105; genus CAYPMW01. The sequence goes on along the minus strand of CAYPMW010000028.1, from coordinate 13,297 downwards.
TTTTTGAGTACCATCCAACTAATTCTGTTACTAGGTCTTCATTTATATTTAACTCGCTATGCCCGATTGTCTCTTTCATGCTATGCGCGCGGTCTTTTTATAAAGGGTTGGTAGTATATCATACTGCCCAAGAGAATCGTATAATCGGGACCTCAATCGGGGACCAATCGGGGACGGGGTGAGTTTAGATTGTAATTACCTTCTGATTAAGGTAAAAAATTAATATATACCACTATATACCACGAGTAGCCAGGATTACTTACCTTCAAGGATTTCACCACATTTACAAAAGATGTCTTCATAAAGAGATGATTTTCTAAGAAGCTGTTTGAAAACTTGCCATTTAAAGGAAAAACAGCTTCATAAGAGACTGTAATTGAAATGTTCATTCAAAGGTAAAATGAACTTTTCAAACAGGCTCTAAGGAAACTACACACGACTACTTTATCGTTATCAGAAATAATATAGCATAATGAATGGTATGTTTGAAGTCTTTTTTTCCACCCCACAAGAAACCTAAAAGAATATGTTAAAGGATCGTCTCTAAGTTCAAATTACCTTATTATTCTACCTCATTCCCATTACGTGTAGCTTAATAAAATGACTCCAAAGGTAGCCAGAAACACTGCCAGGAGTTTTTTGCCAACATGTGTGCGTTCATTAAGTAGCCAAATGGCTAAAAGTACCACTACTAGAGAGTTCGAAGAAATTATCGGTATCACTCGTGAGGCCTCACCTAAGGAAAGCGCTTTTATTTGCCAGTAAAAACCGACGACGTTGAGGACCGCCATAAGTATCGATTTCCATGATCCTAACACAAATTCTCTTTTGATAGATTTTAAGGAAATAAAAGGGAGAAATATAAAGGGTATTGGTCCTATCCACAGAAGCAGCGTATACAGCTCTGAACTCAGTCTTCCCGAGACGACTTTGTCTATTGTCCACGCAGTTCCCAAAAAAAGGGTACAGAGAACTCCTAACCAAAAGAAATGATTGATTTTGAGTAACTTATCCTTGAAAACCACCAGCACGTTTCCCGTCAGGATGAAAGCTACACCAAGGAATTTAAGTAGAGTGAAGTTTTCTCCCAGAATTAGTATGGAAAAAATGAAGGTGAACATTGGGCTTAAGCGGAATAATATTGCAGTGTTCGAAGCATCGATGTGTTTTTTGACGCTAAACTGCAACCGTTCATAGCCGGAATACATGAGGATTGACGCGATAATAAGTAGTGCAGTCACGGGGTGACGGAGAGGTTGAATTGTAATTTGGGCTTTCGAAGTAAGAGCGAAGAGGATGATAGCAACGAGACCGCCCCAGATATTAAATGCAAATGCTCCTGCTCGTGGCACTTCGCTTTTGACCGCTACAATTCGATTGAGCAGGTTAAAGAATGTGAAGCTAACAAGCGTCAGTATCGAATAACCAAACCAATTCATGGCTCGATGATACCAAATAAGGTATTGCAAAGACCAGAGTCAGAACACATTGGCTCTTGATATAATGAAAACAAAATTAACCAAGAAAAAGGCATACTAAAGATATGAAACGGTACTGGTGGTTAATTATCGGATTAATAGTTGCAGGAGTGATATCTGTGGTAGTCGCTAGGCGCTACACGATTTTATCCCAAACCTGCGGCGGGATTATCGGTGAACTGTGCCCGTCCGGTTACCGCTGTGATATCAAAGACCCCTATCCTGATGCACAAGGAACTTGCGTGCCTACAAAAGAATTTGAAAAGCTGGCAAGCCAAAAACCCCGTTACTTGCCGCCGCTTTTGAAAAATAAACAGTACCAGTCAGCTGAGTCCATGATGAAAGACTATCTGGGTGAAGAGTACTTTGCGACACATCTGGGAAAGGTTGATGAAGTCTCAGTTGGATCAATGTAAAAAATACTGTATAGTTTTTCATATCCGCCGTATGTAGACAGCCTTGAGATGGTACTGTTTTTCGATACCTCAACCGGTATGATGAGTGATCGGGAAGTGAGTACGGTAATACTTTCAGCTCAAGAAGTCTTAGTGACACCATCTAAGGCAGAATCATTTGCTCAAGATGCCGGAATCATCAACTGCGCTGATTACCGGACGAATTTTAGCCTTTTCAGATCTCGTGAGAGGGGATATATTAATCGACTCAGTTGAGAGGTGGCAAATGGAGATAATTGTGAAAAATCAAATGATGGATCACCCGATATTATGGCTGTGACGATTGACGCTGAATCTGGAGAAATACTCACCACTAGCACTAACGCGCCGCTTGAGGCGAATAATGTTTCAGAACCTTAAATGGAAGTAATAGGCCTTTGACACAACTGCAAGAACTTTTAGTTGTTTGGAAAATAGTAAAATTCTTATGTGTTAGGAGTTTCAAGTTGGAACGTATTACCATCAGGTTCTGCCTGAAATACTTTTGTATAAATATTTATACTATTTCAATTCCGCAAACTTTTGCCGTTCATATTCTCCCAGCGGAATAAGTGCCACTATTAAACTGTTTTGAATCTGAGTGATCCCTTCCAAACTTACCCCTCGATCATCTATAAACTTACGCTTTCTAGCTACCATGTTTAAAAACGCTGATGGTATTTCTCCTCCGATGATTACCTGTACGCCTTTCCTTGGTCTGACCAACTCTAAATACCTAAACAGTCTTTCTTCAGATCTAAAAATGTCTCTAAGTATCATATATTTGTCTTTAGAAGTAATGGAACTGAAATACTTTCTTATTTCCCTTATGGCTTCGCTTCTTGTACGGCCATAGGCTATTTCAGCTAAATTCGGCACGTGTTCAATCAAATCACGTAACTTGTTTCCGGTCGATACCCGATGTCCCATTTCTACTGCAGCTTCCATTGCTGCTTGGGTTGTTCCGTACACTCTATTTTCAATAATCCAATCTCCGCCTACACCGATAGGCATTTCACCAAATTTTTGTATGAGTAATTCGTCGGAAAAATCCAAAAGTATCGGTTCTCCGCGGGCAGGACGATCCAATGCAACTTCTAGCGGCATGGTAAATCTTAGCCGTGACCAAGATACTGTCGCACAACCCCATACTTCGGCTCCCAAAGTTCCGGTAGCATAGCTTCTGTCAAATTCCTCCGGCAGCATCACCCGTCCCAATACTGTCTTTGGAGCCATCTCCTGATCTGATCCCATCTCATTCATAGATTACATTCTACACCCAAACCCTATAGAACTGCTATTTTTTCTCAGTACATACAGTGAAAGGGGACTCATCAGCACATCAAAGGTCAGACATCAGCGGACTCAGACATCAGGACATCAGGGGACGGGGAGGGGTTAGATTGTAATTACCTTCTGTTCGATATAATTTTTTTACCATATAACCTGGTTTACAATTATTTTAATTCTATTATTAATAAACAGTAATTTGTTTACAATTGTATCCTAAAATCCCCAGGTGCAAACGTATTCCACCCCTTAGGTGGAACATGTTCATATCGATAAAAGGCTTTGAAAATATAAGCCTTTTTGATTACTTAGATATCCTCGGTTATAATACCCTACATGAGAACAGATGTGTATCGTCCTGGAAGATTTTCTCAAGAAGATAAAGCTCGACTTACTAGTGATAACCCACCGCTTCTTAAAGTGTGGGACGCGCGTTCTAGCCCACAAATAGCTCGTGAAGGAACAGTTTTTTTACAGCAAGCCCGTGATTATGCAGGTAGATTAATCCAGGCACTTTTTGCTGACAGAAGTAGCGTGACGATCTACCCAGAAGGCACAATGCTCACTCCACGTGATCTTGAACCCGGGTTGCATATGGTGCCTGATGGTGATAGCTTCCGAGCGGTGATACGATCTCCCAGTGGCTATATCAATTTTACAGATCATCCGGTTAATCTCGCGGTGTTAGCAGAAGAGTATGCTTTCTTTCTCTTTAGAAGATTGGTTCTTTATAGTAATTTTGACTCAAGGAATCCTATCCATGATGCTGTGCTATCTGTGTTGATATCTAGGTATTCTGGTGACCAGGGGCATAAAGACCAACGGAAGCAGTTGCTTCGAGAAGGAAAATATAGCCAAATGCGACCATTTGATCCAGTAGATATACTTCAAGAAATATATCGAATGAGTGATGATAGTACCCGGGAATATGTTAATACTTTACTTAACGGTCAAGCGATCCAAACAATGCCGATACCATTTCCCGATTTCGTGTTTCAATATCTCTACGCATTCGGTCCGCCCGAGGATGGGGCTTATGTACCACCACCAATACACGTATTAGGTTGGGATGAGGGTGCAGACACTTTTACCGTCTTCGCGCTCACACCATGGCAAACTCAAATGTTTGATAGTGGCACTAGTGGAGCTCCGGTAAACGAGCTCTATTACATTCCTCCCGGTCTGGATCATCTTATGATCACCGATGAATCTACAGGTGCGCTACATTCTATCTCACTTCAACCTGATCCTGGCAGGATGAAAATACTCACGTTTTCCGACGATGTTCATGCTAAGGGATCTGGTCGAAGAGTAAATAAAGAACACCTCTCTGGATTACTCGTGTCAGTTGACTAAAAAATAAATTGCTTCTTGATGATGTACTTTCAACATCAATAATACATTCTATGATCATCCAAGGGACTATAGTGTCTTTGTAAAGTTGGAAACTGCCAACCTTAGATTAGATTGATATAGTATAAATTATTATTATATAATAAATAATAGTACTAACGCGAGAATATATGGAACGATATAAATATCCTGGTTTTGAAGTAGTCCTCTTCGGAGAATATTCTGATCCGAAGTCAAAAGCCGAAATCACAGCGACAAATTTTCTTGCACAGCAGTACTGGAGAAAAACTATCATCGAAAAATATGCTTCACCTTATCCAGACTGGTTTCGCTACGGTGTGGATTTGGCTCAAAGATCTATAGTACGTCGTTTCACTGAAGCAGGCATTCCAGATGAAGCATATCGCGATCTGCTTACACCGCCTGCTTTAATACAGAAAAGACACATTCGTAAAATGGTGAAGGAGCTTGGTGACTCTGATCTTCGTCTTGGATCTAGTATACTAGGGGATGCAGAATTTATTAATGGGGTTGGTCGAGTATATTACCATTCGATGGATTCAAAACTGGAATGGATCGGAACTGCTTTCCATGAAATGTACCATTATTGCAGATTAAATCTTATCGCAAGTTTTAAAGGTGGATTCTCCATATGCAGATCTGGTCTAGTTGTCTCGAGATTAGCTGATCAGGGAAATGTTTGGTTTCCTGAAGAAGCATTGGTAACATATGAAACTGCATTGTTTGTAGAGGAAATATCACAGGATCCACTGTATCAACAATCTGTGGAAAGTAGGCAAAAAGCACTGGCTATACTCAAACGCAAAGGTCATATAGATGACCAAGGTAGGGTAACATATGCTCCGAATCGGACTATAGAACCAAGATTTATATTCTATTACCCATTTTTGGGTATAACAGTGTATTCTCTAAATCAACCGGCGACCTCAGCTCTGAGTGGTAGTCTGACAGAGGCGCTCCTATCTCCTTTTGCAGATACCGAACGTATGGAAGTATTAAGAGTGTGGCGCTTGGCGAGATTTGAACCTCGGTTCACGCGACAACTTGCTCAATTGATAGATTCTAAATGGGGTAGAGGTACATACGTGAAACTCACTCATCTGCCCCGTCGTTTTGGTCGTGAGGCAGAGGTTGAAAACACGCTGTGGAATGTAGTGCAAGAAATGAGGGAGAAAGCCCAAACCGGGCAAAAATTTTGATGTTTTACTTTGTAATTTATCACCTATATTAAAATATTTGTCTTAGTGGGAAATAATTGATCAGTAGGCATGAATACGATTTGGATCTCCAAGAAAAGGTAAATTATTCCGTATAAGGTGGTTTAAATTTTTAAATTCTGAATTTTCTTTATCTGGTATTTCACAAGTATCTATCTCATTTTCTATCCCTATTTAATCTTCGATAGTTTCTAATTACCATAGCCATTTCGTCCCAATTTACGTTAAAATTTTCTTGATAAGCTTTCTCATACCAACTTGCTACTGCTATTAAGTCATCAAAATTTGGGCGTTTCTTCCCTACTATAACTCCGACAAATCCCATAAGATTATTTCTTTGAATTAATTTTGCTACCCGGTGATAATCAAAATCAAACATTAACTCATCTTTAATTAAATTCCAAGAGAGCTCAAGTGGTCCATAATAATCTCCATTACTATATGAAACCAATTGTAGATACCGATCATTTACTTGACTCCATAAAGCACCGGCTACACCTTCTTCAATGAGATCAAAACTTTCTCTCGCTTCAAGTGGAGCTCCTTTAGGATGGTAAATAATTCTTAATCCGTGAGTGCCAACCCCCTCTCCATATTCCCAACCATATAATCCAGTCGTGTAAAACGAAGTTATATCAATTGGACGGTAATTTGGTGTTTGTTGCGCGTGCACTTCTCCATGCATGACAACTTCATGATATAATTCAATTTCAGTTGTCCAATTAAACTCTTGAGCTTGTTTTTTAATCCCATCAATATTAAATCTTAAAACTCCAGGTATTGAACCATCTAAAAAATATTCATTTTCAACTCTACCTGCTGGGGTAGCCGGTGTAAAATTTTCTACTTTTAAACTTGGTCTTACTGCTCCATAAGAATCAACAAATACCCAGTGAGCATATCTGATGGCCTCTTTTTGTTCTTCCGTTAATATTTCTTGAAGTTCTTCGGAGAATTCTAAATTACTTCCAAAGATTGGTTTTTCAATAAATGGACTTAACATGCCACTTCGGTCAGCTACATATGTTCCTCCTCCCAATAATACATAAGTACCAAAACCGGCTTGAGCTGGAATAGACCATTTCAGTGGGTTGACTGTTTTTCTCCTTACTGCTGACAAACCTGGAATAAAAAATTCAAGTAATGCACCCCGGGTGGTTGCTTTCGAGTAAGGAGGTTTAATTTGAAGTCTTTCACTCATTTAATCAAGGCAGGAAATATATTGTACACTAACGTAGAAAAAAAACAAGATAAAAGCAATAATATCTCATTTAATCCCAGAGCTCGAAAATCACAGCTTTAAAAAATTGATGTATACCCGTCTTACTCCGTTTTGCAACCCGAAGGGGCGGCAAAACGGATTAGAGGGGTATATACTCGAACATTTTCGGGTGTGAGTGGTATATACCTTTCACAACTCCAAATTGTTCCGAGTGTCCACTCACTAAGCCGCTTATATCCCGACGAACATTAGTAATAATTTAATCGGGGACTAATCGCTAATCGGGGACGGGGAGGGATGGGATTATAATTACCTTCTAATCGATATAATTTTTTCCATCTAAGGTAGTCTAAGGTAGTTTACATTTATTTTAATTCTATTATTAATAAACAGTAATTTGTTTACAACTGTATCCTAAAATCCCCAGGTGCAAACATATTCCACCCCTTAGGTGGAACATGTTCATTTTGAGTGCCTCTCTACATACATTATAGGATATGATATACTTCTGAAATATGAGCGAAATTCGAGGTTTTACTCCTGAAGAGATCCAAACCGGTACCTACTTACTTGCTCAATTAGCAGGATGGACAAGTGCTAAAAGATTGAGGATAGATCATGAGCAATTTGGGGAGCGGAAAAGTGAAGTAAAAAGATTATATGATTACTGTATGAATTACATAACCATTAAAGATTCGGTATCTGGATCAGTTTTATACGATCACTACAACTTTCCAGGGAAAATATATTTAGGAGCATGGGGGTTAGTAGCTGAAAAGTTCTATAATGCCCAGTTTGGTACATATTCTTTTCTACTCTTCAAATTAGCTGAAAAAATAGATAGTAGTGCGAGACACCTAGGGAGAGAGTTTTCTAAAGTTACCCTTTTTGATCAACTTGCGAGAAGGAGTCCACCTCCTGATTTTTATGCTCCTTCACTTATTAGTAAAGATGATCTATCTAGTTATGCGAGATATTTGGCGCTTATTCGATACGCACAAGAAGCATTTCAATTGACTCAATTAGGACACGTCAGAGATGCAAAAAGGTTGAGGCAAGATGCTATTTATATTCTTACAGCAGTAGAACTGGCGCTCAATATTATAGCTGGTAACCCTGACCAAGGGGTAGATCGTATTCTAGATCAGTTGCCGCGGGATTTAAGTGGTGAGTCTAGGGATGCGTGGGTTGCCAAACAAACCGCATTGTATCAAGAAAGAGATATATTACCTAGAGAGTAAATATACCCTTCACAACTCCAAATTGTTTCGGGTATAACGCATTCTAAGACTTAGCGAATAAACCAATCATATGATAAAATAGGCTTCTGATGAGCCCAGAACCTATAAAAACACCTGACAGTGAAAAAGTAGTGGCGGCATTCCTCGCCAGCGTAGCCAGGCTATCGAAAATCGATCTTCCTGAAGTGGCCCGGCTGGTAGATCAAGTAGGTAGACGGATTGGTAGAACAGGCGATATATCTTTGTTTCCCCATACTACCTTTCCAGAAACTCGATTCATACCTACAATAAGTGCGTTTGCATTAGTTCCTCTAGACCGGCATAGACAGGTGGAATCTATTCCACGATATATGCCCATTGTGGCCTCAATCAGTCGTTACTATTGTCACAACCGCCTCATGAGGTTGATGCAGATATGCTTAGGACTTGTGCCTTAGTAGATCAATTTCCCAATCGTGGATATGAGGGTCGATATCGAAATTCCTATTCTAAAGCATTAGAGATAGTAGAAAGATATCTGGCACATACAGACTCACCACTAGTTGACCTTGATCCGCGTCATACGTCTATGGAAGACATTCTCAAAACGCTTTTAGGAGAAGCACGGTACTATACTGATACTGGGTTTGAGGATTGGCAACGAGTTATTATGAGTCTTCTTCAAGGCAGATCACAATCTAAACCGCAGCAAGTATTTCTTACTATGACTGGTGGGTTATCTCATCTGCAAGAGAGTATGCTTCGAGAGGCATTAAACAATGTAGATCATTTTCTTACTATTCGTGAATACATGACTCATTTAGCGCATAGTTTTGCAACAGCTGTGAAGAAAGATGTGTATCTGACATTGGCAGCTGACGAACGAGCTGAGGCTGCGGTGCTCACGTTTGTCGGCGCGACTATCTCCAGTACATTATAAAAGAATTAAACTATGCGATTCAAAGCACCGCAACGTGAACTTCATGTCGCACGAAGAGAAATTCAGCGAGCTGGGAAGATTTCCAATTTTTCAGCCAGACTTACTCTGAATCACACATCTGATGAAACAGCTGTTCCGGTCTATTGCATTGATAAAATGACCCTGCTAGAGTAACCCTCAATGGAATGGCCGCTGACATCCCTAGTTCCATCCACATTAGAACTTAGTAAATTTTGGCATAGCAGTTGGCCAAATATTTGGTGGTATCCATATTGGTACCTTGGGGTACCATACCGCTATCTCACCGGACCGATCGTCCCTTTACTTTTATCAAGACTCCAAGCGCTCTTTCCTTCGATATCGTACGATATTCTTTATATCACTGTTATAGTTTTTGTATGGGTATTGGGTGGATCAGGGGTCTGGATGTTTGTAAGGGCTTTGGGTGGCAGTAGGTTTAAACAATTGTTATCTTTTATACTATTTATTAGTATTCCGATACACATAATAGTATTTTCCTTTGGGAACGGTGTTCATCACCTCGCTTTAAGCTTAACGCCTTGGTTTTTCTTCATCTTTATTAAATCGCTGGTGAAAAACCATCGGGTATACCTTCTCTTATCAACGTTGTTGAGCAGTTTGATAATTCTCATTGACCCAGGAACTATTTTGACCGTGATTATCGGTATGACTATCCTTATTTTTCTTTGCCGAGCCAAGAAACCGCTCGAGCAAGGGTGTATCGATGGCATACTTATATTAATCACTTCGTTATCTTTAGCCACAGTTTGGTATACGCCTCAGTATTGGTGGGTGTTACTTGGTAATCCTTCTTTTGGCGGCAAGCCTTTATCAAATGTCATTCCTTGGGTGTTTGAAATTGCCAAAGCGTTTATTCCTATACTAGCCGCTCTTTGGGTAGCTAAAAAAAAATGGCACTTCACCGGCTATCTCACGCCGTTTGCTCTACTTTTCTTTTTAAGTTTTGCCTTCCTCACGGTCATCAGATTTTTATCTGATTTCGATTTTTGGATGGACTGGTCAGCGTACGGACTTGAACTTCAGTTTGCGTTAAGTCTAGTTTTACCCCAGCTACTGGCAACCAACCGATATGCTAAGAGATCTTTTGTGATAGTTTTAACAATTTGTATATTGACAATTGTTGATGCGTTCTTAGTAGGGAAATTATTTATCAGCACTAGTCTAACCGACAATGTTTATAAGCACAAAATATCCGCGATTATCTCGCACGTTACAGACTCAGAGCGGATTTTCGTCAGCGGTAGTCCGGTATTTTGGTTAAATCATGCGCTGCCAACTCCCAAGTATCAAGTCCGAGGTGCAAAAGACGAAGTATCGACTCATGCGACGTGGGCGATGGGAGCATATTACTTGAGAGAAGGCACATCTCAGGAGATGGTAAACGCATGGATGAAGACACTCGGCGTCTCAAGAGTACTTCTTCATACTACCGGCAGTCGGGAGTATTTTCGGGATTTCAAACATCCTGAACTTTATGCTAATTTATTACATTTAATTAATAATAACGAAGACGTGTTTTTACGAACGGACAATGCACTTGCCTATACGACAGACAGAGACATTCTCTCACTCAAAAAGCCGGGCGGAGGAGGCGACCGCGAAATAGTCACCCGCTACGCCTCTTTGTTAAAAAAACCTATAGATATAGTATACAAGTCGCCATCTCTCCTCTCAGTTTCCATACCAGCTGGCATGACTGAGGAAGAGGTTGTCGCGATACTTGTGTCCTTTAATTCCCATTGGAAAATTAAGCAAGGGGAGGGAAGTTTAAATAGCGATGCGTTTGGGAACATGGTGCTTGTGCCTAAGTCAGAAGGAGAGTTCATACTCTCGTATGAAGAGTCATTAGCAAGTTTTATTCCTGGTCTGATACTATCCGTGATTTCACTTGCGTCTCTGACTATCCGACCAAGACCCTACCATATATTTGAAAATAAACTAAAGTCTATTTCAGTCACGACGAAGGATGAGGAAGAAGACTATTAGGATAATTTAAATCCCTTTTTTATGTTTTACACTTATCCACAACTAATGATAAAGTGTTAGTTTAAGAATCTTTTAAACGCTAGTAATAATTCTATAAGTTATAAATTCAATAAGATTTATTTCATTTTTAGATTTAAACTTCATCTTTTTATAGGCTTCAAGTATTAAATATTCAAGTCAAATAATCAAGTAATATTTTATAAAATATAGTGTTGTTTAAGTGCCAAAAAAGACCTAATTACATTTTTTGAATAATCATTGTGTTCAGATTTATTGGTTTAACTATCTAATCATTACAAGCCAAATTAATAGTACGAAGTATAAGAAAAATATAATAATTATAGTATTTACTAATAGACTCAATATCTAAAATAATTTTTATTACTTTTCTCTTACAAAAAAGGATTAAAACGAAAAAAGGGGGAGAGTAAGGTAATTTCATAACCATTAATAATTAATTATTGCTCACAAAATACCTCGTTTTGATGACTATCCTATAATTAAAATTGATACCCCGTAGAAAAATTTAATTAAGCCTTATAACAGCATTATAAGTACCATCTTATATCAGGCGTTACAGTCGGTTGTGGATAACTTGTGGATAAAAGTAAAACCGCTGATTTAAGGCTAATTATAGAGAAGATAAGGAATTTTAAACTAGTAAAGAAAATCCAGCATTACACAGAAAATATATGGAAAAAAAGCTTACCCTATCATGCATATAGTAATTAGATATAAAAACCTATAACCCTATTGACAAACAGTACCCACCTATTGTTAACTAAATATAGCCTGAAAAATGTAAACAGTTGATTAAAAAAATTTTCGAGGCTAAAAAAAATATCTTATAAAAACCAAGAAATAAATTGCTTGGCAAATCAGGTAGCCTGCCTTATTTGCTAAGAGTTTTGAGATACTGCCCGATGAAACCGAAGCTTACCCTGCCAGAGCGCATCCGAATAGTTCGGCTTGTCCTGCAAGGAAAAATGTCAGTGTCTGTCGCCTGTTCAAGAACTCAAGTATCCCGAACTGTGTTTTATAAGTGGATGCGCCGATACCGTGACTTGGTGGCATCTGGTAGACCTGCGAAAACCCCTGAAACGCTAGAAGCCTCTGTAATCCCCATGAAGGGCATCATTTCCAAAAGGCCGCACTATATGATCACCCAAAGAATCCAGGCAGTACAGATGGTGGTCAACCAAAAGAAAAGCGTGACCGAAGTATGTGAGGAGCTCAATATTTCCAAAACCATCTTTTATACATGGCTCAAGCGTTTCAAGCTTTCAGGTACAAAGGCGCCTCCTATTGGGACACCCACAAGTGAGCGACCCAATTTACCCAAAAAAGCGAGTGAGGTTGGACCGCGGTTTGATGAACACAAAGCGCTTGAGGCTTTACATGATAAAAAACCTGTATTTAAACGGTTTTTCAATCAAGTGAATGAAGAATATGAAGAAGTCATCTTGGACGCAGTGGCACATTATCCAGAATTATCGTCACATGAGCTCGTTAAGGTGCTGCCGACAATTGGCGTGCGACCTGTCGTTGGTAACCATGGCATCCAAAATGTTTTGCGACGTCATAATTTAACTACGTTTGAGCGTCGGCTAAAATACGCGACAGAAAAAATTCGACCATCATTTACCTACCAATTTTCGTTCCAATCGCTTATTTTGCTTCTTTCATCACTCTTCAAACTGCCCTTTCATACCCGCAACCTACTTTTGGCATTTGTGACTTCCTTTATTATCCCGGTGGTTTTCTCCGTCGTCTCACTCGGGATATATAACTATATTGTAATGCTTGCCGGTGCACCAAGCTTGATTGTTAGTATTGGGTATATTCTTGCCTCATGTGCTCTATTATTCGGATTTTTCTTTTTCCTCTATTCGTTCAAGTATTATATCAGTGTAGCGATCGTGCTAGCGTTTTCCCGGGAAACGCTTAAAAAAGAAGGTGAAGAGATTATTGCGGCAGAACCTTCTAAATTACCAGCCAGTGGTTTGACTCCTGACGTCTCAGGTGTGAAGCTTGAGCGTAAGCCTTTTATATCAATCCATCTTCCTTTATACAATGAGAAACGGGTGGTGAATC
>CAYPMW010000027.1:0-20557 GCA_964412165.1 uncultured Gammaproteobacteria bacterium | reverse complement strand
GAGATAAGACATCGTTTAAATACGGAACACGGTGCGAGAGAGGATTTACATGGCAGATCGATAATGGTATTTGAGTCTCCGACGGAAGAACGCGAACACTTCGAAACGCGACTTAAATGGACAGAGGATAGTTATAATGAAATTAGAGACACCTATCAGGGTGAAGGTGAGTGGTCCCATCTTTATCCTTATCCAGAAGTACGTCTGATGTTAGCTAAAGTAAAAGGTGAGATGTGGTTAAATAGATTTGCCCGCTACTCTCATCCTGGAGTAGATGTAATGCGAATCGGAAGAGGTGTGGAGGCCAGAGCTAGTACATATCGCGGCCGTCGTGTACCCCACCGCTATATTACCCTTGATGAACTCGGTCAATGGGTGGCTGAAGAAAGACAACTTATTCGTACGGGTCGCGAAAATTTAATTAAGCAAGTTACCGCAGCGAATGAGTACTATACTACAATTGGAGACATCTTTCGGGGCGAAGGTCAATACGCCGAAGTGAATCTAGAAGGTCGTAGGTCAGTAGCTAAATCATTAGGTGAGACTTGGTTAAATACCCATGCCCCCGTTTCTCATCCTGGAATAGACGAACTGCAAATTGGTGAAGATTTGGTAGTCAGATCAGAAGTATATTCCGAACATGGTACTCATGCAAGTCTAACTCTTGGAGGTCTCGGACAATGGATTTCTGCACAAAAGACCACCCACCGGATCGAATAACCTTGCCCTCTTCTTAAATATTTCATACAGTCTGAGATGATCAACTTATGAACACACTTGTTTTAATCTAAAATATTTTCTGCGTTAATACCTATCTTTTTAATTTACCAAAACTTTCTATTTGTGTGGCAAACTAAACATGGGAAGAGTCCCCTTAAACTACTTCTTGACAGAGTAATCGCTAAGTAGTTAATGTGTAATTAACAGTGTAATACTCCGGTGCCTCCGGGGAAAATAATTTCATCAATAGGCAAACGAAGACGAACATGCCCAATATCGTTATTTTTTCGTTTTTATTAAGCACCCGCTAAAATAGCGGGTTTTTGCGTTTAGAAGGAGATCATGACACTCACAAGTCCTGTCCATGAAGAAAAGCAACCGCTTCATGACCGATGCGGGATAGTGGCTGCTTTTTCTGCGCATGATATCCCCTTTTTTGATACAGGTTTGTGGGCTTTACAAAAGCTCCAAACCCGCGGATATGACGGAGCAGGTTTTTGGGCGTGCGATAGTGACGGTCGTACTGTTGAGTATAAAGGTGAGGGAATGGTCAGGGAGGTATTTACCCCCACAGTCCTCAAGCTTTACTCGCGTATCCAAGCATGTGTTTGGATATATCAAGTGCGATACGGCACACAGGGAAACTTCTCCTTCCAAAACGTGCAACCAGTAGCCATGCGGCATAATGAAAACCGTGAGTTGTTTTGTGTAGCGCATAACGGCCAATTCTCTACGGTTTCACCAGCTGACGATTTGGAAAGCGATACTGTTTCATTTGCCAAAGAATTGGCCTGTATTGAAGGTGTCGATTGGGACGGGCGGATTGGAAAACTACTGCTCAAAAAAAGTGGCGCTTGGAGTATGGTAATTGGGACAAAGGATGGGCTATATCTTGCCCGCGATGCATACGGTTTCAGACCTTTAGTATACGGACATCTTCTTAATGGGTCAGCCAAACAGCCAATTTGGGTAGTCGCTTCAGAAACGGGAGCTCTTGAAGCAGCTGGAATCAACCAGTTTCTAGAGCTCACGCCGGGAAATATTGCTAAAATTACTGCACATGGTCTCAAAGTGCTTCATGAACATCCAAAAGTAGCCCGCGCTCATTGCATTTTTGAAAATATTTACATCCATGAGGGTTCGAGCAGAGCGCATTTACCACGCAGCAATGCTCGCCATATAAACTCCACGCAAACAGTTGACGATTTTAGAAGACGCTGTGGCAAAATACTGGCGCGTGAAGCACCACTTACCAAAAGTCAAGTGGATATGGTGATTGGTGTTCCAGGAACTGGGATTGAAGGCGGTATGAGTTATGCCAGAGCTTTGGATTTGCCTTACTTTCAAGCTTTTACTGATAAAGACAACTCGTATGTAGAACAACGAACTTTTATGACTTCACACATTGACAAGATTTACCAAAAAGTACTCGAGCACTTCACCTTTGATGCTCAGACTTTGCAAGGCAGAAAAGTAGTCTTGGTTGATGATTCGATCGTAAGGGGTAATATCACCAAGGGACTTATTTATCTTTTAAAAAAAATGTACCAAGTGGTTGAAGTACATATCAGAGTACTGTCACCGCCAATTGATAAAGCATGCCATTTAGGCGTGAATACCCGTAAGTCACATGAACTCATCGCAGCCCAACATGGCGGAGATGTGGATAAAATCCGAGATGTACTTTCGGCTGACTCGCTGGTATATATGAGTCCGCCGGGACTACGTGAAGCTCTAACCGGCAATAAATATGCCCGCGGATTTTGTATGGGATGCATGGTCGGTTTTAGGCCTCCCATCGATAGACATGGAATGCCTGCTACATCCGTGAGAAAACGCCGATTTAAACTAGAAGGTAATGAAAAAGTTATCCATCATGCCGTATAAACCAAAAATTTTGTTTACTGACGGCGAGGGCCCAATCGTTTATAAAGATCTGGCATATGATCTAACCCGAAGGGCGTTTAAAAAAACCGGCCAAAAATCAGGACTTGATTTTTTCCGGATTTTAAGTTTTTATGATGATTATTTAGCCGAAATCAATTATAGCGGGTATCAAGCAGGAGACACATTGGCGCTGGTTGGGCCGACTTTTCTGGCGCATGGTTTAACTGATAGGGATATAAATGATGAAGCGAAAACTACCGCAGTTGTACCAGGAGTGAAAGATTATATTACTCATTTACTGCGTGATGGTTGGCAAGTACGGATCATCTCGACCGCGTATCGAGCGATGTGGGATTATGTTGGTGACTACTTAGGAATTCCGCCGGAACATATTGCCTGCACAGAATTGTCACTCACAAAATTACACGCACTTTTTAACAATTATAGATTTCGAAATGCCGTGACGACCTTTGAATGTGAAGTCCTCACTCATCAGGGCGAATTTAACGAAGCTATAGCAGAGGTACATAAAGGTGTATCGATTGTTGAAGTGATGCAGCGCGATCAATACCGATCGCTATTTGACCTGCTTGACGGGTTTTTTTGGAAGATGCTTCCAGCACAATTCGGTTATGCCCCTCTCAGAGAGATCATGGTCATGGGTGGAAACAGAAAAATTAAAACAGCAAAAAATTTTGCTCGTAAGTTGGGAACAGCTATTTCCGATATTGTTTATGTAGGAGACAGTATTACTGATGCAGCGCTTTTTAGGATCCTCAAAACCGAAGGAGGACTGGCAATTGTCGTCAATGGCAGTAGCTACGGACTCCGAGAAGCAGAGGTGGCGGTGGCTACTACAGATATGCGATCACTTCGGCCGCTATTAAATGAGTGGGTAGAGGGAGGACACGAAAAAGTCAGAGAATTTCTTGAGTCTAAACCAGTTGTTAGTAAGGTAAGAGCACGTGAAAGAGCGGTAAATCTGGATGAGACACAATATGCGTATATTCATCCGGAAGATGCAAATACTTTTGCTCGTCTGCTTGAGGCACATAAAGCTTATCGGGTTGCTGTTCGCGGCCAAGCAGCGCTATTAGGATAAATTTATGTTCGATCTCACTGTCAGTTCAACATTTGTGGATACCGATGCATTTGCGCTTGTAAGTGGCGTGTATTATGCCGCAAAGCGAAATATGAGCGGGCTTGTAAATCTCCGGGCTATCATATCAACTAGGGATTATGGCGATAACAGATTTACCGATACCATGCTTACACGGGTACAAACAGAGCTTAGTGAAGTACCACTACTTCGGGTATCTGCGAAACAACAGGGGCGTCTGCGAGATAGAAGTGTTGAGTCTCAGGAAAATTATGACTGGAGCACACTTGATGCGATATATAGCTGTCTTGAAGAATTGCCTCACCTACATTTCATGCTCGGTGATATGATCATCAGGGGTCCACGCTGGTGCAACGATTTTGTTTTTCCCAGTCTCAATTTGCATCCTGATTTACCCTTAAACCTAGGCGGCACAGAAGGCATATATTGGGATGTGATCGGAGAATGGGTGAAAAGTAAGCGCGCTGAAATCGGCGGAATGGTGCATTTGGCAGTTCCCACATTGGATGCAGGTACAGCTGTAGCATACTTTCGGTTACCCGCACGCGGTAGAATAAAAGGCGCTGACTTATCAACTTTATGGGATAGTCTGCCCGAAGGTCAAGCAGATCTTGGACGTTTGGTAAAAGTACAAACTGCTTTGAGAGATCATCCCACTCATCTGTTATTTCAGGAACTGCGTCGAGCTGAAGCTGCATTTGAACTCGAGTTAGTACTGAAAACACTTAAAACTCTCGCAGAGGGTCAATTATTTATAGATAATGGTAAAGTATATGGTCGAGCGTATCGCGAACTTCCTCAGGGTTTGGATTTGACCGATGCTGTCGTTGGCGCAGCTGCAATTTGGCCGGGCAGAGAAGGCGGATTACTAATGCAGCGCGATAGCAGACGCTAATATTTAGAGAAAGGGCTACATGGTGAGAGCATACGATGTCCTTGGTTTTGGCGCTTTGAATCTTGATCGACTTGGAAGAGTCGACCAGGTAAAAACTGATCATGAGACAGTTGTTGACGGTGATATGACTTCGGCCGGTGGTTCAGCCGCCAACTCTATCGCTGCCCTGGCCAAACTCAAGCTTAAGACTGGGTTTATCGGAGTAGTTGGTAGTGATAGTGAAAGTAAAATACTCATTAAAGCCTTTCTAGAGGATCAGGTGGATACGCATTTCTTAAAAAATATACCGGGAAGAAGTGGAATAGCGATGGGTCTGGTTGATTCGCAAGGTAGCCGGTCACTCTTTATTTTCCCCGGAGTCAATAGCCGATTAGACGACTCATCTTTACCATCGCCTGACTTGTTTAAAACACGGTTTCTCCATTTGAGTTCATTTGTGGATGTCAAACAATTGGAAATCCAAAAAAAATTTACAACCCAAATACCTACTAGTGTCTTAATTTCTATGGCGCCGGGAATGATCTATTGTAAGTTAGGACTTGAGAAACTTAAGCTGCTTCTCAAACGGTCATTCGTGGTATTTCTCAATCAAGAAGAATTGGAGATGTTAACTGGCCAGACAAAACGTATTGGTGCGCAAACACTTTTAGAAACCGGGGTAATGGTTGTGGTAGTCACAGACCGGGGAGGCGCATATTTTAAAACTAAAAGTGATGAGGGTTACGTGCCTACTGTATCAGGTAAAGTAGTTGATACAACTGGGGCCGGAGACGCGTTTGTGGGAGGAGTATTGTACGGAATGATCACTAACCAGGATTTACCAACTGCAGTTTATTATGGAAACGTACTTGCGCATTTTTGCCTACAGAAGTTCGGTGCCCGCTCAGGACTTCCTGACAAAGATACGTTTGCACAATTTATTGATCATAAGAAAGGCACGCTACCCATGAAAAGACAACGTGTCCTGATTATTGGTAGCGGTGGTCGGGAACATGCTATCGGTTGGAAACTCTGCCAGTCACCAAATGCCGCAAAAATTTACTTTGCAACTGGCAATGCCGGTACCAGAGATATTGGTGAAAACGTGGACATCAAACCAGCTGATATTTCGGCACTGCTCACCTTTGCGAAAAAAGAAAACATTGATATTACCATCGTGGGTCCTGAGGCTCCGCTGGCATTAGGAATTGTGGACAGGTTTCAAAAAGAGAATTTAAAAATCTTTGGTCCAACGCAAAAGGCGGCGCGTTTGGAAACGAGTAAAGCCTGGGCTGTCGAATTTTTACAGGAAAATAATCTACCGCATCCTAAATCAAAAATATTTAAAGATGTCACAAATGCTTATGTATATATCAAAGAAGTGAGCGGTAACTGTGTCATCAAAGCTGATGGTTTGGCACTGGGAAAAGGCGTCTATGTATGCAATCGGTTGGATCAGGCTGAGGCAGCATTGGAGGATATCATGGTGAAAAAAATTTTTGGTAGTGCCGGTAATCGGGTGGTAATTCAAGAAAAACTAGTCGGTCGCGAAGTATCGGTCATGGCTTTTTGTGATGGCAAAGTAGCAGTACCTATTATTGCTGCCCAAGACCACAAGCGGGCATATGACCGGGACAAAGGTCCCAATACAGGTGGAATGGGAGCATTTGCTCCAGCCCAAGTGCCGGTCTCAACGCTTAAGAAAATGCAGCGGATACTATCACTAGTCGTTAAGCGGATGGTTGAATTAGGGATGCCTTATGTCGGTATTTTGTATGGTGGATTTATGATTTCCGGCAATGAGACATATGTTTTGGAATTTAATTGCCGCTTCGGTGATCCGGAAACACAAGTCCAATTGCCGCTTCTGGAATCAGATTTATTGACTATTTTTGAGGCCTGTATTAATGGCAGACTGACTCCGGAAATGGTATCGTTTGCCGATACGCAGGCTCTATGTGTAGTACTGGCATCTGATGGATACCCCGGTCATTATGAGACAGGCAAGGAAATAAAAGGGCTTGAAAAAGTATCAAAAACAAACGGCGTGATGGTGTTTCATGCTGGGACAAAATCTAATAAGGGAAAAGTACTTTCTGATGGCGGGAGAGTTTTGGGAGTAACTGCTACAGATAAGACCCAGGAAACATCGTTTAAAAAAGCGTATCAAGAAATATCCAAAATATACTTTGAGGGTATGCACTATCGAAAAGATATCGGCAAACGGGCAAGACAAATAGCAGTATAAAAATAGTTGCAATATATATTTATATAGGTTATACAGTTAGTAACTTTTTGCTTGAGTAGAAAAGGGAAACAAAATGCCAGCTGAAATACCTATTGGTCGAAGTTACGACCTAGATCCTAAATATATTAAGAAGGGACAGGAAGCGCGAAAAAGATGGAGAAAAGAACAAGCTGCTAGAGAGAGACGTCTGGGAGCGTCATTCATCGAAGTCACCGATCAATTAATCACCCCGGAAATAATCCTGGGAAATTTACAAGCGTTACAAGATCCTGCTCCAACCAGCACCATAGCATATACCCGTACGCCCATTATTAGAGGATTATTGGAAAGTGGTGGAATCAATCCATTGTCTATAACAGACAATTTTCTGGAGTCGGAATCACCGGCAGTATTTTTAGATGTCCGAGAGCCGTACGAAGATGTTGTCCCACCAAATGACACTTTTTCAAAAGGAATTTGGATAAATGCTCATGGCGATCAGCCTGCGTATCTAATACCTCGTCCTACAAGTGATGGGGAATTTGACATCATGCCAATTTGTGCTCATAGACCTAAAGTGACCGCCGAGATTGCATCTGGTGTAAGAAATTTTCCGGAGTTTCCAGGAGTTATCCTGCGTTTTGATCCGAGACAGGGAAGATATATAACCGTTAATAAAGGCACTATCGGAACCCGAGACAGCAAAACCACGGAGCCCTTTTATAGATCTTCTACCAGACCTCCAAAGGGAGGGTTTTTACCCGAATATGATCGGATTGCTTATCAGCCACCATTTGCTTTTGATCCTGAATCTGGATTGGTAAGTGGCAATATAGACAATGCGGGAGGTGTGGCTGCATGTATTGCCGCAATTATCGCTTTTGCTAAAATTGCGCGTGAGCATTTTCATATAGACCCAGCCTACTTTAATATTGGTTGGGTATTTCCAGATTTCGAGGAAGGTTTGCCAGAATCTGCCGATTATTTTGCCAGAAGTGCTAGAAGAATCATCCATCAAACCGGCGGGAGAATAAAAACACCTCACACAGTCTATATTTGTGACGGACATGATACACCCAACCCCCCGGAAGCTGCATTATATGGCGCCTATGTTTCTAGAGGTAGAGGTGCAGTATCGTCGCCGCATAATTATTTCGAGCTTGACCGAATTATGGGAGAAGTAAAGAGGTTTGGAATTGAAACCCAAAGGTCTGAATCAGTTACCGGTGCTTCATTATCAAGAAGTGACGACCCGGCTTATTTTGAAAAAGTGACTGATATCAGACCCGTAGGTTACGGAGTGAGGGATCCTCACCATAATGACGGTTTGGCTACTGCAAATATAAGCAGTTTAGTTAACTTAGCAAGAGTAATGACCTGGATCGCGGTGAAAAGTGGATCTGTTTGGTGATAGATTTGTGAGATAGCCTTACGTGAAATTACAAAATTATAACCAAGAATCAGTATGATTACCCGGATTGAAATTGCAGTGACGGTGTTTGACACCCGGGCAGATGTGGTTTTGCAAAAGTTAAAAAAAAGCGGATTTAAAGTAGTGAAAGTGATAATCAATGATATTTACACCATTGATAAAGAATTAAGCCAGGGAAGTATCAAAAAAATTGCTGAAATTCTCACCCATCCGATAGTCGCGAAAGAAAGTTTTACTAAACCGCTTTCACCGCCAAAATTTGATTGGGCCATCGAAGTCGGATTTCTTCCCGGAGTGACGGATAATGTTGCCTCAACGGTCAAAGAAATGGTAGTAGACTTACTACGGGTGAAATTTGATATCAGCGAAGGTCTCTACACGTCACACGTTTATTATTTGATCGGAGACATCTCAAAAGCAGAAGCTGAAAAAATAGCTCATAGTTTTTATAACCCGGTGATACAGCGGGTGCTAGTAAAAAGCCGGGCAATTTTTATACGCGATCGGGGCATGGGAAAGATAGTTCCCAAAGTGAGTTTGGGGAAAACCCCGCGAGTATCGCAAGTCAATCTAAATGTCACTGATGATGAGCTCATAAGACTTGGTAAAGAAGGAATTCCAAATCGGGACGGATCGCGGCGTGGACCACTGGCCCTGGATATTAATAATTTGAAAACCATCAGGGATTATTTCCGGAAATTGCGCCGGAACCCCACGGATATAGAGCTGGAATCACTTGCCCAGACGTGGTCTGAGCACTGTAAACATACCATTTTTTCAAATCCCATCGATCAGCTGCGTGATGGTCTGTACGATACCTACATCAAGGCAGCGACTAAAAAAATCAGGAAAAAATTGGGCAAAGATGATTTTTGCGTCTCAGTCTTCAAAGATAACTCTGGCGCAATTGAATTTGACGATAATTACCTCATCACCCATAAAGTGGAGACACATAATAGTCCGTCAGCACTTGACCCTTTTGGGGGCAGTATTACCGGTATCGTGGGAGTCAATCGGGACGCCATCGGTTTTGGACTCGGAGCAAAACCGATAGCCAATACGTATGGGTTTTGTTTCGCGCCATCTGAGGATGATGCACCGATATATAAAGGAGTCAAATTTAGCCAACCGATGTTGCCACCGCAAAGAATCATGGATGGAGTCGTTGCCGGTGTCAATACTGGAGGGAATTGTTCTGGGATACCGACGCCGCAAGGATTTCTGTATTTTGATCCGCGATATAAAGGCAAGCCTTTAGTATTTGTCGGAACAGTAGGGCTGATTCCCAAGATCAGGGGAAATAAAAGGGTGTATCTGAAAAAAGCCAAACCCGGCGATTTAATCGTCATGGTTGGTGGGCGAGTGGGGATTGATGGCATTCATGGCGCGACATTTTCATCTGAGGCAATGGATACCGGCAGTCCGGCAACTGCGGTGCAAATTGGAGATCCGATTACGCAAAAGAAACTCTCAGATGCACTTGTCAAAGAAGCCCGGGATTTGGGTCTCTATACCAGTATCACAGACAATGGCGCTGGTGGGCTTTCCTGTTCAGTAGCTGAGATGGCTAGAGAAGCTAATGGATTTATCGTGGATTTGGACAAAGTACCGCTCAAATATCATGGACTTGCTCCATGGCAAATATGGATATCAGAATCTCAGGAACGCATGACATTAGCCGTTCCTAAAAACAAGTGGCCAACGTTTTCAAATCTTATGGAGCAGCGGGGGGTTGAGGCTACTGTAATCGGAGAATTTACTCATAATGCTTTTGCCAAAGTGAGATACAAACACAAAACTATCATGAATATTAGTATGGAATTTTTACACGAAGGATTAAGCCCCGTACCGATGACTACCACATTTACCCACTATCAATTTCCGGATCCGAGACTGCCAAGTGCTGGCAGTATGACTATTTATATTAAAAAAATGCTCGGACGCCTAAATATTGCCAGTTTTGAGCATATTTCCAGGCAATATGACCATGAAGTGCAGGGAACATCGGTACTCAAACCGTTGCAAGGAAAAGGCCGCATCAATACCGATACCACAGTTATCCGACCGCTTCTGACATCATCGAGAGGTATCGCTTTGTCACATGGGTTATACCCCGCATACAGTGATATTGATACCTATCATATGGCCGCCAGCTGCATCGATACTGCTGTCAGAAATTGTGTCGCAGTCGGAGCAAATCCAGCGCATGTGGCACTTTTGGATAATTTTTGCTGGTGCAGTTCCACAGATCCCGAGCGACTGGGACAACTCAAACGGGCAACTCTGGCTTGCTATGAATTGGCAACTAATTATGAAACGCCGTTTATTTCAGGGAAAGACAGCATGTTTAACGATTTCAAAGGTTATGATTTCAAGGGCAATCAAGTCAA
Organism: uncultured Gammaproteobacteria bacterium; assembly: GCA_964412165.1. GTDB lineage: Bacteria > Patescibacteriota > Microgenomatia > UBA10105 > UBA10105 > CAYPMW01. Next base: position 9,907 of record CAYPMW010000027.1, on the reverse strand, counting down.
AATTTCCATCCCGCCGACCTTACTCGTTTCTTCCATTGCCGTAATTGATGATGTGACTCAAGTTGTTTCCCCGGAAGTAAAATTTCCCGGAGACTTAATCTATGTCATTGGGGAAACATTTGATGACTTAGGTGCCAGTGAATATTTTTATTTGTTGGGCAAAGATGATTTAGTCCATATTGGTAACTCAGTGCCCCGCGTCGATGGAGCCAAAAATAAAAAAGTATATCGAGCTCTTCACCAAGTAATACTCAAGGGTTTTGTGGCATCTGCTCAAAGCGTGGGCCGTGGAGGGTTGGCAGTAGCCCTTTCTAAAATAGCCATTGGCGGGATGTGGGGAATAGAGGTAGGCTTGAAAAAATTACCTGGGATTGTCAGCCGAGATGATTTCACTTTGTTTTCTGAGTCGCAAGGAAGAATCGTCGTTACCATTGACCCAAAACACAAAAAACAATTTGAAACTCTGATGAATCATATATCGATCGGATTTTTAGGCAAAGTGACAACTGCTTCAGAGATAAAAATTACCAATAGAAAAGGTGAACAAATTGTCAATTTATCGCTCAAAGAGGCAGCAGAAGCATATAAAGGGACGTTTAAAAATATGTAATATGTTGTATGTTATATGACTAAGCCCAGAGCTCTCATCTTATCCGGTTACGGATTAAATTGCGAAGAGGAAACCAAATTTGCCTTTGAAGTTGCTGGAGCAAGTGCTGATATAGTGCATATCAACGATATTATTGACAATAAAAAACTTCTGAAAAAATACCAAATTTTGGCATTTCCCGGTGGATTTGCATATGGTGATGATACTGGGTCAGGTAGAGCTTACGGGCAGAAACTAAAAAATCATTTGTGGGGTGAATTTGCAGCGTTACTCAGGGGTAACCGCTTAGTCATTGGAATTTGTAATGGTTTTCAAATACTAGTGAGCTTAGGCTTGTTACCGGCAACAAGTGAGTACGGCAAACAGGAAGCAGCGCTTCTGCCAAATAGTAGCGCGCGTTATACGGTACGGTGGGTGGATGTCCAAGTGCAAAATAGCACACCATGGCTTGCCGGGATTGAAAAATTATCTCTCCCTATAGCACATGGAGAAGGTAAATTTTTTATTACCGCTGAGATTCTGGCGAAATTGAAAGAGAAAAAACAGATTGCACTCAAGTATGTCAAAGGTGAGATGTGTGAGTATCAAAATTTGCCGTACAATCCTACCGGAACACTTGAAGATATCGCCGGTATTACTGATGCATCTGGAAGAATTTTAGGCCTGATGCCGCATCCGGAGCGGGCCACACTTTTTACTCACTTACCACATTGGACATTTCTAAAAGAAAAGTACCAGCGTGAGGGTAAAAAAGTTCCGACTATTGGACCGGGTCTAAAGTTATTTAAAAATGCGATTGACTATTTTATGTAACATGTATACCCGGAACATTTCATTGTGTGAAGGGTATATCATGAAACATGTAAAAAAAAATTTATGTTTCATATTACAAGCTACATGTTATATGTCATATGAAATACACTATCGTTACACTCGGAAGTCATTCGGCATTGCAGATTCTCAAAGGCGCCAAAGACGAAGGATTTAGGACTCTTCTTATCACCACCCCCAACCGGGAAAGTTTTTACCAACGCTTTCCGTTTATTGACGCGCTTATGACAGTACCCGCGTTTGCGGATTTTCCCAAAATCGAACGGAGGCTAAAAAAACAAAACGTCATCATCATTCCTCATGGATCATTCGTGGCATATTTGGGCATGGAAGGAAATAAGGAAATGACGCTGCCGTATTTTGGCAATAAACAGGTGCTTGATTGGGAGGCGGATCGCAACAAACAACGGGAATGGATGAAACAGGCGCAACTCACCATTCCCCGACAGTATTCTCTCGATAATACAATTCATTTTCCAGTAATTGTCAAATCGTATGGTGCGGCAGGAGGAATGGGGTATTTTTATGCCAAAAATAAATCAGATTTTGTCCGTAAATTAAAGTCGTTTAACAGTAAACAGTTTATTATTCAGGAATACATCTTGGGTGTGACGCTCTATATCCATTATTTCTATTCGCCGATCACTAATAAGCTTGAGATTTTAAGTATGGATCGAAGGTACGAATCAAATGTTGATGGGTTAGGAAGAATTCCGCTTTCCGGACAATCCGGTTTGAACATTGAACCTAGTTATGTAGTAGTAGGAAATAGCCCGTTGGTATTGCGTGAGTCACTTCTTCCCGAAGCCTATGACATGGGTGAGCGTATAGTAGCGATATCAAAAAAAATTATTAACCCCAAAGGGTTATACGGACCATTTTGTCTTGAGACAGTGGTAACTCCAGACCAAAAGTTTTTTGTGATAGAAATATCTTGCCGCATCGTCGCCGGTACCAATCTGTTCATTGACGGTTCACCGTACGCGTCCCTCTCGTATGATGAACCAATGAGTACTGGTAGAAGAATTGCCCGGGAAATCAAACTAGCTATACAGACAAAACATTTACTAGAGATACTCAATTAGGTATATTTATTTTCGAAAAAAGAAAAAACAGCCTCTGATTCGTATGATGAATTCTTTGTATGTGGCTACACTTGGATCTCATTCGGCGCTTGAAATTTGCCGCGGTGCCAAAGATGAGGGTTTTAAGACACTAGTCATTGCCCAAAAGGGTAGGGAAAAAACGTATCGGGAGTATTACAAATCACAGAAAGATCTGGGATGCGTAGACGAATGCATTGTTGTTAATAAATTTTCCGATATTCTCAAGAAGGTAATCCAGCAGAAACTCATTAAAAAAAAGTGCATTTTTGTACCCCACCGTTCGTTTGAAGCGTATCTCGGGTTTGATTATGAGGCGATCGAGAAAAAGTTCCGCGTGCCGATGTTTGGCAATAAATTTTTATTGAAAATTGAGGAGCGCGGTATAACTCCCAACCAATATACGCTACTTCAAGCTGCCAAGATCCGCTTTCCATTGCACTTTCCCGATCCTTCCGACATTGACCGGTTGTCAATGGTGAAAGTCCTTGAGAAAACGCGGGAGTTTGAGCGCGCCTTTTTTCTAGTTAATTCATACTCAGATTATAAAAAGCAAGTAAAAGAAAAACTTTCTCAAGGGATATTTACCAAAGACCAACTTGGAAATGCAGTGGTTGAAGAGTATGTTGTCGGTGTACAGGTGAACCTCAACTATTTTTATTCTCCCATTAAAAGGCGTTTGGAACTTATGGGAACCGATACGCGGCGGCAAACCAATTTTGAAGGCGTGACGAGAATACCTGCAAAATATCAATACAAAGTAATTGATTCGTTAGGAGTTTCGTATGAAGAGGCAGGACATATTGCCGTGACTATACTTGAATCAATGCTTGAGGAAGTGTTTGCGATCGGCGAGCGGTTTGTATTAGCTTCACAAAAACTGATGCCTCCCGGGATTATCGGTCCGTTTGCTCTCCAGTGTATCATGGTTCCGGGGCCTCCTAAAAAGGAGTTCATAGTTATTGACGTGTCTCCCCGCATGCCCGGCTCGCCAGGAATTAGCACAACACCCTATGCTTCTTATTTATACGGAAATTCAATGAGCATGGGTGAGCGGATTGCAAAAGAGTTAAAAGAGGCGATTATTTCAAATCAAATTGATATAATAACCACATGAATGCCACTGAGAGAAAGACGCATATTAGCGTCGAGCAAATCGAACGTCATCTCCGTGTTCAAAATATTGCACGTGCAACCATCCAACATTTAAAAGGGTTTATCGGTGCTGGAGTCACCGAAGCTGAGATTGCCCATACCGCTGATCAATTTATGCGACAAAATGGGATAACCAATTTTTGGTACTACGATATTGGCGCCTTTGTGCTGGTAGGCAAAAGAACTCCACTTTCGCTTTCTGGAAGGGATTATACCGGTCCAACACAAGAGGTTGTTGGGGAGGAGGATATAGTAACAGTAGATTTGGCACCGGCAATTGATAATACTTGGGGTGATTTGGCGCGGACGCTTATCATATCAGGAGGTAAAGTAGTGGCCACAGACGTGAGTGAACTTAAAGCAGCAGTTAGTGAAGAATATAGACTAGGAATGAGTGTAGAAGAACAACTTCATGCCGCACTTCTAGCTACAGTTACGGAAAAAATGACGTTTGACGAAATTTACAGGCGTATGAATGCTCAAATTACTGCCCAAGGATTTGAAAACTTAGATTTCCATGGCAACTTGGGGCACACTATAGTAGAAGATAGAGCGAATAGGACTTTTATCGAAGCAGGTGATGCCGCAATAGTCGGAAGTGCAGGACTATTTACATTTGAACCGCATATAAGAAGAATAGATACTGGTAAATATGGCTTTAAAAGAGAAAATATTTATTATTTCCATGAAGGAAAGTTGCACGTTTTGTAATTTAACCGCACTTTATACTATTCTTACTGTATCCGCCAACTGGCGGATCAGTCTAGAATGCGTTATACCCGGAACAATTTCAATTGTGAAGGGTATAAAGTTATTTTTGTGCAATTATTAGAATCCGGTGTTGCTGGGTTTCAATGCCTTTGTCTGTGATGTATTGTTTCCTTATCGACTCAAGGATTTCCCAGTCTCGATCAAGGTCAAAATCTCGAGCTACAGGAGCTGATTGGCATAATAATTTCAGCTCCTCGAACGTATACCATGTCTGCCACCGTCCTTCGGTAACTGAAATCTCACGAAATCCGACTTGTTCAAGACCATGCTGCATCGCGCTTGCGTCTTTTTTAGGATCTTTATAATGATATCCGCGCCATTTTCCTGAACTATCTTGGCCGAAGGCGCTTTCAAAATTTGCCTTATCATTGTTTCCGACATGTTCTGCAATGAGAATGCCACCATCTTTTAGAACTCTAAATGCTTCACGATTGCTGCGGGGACTTAGCATAAATGTAATTACATCAATTGAATTTTTGGGAAAGGGGAGAGAACCAAATTCACCTTGGATGAAAGTAACCGGCGCCCGAGCAATACAAGCGTTTAAATAAGCTTTTTGGAGCATGGTGCGATTAATGTCTAAGCCATAAACTACCCCTGCGAATGGAACAAGTGGAATGAGTTTTGTCGCTGTACCACAGCCAACATCAAGTAATATTGCGTCACGACGTAAGCGTTGCTCAATTATTTGAGATAAATTCCACGGTCGTGGGTCTTCTGTGCCTCTTATTTCACGACGTTCATAATTCGTCGGATTATATTGAAATTCGGTTGATTGAACTCCGCCTTCAAATGTTTGTAATCGATCCCCAGTCATATTATTGTTTTTCTGTCAGACCTATATTATAGTACTGACAATATAATTTGAATTATACCCTTCAAACTCAGGTTTGTGCGGGTATAACTCCCTCTAAGCTGCTTTGACAACCCTTCGGGTTGCAAACCAGCGTAAGAGGGGTATATATCATTATGTTACCCTTCTGATTATTTAAAACGTACCTAATATGCAAAATAACCAATCTTTCTATATTTCTCCTCTATCATGGCGTTATGGATCTGCCGAAATGCGCAGGATATTCAGCGAAGAAAACAAATATAGGTTATGGCGACGAATTTGGGTAGAATTAGCTCGAGCGCAACATGAAGCTGGACTGGTGACAAAAGAAGAGCTTAATGACTTAGAAAAATACGAAAAGGACTTAGATATATTAAGAATTTTGGAAATTGAAGAAGAAACGCGGCATGACGTGGTAGCAGCAGTGCGCGAATTTGCCGAAAAAGCCAAACTCGGCGGCGGGAAAATACACCTTGGCGCAACCAGTATGGATGTGGTAGATAATGCTGACGCCATTCGAATTAAAGCTGCGTTAGTAATTGTTGAAAAAAATCTCGTTACACTGCTTCAGCTTTTTTCATCTCACATCCAGACTTACACCAAATATCCATGCGTGGGGTATACACACTTACAGCCGGCTGAGCCAACGACAGTCGGCTACCGACTCGCTTTTTATGCCCAAGATCTCCTGTCAGATTACGCATACCTCCGGTTTGTCAAACAGATGTTTAAAAGCAAGGGATTTAAGGGAGCGGTAGGGACGGCGGCAAGTTACGTGGCACTTCTTAATAAGAGTAACGTATCAGCAGGAAAACTTGAGGATGAAATCATGAATAGATTAGGGATTCAGGGAGCGCTTATTACCTCTCAAGTATATCCACGGAAATTTGATTATATGGTGTTGTCTCTGCTTGCTAGTATTGCTTCATCAGTCTCCAAGTTTGCCTCAGATTTACGGATCCTTCAATCTCCTCTGTACGGCGAATGGTCAGAGCCGTTTGGTAAAAAACAGGTCGGGTCATCAGCGATGCCGTTTAAGAAAAATCCGGTAAATTCGGAAAAAATTTGTTCGCTCGCCCGGTACGTGATGCAACTTCCCCATGTTGCACTCGAAAATGCCACCCTCTCGCATCTTGAACGAACGCTGGATGATTCAGCTAACAGGCGGCTCATCTTTGCCGAAGGCTTTATCGCCCTTGATGAAATCATGATTTCATCTCAAAAGATCTTATCAGGACTGGTAATAAACAAGGAGCGAATCGCTTATAATTTAGCCCAATACGCGCCATTTGCGGCAACTGAAGTGGTCATCATCGAAGCTGTCAAAAACGGCGCCAATCGGCAGGAAATGCATGAACTCATGAGAGATTTATCTATGAAAGCTTGGGAAGAGGTCCAAAAGGGAAAGCCTAATCCATTGCCCGCTTTGCTTGCCGGAAACAATACGCTTAAAAAATATATCCCCGGGGAGAAGCTATTGAAATTGTTTAATGTATCTCACCATATCGGTGATGCGCCGCAACGTGCGCTATCTGTGGTAAAACAGATTCGTAGCATACTCCAATTATGATCAAAGCAGTGCTTCTCGATTTTGACGGAACACTTGTTACCCAAGACATTCTCGATGTTTTGTGCGGGATAGTCGGCAAGGAAAAAGAAAGCGAGCAAATCAACAAAGAATTTCATGCGGGACTTCGTGATGGGATTTCCGCTCTTCTCGAACGAATTAATTTTCTACAGGGGGTCACACTCAGTCAATTATATGTTGCTTTAGAAAAGAATTTGTATTTGATAAAAGGAGCAAAAGAGCTTTTAGATTTCCTAAATGAAAAGCGAATTGTAACGGTACTCAATTCTGGTAACATTGTCCCTGTATTGGAGTATTACCAAAAGATTCTGGGTATTACTTATATTGTAGGAACTCAGCCACAAATGGACGGCGGGAGGATTATCGGTATTGACAAGACTAATATTCCCCAAGGATTTAAATTGCAAGGAATTCAGAATATTCTCGGACAGCTCTCTATAAAGCCTCATGAATGTTTGGCAATCGGCGATTCTCCGGCTGACAAAAAAATCTTCGAATTCGCAGGAAAGAGTATTGCCATCAACCCCAAAAACGGTATTGAGAATTACGCCACATACGTAATACGAGACGATCTGCGTAATGTAATTCCGATTATAAAAAATCTGATGGGAAATAATTAAAATGAAACATCGTATCGGCATTGTCGGCGGAGGGCAACTTGGCAGAATGCTCGCATTTGAAGCTAAGCGATTGGGTTTTGTGGTCACTATCCTTGATCCCACGCCTAAAAGTCCAGCCGGGCAGGTAGCCGATGAGCAAATTATCGCCGACTTTAATGACGAACAGGCAATAATCAAATTGGCCACTCAGTCGGATTTTTTAACTTTTGAAATTGAAAATACCAATGGCAAGTTTTTAGATGAGTTGGAAAAGAAAGTGAATTGCGTCATAAATCCTTCTGGCAAATCATGGCGCCTGTTTCAGGATAAACTTGAACAAAAAAAGCTTTTCCATAAAGGACATATACCGCAGCCGAACTTTTTATCTGTTAATGACTTGGAAGATGTAAGAGCTGCTATAAAAAAGTTCAAATTACCGCTTCTTCTTAAGGCGAGGTTTGATGCGTATGACGGTCGGGGAAATGCGCTTATTAAAAAAGAAACTGATATACCCGCTGCATGGGAAAAATTGAAAGGCAAAAAATTGTACGTGGAAGAATTTGTGCCTTTTGTTAAAGAATTAGCAGTAATGGTAGCCAGAAATGATAAAGGAGACATAGTTCCCTATCCGGTCGTTGAGACAGTACAAAAAAATAATATATGTCATTTTGTACTTGCGCCTGCCCAAATTACTTCGGCTGTTAAAAATAGGGCCACACAATTAGCTATCAAAACAATGAAGCTCTTAAAGGGAGCGGGAGTTTTTGGGATTGAGATGTTTCTGACAAAAGGTGGGAACGTACTCATCAACGAAATTGCGCCCCGCGTCCATAATTCAGGCCACTACACGATTGAGGCCTGCGTCACCTCACAATTTGAACAGCACATTCGGGCAATCACCGGATTACCTTTGGGGAAAGCTGACATGATAGTGCCTTCGGCAGTCATGATCAATATCCTAGGAGAGCGCTTGGGAGAAGCGGCGCATGAGGGAATACATCAGGCGCTTGCTGTACCTGGAGTATACCTCCATATATATGGAAAAAAAGATACCAAACCCGAACGAAAAATGGGGCATATTACCGGAGTTGATAGTTCACTAGAAAAAGCATATAAGAAAGCATTAAAAGCGAGAAGACACATCTCTATATGATAGAACTAGGTAAAAAATTACGCTTGCGCGCCAGTTTCGCCATATATGAAGCTCAATGTACTATCGCACGTCTTATTCAAGAGAAAGATTTTCCTCCTCATTTAAGTCCACTCTATGGAACACTGAGGAGGATGCACCATAAGAAACAACTTATTGCAGATTCTTATTTTCCACCGTTGACTGAAACACAGTTATTGTACGAGACGGAGTATGAAAAACGAGCGAGAGAATTTAAAGAGCGCTTACGTCACGATTTATTTCCACGTTTTATAGCTAGATTATATGTCTGCGATGCATATACTTTTGCTGAGTCATTAAAAGAAGATCCGGATTTTACTGTAAGGGAATATGAAACAAATGCTCATTTGGAACCCATAGGCGAACCTATATTTCGAAATATTGGCGAGGAATTGGATAATTATGCTGCAGCTCAAAGAGTAACTTGGGTGAATGTGGATATACGTGGCGAATATACCGGATTGTCAGCCAGAACTCAGGCGGTAGAGTTGGCGGAAATAATGCGAAAACTAGAACAATTTCATCGGGAATTTTTTGGTTTGGAAGTACGTATGGGTATTATAGATCAACCGCCCTATGCATATTTATTAGATACCGCTTGGTGTGAATTTAAAGGAACTTTTTATTTTAAAGCCAGTGATGTATCTTAAGTGATTATATAAGTCTACGAAATATTTTTTTAATTTTTTTTACAATGTAAATTGAAACACCTGTTACATATGAAACGAAATTTTATTGGCGTAATCATGGGTTCGGATTCGGATTTGCCTGTTATGCAGGAGGCGGCGAAAGTGCTGGATGAGTTTGACATCCCTTACGAACTCACCATAGTTTCTGCGCACCGGACTCCCGAGCGGATGTTTGAATACGCCAAAACTGCTCATGAGCGGGGACTCAAAATTATCATTGCCGGAGCAGGTGGTGCAGCCCATCTTCCTGGCATGATAGCAGCCATTACGACTTTGCCTGTCATCGGCGTACCAATACAATCAAAGACTATGAGTGGCGTTGATTCTTTATACTCAATTGTACAAATGCCTGCAGGCGTGCCGGTGGCAACCATGGCTATAAACGGAGCCAGAAACGCTGGTTTACTCGCAGTTGAAATTTTGGCAGCATTTGATAGCAAACTGCAAAATAAATTTAAACATTATAAAGATGATCTCAAAAAGCAGGTAGCTGAGAAAGCTAAAAAATTGGAAAAGGTAGGTTTTGAAAGATACACGCTTGGGAGAAAATAGAAG
>CAYPMW010000026.1:9050-21285 GCA_964412165.1 uncultured Gammaproteobacteria bacterium | reverse complement strand
ATACAGTTTCACATTAGGGAGTCTGGCGCTAGCTGCGCCCGCTTCCGCAGCCAGCGCAACAAAGCCTCCTGACGGGAAAATTTTTAGACAGTGGATATAAAAGTATCAAGAAAATGCAATAATTTTTATGTAAATAAAAAAAATACTTTGTTAATTAAGTTTAACACTTCACAAGTTACATGCAACTCCAAATTTAACAGAAAATAGTGGTTTTTAATAAGATATTATGATAATTTAAATCGTATGACTCTATATCCTGATTCGGGACTTGATCCTAGAAAAGAAATTCTTCTGGCAAAATCTCCCTTTACTAAGGCACTTTTAGATCCAAAAGCGGTTCGTGATCCAACGATGTGGGTTGCTGATTTAGAGCCCCATTCAGAACAAATCGATAATGATATGGAACGATTATTGGGGAAAGATTGGAAATTAATAGGAATGGTACTTCTTGCAGTTATGGCAAGTTCATCTCGAGTTTTTAGCCCTGAATTACCCTCTGGTAGTTTTTATAACGTAGTCAATTCAGTTGTTAACTTGGTTGGGAAATAGGAAATCAAGAAGACTGTGATTCAATTTTAATTGACTTATTAGATCAACTCAAAAATATTGGATCGTTAAATATGAAGGATTTTAAGGATAAAAAATCAAGAGAAAAAATAATTGATACTTTAATAGGATTGTTATCGACAGGCATTTATTAGCGTACAAAATTTGATAAGCCAACTTCGACAACACTAAATAAACCAAGTACGCGACCCTCGCCTGGTGATGATGGTAATCCTCCAGCATTTAGGGATTTCATCGATAGACTCAATTTTAGCATATTTAAATTATAACACTGGCATCTACATGATTTAAATTTAAGTAGCAAACTTAATTACAGGTGATGACTAACTGATGGGTTTTGCCGCGGGAAATGGTGATATCAGTCTCTTTTCCGTTCAGAGTGACGCCGTCGAATTCAAGACCGATATTGTCTATTTTAAATGTATATGCCACGCCCAACGTTTTTACTTTGATGGCACCTTTATTGGTCGCATCAACCGTGAGAGTAAGCGGAGGAACTACCGCTGTTTCCGTTGCTCCATCCACAATCGGTCCTTTGGGAAGCTGGAGCCCGGGAAGTGGCAGGGTTAAAATACCAGGTGGAGAAAAACTATTGCAACCTCTGTTGGTGATCGCCACCTTACCCGCCTGCATCTGGAGAAACACTAAGGCTATTGCAGCTATTGTAATTAGTCCCAGCGGGCCTTTGGCATATGCTATGAGTTTTGTCAGTGTACCGGCGCTTGTCCTTGATTCAGCAGCTTGTTGTTCGTATGCTTGCCGTACCCTTCTGACTTCTCCTTTTAGATCGTTCCAAGTTTTAATGAAAAATAATATAGCCCTTTTGCGTTTTTTTTCTTCTTCCGTCTGTTCCGGCAGGTACTCTGATGAAACTGTGATGATATCACCAGTCATTATGCCTTCAATTTTGGAAAATGCGTCTGAACTTTGAGCTAATGTCTTGTCTAGATTGGGGTTGATACCGTGAATGAGGTCCCGGAGCGCGTCAAATTTTTCCTTGTTGGTTGAGGTATCATTAAGGAGCGTTTCCGCTTTGAGCAGGCGGTTAGTGATACTCTGATAGTCCATATTCTTACTTATGATGATAGTCCACTTGAATGTGGTTTTGTCATATTATACCTGTATTTTATTTATTTTCAATTTATGAAACGCAGCTTAATGTCTCCAGGTATGACGCAGGTGTGGTTCATCATCACTTTTATACCTTTCTTAACCTAATATTTTATATGGATCAAATTCGTGATAATATTCCTGATATCCCCACTTTAATCCTGAGTACCCAATGGTTGCGAGTGTTTCGCTAAGTTTAACCCAAACCTCATTCTAGCTTTTAGCAAAATCTCCAGTCGGTAGATCGTGATTGGTAGGATCCCAAATCTAGATGATCATATATTGTCTTACGTAATTCTTCCAAATCTCAAATAATTTTCCAACTAGTAGAGTGCATACTTGGAGGAATTCGTTTGGATATGAAAAATAAATTTATCAGGTCAAAAAGACGAAAATTCGTATTAGCTCAATTCTATCCTCACCTTCCAGGTAGTAGAAAGGGCGGACGTGGGTATCAACGTCGCCACATGAGGCGTGATGCAAACGAAAAATTTCTTAATGATCCAGATCGGTTTACCGTATAAAACCTGTTCCTGCTAGTAATCCTTTCTGAGAGACAAGGAAACGGAGCGGATATACTGAATAATCTCGAGTACTAGAGGCGGAGTGAAAGATAGAGTAGAGTAGGTAAATACTTTTATCGAGGGCTTTGGAAAAAATAAATGCGTCATCAAGTCCGACATCAATATATATACGGAACGATCCACGTGATTCGCATTTCCAGTTCCAAACTGTTTCACCATTAAACACTGCTTCCTCCCAACCGCGTGCGAGTTTAAATTGGCAAAGATGCGTAAGCATGATATGTTCAAACAAATGTCCTACCTCAGTATTTCTGACTTCGACTGAAAAAGGGAGATTGCGGGAATTGAAGCATTCAGTTTTGAGAACTCTAGGTAAATTTCTTTTTAAAATACCAAAGGTTTGGGGTAGCTCACGGGTGGTAACAACCGCGGTATGAAGTTGCATAAAAATAGCGCTGTGAAGGGTTTTCTGAGCGATTTTCAGGGAGAAATAGGGCGTATCGTAGTTCATAGGTAAAAAAAACGAGCGAGGCGAACTTACCTCGTTGTAACGGAAATCTTACCTTCTTTTTACAAAATAGAGTATAAAAATCGCCCTGTCAAGCAATTCGGAGTGTTCTCGGAGTATTCAGATTTGATGGTGTCAAGAGGTATGATATCCAACGCATATGTGACGTAAACTAAAAAAAGGACTTATCACGTTTGGGTAAGAATTAATTAATATCATAACTTGTTAGAGAGGCTTATTTATCTTTATGAGGCGCATGCATCATGCTTCTGATTTCACCAACCAGGTATAAGGATCCGGTTATTAAAATTGGTAGTCCGAGCGTGTGACTCATGCGCAATGCTTGAGCGAATGCTTGACGTGATGAATCTATACTCACATGGGGGACATTAGTAAATTGTGCAACTAGGTGGGGGGGGAGAGATAGGGAAGGTCCCTGGTCAATTATTTTAGCAAAACGCGTAAAGACAAAGTAATGAGTGATCCGGTTAAGTAAAGAAAGCATGGTTTTATATGATTTGTCTTTTTTGACGCCAAATACAGTAATCCATTTTCTTCTTAAGTAGTGTGATTTGATAGAGGTGACCAGAGCTCGAATTTTTGCGTTATTATGCGCGCCATCAAGAATTATGAGCGGTTTGTGGTTCACAATTTCAAATCTACCGGGAATGAGCGTTGTGATAGCGGCTTTCTCTGCCGCCATTTCAAGTACTGGTAGCTTTGTTGGAAAGTAACGGTGTAAAAAATGTTTGACTGCTTGATAGGCGATTGAAAAATTGATGATTTGAAAATCACCTTGGGCGGCGAGAGTTTGCAAATGGGGAGAGAAATCTCTATTCAATAAGTAAAGCGGCACGTCAAGCGTCCCAGTATAGGTAGCGAGACTTTTTCTTAAACTTGGTTGTTGTACCCCCGAAATTACTGCACCTGTACCCTTTTTGATAATGCCTATTTTGTCATAGAATATTTTTTGTACTGTTTTACCAAGTATTTCAGTATGGTCAAGCGAAATATTTGTTATCACTACAACTCCTTGCTCGAGGACATTAGTAGCATCGAGCGTTCCTCCGAGTCCAACTTCTATGACTGCACTATCCACTCGTTTTTTTTGGAAATAAAGAAAGGCGCCAGCCACTAAGAGTTCGAAATACGTGGGGAGATCATTGCCAAAATGTGCTGGTGTGGCTACTTTGTGTAACAAATTCACTATGTCAATAAATTCATCTTTGGTGATCAGTTGACCGTCAATTTGCATGCGTTCGCGAATATCTTCAAGATGTGGGGAAATATGGAGCCCCGTATGCAACCCCGCATAGGTAAGAATTGCTTGTGCGAACATAGCTGTTGATCCTTTCCCGCTCGTGCCTGCAATATGAATAGCTGGATATTTCGTATGCGGATCGCCTAAAAGGTGACAAAGTTTGGTAATTTGGTACAGATTGTACACTCGCACCTGTCCCGTGGTATCTGGAATTCGCGATTCAAGAAATGAAACTCCTGCGGAGAATGATCGAATCATAACTCTCCTATTGTAAAGGATTTAGCAAAATGAGGTTATGGTTTGTCAAAACACGCCCGGCAGCGGGCTTCATACACAGATTTCTCACCCACATGGATGGAAGAGATTTCAAAAGCATTTCGATTTTCTGTACCAATTTTTTTATGAAAAACCGCTTCATTTCCGCAACGAGTACAAAGCGCTGAGAATTTATCTACTTTATCTGCAAGTGCCATAAGTGTTGGGATTGGTTCAAATGGTTCTTTGGTAAACGTCACAGACAGTCCTGAGACAATGACACGTTTACCATCGCTTACCAGTTTTGAAACTACCTCGATCAAATCAGTGCCAAACCACATGGCTTCATCAATTGCCACTATTTGTGTACGCGCATTGACCTTTTTTAAAATATCACGGGCACCGTGAACAATTTTTGAGCGGATAGAGATACCATTGTGTGAGGTGACACGACTTTTTTTATAACGAATATCGAGCGCATGTTTGAAAACAATGACAGATTTTTTACTGTAGTACGCTCGACGGACCCTCCGGATAAGCTCTTCTGTTTTACCGGAAAACATTGGACCAGCGATAATCTCCAGACTCCCAATCGAGTGTTTCACGCTACTATACTATATCTGGCGCTTGGAAAATGCAATGAAAGGTACCAGTAGTATCTATTTACATAGGATAAACAGGCAAATATACTCACGTAACTCAGGTTTGCAGCTGAGTAACTCAGTATATACCCATCTAATCCGCTTTTTCGCTCTAAAGAGCTGCAAACCGGAGTAAAATGGGTATATAATTATTACCAGCTTCCGATTAAATCTTATGTATCCCAATTATGTTACAATATATCTATGTCAACTATTGGCCAGATGCTCATTATAGTAGGACTGATCACCTGTTTGGTTGGATTTTTGTTCCTTTTTGGGGATAAAGTGCCATTTTTAGGAAAACTACCGGGAGATATATATATTGATCGTGGAAATGTCAAGTTTTATTTCCCTCTGGCAACATGTCTTTTAATCAGTTTAATTCTTACCATAGTATTATCACTATTTAAAAAATAAACGTGCATGTTTCCGATTAGAGATCACAACCCATCGCATAAGTTCCCTTATGTTACCCTAACTATCATCCTCATAAATGCATTAGTTTTTTTACTAGAGCTGACCGTACCCGATCAGGAGTTTTTTATTTATACATACGCGTTGGTCCCGGACAAGATAAATTTTTTTGTACCAGCGACACTTCCTCCTTTCCTTACGTCTATGTTTATGCATGGAGGGTGGTTGCATATTATTTCCAATATGTGGTTTCTGTGGATTTTTGGGGATAATATTGAGGCTTCGCTTGGGCATTTTAGGTTTATTACGTTTTATCTTATTTCAGGTTTTAGTGCCTCACTTTTGCAATATCTGATCGACCCAGCTTCCATCATTCCTATGCTTGGTGCAAGCGGTGCCATTGCCGGAGTACTAGGAGGGTACTTGGTACTTTTTCCACACGCGCGGATTGAGACTCTAGTGACGTACTTCGGTGGATTTATTTCAAAAGTCAATGTTCCGGCGAGTTTAATGCTAGTGTATTGGTTTGTTACCCAGCTATTTTCAGGTGTTGGTTCGATCGCTATCGGCGCTGGTGATATGGGAGGAGTGGCCTTTTTTGCCCACATCGGCGGGTTTGCCGCCGGATGGGTGATTATAAGAGTATTTAAGTCCCGCCTCACGTGGTACAAGATAGAATGATTACGGTTTGTGGAAATGTCTAAAATATCAATTTGCGACGATTACCATGGTTGACACGTATACCTCACTGTTGATCTATGAAAATCGGTATATTTGATTCAGGACTTGGCGGACTCGCGATACTGCGTGAAATAGTAAAGATACTACCCGACTACGATTATATATTTTTAGCGGATAATGCCCGAGTCCCGTACGGTGGACGATCGAAAGATTTGATTTTTTCCTTTACCCAGGAAGCCGTTGAATATTTGTTTAAAAAAGGATGTGCAATTGTAATCCTAGCCTGCAATGCGGCGACTGCTTCTGCGTTACGAAGGCTTCAACGTGACTATTTGCCGCTTAGTTATCCTGACAGACGGATTCTCGGAGTTATAAGGCCGGCAATTGAGAGGGTAGTGGAACTAAACGCAAAACGAGTAGGGGTGATCGGAACATATGCAACTATTGAATCAGAAAGCTTCATGGAAGAAATCAAGAAACTCGATCCAAAGATTAAAGTTTTCCAGCAAGCCTGTCCCCTACTGGTTCCGATAATAGAGGAGGGGGAGGAGTATACCAAAGGAATGGAATTTATTTTGGATAAATATCTTCGTAATTTAACCCGGCATAAAATTGACACGCTAATATTAGGATGCACACATTATGAATTAATTGAAAACTATATCAAAAAGTATCTTAAAAAAGGCACATACGTCATTTCAGAGGGAAAAGTTACTGCCCAAAAATTCAAAAAATATCTTTTAAAACACCCTGATTTGAATTCCCGACTGACACGAAACGGCACGCACGTTTACTTAGTCACAGATATAAATCCGCGGTATGCAAAATTAGCTAAGAAATATGCCGGTTCGCAATTTAAAAATCGACAGCGACTAGAGTTGATTAAGTTAGGTACTCATTAAGCGTACATTTAATTCCTTTACACAGACAACCTAGTGATTAAGCGTAAAAGTAGCTGTATTGACTTTCGGATATTTTTCGGATTTAATTGAGTTATGGAATCTCGTGTGCCGCTGGCGGAAATACTTCGTCCCCAAACGTTTGACGCTTTTTTTGGACAGGAACATTTAGTCGGTTCGAAAGGTGTACTCACGAAACTTCTTGCATCAGGAGCGCTGCCTTCAATGATTTTTTGGGGTCCACCGGGAAGTGGTAAAACCACACTCGCCCATCTGGTTGCCAAAAAGATATCCGCCCATTTTATTCCCCTTTCGGCTGTGACAGCTCGGCTTGACGATGTCCGCAGATTTGTCACAGAAGCTCAAGAACGCCGCCAGCTGTATCAAACACAAACGATACTTTTTATTGACGAGATTCACCGGTTCAACAAGGCACAACAAGACGCATTTTTACCCCATGTCGAAAAAGGGACGATTACTCTAATTGGCGCTACCACCGAAAACCCGTCATTTGAAGTGATCGGACCCCTGCTATCTCGTTGCCGGGTATTAGTACTCAATCAGTTAGAGGAGAAAGATTTGGAGCGGATAGCTGAGCGGGTGATCAAATATCTCAAATTTTCTCTACCCCCCGATGCAAAAAATTTTTTGATCGAATCATCGAGTGGGGATTCAAGACGGCTAATCAGCACTTTGGAAATAGCCCGTTCTTTGACCAAATCACGGAAACTGTCTATGGGAATCATTGAACAGGCACTACAGCGTAAACTGCTACTCTATGATCGCGCGGGCTCCGAACATTATGACACCATCTCAGCATTCATCAAATCGATGCGCGCGTCCCAGCCTGATGCGGCATTACATTATCTGGCTCGGATGGTTGAGGCAGGTGAGGATCCTCTTTTTATAGCCAGAAGAATGGTGATTTTTGCTTCAGAAGATATCGGCATGGCTCAACCGACAGCGCTCGTAGTTGCTAATGAAGTTTTCCAGGCCTGTCACGAGATCGGCTATCCTGAATGCGCGATCAATCTTGCCCACGGAGTCGTTTATCTAGCAACTGCAAAAAAAGATAGGTCTGCCTATGAAGCTTATCAGGCAGCAGTGGCAGACGTAAAACAATTTGGTAACTTACCTATTCCGCTGCGCGTACGGAATGCGCCGACAAAACTTATGAAGGATTTAGGGTATAGTAGAGGATATGAAATGTATACGACAGATAGTTTTTTACCAGACAGATTGAAAGATAAAAAGTATTATAAGTTCGGGAGGTGAACGAATGAGGACATTTACATTTAAAAAAAATTTTAAGGTGGTTGGATTCAGAAGTCCTGATTGGCAACGGGCAAAATTACTATTTCAAAAACCCATCGCGAAACTTGCAAATGTCAAAACCCGTATATCGCAAAAATTTGATCGACGAAAACGGTTAGAAAAATAATAATTCTACGGGTCGTATAATTAATCACCGCTCCACTACTGATACGTAGTAAAGGAAAAACTGAAAAGTTTCTCGGCTACCGATTGCGAGCTTAAACATTCAGGGTATAATAGGTGAAAATGAAATATGAGGTTTCTGCTGGAGGAGTAATCGTCTACCACTCGCCCCGGATACTATATATATTGCTTCTTAAAGATAGAAAAGGTAGCTGGACTTTTCCTAAGGGGCTTATCGAAAACAGGGAAAAGCTGGAAGATACAGCTCAGCGTGAAATTGCCGAAGAAGTAGGCATCAGGAAACTTAAGTACATAATGCAATTAACTTCAGTTGAATATATGTATCGATGGGAAGGCAGTCTCAGAAAAAAAACCGTGCATTATTTTTTGTTTGAAGTACCTCGAAAAGTCAAAGCCACACCACAGCGGGAGGAAGGGATACTCGAAGCGCGATGGTTTTCATTTGAAAAAGCCGTTGAACTCATAGGCTATCCGAAAACGAATCTGCGTATTCTTAAAGAGGTGGAGAAGTATGAATGGAGGCATCGTGAAGAGGCGAAAAAAGCATTCTGATATGGTATTTGAGCCAGCACCCGATATCCTGAAAACTTTAAAAAAGATCGTTTATAAGATCGGTTTTTCACATATAAATCCAGCGCGAATCGTGTGTTTCCGAAGTCATGGGTCAGTATCCCGGGCACGAGCTCGAATCTGGTCGCTTCCACGCGTGTGGCAAATGGCACTTAATGTCGAACCGCATTATGTAATTGAAGTATTATCAGAAAAATTTGATCGAATGTCTACCGATGATCAAACTCGGGTACTTATCCACGAACTCATGCATATCCCCAAAAATTTCTCAGGTGCACTTGTTCCACATCGGAGTAGATTTCATGCCATTGACCACCATACGGTTGAGAAGCACTTTAAGGCTTACCGGAGGCTGACTTAACTATGATCCATCTTATTCACGGTGAAGCACTGGTTGCATCGCGAAATGAACTCTCAGAGTTGAAAAAAAGGTATGCAGAAGCGGAAGTGGTGGTTTTTGATGGAAGGACTCTCACTCCCACTGAATTTATTCAAGCTACCCAGTCAACCTCGCTTTTTGCCTTACGGCGGGTCGTAGTTGTAGAAAATCTTTTTTCAAAACGACTTAACAAAGCGAAGGATGAAAAAGAGCAGTTTATAAAACTAATTGGAGAAATATCAGAAGAGATCGTATTGATACTATGGGAAGAAAAAGAACTTGCGAAGACAGTGCTGTTTAAACTACCAAAAAATACGGACACAGCCCTTTTTAAGCCTCATCGGATCATATTTAAGTTTGTTGAAGCTATCCAACCTGGCTACACAGGGGAATTAATTGATCTATTTGAAGAATGTGTCCGGGTAGATCGCGAAGAGCTCATATTTGTTATGCTTGTGCGCCAAGTGAGGTATCTTATCATGGCCAAAGATTTAGGGCGAGCTTTGCCTGATCTCTCATCCTGGCAAATTTCCAAAATTATGAAACAGGGAGATTTTTTTACCACGAGAGAATTATATAATCTTTACCATAAACTCTACGATATCGAAGTACGGATAAAAACAGGCAGTTCCCCTTTCAGTTTGACACAAGAACTAAAACTGTTTTTAATTAGTGTGTAAGGAGGCGATTATGCAAGTACCACAACATATTTTTAGAGGTTACGATTTACGCGGTTTGGTAGGAAGTGAACTTAATTCCAAAACCGTCGCTCTTCTTGGTAAAGGATATGCCACGTGGCTTCTTCAAAGAAGGATTTTCGATTGTGTCATCGGGTATGACTGCCGGCTGTCAAGCCCTGGTTTCCGGGATATTTTAGTGAGGGAACTGACTCAGTCCGGTATTACGGTTTATGACATCGGTCTGACTTTATCCCAAATCGCCTACTTTTCCGGTTACTATTTCAGAACGCGCGGTATGATCATGGTGACGGCATCGCACAATCCAAAAGAGTATAACGGCTTCAAATTCGGCACCGGGTATTCGGAAACGATGCTTACCCACGATATTATTGAATTCCGGAATTTGGTTAACTTAGGTAATTTTGTAACCCGCGCGCCCCAAGGTAAACACATCCAAAAAGATATTAAAGATGACTATATCGAAGATCTCTTTCGGCGTGTGGATACTATCGGCAGATTTAAAGTTGTAGTTGATGCGTGTGCGGCTACTTCAGGCGTATTTTTGCCTGATATTTTACGCACGGCCGGTTGCGAAGTGGTTGAACAAAATACGACTCCGGACGGTAATTTTCCCGTGGGAACTCCGGACCCCACAGAACGCGAGGTACAGGAGCGCCTTGCTAAACGAGTGGTTGCTGAGAATGCTGATTTAGGCTTTTCCTACGATGCAGATGGCGACCGGATCGGGATAGTAGATGGAAGTGGCAACTTCATCTGGAACGATACACTCCTGGCGCTCTATGCCAAGGATATTTTGGAATACTTACCAGGTTCAAAAATTGTTTATAATACGCTTTGTTCAAAACAGGTGGATGATGTGATAAAAACTTCAGGTGGGCAACCGGTGATGTGGCTCACCGGCCACTCGTTTATCAAAGCCAAGGTACGCGACGTTCGGGCTGCATTTGGTGGCGAGCTTTCCGGGCACTTTTATTTTGTGGATAACTTTTACGGCCATGATGATGGAGCGATAGCGACACTCCGATTGCTCGCTTATTTAACTCGGAAAAACCAGTTGCTTCAAGAAGCGGTAGCTGAACTACCCCAGTACATTTCGAGTCCAGAGATCAAGGTGGGCTGCCCGGATGAGGTGAAATTCAAAGTGGTGAGCGATAAAATCGGTGAAGCAATCAAAGCGTTATACCCGCAAGCCCGGTATGTTGAAATAGACGGTGTCAGGATGGATATGGATCACGAAATGATGATCATCCGCGCCTCCCAAAACGGTCCATACCTCACCGTTAAGTTCGAAAGTAAAACCCAAGAAACCTACAATAATCTTAAAAAACAAGCAGCTAAAATTTTACACGAAATTCCTGAAGTTGATTTTACTCATGGCGTCAATACCCAAGCGCTCGAATGATATATGACAAATCTCAAAGATTTTATTGAAGAAACGCTCCGTAAAGCAGGTTCAATCGTCAATCAGGGATTTGAAAAAGTCCAGCAAGTTAGTGTAAAGGAAAACCAAAGTAATGTGTTGACTGAAACAGATATCGAATGCGAGCGATATTTAGTCAGCCAAATACAAAGTAACTTTCCAGATGAATCTATTATCGCCGAAGAATCGGGGTTTATTAATCAGTCATCACCATTTACCTGGATCGTTGATCCGATTGACGGCACTTCAAATTATGCTGTAGGTCTTCCTTGGTTTGGAATTATGTATGCACGTCTCGAAAACTGGATCCCTGTCATTTGTGGTATTTATCTTCCAGTTATTAATGAAATGTATTTTGCCCAGAAAGACCGCGGATCGACTCTTAACGGGTTGCCAATCCATGTGACGTCCGAAACGCAATTAGCAAATGTGCTCGTAAATTATCAGATAGACTACTCTCCGGATCAGAAAAAGCTGCAACGTGAGTTGGAAATGATAAAGATACTCGTTGAAAACGGAAGAAATTTGCGGATAACAAATTCGTGTATCGATTTTTGCATGCTTGCATCAGGTAAAATTGGCGTTGGTGCAAATCAATGCGCCAAAATTTGGGATGTTGCCCCTTTGTATTTGTTGATTACTGAAGCTGGTGGAGTATATACCGATATCAACGGCAAACAGATTAGATTACTCTCCGATAGTAAAAATTTTACGAGAAATTTTTCGAGTTTGGCCGCACCTCCGATCCTTCACAAACAATTACAAACATTGCTGCATTTATAGATATGTGTTCAGAACTCACTGAAGATGGAGAAGTACCCCGCATTGCCGGGTTTAAATGGGTGAG
>CAYPMW010000026.1:0-8950 GCA_964412165.1 uncultured Gammaproteobacteria bacterium | reverse complement strand
GATATTTAAAGCTGGTGAAATTGTCACCCAAGGTTTTGACGCGGTGAAGCAAGTTACCCGCAAAGATAATCAGAGTTCAATTCTTTCCGAGACGGATATCGAAAGCGAGAGCCTTATAATTTAAGAAATCGAAAAAGTTTTTCCCCAAGATTCGCTCATTGCTGAAGAATCAGGATTTCAGAAAAAAGATCTTTCAAACGTGGGGATAATAGATCCTGTCGATGGTACCTCAAATTTTTCCGCCGGTGTCCCCTGGGTTGCAATCATGATCGCAAAACTCGTCAACTGGAAGTTGGGTCGCAGGTGGAATTTATTTGCCATTTCAGATAGAGTTTTATACTACCCATAAAGGTAAAGGGACATTTTTAAATAGCAAATCCATACGCGTTACCCGGGAAAAAAAACTTAAAAATGTGTTTGTGGTATAAGGAAATAGATTTTGCCAGTACTGCGACCACATTTGAGCGTAATTTTACCCACATTGACGCATCTTTAATCTTTATCCGCAATTACTGCCGCACCGTAATCTTTATGGTCTACCTCATGAGTAGGCATCGGAAGGGTTTCGCTCCTATTCTTAAACTGTGAAGTTGTCTCAGGCCCTGAGTTCCGTGGACCCTCAAGGGTCTTGCGTAGTTAATCATAATTTGACTATACTGTCTTTATGCAAAAGTATGTGGTGTGGTTTAAGGATGTAGATAAAGAAGACCTATCCCTTGTAGGTGGTAAAGGCGCAAATTTGGGAGAGATGATGAAAGCTGGTATACCAGTTCCCAACGGATTTATCGTTACTGCCGATGCGTATAACGAATTTATAGAGCACAATAAACTCAATGACACTATAAAAAAAATCTTGGCCGAACTAGATGTCTCAAATAGCCGGGAGCTGGAAAAAGTTTCCGAAAAAATCCAAAATTTGATTATTGCTTCGGAGATACCGCCAGAAATGGGAAAAGAGATCATCTCATACTACCTAAAACTGGGACGATTGTTTCATGACCCTTATGTCGCAATTCGTTCGTCAGCCACCGCAGAGGATTTACCCACCGCATCATTTGCCGGTCAGCAGGCTACGTTTTTAAATATCAAGGGAGAGGCTGCGGTAGTTACCTACGTAAGGAAATGTTGGGCGTCACTTTTTACCGGAAGAGCAATTTTTTACCGGACAGAACATAAGTTTAATCATTTTAAAGTTGGGATTGCCGTACCGGTGCAAAAAATGGTGCAGTCTGACAAATCTGGCATCATGTTTACCATTAATCCCGTTAATCAAGACAAGGAAACTATTATTATTGAGGCCACATATGGACTTGGTGAGCTGATTGTCCAAGGCGCAATTACTCCTGACCATTATGAGGTTGATAAAAAAACCGGTGCAATTACTCATAAAAAAATTTATTCGCAGGAGCGAATGATGCTTCTTAAAGGCGGAAAAACGGTAACAATTGACGTACCTAAAAATCAGGCTCATATGCAAAAGCTCACTGATGGCGAGATTAGCGATATTGCGGAGCTGGGGAAGAAGCTCGAAAAACATTACTACTTTCCTCAGGATATAGAATGGGCAATTGAGAAAGGGAAAATTTTTATCACCCAAACCCGCCCAATTACCACGATTCATGACGTCTCAAATAAAAACTCCAAATTGTCAGACAGTTTTGCCCAAAAAACGGCCTATCTAAAAGGTGATCCGGCTTCCCCCGGAATAGCGAGTGGGCCAATTATAGTCATCCATGATGCGCGAGAAATCCATAAAGTACACTCTGGAGACATACTTGTTGCTCCGCAAACCAATCCTGATTATGTACCCGCGATGCGCCGGGCTCTCGCCATAGTGACCGAGACTGGCGGGAGAACGAGTCACGCAGCGATAGTTTCCCGCGAACTGGGGATTCCGGCTATAGTCGGAGTGCAGCATGCTACTCAACTTCTCAAAAACGGGCAAGTTATTACCGTGGACGGATCACGCGGCGCAATTTATAACGGCGGAGTCACTAAATCAAAAGTTCATCGAGAATATAACGAAAGTAGATTAGTTGAAGCACCGCGTAAAGACTATACTCCCCACAGGACAGCTACTAAAGTATATGTAAACCTAGCAGATCCGAAACAAGCGGGAGCAGTCGCCAAACGTGCCGTTGATGGTGTAGGACTACTGCGTGCAGAATTCATGATTGCCGGAATTGGCGTACACCCCAAAAAATTTATTAAGGATAAAAAAGAGAACGTGTTTATACATGAACTGAGTTCAAAAATAGCAGTCATTTGTGAAGCATTTCATCCTCGTCCGGTAGTCTATCGGGCGACCGATTTCCGGACTAACGAATACCGCAACCTGACCGGTGGGAAAGAATTTGAACCTGAAGAGGCAAACCCAATGCTTGGATTTCGCGGTTGCTACCGCTATATCAATGACCCACGGGTGTTTGAGCTTGAACTTGAAGCCATCAAACGAGTGCGCAATAAAAGAAATCTTAAAAATCTTTGGCTCATGATACCATATATTCATACCCCGTATGAACTGGTACAGGTGAAAAAAATCATTGCCGCAAACGGACTTTCGCGTAGTGCTTCATTTAAAATTTGGATCATGGTAGAGCTCCCTGCAAATGTCATTATGCTTGATTCATATCTTGAGCAGGGAGTCGACGGTGTATCGATAGGATCAAATGATTTGACTATGCTGATGCTTGGAGTTGACCGCGATAACAATGAGGTATCCCATGTATATAATGAACGCGAAGACGCCATGATGTGGGCTTATGAAAAAGTCATCAAAATATGTCACAAGCACGATGTGACAGTATCAATGTGTGGTCAAGCACCCTCAGATTATATGGATCTGGTTGAGCGTTTAGTACATCTGGGTATTACATCCATTTCGGTCAACCACGATGTTATCGAACAAGTGCGAGATACAATATATGAGGCTGAGAAAAACCTGATCCATAAAAGGAGTTAAATTATGGTAACCATTACGAAAATTAAAGCGATAGAAATTCTCGATTCACGTGGGCACCCCACGGTCGAAACAGCAGTGAGTTTGAGTGATGGGACCACTGCTGTTGCATCAGTGCCAAGCGGCGCATCGATCGGGAAATATGAAGCACTCGAATTGAGGGATCATGACGAAACACGTTATAACGGGATGGGAGTACTCAAAGCAGTCAATAATGTAAATTCGGTAATTGCCCCAAAACTTTCGGGATTTGATATCGTTAAACAAGGTCAAATCGATCATGCACTCATCGACCTTGACGGCACTCCGAACAAGTCCCGTCTCGGCGCTAACGCCATCTTATCGGTATCACTTGCCGCATGTAAAGCTGCAGCTAGCGCAGTTAAACTTCCGGTGTATAAATATATTGCCGCGCTAATGAATTATCCTCTGCCTGCGAAAGTCAGCGAACTGCCGACGCCTACATTTAATATCATTAATGGCGGAAAACACGGTACGGGAAATTTAGAATTTCAAGAATTTCATATCGTCCCTGCCACAAATAAAGAATATCACGAAGCTCTGAGAATGGGAGAAGAAATATATATGATCCTCAAAAATATTCTGATTAAGAAAAACGCTATCCATGCAGTAGGGGATGAGGGGGGTTACACGCCGAACTTGTCAACCAATTTAGAAGCGATAGATCTCATCATGGAGGCGATTCGGTCGACCAAATACAAGTTTGGACTGGAAATTTTTTTAGGTCTTGATATTGCAGCGGGAAGTATTCGACGAGACAATTCATATGTCATCAAAGATAGCCCCACCTCCTTGGGTTCCGAAGAATTTATTGAATACCTGGAAAATATGCACCGAGACTATCGACTCCTTCTTTTGGAAGATCCCCTGTCAGAAGATGATTGGCACGGTTGGCAAACAATCACTGAGAAGCTCGGTCGCGAAGTACATATTGTAGGGGATGATTTTTTGAGTACAAATCCAGAGCGGTTAAAAAAAGCCGTCACCGAGAAAGCGTGTAATGCAATTTTAGTCAAACCAAACCAAATTGGGACGCTTTCTGAAACGCTTTCCGTTATAAAGATTGCAAAAGCTTCAGATTTTAAGATAATTGTGTCCCATCGAAGCGGAGAAACCAATGATACCTTTATTGCTGATATGGCCGTGGGCGTAAAAGCTGATTATGTAAAATTTGGTGCACCCGCTCGGGGTGAACGGGTAGCAAAATACAATCGGCTTCTTCATATCGAACAGGATCTTACCTTACCTATAAAGAGCGTTTAATTTTCAAAAGTGACAGCCAAAGTTTGACTATGTATTTCCAAATCAAATATTTCCCTAAAATGCGGATTATTTACTTTTTTTAAGAAGTAAGGAAAACAATCCAGACAAACACACATGATAAGACCGGTGGTACTTATAATACTTGACGGATGGGGGATTGCTCCGGCAGGTCCTGGTAATGCAATCAGTCAGGCTACACTTCAGAATATACCTAAATATTGGCTGAAATATCCTCATGGTAAGCTGGTCGCATCAGGGGAAGCGGTGGGACTTCCCAAAGGCGAAGACGGTAACACAGAAACGGGGCACCTCAATTTAGGCGCGGGGAGGGTAGTGTATCAGGATTTACCCCGGATAAATTTGGCGATTGCCGACGGAAACTTTTTTCAAAATGAGGCATTTTTATCAACCATCTCACACGTTGAAGGTCATTTATCTCAGCTACATATCATTGGATTGATTGGTGCGGGTGGGGTTCATAGTAATATGGAACACTTATTCGCCCTTTTGTCATTTTGCCGGAACCAGAATTTCCACAGAGTGTATTTACATCTCGTGACAGATGGTCGGGATTCACCTCCCAAATCGGCTATTATATACATCCGGCAGGTTGAGGATGAAATATCGCGCGTTGGAGTTGGTAAAATCGCTTCACTCATGGGTAGGTATTATGCCATGGATCGGGATCAACGCTGGGAGCGAACTGAAAAGGCATATGTCTTGTTAACCGAAGGAAAAGGGTTAACCGCGACTACTCCAGAAAAAGCTATTGAGGCGGCCTACAATAAAGGCGTCACCGACGAATTCATTGAACCTACTGTTCTTTTGGAAAATGGTCAACCGGTAGCACTTATCCGCCATAATGATGCGGTGATTTTTTTTAACTACAGGATTGATAGACCGCGACAACTGACCAAGGCATTTGTACTGCAAAACTTAGAAAGCGACAAACCGAACACCTATTTTGATCTGTTTGCGGTCAAATATTACAAAAAACATCTTCTTGAAGTAGAACCACATCCAAAGTTTAACCGGAGAATATTCCTGGAAAATTTGTTTTTTGTAACCATGACGGAATATGAAAGAAGTTTGCCGGTTACGGTGGCTTTTCCCGAACAAAGGGTACTTAATCCTTTAGGTAAAGTGATTTCAAACGTAAATTTAAGGCAGCTCCATGTTGCTGAAACAGAAAAGGAGCGTTTTATCACGTATTATTTTAACGGACAACGTGAAGGGCCATTTCAAGGAGAGGATTGGTTGATTATCCCATCTCCAAAAGTGCCGACATATGACCTTAAACCAGAAATGAGTGCATTTGAAATGACTGATCAACTAGTAAATCGCATTAAACAAATTAAATACGATTTTATAGTGGTAAATTTTGCCAATCCTGATATGGTTGCCCATACCGGTAACATTCAGGCAGCGGTAAAAGCCTGTGAAGTAACGGACAAGTGTGTTGGGGAAATAGTTACCCATATTTTAGCTACAGATGGCGCTTGCATCGTCACGGCAGATCATGGTAATGTAGAAGAAATGATTGATCCGGTGACCCTGGGTATTGACACGGAACATTCAACGTACCTTGTCCCGATCATCTGTATGTCCAAGGCACTTGAAGGTAGAGTCGAAGAATTACCACAGGGCATGTTAGCTGATGTCGCACCAACAATACTTACTATGATGGGAATTGATATTCCATCAACTATGAACGGGCGCAATTTACTATCATTTATCAAAGGAGGAGAAGGCGTATGAAAGTCACACTTTCGGTAATAAAAGCAGATACCGGATCAATCGGAGGGCATAATAAGCCAAGCTCAGCAATGGTAATAGAGGCGCAGGAACGAGTCCGAGAAGCAGTTGGTCGCGCGCTTTTAACTGATGGTAGAGTGTCTTTTACTGGGGATGATATTGCTCTTTTAATGGTACACACACGCGGTGTTGATAACGGAGATATTCACAAATTCGCTTGGGATACGTTTGTCGAAACAACCAAAATTGCTAAATCGCAAGGGCTTTATGGTGCTGGTCAAGACTTACTCAAAGATGCTTTTTCGGGAAATGTCAGGGGTATGGGACCGGGTTCAGCCGAAATCGAGTTTGAAGAACGTCCAGCAGAGCCATTCCTCGTCTTTGCCGGAGATAAATGTGGGCCTGGAGTTTTCAATTACCCACTGTTTGAAGCATTTGCTTCGCCCTATCACAACGCCGGATTATTACTCGCTCCTGACATGAATGCTGGGTTTACTTTTACTATTATGGATGTCAATCATACGGAAGCAGATCGAGTGATTGTCTTAAAAGTGCCTAATGATTATTACGATCTGTGTACGCTCCTTCGGGACCCAAACCATTATGTCATAGAAAACGTGGTTGAGAATGCATCGGGACTTGTTGCAGCAGCAGCATCTACCTCAAGGCTTCACAATATTTCTGGGAAATACGTTGGTAAAGATGACCCGGTGGCGATTGTCAGAAGCCAGAAACAGTTTCCCTCAACAGGTGAAATTCTCTCTCCGTGGGCGTTGGCCCACTATACTCTGGGAGACAACCGTGGATCGCACCATGTAGCGGTCATGCCAGTCAAACAGGGGTCGATTATTTCCTATTTTGATGGACCTACCATCATGTCTGCTGCCGGTTACTGCGTGCACGAGGGGAAACTAACCGAGGCAGTAGATCTCTTTGACCAGCCATTCTGGGACTATGTCCGTGAGAAAGCCTCCCAGAAGACGTTTGAGCTGAGACAGCAGGGCTTTTACGGCCCAGCCATGGCGCCGATGGATGAGCTCGAATATACAGGAGTCATGGAAAATCTCAAGAGGCTGAATGAAAAGTTTGTAGTGAGAGAGAAGAAATAAATTGAAGTTAAAATTTTTTAATTTGAATTCGAGATATTAAACACCAAAAAGAAAAAGTTAATCCGCTCAAATCTTAAAAGATAAATAGGCAAAATCATCAGGATTAACATGTATAAAATTTTCAATTTATTGGTGCGGTTTGTGCCTTAAAAGGCGGTGTTGCAAGCTTAGTTTTTAGATTACGTGGTGAATCGATCTTTATTTTTTTAGGTATTATTGGAGTAATTTTGGGATCTGTACTGTTAATGAATTTGTCTCAAATAAATCGAAAAAAATAATATTACACTCTTTTAATGACATTATTTACAAGCTTAGCTTTCCAAAGATAGCTAAGCTTTATTAAGTACATGATATCAGATACTTTTAAAAAATCTTCACAAGATTTCAAAATTCTCCCTAATCTCGAGGATTATGAAAAAATGTATCGGGCATTTGATTGGCGGACAGCGCGTAAAGAGCTTGCCTGGTTTGACGGAAAGATAAATGCAGCTTACAACGCGGTTGACAGACATCTTGACACTTGGCGGAAAAATAAAATTGCCCTTTACTGGGAAGACGATTTGGGAAACGAGAAAAAGTTTACGTTCGAAGAACTTGCTTTAGCCTCGAATAAATTTGGTAATATACTCAAAGATTTTGGTATTCAGAGGGGAGATAGGGTATTTATTTTCCTTCCCCGTATCCCTGAACTTTTTTTTGCTTTTTTGGGGATTTTAAAAATTGGAGCAATAGCTGGGACATTATTTAGCGCCTTCCAAGAACAGGCGCTTGAGGATCGGTTAGCCAATAGCGATTGCAAAGTCCTCATCACCAATACAGAACTTAAACCTCGCGTTGATAAGATCAAGCGAAAACTTCCCGCTTTAAAACATATCCTCACAGTAGATACAAGTAGCTTTGCTACATCTTTCCAACATGCTAGTACACAGTTACACGTCAGTCAGATGGATCCTGATGATTACGCCTTTATGCTCTATACCTCAGGAACCACAGGCAAACCAAAGGGAGTCGTACACGCACACCGGGCGATTTTGCAAGAACACATGACTGCTCAGTGGGTACTAGATCTGAGAGACGGTGATACTTATTGGTGCACTGCAGATCCCGGTTGGGTGACTGGGATTGCCTATGAAATTTTGGGTAGTTGGTCAGTGGGTGCGACCTCAGTCATCTTTTCTGGCAGGTTTGATCCGGAGAAGTGGTATCAGATCTTAGAGAAATATCGAGTGACCGTTTGGTATACTGCCCCTACAGCTATCAGGATGCTAATGGCAAAAGGCTCCGACCTAGTCAAAAAATATAATCTTACCCACTTGAGACATCTGGCCTCGGTCGGTGAGCCTTTGAATCCCGAGGCAATCAAATGGGGCATTAAAGTATACGGACTTCCATTCCACGATAATTGGTGGCAGACAGAGACTGGGGCGATCATGATTGCAAATTACCCGAGTATGGATATAAAGATTGGCTCCATGGGGAAGCCGTTCCCCGGGATCCGGGCAGAAATTGTCAGCGACTCAGGGAAAGTATTAGGAGTAAACCAAGAGGGTAATATTGCGATTAAACCACCCTGGCCAGCGATGATGCGTACCATTTGGCGTAGACCGATGAAATACTCGAGCTATTTTGTAAACGGTTGGTATATCTCAGGCGACCGGGGGATGAAGGATGATGACGGGTATTTTTGGTTTATTGGTAGAGCCGATGATGTCATCAAAACGTCTGGCGAGAGAGTTGGCCCGTTTGAGGTCGAATCAGCCCTTGTCGCCCATCCTGCAGTCATTGAAGCAGGAGTAATCGGTAAACCCGATGCCCTCCGCGGCGAAATCATCAAGGCGTTTGT
>CAYPMW010000025.1:16324-21919 GCA_964412165.1 uncultured Gammaproteobacteria bacterium | reverse complement strand
TCGTCTAATGGTAGGACAACGGACTTTGGATCCGTTTATCTTGGTCCGAATCCAAGTCTCCCAGCTCAATATCCCAAAGTGTCAAGCTATTCCACACCCGGTGTGGGTTGGCTGGGTTGACACTTCTCACATATCAGTACCGATAAGTTTACTTTTGTTTCCTACTTCTTATCTCACTGAGTACTTGATTCACTAAATCACTTGCCGAATTATTGAAAAACACAGTTGCTTTACTAGGTTTATTTATTTTTCTCACTAGGTCAGGAAGAATGTCGGCAACGCCACCAGTTCCAGTCAGTACCCCGATAACTTTTCCCATATCATATAAGTTTGTAAACTCATTTAGAGTTCCCCACCGTCCAGAAACAACAATTCCTCCATCGCATGTTGCTGTTGTGAGAACATTTCGATACTTTCTTGCGACTCTAACATCACTAATAAATTTAAAGTCAGCAGGAGTATATATTAGGCGAAAGTAGATTGTATTATCGTCACCAGGTGTGCATGCAACTTGCCCTTTGTAGTCAGATGCGGGTGAGAATCCCCAAATTTCTGTATGATTTTTTTTAAATGCAGCCAGCGCTACTTCATAAGGTAATCCTGAGCAAGCACCAGTAATAAGGATGACATCAGATTCAGCTAATACTTCACCTAGTTCTCGTGCTTTTGCAGTACTCTCTTCTGAATCATAAATTGCTGAGCCAAATATACCAATTTTTTCTTTCATATAAGTTGATTAAACAATAGGCAATTATACTAAACATACGTATCTCTAACAATACAAGTTCTTCAACTGCGAGTTTCAAAAATTATCTTACAGATTTCCGAGCTGTCATATTGACTTGGTTGTTGGAAATTTTAGGGTGGGTAGGGTCAGTGTACAAAGCAAAAAAGATTTAAATGAAAATAGTTTATTGTAAATTTCAAGTAACCGAAGAATGGTACAATCACAATTAAACCGCTTGGAATTGTTCAGAACCGTGAATGAAAACCAATGTTGCCGATGTGGTAAATAGCTGTTGACAATGATTTGATTCAGTATTATCATTGAATAATTCAAATAATTCAATAATTAAATATGAGTAAGCAGATGATTAAATTGTTCAAGGCACTTTCTGACGAGACGAGAGTAGATATCATGAAGCACCTTCATAATAATGGATTAGAACTTTCCTGCCAAGCGATTCTAGACAAATTTCCGCTTTCTCAACCTACCTTATCTCATCACATAAATAAATTAATCGATGCAAATGTGTTGCTAGTGAGAAAAGAAGGTACAAATCATTTTTACAGTCTAAACAGACAATTCTTACAAGACTGTGGTTTGAATATAAATAAAATTGCACGTTAATTGTCAAGAGGGAGATACGGTATGTCAAATTGGAATACGTTAGTTGATGATAAAACAATTGAAAAAACTATTGCTGCTTTGAAAGTAAATGGTATTGAGGCTGAAGTTGTAGAAAATGGTGAGCAAGCCAAACAAAAAGTATTAGAAATAGTGCCAGATGGTTCTGAGGTAATGACAATGACTTCGGTCACGCTTGACACTATTGGATTGCCAGAGGAGATAAATAAAAAAGACGGAAAACTTAAGTCAGTACGAGATAAGCTTTATACAATGGATAGGCAGACTCAAGCTCAAGAGATGAACGGTTTGGGTGCAGCTCCTGAGTTTGCAGTTGGCAGTGTCCATGCAGTTACAGAGGATGGTCAAGTTTTGATAGCCTCATATACAGGTAGTCAGTTACCGGCGTATGCGTATGGAGCATTACATATTATTTGGGTAGTTGGAGCTCAAAAGGTGGTTAAAAATATTGATGCAGGTATAAAAAGAGTATATGACCATAGCCTACCTTTAGAAAGTGA
Organism: uncultured Gammaproteobacteria bacterium; assembly: GCA_964412165.1. Lineage (GTDB taxonomy): Bacteria > Patescibacteriota > Microgenomatia > UBA10105 > UBA10105 > CAYPMW01. Next base: position 20,050 of record CAYPMW010000025.1, on the reverse strand, counting down.
GCGAGCTAAAAAAGCTTATGGATTGCCAGGAAGCGCAGTCAATAAGATTTTAATCATCAACAAGGAAATCCAACCACATAGAATTTACCTGATTTTGGTCAAAGAAAAACTGGGTTTTTAGCCCTCACAGCTTTACTATTATCCAAACGTAAATGCATATAACTGGCTATTTTCATCTTCAAATTCAACAGTAAGTGTATGTGGGCCTGGTTCTGGCAGGTCGATAAGTTTATATAACCGGTCAGAATCAATCGTCACATTTCCCTCTTGATTATCTTCCCCGGGATAGTCCAATTTCCCATCTAAGTAAACTTTTATCCTTGCAACCTGACCGGAGTTTCGCATCACTATAAATACTTCTTTGGCGTCAAAGTTGAGGTGCAATTTAGCGCCTTTCATCGGGTTGGCATAGTCTCTACTAACAATCCAATTTCCCTCGAAAGCTACTTGACTTCTAGCTAATGTATCCGGGACGGTATACGCTATCACTTGATCGGGAACGATTTTTTCTGGTGAGGCAAAATTATCTATTCTTTGATACCCTAAATACGTCTCCGGCGTTCTGGAATAAATCTGGTACGCAGGATTATTCACTTCTTGGGCAACGTCTGCCGACCCAAGTTCTTTGAGAAGTTCCTGGATTACCCGCTCACTTTCATCATATGCCCCTTCACCAAAGTGGGTAGATCGTATATACCCGTCTTTATCAATAAAATATTTAGCTGGCCAATAACGATTGGCATATGCTTTCCATGTGGCAAACTCGTTATCCTGAACAATTGGGTATTTCAGGTTAAAATTTTTAATAGCCTGTTTCACGTTCGCCGGATTTTTCTCAAATTCAAACTCAGGTGAATGAACTCCGATAATGACTAAACCTTTATCTTTATATTTTTCCCACCAATTTTTAAGATACGGTAAAGTTCTTTGACAATTGATACACGTGTACGTCCAAAAATCAATCACCACTACGTTGCCCTGTAAACCCTCAAGTGTTAATGGTTCTGAGTTGAACCATTCTCCGCCAGGAATAATTTCAGGCGCTTTTACACCTTTAGGCACTACCTGATCAAACATCGGCTTTCCCAAATTTTTTTCCTCTATTTTTTTACCGCTTATCTTTTCCAGAGCTTTTCGAACTGGCGCGATATCTTCGATTTGTGTCAATCCTATTCCGTATTGCGGAAACGTGTCCAAAATATATGATTGAAATTTTCTGTCGGCTTGTGCCAAGATCCCAATAGCTGTGGCTATCATCACGACTCCAAACGCTTTCTGGATCCGTGGGGTACTGGCAATTAGCCATGGCACTTTTTTTAATGCACTTTGCCCAGCATACATAATAAGAAACATGGGGACTCCTGTACCAATTGAATACGCTAGGGTAATAAATAATGCGTTTATAGTCACTGTGCCTGTAATAGCCAGCGATATGACTGATGCAAGAATTGGCCCTACGCAGGGTGTCCAAAGAAGCCCAAGTGATAGTCCGACCAGCAATCCACCTGCAAATCCAGTTCTTCCCCTAGTTTGGGGAACAAATCCTGCCAATTTAGAAAAAATGAACTCAAAATACAACTGAAATTTGGGAATCAGAAGTGATACTCCGAATCCGGCAATCACGAAAACTGAAACCAGACGTAAACTATCAGCCGGTATACCGCTTAAACGGACGATAGAAGTCAAAAATAAAGTAAAAAAAGTAAAACTTGCGACAAATCCGGCAACCACCCCCCATGGCCGAGATTTATGAACGGCATGTCCGTCGATAGTTGATGAAAGAATGATTGGTAGTACTGGTAGAATACAGGGTGAAAGTATAGTGACTACGCCTGCCAGAAACGCAAAGGCGATGATAAGAATCATAATTATCTTGTATTAGTCAACAGTTCTTTGAGCGCTCCACCGTTCCATCTAGTCACCTCATCGCCGTTTTCATCTATTTGAACATACGTATGCTGATAGCTGACACCATATTGTTGAGCCAGCTGTTTTTCTTCACCGTCTGTGTCAGAGTCATTATAATTGACGCGAATTACTACTGTGTCACTCGGAATTTTATCTTGGTTGGCTTTAAATTCGACATCAGCTGGTCTACATATCGGGCACCAATTGGCATAGAAATAGAGTATTCGTTTCCTGTCTTTTGTTTGGGTTAAGATCGAAGTAGAATAGGAGAGGTACCCTTCTGTCACCTTATTAGCTGAATTATTTGAGGTACCGTTCGTGGTGATGTTGGTGGGTGTGTGACTATCAGATAACGATGGAGTTGACTTATTTTGGATAATAAAGTAACCACTTCCAATCAGTATAACTGCTAAAACGGAAAAGATGAGTAGTGTGTGTTTCATTTATTTTATATTGTCAATATTCTCATCGTAACCCAATCTACTACATAAACGCAAGTTAGTTAATACTTTTTAAATCATAAAGTTTTATAGATTCATTAATAGCTGTATACTACGTATTGATATGAATAAAACCATGTTTGGTTTTATAGGTATATTACTTTTTGTTGGTAGCCTTTTATTTGGCATAAAACTATTAAACAGTGAAAAAAAAGCTTTGTCACTTGATAAAGAAGAAACCATTTACGGTTCAATCGGCGAAGGCCCACTTCGTTGCTCTTGGGAGGTGAAAAGTCCAGAGAGGGTCATGGAAGAAGACAAATCCCAAGCAATGCTAGTAGAACTCACTAATCCCATGGACACTGAGTGCGAATCAACCGTCACGCTACGCTCTCCGGGGTTTGATATGAGTCCGAATAAGGAGGAACAAACGCTAAAACTTGCGGCGCAAGGAAGTGGTTCTTTTTCCTGGATACTTACTCCCCGAAAGGCTGGTGTTTTCGAATTATCAGTTTCTGACGCTTTTAATACACGTATATTTGGAATCACTGTGACCAATACTTTCGGACTGACTGCAGGACAGGCTAAAATATTTTCTTTTATAGGGGGTTTATTAGGCCCGATGCTCACCGTACCATGGTGGATCGAAAAGTGGTATTTCCGTAAGAAAAAAATTACTCAGGTAGAAAATAATGAAAAAGAATCATCGTAAAAAGTCAATTTTAGGTTATTTTTTTAAGATACTTTAAAAACTGTTCTATTACTACCACGCTCATGGCTTCATGTGCTTCCTTGGTAAAAGCGCCGATATGCGGGGTGATGATGCAATTTTGAAGACTCAAAAACTCCTGCTTAATATCAGGCTCATTTTCAAAAACATCAAGCGCTGCTCCTCTCAAAGTATGCTTTTTTAAAGCGAGAATTAAATCATTCTCATTTATAATACCGCCGCGTGAAGTATTGATGAGAAAACTTGTCGGTTTCATGCGTGCCAGTTCCTTGGCTGATATCAAATGTTTTGTTTCGGGCAGTAGAGGTAGATGCAGTGAAATAATATCTGATTCTTTCAAAAGTGTGTCTAGATCTACTTTTATAATCCCAAATGATTTGAGTTTCTCCGCATCAAGAAATGGATCGAAGCCAAAGATTTTTAGTACCTGAAAGCTCGCGAGTTTTTTAGCCACTCGTTGGCCGATCGCGCCACATCCAATCAGACCAATAATTTTCCTTGCGAGTTCTTCGCCCAAATATTTTCTATTTCTCCATCTACCGTGTACCAACTCCTGGTGCTGAGGAACAATATTTCTTAGTAACATAAGCGTCATACAGATGACCAATTCAGCAACCGCATTGGCATTTGATCCTGGACTGTTAAAGA
>CAYPMW010000025.1:0-16224 GCA_964412165.1 uncultured Gammaproteobacteria bacterium | reverse complement strand
GTTTAGGATTATTGTACCGTGTATAGATTTACTATTCCAGTTGTGCCAAACTATCCGATTCTAGATCGTTGACTTTTACACGGCGCTACTGTTTACTTAACACAGAAGGAGGGAAAATGAAAAATAGTCAGAATGAACGTACCTTGGCGATTGTTGCGCATGTAATTGGTCTATTTACCAGCTTTGTCGGGCCGCTTATAGTGTGGCTAATAAAGAAAGACAGCTCAGAATATGTAGCCAACCACAGCAAAGAAGCACTTAATTTTCAAATTAGCATTGCCATATACTCAATTGTTAGCATGTTCTTATCAGTTATTTTAATTGGCCCTTTACTGCTAACGGCTCTGTTTACCGCTGAAATAGTACTCATAGTTAAAGCAGGCAAAGCTGCCAGTATTGGTGGCGACTATTCCTATCCTTTGACTATTAGATTAATTAAATGAAATCCTCGCTGTTCCAAATGATACTGCCTGTAATATAGGCAGATGAAACTTCAGGTACTTGAAAAATTGCCCTTTTTTTCTTATATTGTACGCTTGATAGAACTGTCCATTCCTACGTATGATAACCGTCAGTCATTTGACTAAATATTTCGGGGAGACGTGTGCTGTCAATGATCTGTCTTTTACTATTAAACCAGGTGAGGTAGTCGGACTTTTGGGACCAAACGGAGCCGGAAAAACTACTACCATGCGTATGCTCACAGGATTTATGTCCCCTGATCGGGGTACGGTCAGCATAGATACTATAGATATCACCCAAAACCCAATACTGGCGCAGGAAAAAATTGGGTACCTCCCGGAAAACAATCCCTTATACAAGGACATGCTCGTGGGAGAACTACTGGAATATTCTCTTTCCCTCCGGCGGATTTTGAAACAAAAACATACACAGGTGCTTGACTTTGCCGTAAAAAGTGTATCAATTGCTGATGTGTACTACCATCCTATCACCGAACTGTCTAAGGGGTATAAACAACGCGTTGGGATAGCCCTGGCGATACTCCATCAACCTGAAATACTGGTAATGGATGAGCCTTCTGAAGGACTTGATCCGAATCAACGCAGTGAAATCCGTACGCTTATCAGAAAACTTTCTAAAAATCATACTATACTTTTGAGCACTCATGTCATGCAGGAAGTCGAAGCAGTATGTGAGCGAATGATTATCATGAATCGGGGTAGCCTGGTAGCGGACGGAACACCAAAGACACTTCTCAAAAAAGTGAGTGGTAGTCCGCGTCTGATGGTCGAAATTGAAGGCGCGGGGGTTGAGAGTACTTTAAAAAATCTTCCCGGAGTAAAATACGCCGACGTAAAAAAACTGAAAAATGGTAAATTTTCCGTTTACCTTACGCCACTACGTGGCGTGAAACTACCTCCAATTCTTTCAAAATTGGCCGCTCAAAAAAAATGGGTCATCTGGAAATTGACTGAAGAAGAAAAACATCTTGAAGACTTGTTTCGTCAGTTAACCCACTATGAAGAATAAAGTAAAAGACAGGTTGGGTATCATTGCCGCAGTAGCCGGGAAAGAACTCAAAGGCCGTCTTGATAATCCCGCCTCGTATATAGCCTTGATTGTATTTGTACTCCTGTGGGAATTTTTGTTTTTCAGGAGCATCTTTCTGGCAGGAGAAACTAGTTTAAGACTGCTTTTTGATTACCTCCCCTGGGTGCTTATGCTTTTTGCTGGCGCTTCAACTATGGGAGCCTTTGCTGAAGAAAAAAATGAGGGTACTTTGGAATTACTCCTCACCCACCCGGTACGAGAAATTGATGTCGTATTTGGGAAATTCTTGAGTAATATCGTTTGGATTGCCGTCAGCCTTGCCTTTTCCCTCCCAATAGCAGTAGCATTTTCCCGTTTTGGTCCACTTGACTGGGGTGTCTTTGCCGCTCAGTTTCTCGCGAGTCTTCTCCTCACCTCTTGTCTCGTTTCTTTAGGACTTTTTGTCTCGAGCCTCCTCAAAAACCAAATCGCGGCTCTTCTTACCAGCACTACCATGTCATTTTTCCTGATTATCGCTGGATCAGAATTTATGACTGAATTTCTCCCCCTCTCTCTTGTCCCTTACATTGAAAATCTGTCGCTTCTCACACACATGACTTCGATGTCTCGGGGAGTGATTGATGTCCAAGATCTATGGTATTTTATTTCCCTGACCGGAATGTTTATTATCCTCGCCTACCGGGAACTTCTCAAGTTGAAGTATGCCAATCGGAAGGATCTCTACCTGCCCTATACGATCGCGGTGTTTTTAACCATAGGCATAGTGGTATTTTCAAATATTCTTAGCTCTCGCATTCCCGGGCGTCTCGATCTAACCCAGGGTAAATTGTACACACTCTCACCTGCGACGATAGATAAACTCAAAAATCTCAAAGATATCATCACCATCACGGTGTATGCTTCAAGTAAGCTTCCCAGTCAATTTTTACCGGTAGTCCGCGATACAAAGGATATTCTCAGAGATTACGCCAACGTTTCGCATAATAATGTGACGCTCGTGTATAAAGATCCGTCTGATGATCCTGAAATCAGCCAGGAGGCAGCGAGCCGGGGGGTAAAAGAAGTCCAGTTTAATGTCGTAGGAAATGAAGAATTTCAATTAAAAACTGGATTTTTGGGTTTGATAGTCACCTACGGTGATCGGCATGAAGCAGTATCATTTATAGACCAGACCGCGGATTTGGAATACCAACTGACGAGTCTAATCACTCAGCTCACCATCAAAGACAAAAAATCAATCGCTTTCCTAGACGGCCACGGTGAAAAAAATATCTATCGTGATTATACCCGGCTCAACGAAGAGTTACGTAAACAATTTACTATCGAGTCAGTTCGGTTTGATGAAAAAAATCTCCCACTTGCATCGGAGTCAGCAGTACTCGTGATTGCCGGACCAGTTGAAAAAATAGATGAACCAACCAAAAAAGCCGTAGGAGATTTTCTCAACGAAGGTAAAAGTTTATTTCTCATGCTTGATACATACCAGATCACCCCCCAGTCTCTTACACCCCAACCCAATCCTGGCAGCTTTTCGGATTTTGTCAAAGACTTGGGAGTGACTATTAATGAAAATATCGCCTATGATCTCGGGTCTCATGAAACGATCAGTTTGGGAACTCAAGGTTTAGGCTTTCTGTTGCCATACCCTTTCTGGATTAATGCCCAATCCCAAGACTCAAGTGAAATAGCAAAGCGGATTGAAAGTGTACTCATTCCGTGGGGGAGCACGTTGAGTCCAGATGATGCGAAACTCGACACAGCGGGATTTAGATCGCAAACGTTACTCTCAACTACACGATTCGGTGGTGTTCAGTCGGGAGTGGTTGATCTTTCGCCCGAAAAGGCTTCATTTTCAAAAGAAAATCTAACCGAATATATAGTATCACTTGCACTAGTACCGCGCGAACAAAACGATACAAGCGCGAAAGGTAAGGTCGCGATTGTCGCCGATTCTGATTTTCTGACAGACCAGTTTACGCAAAATTCCCCCCAAAATTTGGCATTTGGCCAATCAGTACTTTCTTGGCTCGCATCAGATACATCGCTCGCTGAGATAGCCATCAAACAATCACAGCCAAAGAAACTACTTTTTACGAGCGAGAAAGATCCCCTGATGATCAAATACGGTAATTTTATTTTATCAGTTATAGCGCCGGGAACAACAGGCCTCGTGCGTCTACTGCGCAGAAAAAAATTGCGTCAAAAAATATACGATTTTAGTTCTTCATGAATAGAAAAACCTTAATAGTCCTGACTCTAGTTTTTATACTCCTGGCGGTAGTTGCTACCAGTCCACAATGGGTAATGTTACTACCCGTAAGTGTAACTGGGCCAAAAGCTCGCGAAATACCACTTGTAGAATTTACCCAAGACTTGGTACAAGAAATCGTGATTACCGGGTCGGATGAAGAAGCGAGATTGACTAAAAACGGTACAGTGTGGAAAGTCGGGGACAAAATGGCCTCTCAAGAAGAAATCAACGCGTTATTCCAAAGTTTTGCAGACAGTCAAATGGTCCGTTTAGTTTCCCGGAGTAAAGATAACATTTCCGAGTACGCTGTAGCTGAAAATGAGGGAGTGGAATTGACGATCAAAGGTACGTTTGGTGAGTCTACCCTCTATATTGGCAAAACAGGCCCCGAATTAAATTCGGTATATCTGAGAAAAAAAAATTCGGACAATGTATATCTGTACAAAGGAAATCTTCACACGGTAGCGATTTCAGACCAATCAAAATGGCGCGATAAAACCATAATTTCTTTACCGGTAGCTGACGTTGGTGAGATCACAGTTGAGGGTAAAACAAATTTCCGCCTCACCCGGACTGAAGCTGAAGCCTGGACTTTATATTATACTAATGTCACCAAGCGCTTCACATCGAGCGAACTTAATACTATATTGACAGAACTTTCGACACTTAAGGCGTATGACTTTGCATCAGAAGAAAAGGAGTCGTTGGCACGTGCTCCTGACAAAACTAAGATTATTCTCAAGGATAAAAATGAAGGTGCTACCCTAGTAGAACTTGAAGTAGTTGAGCAACAAGGAGCCTATTTCGTACAACGTAAAGACATGGATGAAATATACAGGGTATATTTGTACGTACTCAGCGATTTTTTAAAATTATCTGAAAAAGCATCCAGTTAATTTTTATTTGTCAATATGTCTCAAGATTTTTTTTTAAGTAACGCCCGGACGGTATGCAGTAAATCCTGCATGTCAAACGGTTTGGCTAGAAAATAGTCGGCCTGACTTTCTTTGAGGATTGAATCCTGATGCGGTAACGCCGATATCAGGCAAATGGGGATATGCCGGGTTTTAGGTTGAGATTTAAGTTGGGTTGAAATTTTACGACCATCGTCTTGAGCGATCAAAATATCAAGTAGAATCAAATCCGGTAATTTGTTCGAACCGGGTAAACATATTGCTTTACTCGCATCAGTGGTCGCCTCAACCTCGTATCCCGCATCTTTTAGAATTATCTCCACCGCTTCCAAAATATCAATATCGTCATCTATCACCAGGATTTGTTTTGTCGACATAACCGGCGAGGTATATTTACACAATTGGGGATGGGGTTCCCCGGCTCATCACATACAGCGTAGCACATAAAATATGAAAATTATGATAATAAGTTGTAAGAATTATGTAACAGTATATTAAATAAGACCTTTGTGACGATCCTTTTTAATCTAGAAAGATTCACATTCTACCCACCTTACGCGGTTTATTCATATAACTTGACAAATTGCTAAGAGCCATCTAGGATTTTTACCATGAGTCGTTTGTCTGTACTTTTCATTGCTTTGACCGCAATCGGCTTATTAGCTTTACCAACACGTACTATTTTTGCTTCACATTTCGCAAATATCTGGCCGTTGAGGTTCAGCGTAGTACCGTTTAATCTCCGATTATTACCGTCTCCTTCGGTTGAGCCAGTGACTTCACCGAAGGTTGTGCCTACTGATAGTCCCCAACTCAAAACTCCCATTCCGACACCCGGCCGCGAGACGATTCCCTCGGTTCCAATCTCTCCGCATCGCTCTTCAGTGGCAGCATTAATGTTACCTATTCAGGAAAGTGACTCTGTGAAAGATAGTATTTTGGCAGAGATTAATACTTATCGGACGTCGAAAGGTAAAACTACCGTCAAAACTGATGTATACACCTGCAGTTTTGCCAAAGTCAGGGCGTCAGAGTTATCTCAAAATTTTAATCATGACGGTTTTAGATCGCGGATTGATGCAAAAACACTTCCCTATTCGTCATATGCATTAGTGACTGAGAATATTGCCCGATCTACACGTTATCAAAACGTGGTCGCGCTCTGGAAAAACTCTCCCGGACATGCGGCCAATATGGAAAAAGATACTCCCTTTGTGTGTGTTGAACGAAACGGAGACTTCTATGCGTATGAAGGTTGGAAGCCGTAAGTTATTCGTATCGCAAAGCTACAATCGGGCTTAACCGGGATGCTTTGATAGCCGGTGCGACACCGAAAATAATGCCAACTAGCGTCGAAAACCCAAATGCCAAAAAAACTGACCATACTTCAACAGAAGTCTCGATAAAACTTCCTAAAGCATACGCTCCGAGGCTGCCGAGCATGATTCCAATGATCCCGCCAGTTACAGAAAGCATCACAGCTTCCATCAAAAACTGAAACAAAATTTCAAAGGGAGTCGCTCCCACGGCTTTTCTAAGACCTATTTCGCGCGTCCTCTCAGTAACCGACACCAGCATGATGTTCATGATGCCAATGCCTCCGACAACGAGGGAAATTGAAGCTATGCCGCCAAGGGCGATAGTAATCACCCCGAGAAACTGAGTTATCGTTCCCAAAAGTTCAGTTTGCTCAAGAACGGTAAAATCGTCATTTTTCAATCTTGTGAGAAGGATTTTTTTTATTTGTTCAACCGCTGACGAGACGCTATCTTGATCTCTGGCTTCGATAAGAAGCATATACGGTTTGGTTTGGTCATACAGTTTGAGGGCCGTTGATAAAGGAATAAAGGCATGATTGTCGATGTCAGATCCGAGAGCCCCTCCTGATCCTTTCGCGGCGAGAGTACCGACTACTTCAAACCGGATATCGTTTAACACAATATGTTTTCCAACCGGATTTTCACCTGTTTCAAACAGCTCCGCAACCGGTTTCGCACCTAATACAACAACTTTTCTTGATCTTTCGACGTCGCTTTCCACAATTGATCTTCCTTTGCTAAGCGTAAAATTCTGCATCGGTAGATACTCCTCCCAAATACCTATCACCTCAAGCGGCACCGTTTCACCCCGGTACAAAATAGTCCCATTACCGATCGTAGCCGGCGTCACTTGCCTAATCGCCTCTCCCGAACGCTCCAAATCAGACACGTCAGTAAATTCGAATTTACTCGTCGGTAGAAGTCCCCGCGAAGAGCTTTTAAAATCGATTTTTCCGGGTAGGACGAAAATTTTATTTGACCCGAGAGAAGCAAATTGAGCCGTCACGAATGCTTGAAGACCAGTGCCTATGGAAGTAAGAAGTATTACTGAAGCGACTCCGATGATCACACCTAGTATCGTCAAAAGTGACCGTAGTTTATTGGCGCGGATTGATTTTAAAGCAATCATGATAAATTCAGTACTATTCATGGCGTTTCGTATCCTGGGTGATTTTACCGTCTTTTATCGAAATGATGCGGCTGGCTCTGTGAGCTATTAAACTATCATGGGTAATCACGATGATTGTGCGTCCCTGGGCTGATAGCTGGTCAAATATGCCCAGAATCTCGCGGCCCGACTGGCTATCTAGGTTTCCCGTCGGCTCATCAGCCAGAAGTATTTCCGGATCGGCCACCAATGCTCTGGCTATGGCTACTCGCTGCTTTTGACCTCCGGATAATTGTGACGGATAATTATCTTGCTTTTCGCCGAGGTCTACTGCCTCAAGTTCCTGAACCGCCTTGCGTTTTCGCTCCTGCGCCGAGACATGAGCGTAGACAAGCGGTAATTCCACATTGGCAAGAGCGGTTGTTTTACTCATCAGATTAAACTCCTGAAAAATAAAACCAATTTTTTGATTTCGTATTTTTGCTCGCTCTTCTTCTGATAACTTTGATATATCTTTGCCCTTGAGACGCACAAGTCCTGTCGAAGGTGTATCAAGGCAGCCCATAATATGCATCAGAGTAGATTTTCCCGAACCTGAGGGTCCCCTGATAGCAGTATACTCTCCCGCCTCGATCGTCAATGAAATATCATCCAGCGCTTTAAAGGACACCCCGTCCATCTGGTATATTTTCGAGATATGCGACAGAGTAAGAAGCGGTGAGTTCATCGCAAATTGACCGGTAAATACTCAAATCCTTTGCTCACGATCAATTCTCCTTCCTTTACACCACTCACAATTTCTGTTTCGGTTTCAGTTTGGAGACCTAAGGTTACCGGTCGTTTCGAAAATGATGCTCCCTCCTTGATAATCACATAGTTTACATTCGCTTCACTGCGGACTGCTTCACTGGGTACTGATAGGCTGTCAGGTGATTTTTTCAACAACACTTTCATATCACCATTTAAACCGACACGCAAATTATGAGTGTCTTTGAACACACTGTCTACAGGGAAAACTGTCGCTCCGGCAGGAGTAGTTTCTGAGGCAAAAGCAATTTGAGTGACTATACCAGTAAAAGGTGTATCGGGGAAGGCGTCTAGCTCGATTTCCACTTCTTGTTCGGGGTGGATACTACCGATTTCCGTCTCATCAACGTTGGCGCGAAAAACGATTGAAGCGGGATTTATTATTTCTATGATGTCATTTGTCGTAACATTTACGTTGGCCACCGGCGTATCTACTCGGGTGACAATCCCGGCAATCGGGGAAATCAGTGTAGCGAGTGTTATTGAAACATTTTTCAACTCTACGTCAATGACTGCCTTATCAAGATCCCATTGATTTTTTTCAAGAATTCGCTTGACAGTATCGGTCATCACTTTGTCTTTATACGTAACTAACCGATCTTCCTCAAAGTCGCTCCTTTCTTTGGCATAGTCCCTCAGCGTCTTAGTCAAATTTTTTTGTAGATCAACCGTATCAAGACTTGCCACTGCCGTATAGGCATTGACTACGTCACCTTCTTTTACGTTGATCCACGCCAATTTTCCACCTGTTTGGAACTTGAGTTGTACCACTTCCGTGGCAGAAGTTTTACCAGAAACAGTGATCGCATCGGTTATGGTAGTCCGGGTAACCATGACGGTTTCAATCTTCGATTGGCCTATCCGGGAAACTTGATTGCCATACGTATACACTCCGAGAACCAAGAGTGCGCAAATTATGAAAAAAAGTAGGAGTTTTTTTGGCATAACCCGTGATTATACGCCAAATTGTAAGAGTTGTTAAGTTTTAACCCTGATTGATCTATTAGGATAGCTTGCGGATGACGGATACCACTTTACCCCAAATGGTAAGTGATTCACGGGGATAAATCGGCGGATATTTTCCATTTGCAGGCATGAGGCACACCGCGCCGTTTATATTCCGGTAATATTTGAGCGTCCACTCCTGATCGACATATGCTACCACTATGTCTCCGTCGCGCGCTTGCTTGTCTTTTTCAATCACCACCAAGTCACCTGGTAAAATCCCGGCCTCAATCATTGAATCGCCAGATACTTTGAGGATAAATGAATTATGCGGTTTATTCACTAGGTACGAATCAAATGACATCGTGTGCAAAAGTTCTTGTTCAGCTGGTGTAGGTATACCTGCTTTGATAGAGCCGACGTATGGCAAGGCGGAAAATAGCAGTTTCGGTATTAGTTTACCGGTACTATCTTTCTCGAGCAAGCCGGCATGTATGAGTTTTTGAGCGATCCGGAAACAAGTCCGTTTTGAGGCTACTCCGAACAGATGGCACATTTCTTTATACGAAGGCATCCGGCTGTGGTGTTTAAAAAAATCCCGGATTTTTTGGGCAGCTGTTTGATTCTCCATGGCAGTCACACGGTAAATAAAAGTTGCATTTTTCCTTTGCGTTTGAGTTCAAGTTCGTCTCGTGCCTCGACCGCTAAACGTTTAACCGTCGAGATATCATTCTTAAGTAGTGCCAGAAGCTGCTTTTGGAAACGGCGGTAACCTATGTGGTATGTAGGGGTAAACGAACGTTTCATATGCATACTATAGTAAACGATCGTTTACTTGTCAAGTGGTAATTTAGGCACTTATACCTTGACAACAAGTAGTTTACTTGCTAAAATATTGTTGTGAACGATAAATATACTCTGGCTGACTTCCTAAAAGTTTACTCCACTGACGAGAAATGCTTGGAAAAGATTAAGAGTTTACGCTTCCCTAACGGAATTACTTGCTCTAAGTGCCAAAAGATCACTAAGCACTATAAAATTAAAGACAGACTTCAGTATGCCTGTGCTCCCTGTGGCACACATATCGCTCCACTTGCCGGTACTGTATTTGAAAAATCCACCACTCCATTAACTGCATGGTTTTATGCCATGTTTCTGATGATTAAAACCAGAAGTGGAATATCTGCTAAACAGCTTGAAAGAGAACTAGGTGTTACTTATAAAACTGCCTGGAGAATATTTAAACAAATTAGAATCCTTATGGCAGATCTTGACCTGACTCCATTAGATGGAACAGTTGAGATTGACGAAACATTCATTGGAGGCAAAGGCATGAACCGAAAGTTTGTGCTCCACTTTAATGAAAAACCCAAGGAAGTAGTTATGGGAATGATTAAACGAGACGGGAAAGCATATCTTAAACATGTTAAAAACACAGGTAAGTGGTCACTCATTGAGCAAATTGACAGGTATGTTTCTCCAAAAGCCAGAATAGTGACAGATCAATTTGCAGGATACACACAACTTAGGAAACGAGGATTTAATCATAAGGCAGTAAACCACAATGTTACTTATGTAACTAAAGACGATATTCACACCCAAAATGCTGAAAACTTATGGAGTCACTTGAAAAGAGGTATCTATGGAGTCTATAGACACGTTTCAAAGAAATATTTACAAGCCTATGTAGATGAATATGCTTTCCGGTATAACCACCGTAAATCAAGTAACCAAATGTTTAGCTTTTTGCTTTCTCAGGTTTCTTCAGTGAAAATGGTGAAGTGGAAGATGCTTTCTGTAAAAGCTTCTCAAAGTCTTCTTTTTTGATTGTTGTTTTTGAATCTTTCTTCCGGTGCTTTAAGGTTTCTTTTAATGATTTTTTATTCATGAGTAGAGTATAGCAAGTTTGAGGTATTTGGTTTGTAAGTGGTAGTAACGTAGGTGAATGATAGAGAGAATTTGTCTTCTTCTTATGTATATAAGGTAAGGGGTAAAGGATTTAGGAGATTTAGCCTTAAAAATAAGGATATTTTGTGTCAGAGAGCTAACACAGTTTTTACTCCTCCTTCTTATAGAAGGAAAGAGGTAAAGAATTTCAGAAAGTTAGCCTTAAAAGTATCGATTTATTGTCCTCACGGGCGAGGACAAATAATTGGATATCAACAGTAAATCTGTTATTTTGTATATATGTCAGATACAGGACCACCGGCTGGTGAAATGGGATTGAATTTAAAAAATGTAACCCCTTCTCCAGATGCAGCTAAACCAGAACAACTACCTCGACAGGCAAATGCAGATTTGCCCAATTTACCCCTTGATTCACTAAACTCAGGGGCAGTTCTTCAACCAAATGCTGAAAAGCCAACACCAAATGAAACACAAGTTCAAATTATGGGGATAGAGTCAGATTTAAAAGCCCTTTCTGACAAAGAAGACGGGCATCTGAAATATTTAGGTGAACGCTCAAAGCCCGTGAATTACCTACAATATGAGTTTGATAAATCATTGCCCTCTGTCGAAGAGGTTCGCAAGGAATTTCATAAAAGTGTATCACAAAAAATAGATGCGTTGAAAACCAAGCTTCACTCAGATCAGCCTTCTGGACTGCCCGATCCAGAACTAATAATTGAAGAATTAGACGGTTTATTCGATGAAATTAGAGACTCGCGTGAAACAATAAGAGAAGATATTCGATATCTAGAAAGTCCAATTATGAACTTACGGGGACATTCATTTAATGCTCGTCTTGAAATTTTGAGTTTTGAGACTCAAATGCTGGACAACTTGTATTTGCGCAAGATTTTAATTGAGAGGGCAATCAGGCAGTCTGAAGGAGTAAAACTTGATAAATATCACGCTACGGCAGCGATAGTCTACGACTATCCATATGAGCGCAAACCTTATACCTTGAAAGGTGAAGACGGTGAAGAAACAGCGGTTTATGCTGGCGGGAGTCCAAAATTAATAGCTGTCTATGATAATGAACACGCTTCAGCTTATCAGGAAGCTCAATCCATCGCTCGGGCAGCATTGGAGCCATATCTGGAATTAGGTAATATTCAGGATGAGCAGGGAAATGTTGTTTTTCCGATAAAATGTATTCTGCTTGCCGGCAGCACCGTAGCGGAAACAAAGACTCCAAGTGATCTAGATATCGTTGTTATCTTTGAAAAGGATATGAACCGTCGACACCTTGGAGAGCTGATTGATAAGCACGTAAGAGATAAGGCTTCTGAGGGGGTTTAAACATTATTGAACGAATTGTATAGCGGCCACATAAAAAGAGACTATGCATTAGTAGGAGATAGAATCACAACCAAACATAAAGTTGACGTTACCTCAGTTTCCGAATCTGAGTTTCTGGAAAGATACCAACACGAAGGAGATGAGCTTGCAGAAGATCTTCGAATGATGAAAGTTTTAATGAAAGATCAGCATCCAAGAAAGGCTAAGTCATACGCAAGCTGGCAGCACAACTTTGAACAAACACTGGCATTAACTGGAGCACAATTAATTCAAGGAACAAGTCCTGTAGATAAGACCGGAGACGCAATATTTAAGACCCAAGATGCAGATTTTTTAACATAGTTTGAACGGGTGGGCCACAGAAAAGAACCACAATCTACAAGTATGACAACGTTGGTCGTTGCGAACGACTCAACTTAAGACCCTCCTATTTATTTAGATAGGGTGTAACTACTTACTTATCGTCAAGGGATATATACCGTAATTTATGTATGGTTTTAGCTTACCGGTTCTTATTATATCTTTATTATATCTATTGAATACTTTCTCAAAGGCACTGAACCACGCGGTATTTGTCATGTGCCCCCTATTAAAAAAATTCTGGTCTGTTAATTCTTAGGTTGAAAGTCAAACTCAATTTTGTTAGGATGAAATTTCTCACCCTATGCTCCCAGATACGTTGTGTTTCATCGATCTCGAAACCACAGGTGCACACCATGTGCGAGACCGGGTCATTGAAATAGGGATTGTCAAAGTGAGATCTGGCAGGGTCATCGCTAAGTATGAAACACTGATTAATCCACAAGCATATATATCTCCTTTTATCAAAGAGTTGACAGGTATTGATCCCGATCTTCTTGATCGCGCGCCGACATTTAGACAAGTATCGCTCGATTTAGAAGAATTGCTCCACGATGCGGTGATGGTAGCCCACAATGTCCGGTTTGATTATCTGTTTCTGAAACGGGAATTTGACCGACTTGAAAAACGTTTCCACTTACGAACGCTCTGCACCGTAAAATTATCGCGTCTCCTTTTTCCGCGTTACAAACACCATGATCTTGATAGTCTAATCAAGCGCTTTTCACTCCCTTCACCCCATCGACATCGGGCATTAAGTGATGCTATCTCGATTTATTCATTTTTTGAAATGGTGCGAAAGAAAATGGTTACCCAGAAATTTGAACAAACGGTGGCGACACTTTTCAAACGACCTGCGCTACCTCCATTTATTAGTATAAAAGTAATAAATGAGCTCCCGCAGTCACCTGGTGTTTATATATTTTACGGCGAAAATAATCTACCGATATATATCGGTAAAAGTAAGAATATTCGGGAACGGGTAGTCTCCCATTTTAACGAGGACTTGGGTTCTAACCGGGAGCGAAAACTCAAAGATCAGTTGAGGAATATTGAGTTTATCAAAACGCCTGGCGAGATGGGAGCACTACTTTTGGAATCCCAGTTGATTAAAACCCATCTACCGCTCTTTAACCGGCACCTTCGATTCGCCCGTGAACTTATAGCTCTCAAGGAATTTACGGATAAAAACGGTTACCGAACCATACAAGCCGTCCCGTTTTTACCTCCATATAAATATACGCTAAATTCTCTTATTAGCGTATGCAAATCAAAAAAACAAATGCAAACATTACTCACTGATTTATGCGTCACCAATTCACTTTGTCCCCAACTCATGGGAATAGAAAAAGGCAAAGGACCTTGTTTTAACTATCATTTAGGTACATGCTCGGGAGCTTGTAAGGGTAAAGAATCTCCACTTAGGTATAATCTACGCTTTCTTCAAGCGATCTCAGCTCTGAGATTCAAAAAATGGCCATTTACTGGACCGATAGATATTATCGAAGGTACGGATGACCGGGTGAAAGATATTTTTACTGTCAATAAATGGTGCATCGTTAAAAAAACTGAGATCAGAGAGCAAGACACAGAAGAGTTTTCTTACCAACCTGAAATGTTTGACACAGATACGTACAACATTCTCGTCAAATATATCTTTGGTAAAAACACATCACGACAAATACACATTCGTCCCGGAGGCACAGATCGCAATCTATCTCTTGAAGCAAGTAACCAGGAGACATCACTGTTTGAATCATTCAATTAAAAGTATGAAAAAGGTAGATCAATTCCGAAGACATCTGAAACTGGCTAAAATAGTGACGCGCATTCTTGATGATGAGTTTCATATCGGTCCGTTTCATTTCGGTTTAGATCCGATCCTCGGACTTTTACCCGGAATTGGTGATGCGCTTTCCCTGATATGTTCTTTATACCTGGTTTGGATAGCCCATTTCTATCAAGTACCCGAAACCGTACGAAAAAAAATCATGTATAACGTCATCTTTGATTTCTTTCTCGGATTTATCCCAGTCTTAGGTGATGCGGCTGATTTTCTCTATAAAGCAAATGTAAAAAATATGTCACTCTTAGAAAAGCATCTGCCGGCGGAAATTATTGAGGGAGAAATAATTCAAAACCCAAAGCCGAGTGATTCCTGAACTACCCGAGCACAATACTTCCCCTGTTTTTCTTAGGCGACTCTTACTCCGCTGCGCCTCAAGTGAGCTCTCACTTCTTGCCAAATCCTTACCAATACTTAGATCGATTTTTACCAATGTGAGGTAGCATTTGAAGCAAATAAAGCGTGGAAGGAGGTGACAATATGGCAAATGAGATGAAAAAAGAATCAAAAAGAAAAGGCAGAGGTTGGCACGGTGATCCTCAGGGCCATGCTCAAGCGGGAAGACTTGGTGGTAAAGCAAGTCATAAAAAACGCATAGAGCGGGCTGCGGAAAAAATTGAGTCAACTTAAGCGCAGTTCACTAACATTTTCCTAGATTTCGACACGGAGGCGCTAAGATTCATACGGATCGAGCCGCGCGACAGTTGCGAGCCTAATAAATTTTCGCTCTATGATTTAAAATCGACTCAGAGACGCAATAAAAAATAGGTGATGCGATCAGGGGATGACTGAGTCTACAAAGTCGAGAGGGCTTTTACGCAAAAGTATAAAAAATAGATAGTGATCGTAAAAACAAAGTGAGTTACGTTTTGCTATACTTTGGGAATGGGCAAGGTGAAATCTTTGGTGTGTGGAATTGACGAAGTCGGTAGAGGTGCGCTTGCAGGACCTTTAGTCGGAGCAGGTGTGTCTGTTTCAGATAAAGTGTTGAGGCTGATAATACAAAAAATTGGATTTATCGGAGATAGCAAGTCTCTTACAAAATCACGTCGAATTATTCTTTTCCATCATATTCAGAAATTTAAAATTCCTTACCAGCTAGCTTATATTTCCGTGAATGCTATAAATCAAAACGGTATTGTGTGGGCAAATAAAAAACTGTTCCAACTCCTCATCCATGCATTTCCGGCTGATTTTTATGTAATTGACGGAAGTTTGAGCGTGCCTGACGCGAAGTTAAACGTCTTTTCCTGTGTCCGGGGAGACAAATATATAGTATCGGTGATGTTTGCTAGTATTGTCGCCAAAGTAACCCGAGATATGATAATGTCAGACCTTCATGAAAGGTATCCTCAGTACGGTTGGGAACGAAACGCAGGCTATGGAACCCGGGAGCATATCGAGTCTCTTTATACCCATGGACCGACAATCTATCACCGGCGGGTGTATGTAGAAACGGTATTATCGAGGCGGATCACGTTACCGCTTTAAGTTTTAACAATAATTTCTTTCCGACTTTTACAAAATCTTCGCGCTGCTCTCTGTCTTTCAAAATATGTAATACAGCGGGAGCCACTGACAAAGTAATGATGAGTAAGACTATCGGCAATAGGTATTTGTCAACATCTGGAATGAGACTACCTAAATAAAATCCTGATAAATTGAGCCCGATTGCCCATAAAAACGCGCCAAATAAATTAAAGATCACAAACGTCCGATAATTCATGCTGCCGATGCCTGCCACAATTGGCGCAAAAGTACGAATAATAGGCATAAACCTGGCTAATACGATGGCCTTGGCTCCGTGCTTTGCATAAAATTGCTGGGCTTTAATAATGTTTTTTTTATGAAATAGGAGCGAATTTTCGCGTTTAAACAATCGTTTTCCTACTTTATTGCCAAAGGCATAACCCACA
>CAYPMW010000024.1:0-21929 GCA_964412165.1 uncultured Gammaproteobacteria bacterium | reverse complement strand
GAAAAATGTTGCTAATTCAGTCTAGAGGCAGTTTTTGCCCGGAACATTTCATTGTGTGAAGGGTATATTATATTCTTATACTCCATATGGCACCATTAATACATTTAATTTCTAAAATGTCAATAGTAATTTCTATAATATAATAAACGGGAACTGAAAAAATAATATAAATAAACAAATAGAGCATTTTGAATGATAAGATGAGTTACGCACTTATTCTTCGAGAGAGGCGCTGTTAAGCGCCGAATTGAGAAGTGTCATTGGATAGTTCTCGACTCGTGACGCAAAGCGTCACTTCGCTCGAACAATAAAGCATATGCGTAACTCGTGTGATAATAAACTCTATTTCGTAATTCAAGCTAATTAATCTTTATAAGACAAGTCCCCTTCTTTTTATACTCCATACATCATATAATTTATCAGTAGACGCGATTTTTTAAAAGAATATAATTGTTGTCATGAACCAAAAAGACGTATTTAAGAAAATCTTCATCGTCACTACGTTTGTATTGATGTTATTGCCTGCATTAGTGACATTTTCCTCAGTTTTGACATCGATCTTTAACAAAATGGGATGGTATGTCTGGTTACAAAATGTGGTTGTGCCATTCGAAGCCAGATTAGTCGCAGTTTTGATTCAATTAGTCGGAATCAAAGGATATGTGACTTCAGGGCAGCAATTTTCAATGCTACTTTTGAAAAATAACCAGTATTTGCCGATTGTGCTCGAATGGAACTGTCTTGGTTGGCAGAGCTTGATCCTTTTAGTAATCACTTTATTTGCCGGACTTAGAGGCCCATATACTTTATTTAGCAAAATCGAAACCGTCCTGATCGGTTTGATTGGCACTTTTCTATCCAATCTATTTCGGATTTCCTTTGTCGTGGCGCTGGCATATTATTGGAATAATCTGGCAGCTCGGATAGTCCATGATTATTTTGCCATGTTTGTAGCTCTTGTTTGGATGATCTTTTATTGGTGGTTTGTTTTCCGCTATGTACTTGAAGAAAAGGAATTTCGACCACTGCGTATCCCTGGAATTTGATTGTTAGTACGCTCTCTAGTGTTACTTGACAGATACGAAAACACTGATTATAATTCCTCCCAACGTGTGGTGAGGCCCGGGTTTGAAGATGGGGCAGATAGTGAGTATCGGCTTCATTTTACAGGCCTGCAGAACAGATGTTATTTGTATCCTTATTTTTAACAGGATTTACGGTGGGTGTTTTGGTAACCATGTTTATATTTCGTCCAGAACGAGATGAGGAAACCTGGGACCCACAGTATTTTGTGCCCCGAACGTCGCTTGATACTGATAAGACTACAAGCTCTTCAGCAAGTCTTATTCAGTCTGTCTCACAGATATAAAATCCCAAGTAAATTTATTATTAGGTAAGAATATTAAGATTTATATTATTATTAAAAATAATAAATCTGTATATATTATGTGTTCTAACTTAATAGAATACTCTATAAGACAGTTAATTCACTTCTCCTCAGAATTTTGGTAGAGTAAGAGTATGAAAAATGGCCAAGCCTCACAACGCAGTCTGGAACGCATCTGGGCGCAGGTTCCTCCAGATTATTATTTCAATTTAAATATATTACAAACAGTGTGGCATACGCGTAAGTGGCAAGTGATCTATAAACTACTTTCTCGTCAGGCAATTAAACCAAGGCGGATACTCGAAATTGGCTGTAGTGCCGGTCATTTGACCAATTTGTTAAATACTACCTATCCTCGAAGTAAGATTATCGGCATTGATGTCTATGAGCCGGCTATCCAAGAAGCAGAGCGCCGTTTTCCCGATGTGAAATTTATCATGGCCGATGCCCACGCGCTTCCCTTTCGGAGCCGCATGTTTGACCTGGTTGTCTGTAGTGAGACGATCGAGCACGTACTAAACCCCAAGAAAGTACTTCAAGAAATGATGAGAGTACTCACACCCCGGGGTCATTCGTTGATTGAAATGGATAGCGGCAGCATCCTGTTTCGGAGCGTCTGGTACGTGTGGACTACATTTGGTAAAGGCACGGTATGGAAAGGAGCGCATCTTCATCCTTTTAAAGCGAAAGAACTTGAGGCATTGATTATCGCTCAAGGTTATACGATCAAACAAAAAGTATCTTCGCATCTGGGGATGGCAGTTACGTTCCTAACCGCAAGGCAGTAAAGGTGTAAAAATGGCACGAGTCAAATAACTGAACTGGATTGAGTCTAAAGAACCTGGTCGAGGATTTGATTTAATTTCTAGAAAAATTAGTATACTATTCTTACTGTATTTTGTCCCGATGTAATATCGGGATTAAATCAGTCTAGAATGCGATATACCCGGAACATTTTCAATTGTGAAGGGTATATAATGGCAGTATGGAGAATCCTGATTCGACGGTGGATGTGGCGGTGCCTCGCCTATCAGAATCCCCACAGTCACAGTTTGAAAAGCGGCTGTTACGGCTTCCTCTAAATTATATCCTTCCCTTAGTAGTTATCGCTTTAAGCTTGTACATGTCTTGGTATTACGTTGGTACTACCTGGAAGACTGGAACATTAAGCATTGTTTTAGTGCCTTTTATCGGACCTTTCCTGGCGCCATTTTTAATAGGTGAAGACAATGTATTGATGACGTATTTGGTTTTAGCCGGTATTACACTCTTACCATTAAGTATCTACAGGTATGTCTTTTATGAGACGAGAGGCATGGTCATTTCGTTTATGACTGGAATATTAACCTTACTACCTCTTATACCCTTATCAAGCGAGGTACCCAACCGCTTCATGCTGGGACTAGCTGAGGGGGATGGAGCACATATGATCGGTCTTAGTCTCATCCCGTTTGCCGCGGCTTCTTTTCAAGAGTATTTACGGACCGGAATCAAAGGGAAACATTACCTCACGATTCTACTTTCATTTAGCACAGTGCTTATTTCTTTCTTTTCCTTCTCGGTTTTACTGGTATTTTTATTTTATATGACTACGGCTGAAGCCCTTGTTTCAGAAGGAAGGGTGAAATTCGTGCGGTTTATCAAAACGGCATTTATCCTGGGTTTTGGTACTTGTCTTATTTATAATATATCGCTCATCAGAATACTGCTATCAGAAACAGGATTGGGTACCATTGCGGTTTTACAAAATTTCTTTCCTTTGACTTTTTTCTTGGTGCCAGTATTCGGGACGTTTTCATTTTTAATATTTGACCGACGACCAAATTTACAGCCAATTTTCATTAGCGGCAGTCTAGCACTCACTTTTGGAATCCTCTATTTCGTTGGAACTTCATTTGTTGATACGCAAGTGGTCAACCAAACGAGATATGGAGTGGAATTCAGTTTTGGGCAGTCGTTTTTTATAAGCATTATCGGGGCGATCATCTTCAACGAGATCCGTATCGGTCATCTATTACAGAGGGTACCTTCCCTGTACTCGAAACGAACAGCTGTTGCATATGTGTATCTGGGAATTTGTCTGGTGGTGCTTATCTCTTCAGTGCTTTTTATTGAGCGCGGCTTGTGATACGGTAATAGTATGAAGCAGACCGTGGAAATTGCAAGTTACATCTTTCTTCTGATGATCGTCCCGGTAATCTTATTTTGGGTCGGATATGCACATGTGGCACCCCTTTTTCGAGGCCAGTATTCTCAGCATTTCGGTTCTATCGAGGTATCCTATATCCAGATGGCCAAGTTTATTGAGTCAAGTTGGCCCCGGTTTGCCTGGCAGCCGCGATGGTATCTAGGGTATCCGATGTATGTATTGTATACGCCACTGGTGCCGTTTGTTGAATATCTTAGTTCAGTTTTTTTCGGTTGGTCGTATTCTCATGCGTATCGGATACTTACGGCATTTGCTTACTGTGCTGGTTTAGTAACTTTGTATTTTTTTGGCAGAACCCTTTTTAAAAATAGCGTGAGCGGAATTATTGCAGCTCTGGTATACGCGCTAGTTCCTAGTATCATTGCATACAGATACGCCGAAGTAGCCAACGACAGTTTTCTGACACATGGGATTGACCCGCGTCGGTTTACGATACTAGTAAGATGGGGTGAAGGGCCGCATATTGTATCACTCCTATTTTTACCGGTTGCGGCGCTTTTACTAGTCAAATTCTTGCGTACCGGGGGAAAAAGGAGTCTGATTTTGGGCGCAGTATTTTCAGGGTTGGTAGCTCTCACCAACTCCGTGGGAACGTGGGGGTTTTTAATACTTGCATTTTCGCTCCTGATTGGAGAAATCGTAGAGCAGGAAAAAGGAGCGTGGAAAATGCTGGGAGTCCGAATGGCTGTTTTTGGACTTTTATCCTTTGGCTTTATTGCTTTCTGGTTTAATCCATTATTTATATCTTCTTTTTTCCGCGAAGGCAGCGGAACTACCGCGTATTGGCAGAGTCATTTCCCCTGGGGATGGATCGTTCCCCTGGGGGGTTTGAGTGTGTATATATTTCTGGCAAAAAAATTACTCCGCCGTTTCATTGGCACCACTGCAAGTATTTTATTTTTTTTGATTATGTACTCGTTGGTAGATACATACTATGCCTCGGGAAGTGAACGACTTGAACTTGTTCCTCAGGTACTGCGGTTAAATACAGAAGTTGATATGGGTATGAGTCTCATTGTCGCAGCATCCATCGCCATATTTGGATACGGCTTACACAAGTTACACCACTATGCATTTTTTGCCGCCATGTTGATAACACTTGTTGCAGCTGGAGTTTTCTCTTGGCCGAGACAGGAAACTTTAGTCCGGGAGTTACCCGAGTATTCACAATCAGCTGAGGAAAAGGGCATTGATATTAAAAGTAGGCCCGAATATAAAATCGCCAAAGAAATTGAACTTCTTGTCAAAGGCAACGAACGAGCGCTTCTTCCTGGTAATTACGGTTTCTTTTTTAATTATTTTAGTGATTTGCCCCAACTACGGGGAGCTCTTTTTCAATCCGCAATCCATCCCTGGGTAGAACATATTTATTATCAAATAGCTACTGGTAAAGATGCGCAGATTCTCCTTGCCTGGTTGAAAATCGCCAATATTGGTTGGGTGGTTTATCCGGGACCGGGAGAACTATATCAGGATTTTACCAGGGCAGGTCAGGATAAATTTGCCTCCGTCTTGTCACTTGAAAATACGGTAAACGGGGATACCATCTATAAAGTACCTCTCAAAGATTCGTCACTTGCTAAAGTAGTGCCCAAAACACTCAGTGGTGTACAAAAACCAAAAAATGCGATCGACATAGAGCCGATAAACCAATACGTCACCTTCCTTGAAGAAAGAAAAGGCGGCTTGGTTGTAGAAACAGGAGCAAATGGTGAATATACTATAAAAGGAGATGTGCCGGCAGATGCACTGATTCTGTTTCAACAGACGTATGTGCCTGGTTGGGGTGCAAAGGCATCTACCGGTCGGAAACTTGAAACTTTTTCTGATCCATTAGGTTTTATTCTCATCAAGCCCAAACAGGGAGGATTTCAAGAAATAAAGCTTAGCTACAACCCACCAAATCCCGTATTGGTGGGATGGATGGCCACACTGGCTACTATTGTAGCGTCGATGATCATCCTGATTAAGGTAAAAACTCCACTGTGGCGATTTGAAAAAATGGTAGCTGAACAAGAAGAAACTGATGAATAAATTTTCATGGATTTGAGATTAACCATGCGACAGACTTTGGCTATTACCCATTTTGGTAGTTACACTTGACATATCTATCATAAATTGTCTATTCTTTTGTGTATGAGAGGAAATTTATTATGAGAAAGAGTATTTACTTTTTATTCATCGCTCTCTTGAGTTATTTGTTAGCGTCGCCTGTACTGGCTCAATCACCGTCACCTTCGGTCACCCCAACACCCCCAAGTTCTACAACTCCTCAAGCTACAGTGAGCGCTTCTACCACTCCACAGCAAGGCGAGGTGTTGGGTGAAACGAAAGTATTGGGCGCCACCGGGTCTTTTGAAGAAGTAATCAAATGGATGGTGGTTGGTTTTGTTGGACTTCTCGTTTTTATTGCTGGCATTAAGGTAGCCCGAACGCATGTCGAAGAGTGAGTTCGTTCTGCAAGGACTGATTATCTTTCTCGTTTCTTCAATTATTGCGCTTGTCGTAGCTCGGATGTATACTGTGCCGAAAGTTCTCGTTAAGGCAACGAAAGAGGTGCGCGCAAACGAAAATCCCATCATTATCAGTCCAATTACTGAAAATTTCGTTCCAGTTTTATACCAAAAAACCCCACCCAATCAGTTATCTATCCCGTCACTTGATTTGTTGCTTAAGATTGCCGAGGGACGAATAGTTAATGACGAATGGACCCTTTACGATGATCGGGTGTCCTGGCTGTCTACGTCTGAGGAACCGGGACGAGGAAATGTAATTCTCTATGCCCACAACCGGAAACTACTGTTTGGAGATTTGGGAAAAACCGCGATTGGAGACTTTCTACAAATTGATCACCGCGGTAACACATATAAATATGAAATTATTGATAAGCGCAAAGTCGCGCCCAATGAGGTTGAAGCTATCCTCTCAAGTGAGGACAGATTGACCCTTTACACCTGTGACGGAGCATTTGATCAGAAACGACTGATAGTCATAGCAAAACGTGTGGAGTAGCTATTTTATACATCACAATGGTATACGGCAGATGATTGAAGTTTGATTCCGGTGGATAGAATATTTTCTCTACCAGAGGAATAAATATGAATGTAGTAAGGAGCGCATATTTTTTACTGGTGAAACTCGGGGAAATTTTGTGCATACTAAGATGAAAATATCACTGGCAATTTATATACTACCCCCCAATGAAGTACATACACTTCTGCCACAAATTTAGTCAGGGCGTAGGGATATTCAAGATTACAAAGTGCAGATTCCGGAGTTGGATAAAACTTGGGGATGCCATAGCAAGAAGTGGAGGTAGCATAGATAAATCGTTTCACACGTGCATAATGGTTGCCAATAAACCCGGCGCTCCTGTAACCAAATATTTCATAATAAGTATTATAATGAACCGGACAAAAATCAAATAATTTTGAAATATTTATGCAAAATTCGATTAGGCAAACCAACAGTCAAATTCATATCGGCATTGATCTGGATAACACGATTGTCATATATGATCATATCTTTTATAGATTAGCACTAAAAAAGGAATTAATTACGCCTAAGACCCAAGCCCAAAAACCCGTTATTCGAGCAGCCATCAGGCATTTATCTGACGGTAACGATCATTGGACCCGACTCCAGGGACTGGTTTATAGCCAATTTATGGATGAAGCTGTCATGGCCGACGGTATTGAGGAATTCTTTCGGGAATGTTTTCTGCGGTCAATAAAAATATCAATCATCAGTCACCGTACCCTTTATCCGGCCTTTGGAGACAGGATAAATCTTCACATTTCTGCCCGAAATTGGCTAAAAAAGAAGCCTTTTTTTCCTCAGTTCTTGGATGAAAAAAATATTATTTTTACTAAAAAATTGACAGATAAGTTAAAACAGATCAGATTGAGAAAATGCACCCATTTTGTTGATGATTTGGCAGAAGTTTTACTGCATGATAAATTTCCCACAGGGGTAATTAAAATTTTATATTCACCTAAAAAGCACCGGCAGCTACCGAATTTTAAAAATTGGCATGAGATCAAAAAGTACATTGGACAAATCACTCCTTAATACAGTTGCTTTACTCTTAGATGAAAAAATTATTATTGCCAAACGGTTTGCCGGAGGCATTAACAGTCATGTCTATCAAGTGACAACAGTCCATAATCACTTTCTGCTCAAAAAATATTTTCCACAATTTGATGATACCAAGAGTCGCTTGGAAATTGAGTATTACGGGTTACAATTCTTGTGGAATAATATGCTGCGGATGATACCTCAACCCATATTAATTGATAAAAAAAATCAGATTGGCGTCTATCGCCTTATTGATGGTCGAAAACTTAAGTCTCAGGAAATTTCCATTAACGATATTGATCAATCGGTACAGTTTATCCGGAAATTATTTTTATTGAGCCGAATGGCTAAAGCTTCCTTACAACCCACAGCCAAAGATGCCTGTTTTAGTCTCAATGCATATATAATAAATATTGACCAAAGACTGGGGAAATTATCCCTAATTCAAACCAAAAGCGGGGAATTGGAGAAATTTTTAAATTGTGAGTTTAAACCTTTTTATTATAAAATTAAACAAACTGTGATCGCTAAAACCCGCCAAATAAAATATGATCCAGACCAAAAACTGACGGCTCACGAAAAAATATTAAGTCCGTCGGATGTCGGGTTTCACAATATTTTAAAAACAAAAGGCGGTAAGCTTTATTTTATCGATTTTGAGTATTATGGTTGGGATGATCCGGCAAAGATCATCTGCGATTTTTACCTGCAGCCGGATGTGCCATTGCCCGTGGAATTTAGACGCATATTTTTTGAAAAAGTCTGCCGCTATTTGGGAAAAAATTTAAGTCTCACCAAACGTCTGCTGCTTATATATCCCTTGTTGTCACTTAAGTGGTGTCTGATTATGTTAAATATTTTTATGACGAAAAAAACATCTTTCCAAAAGAATCAACAACTGGCAAAAGCCGTAAATCAGCTTCGCAAGGCCAAATCTGAATACAGAGAATCCGTATTTCCTCTCAATTTAGATCTATAAAAAATATCATGGACAAAAAATCCAAAACCTTAAGAAAAGAGATCATTAACATAATAGAGATCGCCCGGCGAGGACATATCGGATCGGCCTTATCAATTTTGGAAATAGTCCGGGTTTTATATGAAGATATTTTAGATATTGATCCAAAGCGACCATTATGGCAGGAGCGTGACAGATTTATTTTGAGCAAAGGACATGGGTGTCTGGCGCTCTATGTAATTTTATCCGCAAAAGGATTTTTTGCTAAAAAAGAATTAGCTCGATTTTGTGCTCCCGAATCTCTGCTGGGTGGACACCCAACATATGGTAAAATTCCGGGAATTGACGCTACCACCGGTTCACTGGGTCACGGTTTATCAATCGGTATAGGCATGGCGATAAATGGAAAACTGGAAGGGAAAAAGTACCGCACCTTTGTGCTATTAGGAGACGGCGAGTGCACCGAGGGGTCGGTTTGGGAAGCGGCCCTGAGTGCAAGTAAATATCAGCTTGATAATCTTATGGTGTTGGTTGATTACAACAAAATGGTTACCTACGGCCCCTTAAGTCAAGTTCAGGATCTGGAGCCTTTTGCGGCCAAATGGTCGAGTTTCGGTTTTGCCACTGCCCAAGTTGACGGTCACGACGTGACGGATTTAAGAAAAATATTACGGAATCTGCCACTCGTTAAACAAAAGCCGAGCGTGGTCATCTGTCATACTGTCAAAGGTAAAGGTTTAACGCTTATGGAAAATGTAGCTTCATGGCATCATAAAAGCAAAATCAGCGATGCCGAAATCCAGGCTTTGTATCAATACTTGGAGTTAATATGAGAAAAGCCTGTCTTGAGAAAATTTACCAATTGGCCAAAAAAGATGAGAGAATTTTATTTTTCGGGTCGGATTTGGCCGAGGGAACTTTGGAAAAATTTAAACAAGAAATGCCCCAACGTTTTTTCATGGAGGGGGTATCGGAGGCAAATATTATCGGCATGATTTCGGGTCTAGCCCTCAACGGAAAAATTCCCTATTTCAATACGATTGCGGTTTTTTTGACCAGAAGATGCTTTGAACAGTTGGTGCTTGATGTAGCCCTCCATAATTTAAAAGTACGCCTGATTGGATCTGGCGGCGGGTTAGTGTATGCGCCACTTGGACCGACGCATTTGGCGATTGAAGATTTGGCTATTTTAAGAGCAATTCCCAATATGACGGTAATAGCGCCTTGTGACAGCGAAGAAATGAAAAGGCTGATGCCACAAACTGTTGATTATGACGGCCCAATTTATATCCGTTTGGCCAAAGGAAATGATGAGGTAGTGAGTCAAAAAAATAAGCCGTGCCAGATCGGTAAAGCCATTCTCATACAAGAGGGTACTGAAGTGCTGATGGTGACTACCGGAATAACACTAAAAATCGCCCTGGAGGCGGCCAAAGTATTGGTAAAAAAAGACATCAGCTCGGAAATTCTTCATCTGCATACCATCAAACCTATCGACCAGACTGCCATCATCCGATCAGCCCGGAAAGTTTCTGCGATCATCACCGTGGAAGAACACACTGTGATCGGCGGCTTAGGTAGTGCGGTGGCCGAGATTATTGCCGAAGCTTCTTTTGACAAAGTCAAAAAATTCAAACGAATCGGTTTGCCAGATGTTTTTCCGACTGACCACGGATCACAACAGCATCTGCTGGATAAATACGCTATCAGTACAAAAAGAATTGTTTCCGATTGTCAGACACTTTTAACAGGTAGGTGACCATGATAAAAATTCCCCGAAAAATGCTGGCGGCAATTATGGTTAAACAAAATCAGCCGTTAGTTATTGATGAAGTAGAGTTACCGCAAAAAATGAATTTTGGTCAGGTGCTGGTGAAATTGGCATACAGCGGAATTTGCGGCTCGCAAATTGGCGAGATTGAGGGGGTCAAAGGAGCCGATCCGTACTTACCCCACCTCTTGGGACATGAAGGTGCGGGCGAAGTCATTGCTGTAGGTAAGGGAGTCAAACGTTTCAAAGTCTTCGACCGGGTGGTTCTCCACTGGATGAGGGGAGTCGGGCTTGAAGCGGATCTACCTGTTTATAAATGGAAAGGCAAACCATTAAATGCCGGACAAGTGACCACGTTTAATCAATACGCTTTAGTTTCGGAAAACCGCTTAACAGGCATTCCCAAATGGTTAAATACCAAAAGCGCTACTCTCATGGGTTGTGCTTTGACTACGGCATTTGGTACTCTGACCAACAAAGCCAAAATATTACCGGGAGAGTCCATCGTGGTTTTTGGCGCGGGCGGAGTAGGCTTGAATCTGATTCAAGCGGCAGTTTTGCTATCGGCTGACCCCATTATCGCGGTAGATATTTATGATCAAAAATTAGCTTTGGCCAAAAAAATGGGTGCCACCCAGACCATCAATTCAAAAAAAATATCTGTTAGAGGAGAAATTATCAAGCTGTTAGGCAAAACAGGCGCTGATGTGTCAACTGACACTACTGGACTGCCCGGAATCATTGAGTTGGCCTATGAGATTACCCAGCCCCTTGGTAGAACAATTCTAGTAGGTGTGCCAAAAATAGGTAGTAAAATATCCATTTATACCCTGCCTTTGCATTTTGGTAAAGTGATCACCGGCACTAAGGGCGGAGAATCCAATCCGACCGCCGACATACCCCATTATCTCAAACTTGTGAAAAGGGGCCGATTGAAATTGGACGTAATTATAACGGACGAGTTTGAGCTGGAAGACATCAATAACGCCATCACCAAAATGAAATCAGGTAATATAGCGGGTCGCTGTGTGGTCAGATTATGAAAAACCGGCTGATAATAGTAGGCGCCTCGGGAGTGATCGGACAAGCTCTCTTTCAACTGGCCAAAAGGCAAGCGTTTGAAGTTGTTGGTACTTACAAAACCCATAAAATTTCAGGACTTCTCAAATTTGACATGCGCCGCGATTTACTTCGCGCCGCCATTCCTGACTTCAAAATGGGTGATACGGTTTTTTTGCTGTCGGCATATTCCAACCCGACCTGGATTTCCCGACACCAAAGAGAAGCAGAAATGGTCAATTTAGTTTCGACCAAAAAACTGATTGATGAAATTTCAGCAGTGCGTGCCAGCTTGATTTTCATGTCATCAGTGGAAGTTTTTGACGGCAAGCAGGGTAAATATTCTGAAGATGCAATACCTCACCCGTTGACTCTTTACGGCAGGATGAAATATGAAATCGAGAAATATCTGGCGAAAAAAGGGGGAAATAAATATTGCATAGTCCGTTCCGGCTGGAATATCTGCTGGAATCCTCGTGACCGGTGCGTAATTACGCTGACATACGAAACGCTTTTAAAAGGAGGTGTAGTGAGAATGGCCGACGATAACATTTTTTCCATAATTGACGTCAATGATACCGCCCAGGGACTGATTAAACTATCCCAAAACCGTTTTCTCAAAATCTGTCATTTGGCGACTGCGCCTGCGTTGATCCGTAGCGATCTGGCCGAAACCATAAGCAATTTTTCCATAAATAAAAACTTAAATAAATTTGCGAGAGTTCCTTTTGCAAAAATCAAATATACGGAAAAACGCGGTCGTTTAAATGATCTTGACAATTCATTAGCCGTGAGTGTGTTGGGATTGACATTTAGACCGCCGGAGGCAATTATTGAACAAAAAGTGGATTTACTGGACAATTATTATGTCGGGCGAAATTTACAATAAGCAAAAGATCGCCGTTATCAATCGTCGGTTGGTCACAAAGTTAAAACGACTGGCGTTGGCGTCACCGCGCAAAAGATTCCGCTACTGCCTACACCGCGACTCTTTTGATAAAACTCATGAAATGATCATCGTCTTCCATCATGATACCTTTATGCCGCCGCATCGTCACCCACTTGACAAAAGCGAATCATATCACGTAATTGAGGGGTCAATGACGGTTTTTTTATTTAATGATGAAGGGGACGTGATACGAAAAATTGAATTGAATGAAGCTAGCGCCGGCGGGGCTTTTATGTACCGATCGTCCAGAGGCATCTGGCATATGCCGGTTACCAACTCCGAATGGTTGGTTTATCATGAGGCGTATACCGGACCTTTTATAAAGGAGCGGGATGTAGAATTTCCGGTGTGGGCGCCGCCAGAAGAAAAAACAGCAGCGGTGAAAAAGTATTTACTGCGTCTGGGGATTAAAAGGAAATAAATATGGATTTGGGATAGTTTTTGAGTAGATTAACTTCCGGCATAATTAAGTACAATATTAAACTCTGTTTTTATATATCACAATTGTAAAGGGAAGCTCATTAAAATTGGTCTCCGGAGGGTAGAATATTTTGTCTATAAATTTAAATTGACCAAAATCACGAGGGTTTTCGATTAAATTCCTCCATTCATCTTCAAGCGGAGGATGTCCAGGATAATCTGTCAGAACTAATATTTCAACACGGCTAATAGTATCATTTATCGTATTCAGGTTAGCAATTGAGACAGGCAAAAGAATGATATTCTTATTAGTAATCCAAGCAATAGTAGTAAATTCGTCGCTTACCAAAGTTTTAGCGGTAGGAGCTGTTTGGATAATTGTTTGACCAAGCAAAGCCTGTATTGTAGGTTGATGATTATTTTTAACACTTTTTATCACATGTGTGGCTAGTCCCGGAAAAGTAACCAGTGGAATTATTACTAGTATGGCGATAATGGTATTTTTTTTAAAATTTGAAGCGTGTGGAAATTTCATGAAGATTGAGATAACCATATCACTAGCAAAGATAATTAAGATGGGCATCAAAGGGTGGAGGTACCGAAAATCAAAGACAGTCAGAATGTGCCAGATACTAAAAATTGTCACCCACACATAGACGATATGTTTAGCTAGGGATGCGCTTTGGTAGTATTTTTTCAAAAAAGATAATAAATAAAATAAGATGATTGGTGCAGGATTTGACCAAAAGAGTTGTTTTAAATAGCGGTGCGTATTAAATATAAATTTTGGTAACAGAGTGGATATATTTGCCATCACATCGGCAAATTCTATTGGTTTAAAAAACCTACCGCTTTGATAAGGTGAAACAAAAGCATCAAGTGCCAATGTCGCCCAAAACATATGGTTGGAAAAATTTTGATAGCTGTAGATATTCCTGGAAAATATGAGTTTTGAGATTGATATGGTTATCACATATCCGGCGAGAAATCCAAATAATGGTTTTATTCTTGAGTTTTTATTCAGGAAGATAATGTAAATTACAGATATTAATAACAGAATACCTTGTGATTTAGTAAGTGTTGCTAAAACTGTAATAAATCCAGCTAAATAATATTTCCGTTTGATGAGAAGATAAAATAAAAGAAGAACTAAAAAAGTAAAGAGCGATTCTGAAGTTCCGGAGATACCGTATTCTAAAAATTGCGGCGTAAAAATATACCAAACGCTTGCTAAAATAGCAGTTGTTTTCGTAAATAGTTTTTTTGAGATAAGGTAGACCAAAATTACTCCGGTTACGTAAAAGATTCCTGATGTAACAGCAACAGAATACTCGTTAATACCCAAAAACAGAAAACTTATAGCGATCATTCCTGGTTGCAATGGTGGATATATTGAAGGCCATTTCCCCAGTTTATTAAGTATGACTAAACGTGCATTACTCGGATGTAGGGTGTTTGCAGTAAAACCCCTGCCGCTGACAGAATTACGGGCAATATCGGCATAATTTGCCGTATCATTTGTCAAGTAAAAATAATTCGGGTGAAGTGTAAAGTACACTGTCCACATAATGATTGCCAGCACCACTAATAGTATGAGTGGTGTGGAGAAGATTTTATTAGTAATTGGAAGATAAAGTCGCATGTGTTACTGTTGCTCCAAGTATACACAAAAAAGAGAGTCGTGTTTACTTTGCGAAACTTGCGCCTATACTTTACTCGCTATCAAAAAAATACTTCAGGTAGGAATTGTATCGTATGATGTTCTGTATGATATTGTCTTCTCAACGCAATAACAAAGATTCTGGTATAAAATATTTATGAAAATAGCACTTATTCGCGGTCCAAGTTTAAATGCTTGGGAAATGCAATATTATGAACCGTTGGCAAAAAAGCATCAGATTTTTTGTATCGGATCGACGGGCTCTGATTACGATATTTCACCTATCAAACTGCCAATTATTAAACTGTGGTGTCCAGCGTATACTGTAGGCAAACTTCCCGGAGCTACAACAGTACTTTATACACTACTCGGTGATCCGCGCCTTCTTTGGAACTTAGGAGAAACTTTACAGGGATTTGATTTAGCACACAGCGTTGAACTCGCAAACTATTATACCTATCAAGCGGTACTTGCTAAAAAAAGGGGAATAGTAAAAAAAGTAGTAGTGACGGTTTCTGAAAATATTCCCTTTAATCATGAAAAATACTCTGCTTCGCGCCAACTTAAAAATTTTACGCTTGCTTATATTGACCACGTATTAGCGATCAGTAATATGAGTAAGCAAACTTTATTATTAGAGGGTATTGAGCCTCACAAAATCACCGTGGTTCCTCATGGTTTGGATCTGACGCAGTTTAAGTTTGAACCCAAATCAAACATAAACAAAATTAGTATTCTGTCCGTGGGTAGATTGGTGTGGGAAAAAGGATTTTCCGAAATTTTGCTGGCTGCCCGGGCTATCAAGAATGATCGCCACCTTCATAATAAACAAATTGAATTTGTATTCGCAGGCGATGGTCCAGGAAGACACGAACTTGAAGCACTAAGAAGGCGTCTGGATTTGATAGATATGGTGAAATTTATTGGTAACGTCCAGTATCGAAAAATGCCGGAAATATTTCATAATGCAGATATCTTTGTGTTGGCTTCTAAAGATACCAGCTTCTGGCGGGAGCAATTCGGTATGGTGCTCGTTGAAGCTATGGCGTGCGGGGTGCCTGTGGTGACAACGTCTGCGGGTGCTATTTTGGAAACTGTCGCAGCATCAGCATTCATGGTAAAGCAGAACGACTGGAGGGGGATTTATTTGGCAATAAAACGCTTAATTTTAGACCGGAAACTTTATAAAAAACTAGCGAGATTAGGCAGGAAACGGGTCGAGGTGAGTTTTGACCGGTATAAAATTGCAGGCGTGATAGATGAGGTTTACACAAAAATTTTTAAAACATGAGCTTTACCAGTTTTTTTAGAAAATTGTCTAATTGGTCAAGCTTCGATTTTTTCTTCATCTGTTTGACAGTTTTGTATATTACCACAGCCATCGTCTCGCTCAGACTCGGATGGTACGGCGATGATTCTCTCTGGAATGTAGGTGTAGCCGCGTACCTGCTTGACTTTGATCCATACTCGCACTATCAAATTTATGAAGACTTCTATCAAGATACTTCCCCAATCAATATTCCTCCGCTTACTCTAATTTTAATATATCCGTTTGTAGTTTTAGGGGGATTTTTTGGGTGGGACTTACCAGATATTGTGCGCATATATCCTATTAGTTTGCTCCTTATTGATGTAGTCACCATCGATTTTATTATTCGGCTGATAAAACGTATTCAACCAAGTATAAGTCTGAAAGTCATCAAGGTGACACTGCTTTTATTATTTTTTTCAGGATACTTTCTCTATAGCTCCGCTTTTCAGGGCAGACCAGAGACTCTGGCGATCTTGTTGACGCTTACTTCTGTCAGACTGTTACTCGTAAAGCCGTCGCCATTATTTTTTGGTCGTGAGTGGTTTAGAAGTATTACCTCTCGATATTTCGTGAGCGGAATTCTCTTGGCTTTGGCTCTCTATGCAAAGCAAAGCGCTATATTTATTATTTTTCCGTTATATTTATATGTACTATTTAAAGAAAAGAAAATTAATGAGATTTTTTTAAGTCTAGTGACCACCGGAATTACTCTCATACTTTTATTTCTTCCATTTTTGTTAGTAGATGCACCAAGTATTACAAAAGCCATGATCGGGTTTGCTTTGGGAAAACATCATTTCTATGGTCCTAATATGTGGTGGCTGTGGGAAGTGATGGTTACGAAATTCTTTAATTGGCCGGCTGGACTCGAATTTGCATGGCAGTACTCTAG
Organism: uncultured Gammaproteobacteria bacterium; assembly: GCA_964412165.1. Taxonomy (GTDB): domain Bacteria; phylum Patescibacteriota; class Microgenomatia; order UBA10105; family UBA10105; genus CAYPMW01. The sequence continues at coordinate 5,235 of CAYPMW010000024.1, read as the reverse complement.
CAAAATTTTATTGAGCATCTCTTTCGCGAGCATGGGTTGGTTATTTTTAAAACGAAGGATTACCTCATTGCACGCGCTATTTGGTGCAGTTAGTCTTAATTTATTGATTTTTTATCTGTTTGGGTTTTTCACACAGTTTCACTATGTACTCATGCTCTATGTATATCTTTTGTTGTGGGATGTATCTCGGCGGAAGGTACAATTTCCCATATGGTGGGTGACTTTTGCTATTCTCTATTTTGTGCCATCGCGCCTCGAGCTGCCGGTGTGGCAGGCAATGCTACTTAGCTATAAATTAATCCTAGGTAGCGTAATCAGTTACCAACTTATAAGCCATCATGAGTAGTAAATTTGTCTCAAAAATTTCCTTTAGATTGATGTTCCTTGTTTGTGCAATTTTCTATGTTCTTATAGGAGTCAGCTCAAATTACTTCGGCTGGGTGAGCGAAGACGCCCGGTGGAACGTGGAAGCAGCCAAGTTACTTCCATCCCATGAATTTTATGCTGAAGCATACCGATTAAGTCAGGCTGCTCCTCCTTATGGCGCGCCGATCGGCTATCCGCCGCTTCTACTATATATCACGTATCCATTTGTACTACTGGGTGAGACCTTTGGGTATCAGACTCAGGAAATCGCCCGTTGGTATATTGGGTCTTTATATGTAGTTGATTGTCTTGTCATTTACCTAGTTTTAAATTTAGTCAGAAAACTTAATCCTTTCCTGTCTGTGTCTTATTTTGTAAGTATCATGCTAATCCTTTTTTTCTCAGGTTTTTTTTGGTATACCACGGGGTTTATCGGCCATCCCGAGATATTAGTACTTCTTTTTAGTTTATTGGCAATCGGTGAGTTAGTTAAAAAAATACGTATTAATTTTGTGAAAATCGGAATTTGGTTGGGTTTACTTCTGGGAGCAAAGCAAACCGCCATTTTTATCGAGATACCTATACTTTTGTATATTTGGTACCGCTATAAATTTTCCACCGTACTGCTGACTAGTATTACTACCTCGTTTATTTTTTTGCTGATTCTTTTACCTTTATTAGTGACAAATTTTCCAGACACTATCTATGGAGTGTACGGGTATACAAAGTACCTTATCATCCAAGGACCCAATTGGTGGTGGTTTGCCGACGCGATACTAAAAAAAGTGTTTGGGATTTTTACCGGCCTAACCTTCACAATTCCATGGATTAATTACATCACGATTAGTGGATCTGTGATTATGACAGTTCTTTTTTTACGAGCGAAGAAAACTTTAAACCTAACGTTATTACTAGGTTTATTAGTTCTCAACTGGTTATGGTTTTGTATTGCCGGTAAATGGGTATCTTTCCACTATTTCAGTATCGGCATGATTTTTCTTCTCTTATGGGAGAGTGCAAATGAACGCGACTTTCCTATGGTGTGGGTGAGTTATACCGCAGTTTTGCTCGCCGCCAATTTTAGCTTACTACCTGTCTGGCAACCTCTTATATTACTAGTAAACACCACTTATTTTATTTATATAGCATGTAAGCTTTCAAAATTGGTACCTAAATTAGCTTAATTTTATTGTTATAATGGAAAAATGTGGAAACTGGAATACAAACGCCGATTGGTAAAGGGATTGGTCAGTTCAGCACTTAGAAAATTATTTGCTCAACTTATTGTTACCGGATCAAATATCATATTGGCGCGGCTACTTCTGCCTACTGCGTGGGGTACATTCGGTATTATCATTTTTATAGTAAGTGGGATTGGAGCGTTATTGAGTTTTGGTCTGTCATCGGCTTTGGTACAGCGTGAAGAAGCTCCGAATGTTAATGTCCTGCAAACCGTGTTTACTACGTATTTCATCAGCGTGGGTTTTTTTACAATCGTGATTTATTTTCTAGCACCACTTATAGACAGTTTATACCGGGGAGCTTTGGGGCAGAGCGGTATCTTTTGGTTACGCATCTATCCTACTTATCTTTTTCTGGTGCTGATTACTTCAATCTCAGGAGCCCTTTATGAGCGGGAGATGGAATACCAGAAGCTGGCTATAATTGAAGTAGTGACTTTATTAACCGCTAATATGTGCGTGATCGGATTGGCCCTTTTAGGCTTTGGGATTGGCAGTTTTGCTTTAGGAAATATTGTGGGAATCAGCGTCGGGTTTGTAGCTTCTTATCTTAATCGTCCCTGGAAGATTGGTTTCCAATTTTCATGGGAAAGTCTTTCGGCTTATTTGCCTTTCAGTCGAGGTGCCACAGGTAATATGGCTGTCGGCCTCATAAATTCCGCGATTGTCCCTGGACTCATCGGGGTGCTATCCGGTCCGACGGCTGTAGGGCTGATTAATTGGGCAGGAGGAGTCAGACAAGCTGTTTTGGGACCATACGAGGTGGTCGACAGGCTGGGTTTTTCGGCCTTTTCAAGGGCACGCATTGACAAAAGATTTTTAAAAACTCTGGTAGAAAAACTTATCATGCTTTCAGCTCTAACTACACTACCATTGTTAACTATAGCAGTTTCGTTAGCCTCTGAACTGACAGTTATTGTCTATTCACCGGTTTGGTTGGCCGGTCTTACGGCTCTGTACCTGTCATTAATTCAAGGAGGATTTATTTTTATTGGTGCACTCTTAATTCATGTATTGATGGCCTCTGGAAAGACCGAAAAGGTACGCAATATATCTTTATTTTGGGCGCTATTGCAATGGATTTTGAGTATACCTTTGGTTTTAATTTGGAATTTCAATGGAGTGGTACTTGCGGGTCTTATCGTATCCGCCACATTTTTTATTCCCATGCGGGAAGTGAAAAAAATAGTACCGGTTCGAGTTTTTCCGCAAGTCTTTCCCTACCTACTTTACTCACTTGTAGCAGTATTTCCGGTTATCATATTAAAACAACTTATCGTTATAGATACATTTTTGAAAATTATTGGTACCGGTCTAAGCGGCCTGATTTCATATGCAATATTTTTATATATAATTGAACGGAAAAAAATAAACCAAAATATTAAATTACTGCGGATGCTTATAAAAGTTTAAGCTAATTAACAATCTTCAGTAGTTAAAATTTCTGAGTTATTATAGTGAAAAGCTGTTGTTGATAACAATCCGCTAGCAGCTTATGTCCGGGGTCGGAAAAGTGCCATAGATCAGTAAAAGTAGTAGCGGTTTCCATCGATGATGACTCTGAGCAATCAATAAAAAAAGAAGTTTTTTCATCTGCCAGACGAGATAATTTTTGGATGACTTGTTTGTAACTCGTGGTTAAATTATGTATGTAGTCGGCCGTTCCACTTAACTTTATCACCTCTTCTTCTACTGCCGTGCGATGTTTTTTAAACAGAATAGTCGGTTGAGGTATATATACTAGTTTAAATTTATATCCTTGAGCTAACATATATGCCAGTTGCATATTGCGCAGATATTTTTCTTCAAGGGTACTAAAGTTTTCACCGCTTGGAGGACGCGAGGTTAATTTATCAGATTTTGGTAATTTGGGTACAATTAAAGTATTCCAAAGTTTGATAGAGTTAAGTTGGTAAGTATATGCAGCAAGGGGATTGATGAGTTTCCATTTTATATAATCAAAAGTAGCTTTCTTTAACGTGTGACGGTCAAGTGAGACTGGAATAGGTAAGGGGTTGGTTAAGTCATTTATCCCGTCTAGAAAGATTACAACTGTCGGATTATATGTTGAACCTCTCTGCCACAGAGCTATTATTTCTTGATCACTGATCCATCCACTACCTGCAAGTACTGTGGTAGTACAGTTAAGACCCTTTTCGTGAAGAAAGTTATTCACCAGTGCAAAATAGGTAGTGTCAATCCTTGAGGCATATGTGCCAAACGCGACACTCCCCCCTATTATTAAAATGCGGCAGGGTGAATTTTTTAAATCCCCAATTGTTTGAGTGCCGTCCTGGTTAATATCAACAAAAGGGGGCAGATGGGACTGTTGCATCTCCCAGTGGAGATATGGCACGTAAGATAGCTCTAATCGTGATCCCCAATATCCCTCGCGCGGACCTGTTTGTGGGATGGGCAAACTCCTTTCGGAGTAAGTGGCTTCCCATGCGAGCCTATTCAATGCCCACCCTGTGGGGAGAGAAGGCGGCTCATTTTTAATAAATAATAAAACAATAAAAAAGAAACTCTCTAGTACGATGAAAAGTATCAGCACTCTAATACAAAATTTAACAGAGACTACTACTAGGTGGGATGCGTTTTGATAAAGCTTACGTAACACTGATCTCATGGAATGATTTACTATACTGTACTATTGTCTCGTCCGTCTATACTGTTTTCTTTTCTATTTGGTGAGACGATTTCCCCGTTAGTTTGATCTAATGACCAAAGTATTGCATGTTTAAGAAAATACATATAAGCCCACATCAGTGATAGGACAAAACCATGTGTGCCAATAGCGTATCCTTTCAAAGAAATGAATCTTTTATAAAAGGCAACCATCGGCGAAAGTACAAGTGAAACGAGCCTGAATCTTCCGCCTTGAGTATAGAGAGACTGTGCCTCTAGAGCTGAGTACCGCTGAAACTTGATTAATGTTTGAGTACAACTTCTGAATGAAAAGTGAAGGATGGGCTGATTAAGTGTGCCTACTCGTCCAGAGATCTCTAATTTTTCATGAATTGTTTGCTTACTAAATCTGCCGTACCCTTTTCGAAATACTCGCACACAACCGCCTTTTCGGTTGAGCGGAAGTGGTCGGTTTAGAAAAAATTCTTTAAAAAAAACATGATATGCATCATACATACCACTCGTGATAGCAGTTTCGATCTCTCTATGTAATGATGCATCTATCTGTTCGTCTGCATCCAAGACCAGTATCCAATCACCCGTGGCTTGGTCTATTCCGGCTTGTCGCTGATTACCAAAATCGTCGAATACGCGCTGAATAACTTTTGCTCTCTTCATTCTGGCTATTGACACTGTGCGATCAATACTAAAGTCATCCACCACTATCCGTTCTGTCGCCCACGAAACACTCTCAAGACACTCGCTCATCATCTCTTCTTCATTTTTGGAAATTATAACTACGCTTAAATTTTTCATACAAAACAAATCAGCATCAGTCTTGTCAATGTTAGTCTTACATTATAAATAAGTTACTTGGGCCCCAAAATAATCCATGTTTGACATTAATAAAGTAATTATAAGGTAATTAGATCTGGTCACCTAATGCAAGATAGACTAATATTTATTCTCAAAACCAGATCTCGAAACCACGTTGTGTATA
>CAYPMW010000023.1:0-22232 GCA_964412165.1 uncultured Gammaproteobacteria bacterium | reverse complement strand
CGCCTCCTCTCTGATGTCACTATAAATTCTCTACTTCGTCTTCGTCACAGCATTTATTGTGTATGGTTATATATTATATAACAAAAAGTCAAGATTTGCATCACGAGTAGTTCCCTGTTATACCATTCACAATTTAAATTGTTCCGGGTATAACGCATTTTAGACTGATTTAGCAACATTTTTCTAACGAAAAAGTTGCAAAATACAGTAAGAATAGTATACAATTTTTGGATGCCAGGTAGTAATCCCGCATCACTACCTGTAAATTGTAATAAAAATAAGTGCGGGACTACTATTTGGCATGTTCGATCTTGTTCGCAAACGCAACGAAAAACTTTCCCGACGTAGCACACGACTCAAACGAATCAACCGGATGAAGTTTTTGACCTATGTGGTGTCGGGCGCACTGCTTCTACTGGTAGGTGGATTTTTGTTTACCCTAGGACTTTTTGCTTGGTATGCCAAGGATCTTCCGCGTCCCGACCGGGTTCGCAGATCTGAGGGGTTGTCAACTATAATTTATGACCGCAACGGTGAACCCATCTATGATATTTTTCGCGACGAACATCGGATTCCGGTGACGTTTGAAGAAATACCCCAAACTTGTAAAGAGGCTACGATTGCGATTGAGGATAAAAATTTCTATACACATGAAGGATTTTCGTCCACAGGGATGCTGCGAGCCCTAGTGAATATTTTTCTCTACCGAAACCTTCAAGGAGGGTCAACACTTACTCAGCAGTTGGTGAAAAACGTCCTTCTTTCTAACGAACGGACATTACCCCGGAAAATTAAGGAATTTATCTTGGCTGTGCAAATCGAGCGAAAATATTCCAAAGATGAAATTCTCCAAATGTATCTTAACGAAGCTCCATATGGTAGTACCACATACGGCATTGAGGCAGCTTCCAAGTATTATTTCAATAAAAAAGCTAAAGATTTGACTGCCTTGGAATGCGTTATTCTCGCCGGTTTTCCACAGTCACCCTCCCGTTACTCGCCATTTACTGGAGACCAAGATGCCTATTTTTGGAGAGCAGAGCAGACACTGCGAAGAATGCGGGAAGATGAGTATATCAGCAAGTTTGATGAAGCCACCTACAAAACAGATATTAAAAACGTCACCTTTACTGGCGGATCAGAGAATTTCAGGGCAGCGCATTTTGTCACGTATGTCAAAGATTTGCTGGTCAAGCAGTTTGGACAGGAGTTAGTAGAAGGAGGGGGACTACGAGTCACGACGTCGCTCGATTTAAATCTTCAGACCAAATCCGAAGAAGTGGTCATGAGTGAGGTGGAAAAGGCTACAAAACTTAAGGTCACGAATGGAGCAGCCATTATTCTTGATCCCAAAAGTGGTGAGATACTTGCCATGGTTGGTTCTAAGGATTATGAATCTACTGAGTCAGCCGGTGCTAAATTTAATGTCGTCACCCAAGGACTCAGACAGCCAGGATCTGCTTTAAAACCCATCACCTATGCAGAAGCGTTTAAAGAAGGATACACTCCTTCATCAATCGTTATGGATGTGGAAACTAAGTTTCCCGGTGGTGATGATCAACCTGATTATGCGCCGAAAAATTATGACCTCAAATGGAGAGGACCGGTGCAGCTGAGGTTTGCGCTTGCCAATTCTATCAATATGTCTGCTGTCAAGCTAGTCGCTCTAATTGGCGTGAGAGATATGCTTGATCTGGCGTATCAGATGGGTTTGTCAACGCTTGAACCCACAACTGATAATTTACGCCGATTCGGGCTCTCGGTGACTTTGGGAGGAGGAGAAGTGAAACTAATTGATTTAGCATATGCGTACGGGGTATTTGCCAATGGTGGTGTCAAGTCTGAACCAGTAGCAATTCTAAAAGTGGTAGACCAAAAAGGAAAAACCCTTTTTGAACATAAAGCAACTTCCGGAAAACGAGTGTTAGGTGAAGATATTTCATTTTTAATAACGAGTATTCTGTCAGACAATGACGCTCGTAAAGAGGTGTTTGGGGAGCGAAATCATCTGAATATCCCTGGTAAGTATGTCTTTGCTAAAACCGGTACGACTGATGATAAACGGGATAATTGGACCATCGGAGGTACACGCAACCGAATTGTGGGCACGTGGGTGGGAAACAATGACAACAGCCCGATGCACCCCTCGCTCTCATCGGGCGTCACAGGAGCCGCGCCTATTTGGAATCAGCTGATTAAAGAAGCCATCAAAGATACACCAAATGAGGCATTTATCAGGCCAGCAAACATATACGAGATGGATATTGACACATTCGGTGGCGCCTTACCCAGTGCTCACTATCCGACAAGAAAAGAATTTTTCATTAAGGGCACTGAACCGAACGGTCTTTCCCCGATTTATCAAAAACTTAAACTCTCCCGCTCCAATGGCAAGCTTGCCAACCAAATAGAAATTGCCAGTGGTAACTTCGAAGAAAAAGAATTTATTGTCTTTAAAGAATCTGATCCGATTTCAAGTGATGGTAGAAACCGGTGGCAGGAAGGAATTGATGCTTGGTTGACAACCCAACCCGATGCCAATTTTCACCCACCAACTGAAACTTCGAGTGAGAGTGAAGACCATGTAGTTCTTTCGCTCACCTCTCCTGAAGATAAAAAACAATATGATGACCACGATGTCAAAGTTTCGGCGAATGCATTTTCCCTAAATTCAATCAAGGAAATTATCGTGTATATCGATGATCAGGAATACGATAAAACGTCAAGTGATCGGTATTCAAACGTTCTCAATCTTAATAAAGGTCCTCACTCGATTCGGGTCGTTGCGCGGGACAATCAAGGTAAAGAGGCATCACAGGAGGTGCGGATTGGTGTCAAGGTTCCATGGGATTTTAATCCATCACCAACTCCTAAAGCTAGTCCCAAAGCTACTCCCTCAAGTGATTAAATTATTCCAACTGTCCTTTAAACTGGCCGTTAAAAGCTTGACTGACATTGGTAACGATTTTTTTTCTTACCTTTCCCAAATCAAAAGTCGAAAGTGGTAAAGTAGAGCGTAGGTAAATAATGCGAAACGTGACCGTATTTTCATAACGGTCATGCACATTTACGCGATAAACGAGAGGAGAGACTGAGTAAATACTTTGCATTACGTTTCCAATATATATTTTTTCGGGCAGTATAAACGAAAGATCTTCAATTATCGGCGGATTTCTAGGAATCGGCGTGTACGTTTTTGTACGGTTTGCATCTTTAACTAACTGCGAAAAATCAAGTTCAAGAGCGGTAACGTGCGATTTAATACCATAAACTTCTAAAATCTCTCGATTTAATCTACCTACACCACCATAAACTCCGAGGGTAAAGCTTTTTGTTTGGTCCCATATTAAATTAGAGGTATATGGCAGGTGCGTATTAGGCAAAGCAATGCCCATTTGGTCAAAAATTGCTTCAGCTATCCCTTTTGCTTCCAAAAATACATCAAATGGCCAAACTATATCGAGCACAGGAATTTCATCCGGTAGGTTGCGACTTCGATACTTATATATCATTGACAGTTCAAACAACTTGAATTGGTCGCGAATATGTAAATTTTGAGCTACAGTTTTGAGAATATTGGGAAACAAACTCGGACGCATATACACCCATTCACTAGAGAGGGGGTTGGCAATTTTGTAGGCTGCAGTAGTATTGAAGCCAAATGCTGCCATGTCTTTTTCCGAAATCATTGAATAGGTGTACGTCTCCGTAAATCCCCAATCTCTCAGGCGTAATTTTACTTCTTCTTCCCACCCAAAAACCGGATCGAGATGAACCAACGCAGGTGGTGTATGTGGCAATTCTGAACTGATACGATGATAACCGTAGATGCGGGCAATCTCTTCAATGATGTCTACATCTATCTCAATGTCTCGTCTGAAGCTTGGTACTTTCAGCGCAAGCGCCTCGTGGGTGACTGTGACTGAAAATCCGAGCGGTTCCAGAATTTGTTTTAATTCTTGTTCGTTGAGACTCGTATTAAGATACGCATTTATTTTTTGTCGTTTTACTAAAACGATATACGGTTTAAACGGTTTAGGATACAGGTCATACACTTTACTTGCAACCCTAGCGCCAGTAAACTTCTTCATCAATTCTACTCCTCGCAGAACCGTGGGAAGCACCAGTTCCGGATCCAATCCTTTTTCAAAAAGTGTCGCCGCTTCAGTTCTTAGAGAGAGGCTCATCGAGGTTTTCCTGATACGGGTAGGGTTGTATGTTTGCATAAAAAGTACCACATTTCTGGTTTTTTCAGTAATACTAGAATTGAGGCCTCCCATTATGCCACAAAGATCTATCAGTCTGGCGTCCCCGTCTTCAATTACTATATCGCCTCCTGGTAAATCCCGAGACTTTCCATCAAGTGTAGTGATCCGTTCCCCAACTCGCGATTCCCTGAGTATCATGGTGGGGGTGCCTTTTTTTGCTCCTATTGAATCATAATCAAACGCATGAGCCGGCTGGCCATATTCGCGCATGAGATAATTTGTGATGTCAATCACATTGTTAATCGGTCTTATTCCTGTGGTTTCTAGATAGTTTTGTATCCATGCAGGAGATTTTCCTACTCTGACGTTTTCCAAAACCACTGAGGTCCAGCGTGGATTAAGTTCTAGATCTGTCATAATTGACAATTTTTTTCTGTTTAATTTAGCATATTTATTATATGCTGTCGAAGTATTTTGCCTGTAAGGGTCGTTGTGGAGTTCAGCATCTATCCCAAACTGCGGTAATATTGCTGCCGCTTCCCGAGCGATGCCGAATATTGACATCGAATCTGGTCGGTTGGAAGTGATTTCGATATCATAAACAATTTTATCACCGACTTTATTTATCCGTTCAATTGAAGGACCGCATAGTGATACGTATTCCTTCAGCTGCTCCGGAGTTGCAGTGGTTTTTAGATATTCTCTGAGCCAAGAATCAGGAACCAAAATATTCATGATTTAAGATTAACGATTTAAGAATATTCATATATTTTAATTCGTAAATCTCAATTAAAATTGTTCTAAAAATCGTATATCATTACTGTAAAGTAATCGGATGTCGTCTAGTTGCGTGTCAGATTTCATCATATATGTCCGCTCAATCCCCCATCCGAAGGCGAAGCCATTGTAGGTATTCGGATCAATACCACCGTTTTTGAGTATTATCGGATGGACCATACCAGCTCCACCAAGTTCCAGCCAGCCGTCTTTACAAAGTTTACACCCCTTACCCAGGCATACTCCACAGGAAACGTCAATCTCAAAAGAGGGTTCGGTAAATTGGAAATGAAATGGTCTGAGTCTAACTTTCCGGTCGGGTGAATAAAACTCTTTGAAAAAATATTCAATTACGCCTTTCAAATGGCTAATGGAGACGTTGTGGTCCACATAGAGTCCTTCAAATTGATGAAACATGGGTACATGTGAGACGTCTGATTGCCTGCGATAACATTTGGCAATATTGATCATCCGGATAGGCAGCTGGCCTTTTTCCATTTCTCTTACTTGACCATTTGAAGTATGTGGAGTGAGTACAATTTGAGAAAGTTTATGACTTTTATCCTTTAGTTTTTGATTTTCTATAAAAAACGTTTCCCATTCATCCCGAGCAGGGTGATCGGGCGGCATATTAAGTGATTCAAACGCATACCAGTCCCAGTCTACTTCGGGATGTCTGACGCGAGTAAATCCAATCCGTTCAAAAATGCGCGTGATTTCGATGATAGCTTGGGTAACTAGATGCACATAACCCTTAGGAGGCCGGATACCGGGAAGGCTAGTATCAAACCACTCGGACTTTTCTTTCCGAGTCAGTGCTAATTTTTTTTCCTCGTACGCATTTTTTAGCGCAGATTTGTATTCGTTGACGAGTATTCCGGCGTTTTTGCGGTCGCTTTCAGGCAGATCCTTAAGACGTTTTATCAGCTGTGTCGATCTACCATGCGAACCGAAATAGCCAAGATACATTTTTTCGAGTTCTTTTTCTGAAATGTGCTGTAGCTCTTCTAAAAATTCTCGTTCTTGTTCGAGGATGAGCGAGCGAAAAGCATGAGTAGTGATAAAATCGGTTTTGGTAAGTGGCGGTTTTTTTTCTGGTGAAGCTTGCCTAGATTGAGCTTCAGGAAGCACGTAATGCACCCGAGTATAGTTTCCTAATCGTTCTATTTCAGTTACACGGATGGTTCCGACTTCTCCAGTTTTTTTAACCTGCGTTCCACCATCAGGAATAGGTTGGTAGCCTTCAATCTGGAGAATCCTGAGCGGTTTATGAACGGGTAATTTCTCTGGTACCCAGGCTGATCGCTTTTTAAGTTCATCAAGACTAACCATTTCGGTATGCAGCGTGAGATCATGTGCTACGAGCATTTGAGCTTTTTTTTCAAGTGTCTCTTTAAGTTTGGGATTGATGGTGCCTTCGTATTCGATGTACGCATGCTTGCCGTGCTCACCACTCACTGGCATCAGGCCTGGTACGGTCTCCATCACTGCCTCGTGAAGCACGTGTCCGGCGCTGTGCCAACGCATGTGATCATAACGCGTGTTCCAATCTATCACGGCAGTAACTTGTTCACCCCTTTTCAAATCTCCTACAAGCATACCTTCGAGAATGACGCTTCCGGCCATCATCCGCGCATGGGTGACCGTAAAAGTACCTTGGTTACCCCTGACGACACCTTTGTCTGAAGGTTGTCCTCCTCCCTGAGGATAAAATATGGTCTCATCCAACTCAACAAACCAGCTGTTACCCGTTTTTTTAACCGCTACGACTTTAGTCACGAGCTCTTTTTTATAACTATCAGTCAAATAAAGTAATTTTGTCATTTTGTAATAATTCAATTGTACTTTTAGCTAGATGAATGTGCAAGGTGACGGTCTGAAGTGGACAGTCGGTGATGTGCAAGTCGATTAACTATTGTCCTTCTAGCTTGAGTCAGTTGGTCAAGTGATAACCTGTGTTGGTGGTTTGTAATGTTTAAAACTTCCAGTAAAAACCACGCCCGAACAATATCAACTGAACTGTTAGTGTGATCTCGTAAATCGGTCATGATCGGTTCTGAAAGTTGGTTTAGCGGAACTTTATTTCGAATAAATATTTTAAGACTTTCAACTAATGATAAATTCATTGCATTGGTTTCAGGAGTCATACAATTCACCTCTTTTCACTTTTATTGAGACGGTTATGTCTTATAATTCAATAAACCTTCTGTTATGCATGTTTACCTCTTTTGATAGCGCTAACCAACACTTGACGATTCGCGTCTCTCGGGCACTGTTTTTTAAGTGCATGTGAAACAGCATCGTTAAGTGGTATTCCTTGAGTTATCATGCGAAGTCTTACGCTTTCTGTTACTGAGCAACCCATACAACTACCTATTTTTCTTTGGAGACAAACCAATGGGATCACTTCCGGTGTCACGCCTACTGTCCCAATTTGTACTAATGTAAGACAGTTACGAGTGTCAGAGTTTCCCATCGACAAGTCGATTGCACTCAATCGTCTATCAGTTTCCATACAAGTTCCCTCCTTTTGGACACAAAAAAAACTCCCTTTCGGGAGTCTTGTTGGTTTAAACAATTGTTTTTTACGCTACATCCGCACCAACCAGTCTCCCGCAAGAGGAGTGAAAGTAAAAGTAAAAAAAGTATTGGCGCGTGTGATGCATTTTGTTATATAGTATATACTAATTTGTCAATTCTCTCAAGTTAGTTGACATTTTCTTTAGCTTTATCAACGATGATTTTGAAAATTTGCGGATCTCGGATAGCTAAATCAGCGAGCATTTTTCTATCAAGCTGAATATCTGAGCGTTTGAGAGCATTGATAAACTGGCTATACTTAAGATCCATTTGCTGGACGGCCTGGTTGATGCGTGATATCCAGACTGTACGCATTTGGCGTTTCCTCAACTTCCGACCATGGTAGGCATATTCACCGGCGTGAAGCGCTGCCTCACGGGCAACTTTAATGAGTCGATTTTTAGTCATCCGGTACCCTTTAGTAAGCCGAAGAACTTTTTTATGTTTCGCGTGTGAAGTGATTCCCCGTTTGACTCGGGCCATAGATTTCCTCCTTTACGAGTACGGCAGCATTTTACGGATTCGCCGCTCCTGTGTCTTAGATACTACCACAGATTTACGATAACGTCGAATCTGTTTTCCTGATTTATTGAGTCTTAAATGCCTCGCGTTTTGCCGCCGCCGCATGAGAAGCCCTGTTTTGGTGACCTTGAAGCGTTTGGCAGCTATTTTTCTCGTTTTCATCTTCATATAGGTATCGTGATTCCCTTCTATCCCTTTTTATGCGCCGCGATTGTTGCCACGAGTACCCTTCCTTCAAAATGTGGCTCTCTAACGAGCTTGGCCGCCTCAAGTCCCTGTAAAAATTTATTAATTACTGCAAACCCAAATTCCTTGTGGGTGATTTCCCTACCCCTAAAAGGCACAGATATTTTAATCTGGTTACCCTCGGCCAAGAATTCTTTGGCCTGATTCAATCTCACCTCAAAATCGTGTTGTCCGATAAAAGGCCGAAGTCTCAATTCCTTGATCCCTGCGTTTTTTTGCTTCCGTTTCTCTTCTCGTTCTTTTTTAGATTCCAGATATTTGAATTTTTTGAAATCAATGAGTTTCGCTACCGGTGGTTTGGCATTTGGAGCTATCTCCACCACATCCACCCCGGCTTCCCTGGCCTTTCGCAGAGCCTCTTCCTTGGTAACAATCCCTATCTGTTTTCCGGATTCGTCTAATAACCGTATTTCTCGAGCCTGGATAAAATAATTTAATCGGTAAAATTTACCTCTTGGTTTCAATGTCTTGTTGTAAATTCTTAACAAAATTGGGAATCGTAAGGGTAAACGTTTTACCTTCCCGAGAACGCACCGACATGGTTCCCGATTCCAATTCCTTGTCCCCCATTATAGCCATTAACGGAATTTTTTGCAATGTAGCAGCGCGGATTTTGGCTTGCATACTTTCTGGCCTTAAGTCAATTTCAACTCTGAATGAGGCAGATGTTAATAGCTTATATACTTCCTGTGCCTTTTGGTGATGTCTGTCGGCAATTGGAATGACCACGACTTGAATTGGAGCAAGCCACAAAGGAAATTTTCCGCCAGTATGTTCAATATATACCGAAAGGAATCTCTCCAGTGAACCCATGAGCGCAAAATGTATCATTACCGGTGTCTGCTTTCGACTTTGTGAGTCTAGATAGGTGAGCCCAAACCGCTTCGGCTGCACAAAATCAAGTTGGGGTGTAGCCAGCTGCCACTCTCTCCCTAACACATCAGTAACCATGACGTCTATTTTGGGTCCATAAAATGCAGCTTCACCCTCGGCTACAAAATGATGCAGTTTAGTTGATTGGGCTATTTCAGTAAGAATTGCTTGAGCTTGGTCCCATAAAACAGGATCACCAAGATATTTATCAGGCTGGGATGGATCTCGGAAGGAAAGTCGGGCATGGTATTTCATCCCCAATGACCCATAAAATTCATTAATAATGTCAATCAACTCTCTGTACACATCCTTTATTTGATCAGGGGTACAGAATATATGGCTGTCATCTTGCGTTACCGATCTGACTCTTGAGAGTCCCATCATTTCTCCTGCTTTTTCGTCACGATACACAGTTGTGGTTTCCAGATATTTGATCGGCAAATCCTTAAAACTACGTGGCTTTGATGCATATAGTTGTTGATGGTGCGGGCAATTCATTGGTTTTAATACAAGTTTGTCTTGAGTTTCCCGACTTGGAGCCACGAGTAGTTCGTTTTTAAATTTTTCCCAATGTCCTGAAGTTTCATAGAGAATATGCTTTGTTATATGGGGTATCCATACTTTCTTAAAACCACGTTTGATGCGTAACTCTTGTGAAAATTGATCTAAAAGATCACGCAGTATAGTTCCTTTCGGCGTAAAGAGTGGTAATCCTCTTCCTACCAGATCTGAGAACACAAAAAGATCAAGTTCTCTGCCAAGCTTTCTGTGATCGCGTTTTTTGGCTTCAGTGATCTGCCAAAGATATGTATCTAGGTCTTTTTTGGTAGGAAAACACGTACCGTAGATACGGGTGAGCATCTTTTTTTTCTCATCTCCCCGCCAGTAGGCACCGGCAATAGACAGGAGTTTGAAGTATTTGAGTTCTCGCGAGGGATTTTCAACATGATCCATTTTACATAAATCTAGAAAGTCGCCTGGGTCGTTGGTGGTTAGTTTCTTTCCTTCTCTGGCCAACTCGCGAGCCATCTCCACCTTATACGGATTGTCTGCAAATAATTTTTCAGCTTCGGCCAGAGTCACTTCCTTAAATGCAAATATCTTCCACCCGGCTAATAGTTCCTGCATTTTTTCTTCAATTCTTGGTAGGTCCGCTTCTGAAATTTTGACACTACCCATATCAAAATCTTGATAAAAACCGTTTTCAATGGCTGGTCCAATCGCATTACGCGCCTCGGGCCAAAGAGAGCGCACTGCTTTGGCAAGCAAATGAGCGCAGGAATGCCGAAGTTTATCAAGATGGTTTTTTTCAGAATCCATATTTACCTCACAAAAAAACCGTTCTTTCAAGTCGCCCCTACAATGTAGGGAGGTTCCAGCGACTAACCGAACGGTACTCAATTTTCCTTGATTACGCCAAGGTTACGTTTCCCTTTGAGGTTGGTGAAGTCTCATGCTGTCGGGATTAAGTTAAATAGTACCCCATTTTTTATTAAAAGTCAACCAGTCTAAACAGCCGAAATACCAGTCCACCAACAAATAATAGCGCCGCCGTAGAAACGAATACGGTAGTCCCCCAAGCAAAAAAATTGAAGACTTTGCCGTTGGTATACTTACCCATGATTTGAGAGTTATTCGCGAGCCGCATCATATAGATAAGTTGAATTGGAAGTAATAATCCGTTTATCAGTGAAAAACCAATCAGTAGTTTTATGAATGATATTGCAGGAGTAAGTGTGATGGTAGCCGACATGACAATGAGTACCGTAAAAATGGAATAAAATACTGGAGCTTCATCAAGTGACCGATTGACTCCCGACTCCCATCCAAAAGCATTGGCAATCGCAAATGAAGTTGTCAATGGTACTACTCCTGCTGCAAGAAGAGAAGCGCCAAGCAGGCCAATTCCAAATAAAACTGTGGCAAAATTACCGGCAAATGGAACGAGTGCTCGTGCGGCGTCAGCAGCCGTATCAATGCGTATACCCGCGGGGTATAGTGTTGAGGCGGTAGCTATCATAATAAAAATTGCCACAATATTTGCAAATAGGGTGCCGATCAGGGTATCAATCCGTTCATATTTGAAATCTGACATGGTGATGCCTTTCTCAACTACAGAAGATTGAGCATATATCTGCATGAAGGGTGCAATTGTCGTACCAATGAGCGCGAGTAATAAATAAATGTATTCAGGATTAGTACTTACGGTGGGTTTAAAAATCGCTGACACTATGCCTAGCGGATCAGGTTTAATAAGAAATGTAGTAATGATATAGCTAAAAAGAACCAGAGACATGAGAATAAACAATTTTTCTACTTTAGGGTAATTTCCTTTTACTATCATCCACCAAATTATGGCTCCAGCGATGGGAATACTAATGTATTTGGAAATACCAAATAATTCAAGTGAGGCAGCAATACCGACAAATTCAGAAACGACAATTCCAGCATTAGCTACAAAGAGTAACCCCATCATGAAAATGGTCGCTCGCAAGCTGAAATTTTCGCGCATCAGATCTGAGAAACCTTTGCCTGTTGCAGCACCGAGTCGCGCGCTCATTTCTTGAATGAGGACAAATCCAATTGTCAGAGGCACCATCACCCACAGTAGTTGATAGCCGAACTGCGCTCCTGCTACTGAGTATGTGGCTATTCCTCCGGCGTCATTACCCGCAGCTGAGGCAATAAAACCAGGTCCGATGAATGCCAGTATCGGCAAACCAAATACACGGCGCATTCTGACAAATACTCGCTTCATACCATATCAGTATTATTTGTAAAAAGTTGTCTATGTCTGACTTTCCACCGTTTCGGAATAAAAATAGATGAAGCGTCGCGGAATGTCACTATGCCCAAAAGTTTAAATTCGGACCTCGATACGACGGGAAGGGCGGAGATATTATAGCGGTACATTTTCTTGAGAGATTCACGAATAAGGTCATTTGGATAAGCAAAGATAATCTTTTTCGTCATGACTGAGTCTATTCTACTTCGACTATCCGCATGAAGTAAATCGTCTAATCCGAATATGCCTACGAGTTTATTACTCATTTCATTTTCAAGGACGTATACATACGAAGTAAAATCAGGTAAGGTCGCGCGCTCTCTGATTCTTCCCAGCGCCTGTTCGACAGAGATGTTTGACGGCACCGCAAGATAATCAGTCATCATGAATGCGCCAGTCGTATTTTCAGGATAATTCAATAAGGTTTGGATTTTGTTGGCATGGATTTCGGCGATCATCGGGAGTACTTTGTGTGAGTATTCAGATCCCAATGCGACGAGAAGATCAGCGGCTTTGTAAGGAGGCATGTGCTCAATCACATCCGCAACCTCATCAATATTCATTGATTCAATCAGATTTCTTTGTAATGCTGGAGACAATTGTTCAATTATATCAGCGGCAATCGGATCTTTGAGTGATTCAAGCACTTTACTTCCCTGTTTATATCCAGGGCCTTCAAAAATAAGCCGCGCGATTTCCGTAGGATGCAGGGACTCAAGATTTTTGTATTGAATATTGAACTTAACTTTTGTTTGACCTCCCAGCAACTGGACATCTTCCCAATCAACAATATTATGTTTAAATACCTTGCCAAAATTGGGGGTGCCGAGCCGGGAGAGTATAGCGGCAAACGATATGTCGACCCCTTTGATCCGTATCACCCGGTGCTGGGATTCAAGGAGAAGATCGTTTACTCGAGTGAGCCTTCTGTCATCAATATCTACAATTTGTTTGTCATAAAAATCTTTGGCCAGCATCACTTCATCGTTTTTTTGGATGAAAGGCGTGAGATCAACCACATCGGTTGAAAGTCTCACGAGTTTAGGTGAAATGATATCAATGTCGTGTTCGGGAATGAAAGCAGACTCCTTCTTTTTACCACGTTTTACGACTATGCCTCTCACGCGTGGGTGGAGTTTATTGATATCCACCGCCAGAAGATCATGGACTACCCCTATCTTTTCCTTGCTTTGGTTAAGAACTGGATTACCGATGACTTCAGACAAAAAAAATTCCATATTTTTTCGACTCTTTTGAAAATTTAGTTCAGTATGAATTGAGAATGTACCGCGGGGAAATATCAAATATTCTAATTTGGCGTATATAACGGGCAGAATTACTCATTACCTTGATTGTAAATCCCTAAAAAGGTGCTTGTCAACGGTTAAAAAAATATGGAAATCAGAGTAGGCTAAAATTTAGATAATACACATGGCTTTAGCTACTCGTCCAATTTCTACACCCGACATCTAGAAAGATTAATTGTTACTTTAATCAGATGAATCAAGTGGAGCCATTGTACCAAATCGCTCGAATATATATTTTAAAAATCGCTGACAAATCAATCTCAAGAAATATTGATATACTTTGGGTACCGATAGCGCCCGTTGGGAGTTACTCAGTCAGCTTCGGACTCAACGTGCGACAGCTACAGCTTGCTGGTAAAGAAAGATTTCAAAACTGTAGCAACGGGCTTTAATAAAAATTCTTTTCCACCAAGAGATTTGTGTGTTGTAACGAGGAAAATTTGTGTCGCAGTTTCAGTTGACGTTTCATCTTATTTAGGACTTCTTATTTCAAGCTGAGCAAGTTTGGGTATCTAAGTAAATAGTATTTTTTTATTGAGCGTGCGTGAATTTTATTTCATTTTTAACTAATAACAATTCTTGATAACGTATTAATTTAGAATATACAGGTTCCATCTGGAACTTTTGTATTTGAATTTTCTAAACTGTCTTTCCACATAGAAGACTCTACGTGTCCATAAGGATCAATACGATCTAAATTATAAGCAAAAGTACATAAAGCCCCATCATAAGTTTTTGCATCAATAATACCCTTTAGGTCTAGGAAACTTTTATTAAAATATATGTCTTCCAAAGTTTCTTCATCAATATATTTTAGTAATTCTTGCATCGCCGGACTATACTTAATCTTTCCATCCATTTTATTTGCGATTACGTCATTTAGATGCTCTGTAATAGTTTCTTCTAATGGACTAGTGTTACTTAATGAGATTATTAAAGGACTAGTTAACGTTTTTGAAGAAAACGCATGTAATTGCTCATGCCACAATCTCCAAGCTATGTCCTTTTTAGTTGCGGCTGAATCTATATTTATATAAACCATATCGGTTCTTTCATTATAAAAACCAAAAAGCGTGTCGGCTTTATCAGCTGGAAATCCAAATTGAGGATTTGTTTTTAAAGACAAAGTTTGCACGTTTTCTGAAGATTTATAATCTACTCTGGACCTTATTCTTCGTCCAAACACCCGCCTAATAACCATTTCTCCAAAATTGGAAGCCTCATTCACGTTATTCACTCTAAATCCAATATCTGGATTTATGTACGCAGCAAAACAAGTATCTGTTTCATAATAACCTTGACCTTCGTATTTGTATTCATCCCACTTTATGTTCTGATTGGAATTAAATTGTTGTAGTTTTTTATATGTTTCTGTGTCTTTTTGTGACACATCTTGTAAATAACAGTTGATTAAAGCTTTTAATTGATACTGAGAGTGCATTTCTTTTCTACTTGTATTTGTAAAGGGCTTAGATCCGTCAAACGGTTGAATTATGATTTTTATTAATACTTGTAAATCCTTTTCGCTATTTATTATCGAATTGTTTTGCTTTGCATTATTTAACACTACAATCACAATGACAATAAAAACACCCACTCCTACTAATGAAATTATAAGAAAGAGGAATCTATTGGATCTTAGCGGTTTTTTATTAACTAACCTTGAAAAATTATCTTGATTATTTAACTTCTGATTAAGTTTGTCATCATTATTATCTGCGTCAATTTGATCGAGCATATGTATCGATATTGTAGATCATTTTAGGCGGGGATGCATGGTGGAGAATAAAAAGTCTAATAATTAATGACTATTGACCAATTATTATTTTAAATATTTAAAATTTGAGCCGAGAGCGGGCACCCTTCGACGTCGCTCTGAACGAACCCGCTGAAAAAGGCCTTCCTAGATTTAAAAATACGGTGAATAATGAGCTTGTCGAAGTGTAATGTATACTGAAGACATTGCAAAAGTAAGCTAATGAAAGCCATATGCGAGTTGTTATCACCGCCGACATACACTATGGCGTTGGTAACAATCAGAGAATAGTCAGAAATTTTGTTAAAAAAATCATAAGGAGAAAAAGCTGACGCTCTACTTTTGGTCGGCGATACGTTTGCTTTTAATACACAACTTCTAGCTGAATGCTTAAGATTATTTGATCCATTTAAAGGCGACAAACTTTTTGTAGCGGGAAATCATGATTTATGTACTCACGGCGCAAATTCTTTAGAACTTTATGAAAAGGTAGTACCCCAAATAATTAGACAATGCGGTTTTCATTACCTTGATCAAAAACTTTTTATAAAAGGAAAGGTTGGTTTTATAGGCAGTAATGATTGGTATGATCACTCCTCCAAAGACCCGTCTGGCGTTTTCTGGAATTGGTTGCTTTGAAACAGGTCGTTTAATATCCATGAACGTAAGTTTCTGTACATTTCTGTCACTTTTGGAGCGGTGGACCGGACTTGAACCGGCGACCTTCTCCTTGGCAAGGAGACGTTCTACCACTGAACTACCACCGCAAAAAACGCACCATGATTATAAGTTAAACGAGAAAAAATTTCTATGTTTCTCGAGATTTTATTACTCCATATACCCCACGCATTGGATTCAGTACCTATCCTGTACTAAAATTGTGGCGTATGAGATTGTATGCTATTCGTTTCGGAATCATGCTACTAGGTTTTATTTTGGTCTTAATAATTTTGGAGTTTACGGTCCGGATCAAAAATTTTGTGAATCCGTTCGTTAATACTAAATTCTGGGTAGCGGACAAATTGTACGGAATACGGTATATCCCCGGATTACACGGAACATACAATCGTTCGGAATACACGACACAATTTACTATCAACAGCGCCGGATGGCGGGACAGCGAACATGTGATCGAAAAACCTCAAGGAGTCTATCGGATTCTAGTTCTTGGCGATTCGTTTGTTGAAGCTTTCCAGGTACCGCTGGAAAAAACTTTTTTCAAAGTGTTAGAAACGGAACTCAATGCAGAAAGCGGACTCCGAATTGAAGTAATTGCCATAGGTATTGGCGGATCAGGCCCGACACAACAATATTTTGCTTTGCTAAACGAGGGACTGAAATATAAACCGGACTTAGTTCTTCATACATTTTACACGCAAAATGATGTCATCGCCAGTTCCAAAAAGTTGAGTTATTCACCTTATCGCGGTTATTTTTCTTTGAATAATGATGGCCTTGTCTACGAGGCAGCTCAGACCACACGAGAAGAGGAAGAAAAACGAACCAAGCCGATATTTATTTTTTTTCGAGAGAGAAGCTTACTTTGGAATTTCATTTCGGATCAACTCAGTATCCGCCGCCAAAATACTCTCCGTCGGTCATTTGTTTCTAGTACACTGGGTTATCCGCCTGATTTCCAAGTGTATTTAAATGAGTATCCGTCGGAATGGAATGATGCATGGAACATAACGCAAGCCATAATTCTCATGATGAAAAGAGCTGCGAATGATGCGGGAAGTGATTATCTTTTAGTATCGCTTGCCAATATTGAACAGGTCGACACCGGTTACTGGCAACAAATACGTGTAGACTATCATGCGCTTCCTGACACGATTGATTTAATGAGACCGGAACACATTATTACCGATTTTACACACCAACAAGGGATACGATATCTCAGCCTGGCACCAACGTTTTACCAGTTTGCACTTGCGCATCCTGACACTGGATTATACTATCGCAAGGATACTCATTGGAATGAGATAGGAAACAAATTAGCTGGGGAAATGCTAGCGCAATATATACTGGGTAGTAATCTGGTAGAGAAAAAACGATATTAAATATCAGTTCTGGTTTTATCTTCAAGTAGAGGAAAATCGCCGCCGAAATAGTAATTAAACAAAACCCGAAATGTATTGACCGGTGTAATTTCAGGATAAAGCAGTGTATTTCCGCCATACGGAAAGTAATATGCATTTAAGATACTCGTCCGTTCTTTAATGCTAGTTTCACTAAGGTCATTGATCACCTCTGAAAGAAATTTATTGGGGTTGTCTTTGTCCCAATCAACTTCAGACGCGGGTCCATGATCGCTTTGTATGATAATTATCGGTTGTGGGTTAGAGTTTGCGAGTATCTCGTCAATAGTTTCAATCATTTTTGCATCTATAAAAAGCAGCTGGTTTACATAACCGGATTTGTATTCTTCTTTTGTATAAAATCCACCCGATCCATCGGCATAGGAAAAGCGCCTCCCTTTTCCTGCTGGACTTCCATCGGGAGAAAAAATAAACGGAGGATGCGGGGAAAGAATATGGGTAAACGTAAATGTTGGTCGTGGGTCTTTGGAGATGGTTTTGAGGGCCTCGAACGCAAATAATATCCGTTCACGATGAAGTGTAGCCAAGTCTATTTCCAGGAATTTAAACAGTACGTAATACATGTTGGATCTGACTACCGCTTGTTCAAATTCATTTAACCCCCATTTGTATTCGTAATATACATCTGTAATGGGGCTGTTTTCAGTCGCGTAAAATCCCGTATTAGCGAGAACATACGTATAGCCAAGTTGTTTAAACCTTCGTGCCGCTTTGCTGTTTTTAATAAGAGCTGTCAAAAGATTAGCGTTTTTTTGCCCTTTGATAAATTGGATCGGCAGATTCTCAATATGGTCATAATTTAATGAAGTGGCAAGTGATAAGTGCGTGTAAACGTGATTAGCCTTGCTTTTATCCGCAATATAAAATCCTTTCTCGCGCAGGTATGAATATAACGGAGACAGAGTATGGTCAAACGTTAAGTCCAATATATCTTCACGCGCATGACCGTCAAGTATGATGTAATAAACATCCGGAAGTTTCGTCAGGTTTGCGGCAGATAGTGCGCGATGAGTTAGGGGAATATATGTATTTCCCACGGGATAGAGATAATAACGGATTAATTTCAAGGTGTTGTACCCCAATATGATTAGGCAAGATAAATTAAGGTACGTGATAAATATAATTACGCTCCGTCGGGTTTTGACAATATACAGTATGCCTTTCAGTGTGATAGAAGTTGTGAGTAAAAGTAGCATCGGATTCCGGCTTATCCGGTAGTTTCCAATCCCATATATTTCAAAATACGGTATTACTCGGCCTAGATTCCCAAATATGAAGGAAGTGATGATAATTAATGCAATGATCAGCGCTCCTTTAGATAGGTTCTTTGTCAGTCCGGTAATGATAATAACTAACGGTAATATAAAGAGAAGACATAAAAGCACTATTCGGGCTGGATCTGTATAGTGAAGCTGTCCCATATTTTGTGCGTAAATAAACATAATCGGAGTTAAAATCGCCAGAAACGGGGCTAGCAGCGGAAGTTTTACTATTTTTTTAAGTAGTGCCATAATCAATGCGTTTTCATAAGGTATATACTCCTGCCTGATTCTTGGATTTTGATTCTGGACTCGATCGAATAATAATTCGCAAACACTTTTTCAAAGTTTTTTTCGGAATATCCGAAAAATATATCATTTCTGCCCAAAAGCATCTTCTTTAATTGGGAGTCGGATTTTGGTACGAATTCGATGATAAGCCATTTTGAGATCCGTGAAAAAAATTCAGCCAGTCTCTCAAAAGGAACGTTTGACATAATTGCCAAGTGATGTACCAGCGCCAATACCAAAACAACATCAGCTGGTCCGCGGTCAATGAGAGAATACATTTCCGCTAGTCCGAATCCAAGTTTAGGAGTGGGATTTAGAAGATCAAGACAGAGTGGTAGTATTTTATGGTTTCCGGAGGTTTTTAAATTCCGGTAAAAGTACTCCGAGACGGAATAATCTGAATCGAATGATACCGTAAGCTTGCTATATTTTGAAGCGATTTCGCTGAATATTCCCGTATTTGCTCCCATATCCCAAACAATTCGCGGTTTGATGCGTGAAAGATGTTGTTGAATCAGTTTTGTTTTATGCCGAAGTGCGGCTGGGGTGTAATTTGTATGCTGATAATACGTAAACCATTGTCCTTTTTTGACTGCTGGTTTTAGCTTATTTACTGCATGTTCCAAATTTTCAATTAAGGCAATCAGAGCTCTTTGGGGTAAGGTTTGATGCCTGATGCCGCTCTTTTTTATGGAATTCGGTATGCGAGCGATGCTCGCGGAATGCAGATGAAGATGCGTCAGAAGATATGGATTTAACCATGTCTTGAGAGGGAGCAATGAAGATACCAAATCTAAAGGAATGCCGTTCGGGTAAATCCTGAGTAAATTACTAAGGCGAATATCTGTGCGACTCGCAAGCGCTAACGGGCCAAGAAAATGTTCGCAAATTTGTTTATACGGGATCCATGGGGATCCCGGCAGGTATTTTTCAAAGGATAGCGTGTCGATAAATATCGGCATTCCACTCAGGAATTGGATATTGCGCGCGTCGGCATCTTTGAGAGACATACCGTATTTGAGAGCAGTTTTTTGTACTTGGAGTGTCAGAAGGGCAGCGTCTTTTAATCCGCTATACGGCCACTCGAACGGATATGAGATAAATGGGATTTGGACGGGTTTAATAATTTTATAAGAAGGAGAAATTGCATCACGAACAGTACGAATTTCCTCATGGGGTATAAGCATTTTTTTGGAAACGAGCTCTTCATATAGCCCAGATTCCATCAGCTGGCGGTACTCAAGTTTGTAAATAGAATTAACCTGACGGTAAACGTCATTATCACGCGTGAAAATGAAACCTGACGGATCTTTGGAATATTTAATCCGGGTGTCTCTTATCATCTTTTTTTGGGAGTAAGGCAGATATGGCATTTTTTATTTTATACCAATATTTTTTAATAATTACCGAGGCGGCCAGTATTCCCCCAACCACAAGCTGAAACAGTATACTTGCCGAATCCGGACTAATATACGCATGTGCGGGCTTGGATGAAAGGGAAAATAGAATGAAGGATACAAAAAAATAATATAAAAGTGTTTGCATCTTTCCTTAATAAAACAATATTTTATAAAAATCTAGTTTAGCCTGTGGATGATTATTTTTCAACCAGGTTTTTTTGAAATTATTTAAATTATTCTACGCGAAAAAAATAGACCATACTTCGATAAATATTTAAACAAATGAAAAGTTGAGAATGGTGATAATTAAGGTAGAACACAAGTTTCACCATTCAGTTCGACGCCAGCGGTAAAACTGTGAGATTGCCTCAAGCTGGAATCAGTCAGAACAGCCATGTCTGTGCAGCTAACACTGGAAGAAAACGGAGTATTTAGATTACGGTTTACCCAATTTATTACATGAGAGGTGTAGGTTGCGGCATACCCAAGTCCGGTGGTAGCTGCGGCAACGAGAAGTATTGCCGAAATTTGGCGCCAATTAGTCGCGTAAACTCTTTCGATTATCGGTCCAACAATATATTTCTTGTATTCTGTCATTTATTCAAACGGTATTTTTCAAAATCTGTGCCGAGGGCGTGAGTCGAACACGCATTACGTGTTTTTCAGACACGCGCCGTGACCACCTTGGCTACCTCGGCTCGAGGCTAACCTTTATAAAAAACATTTTTGTCTAAAAGTATATCTACATAATACCCTAAGCTAACTTCTTTTAAACCTTAGTAATATAGGATTAGTAACGTCTGAACCGCAGATCTTTACAACCGGTCTATTTGGACTTTGTGACCACTGGAGGAGTCGAACCTCCGACCTTCACGATGTCAACGTGACGCTCTAACCAACTGAGCTAAGTGGTCATTCCATAGCAGGCGGATCAAACCATAGTACGATCCACCCTTATCTAACGGCTAATCCTCCTTTGGACGAAGCCGTGCTACGAGCTCTCAAACGTTTCAATTTTATCAAAATTACCCCTTTGTGAAAAGGAGAAGTTGCTGTTCTTGCTAATTAGTTCCTATTTTGCGAAAATAGTTTATATTGTTATGTCGAGCCGTACATTATCTTCGGTGCATATTTTATTGATTAGTCTCGTTCTTTGCCTCATCGGCGGATATTTACTTTTTTCAGTATATCGTTCTACATATAATGAAACGAAACAACTGACTCCTACTGGATATAATTTTGACCGTTTAATTGAGATTAATAAACGTACAATTGGTCCATTCTATCTTCCGATTCTTTTATATCATTATGTTGAAATTGTGACCGATGATCGTGATACCATCCGCCAGTCTTTGAGCATTACCCCAAAGAATTTTACAGATCAGATCGATACGCTCATAGCTGCCGGATATACACCGATTGTTTTTAATGATATTACCAGCTATTTCCGCGGTGGCAATAAACTTCCACCCAAGCCAGTGATACTAACTTTTGATGACGGATACCGAGATTTTTATACAGATGTCTTACCAATAATTAGAAAATATCAAATTCCCGTGGTGTTGTATATGGTAAGCGGATTTCTCGATACTACTCTAAATTATCTCACTACAGAACAATTACTTGAAATTTCGAAAAGTGGACTAGTAGAAATCAATTCCCACGGAGTCAATCATATCAGACTTGACTATCTCGATGAGACACGGGCTCGCTATGAGATAATGCAAAGTAAGCATGATCTGGAAAAACTTCTCAAAAAACCCGTAAGACATTTCGCATATCCGTACGGAATATATAATGAGTGGTTGATTAAAGAAGTTGAGAAAGCCGGTTACGTTACCGCTGCGACAGTCGATGACGGTCTTCTACAGACATACGCTAATCGATTCATGATGATGCGAATTCATCCTGGTAGGGAAAGTGGAGAAAGTTTTCTCAATCGATTAAAAGTTCCGCTCGATTGAGCTAAAAAATTTTATCTACACTAGAATTTGATAGTCATTTTTTGATAAAATACGTATATTGCCGGGCTGTTTAGTAGTATCAGTCCACGAGGGCGAGGCTGATTGGGAGATCGTCTAATGGTAGGACAACGGACTTTGGATCCGTTTATCTTGGTCCGAATCCAA
>CAYPMW010000022.1:0-23613 GCA_964412165.1 uncultured Gammaproteobacteria bacterium | reverse complement strand
TCACAAGTTCTATTTTGCTGATCTTCGTTGCAGGGGATTCCCAGAAGAAAGATCGTCTTCCCAATATTACACCTTCTCTGCTTAAAATAATTTGGGGATTATCACTTATTCTTGGAGTTGGAAAGTAATTTTTTTGAAACCATTGGTAGAACAAGAAAAATCCGAACAAAAGAAATGCAGCTAAGCTCAACCACGGTAAATAGTAGGAAAAAGGAAGTCTCTCTGCTTCATACGGACCTTCAGATATTATTCTACCAACGTTCATCAAAGCTAATACAAAAATAAATCCGCCCAGTTGTACTAAAGATTTTTTCCATAAGAAGTTTTTACCGATGTATAATTTTGCTGTCTCATCCCATTTTTGTTGAGACCAAGTCCAATCAGCTATTACACCACTTTTTTGAATTCTTTCAATTGCTTTTTCGTAAGTCATGTTATATATGTATGATAGACTCAAACGTATTAATACTCAAGTTGTCGTTCTCGTCGGTTGATTTCCTACAATAAGTAATATATTTGATCATGTTTTGTTCTCTTAAATTTTTTGAGATTTTCTTTATCCTTTTCACGGCATCTCTCAGCGAATTTGAATTTTCCCTATGCAGCGCTGTCTGCGGAAGCGGGCGCAGCCAGCTCTGCCTCTACCGTTTCGACGATTTCCAAAATTGTGAGCGCAGAGGGATTCGAACCCCCAACCGACTCCTTAAGAGGGAGTTGCTCTACCGTTGAGCTATGCGCCCTAAAAGTATTAATGTATATCAAATAATCAAATACTATAGTTTGGGCTCTAGCTTCACATTGTAACAAATTACTTTTTATTTATCCATGATTTTTCAGTCAAAATCATGCTCTTGGTGGGTTAACAAAATCTTTGTCTAGTTGACAAATCGGCACTGATTATATAACTATTAAATATAAGCTATGAAAAAGCTTTTGTTGGTATTGGTGTGGGCTCCCACAACTCTTGTACTTTTATTTTTAAGCCTTGTTCTTCTCTATACGGGGTCAAACACAAAAAATCGTAACTCTCTTCTTTCAATGCAAGCCAGAGAGATGCTTCCCTACAACGGATATCAGTTTTATGCAGCCTTGCCACATGTGCTGGGTATTGTGAGCTCTACCATAGCAAAAGAAGATGCACGCCCTGAAATAATTCATCAGTTTCTCACCAAATATTCCTCTCCCCTGCTTAACCATGCGGAGCTCATTGTACAAGTTTCAGATGCATATAGCCTCGATTTCAGGCTTATTCCAGCTATTGGCATGTGTGAATCAAATCTAGGGAAAAAAATACCAGAAGGCTCGTTCAACGCCTGGGGGTTCCAAATTTACACTGGACAATCAAACGGAGCTACATTCGAAGGTTGGGATCACTCGATTAGAACTATGGGAGAATATCTCTATACTAAATTCTATAGCAAAGGCCTTATTAGTCCTGAGGACATCGGCCCAATTTACGCTCCACCTTCAATCTATACCGATAATTCGTGGGCAAAATGCGTTCGAACATTCATGGAAGAACTGATTTAGCTTCTCTTGACAAAACCTATAGTACCTGATATAATTCCCGCAGATCCTAAGGTTGATATGACAAGTATCTGCTTTAGGATTTTTTTTATCCTGCTTATTTCATTCTAAACATCATCTTATAAAAAATCTGTCTTCTGTTTGGTATTCGGTTCATGTACTTTGACGGACCACTCTCTGACAAGGTATATGAAAAGAATTGTTATTATCACTTGCTTCACTATTCTTTGTCTATTTACGTGGACTGAAAAAGTACAAGCTCAAGAACTCACTCCACCTCTTTGCCGGTCGAAAACTTTTTATGAGAATGATTTTCGGGTAAAAAAGCTCCATAAATTTCTATTGTCAGTCAAATCACCACTTGCTACATATGCACCGACCTTCGTCCAAAAAGCTGATGAATATGGTGTACCTGATTGGAAATTGGTACCAGCGATTTCAGGGGTTGAATCGACATTTGGTAAGCAAATGCCCTTAAATTCATGTAACGCCTATGGGTGGGCAAACGGTGCGTATATTTTTAAAAGTTGTGAAGAAGGGATTGATATTGTGACCAAAGCTCTTAAACTGAAATACATCGATCGGGGGTTAGATACCCCACAGAAAATTTCACCTGTATACGCTCCACCGTCAACCACCTGGGGATGGAAAGTGGAGTATTTTATGCAGCAAATTGACGCCCACAAGGTATATGAAACTCAAGATCTCACCCTAACATTCTAATCGTAAATTCCCTAATACTTCCCACTGCGGTATAATACGCTAAGATAAGTTATTACCTCTCTTAAATCTTTTTAGATTGCCAGGGTGGCGGAATTGGTAGACGCGTACGGCTTAGGACCGTATGCCGCAAGGCTTGGGGGTTCGAGTCCTCTCCCTGGCACAATATGGTTGACCATATCGACAAAACCATGTACAGTATAACTAAAAGCTAAGATGAAGCTGCGGATTATTGTCATTACTTCCATATTATTTTTATCCTTTTTGCTTATCCATTCACTATCGGTTATTAACCAAAAGGTTTTCGCAGACTTCGAGGGTCTCTATCAAGAGTATCTTAAAATCCAACAAAAATACCAATCAGCATATAGTAGGTACATTTCAACCAAAAATCAGTATTTCACCTATGGGACGCTGAGTGCGAAAAACGAGGCCATTAAGGCACTACAGGAGTTTTTGGTGGCCCGATCCGATGTGCTGCTTGCTTATATTGAACTTTTACGTGAACGAAACAGTGAAGAAACATACCATAAACTCCTAAATGACGAAGAGCAATTTATCAATTCACATATTGATAAAGCGAGGGTGATAGGTTCCTTGGAGGATGGAGTAAGAGAATCAAAGACGCTTGAGGCACGGCATGTACCCTTCCAGATTACCTCTCGAAAGATCACCGGCACTATCATAGTCAACCGACTTATTGAAATAAAGAATGAAATTGATATACTTGAACAGGATACACAAAAGCTTCTCCAGAAACTCCAAAGCCAGGACAAAGATACTGCCGTTCTTGAAAGATGGTTAATTGATGCACAAAATAAGAAACTGCTCGCCGACCAAAAAATTCAGCAGGTCCAAAATGACTTGCTCCTCCTCAACGCAGGAAGCGTCAAAAGTGTAAATGATACGTACAATAAAATCTATCTGATGATGCTTGAGGCCAATCAGTATTTACGAGAAGCTTTAAATTATTACCATGAACTGAAAGAGATAATTAAATATGGAAATTACTAATCCGAGCAGTCAAATCCGAGAGACTCAAGCGACTCAGTCGGAAACTCCCAAGTTCCATAATGAAACGTGGCAAGATAATCTTCCCTTTAAAGTCACTCCTCTTATGAAAAAACTCCTTATTCTTCTTGGGATAGTTTTTATACTTCTTATTCTTGCCATACTCATCCCCGCCCCCGATCAGAAACCGGTTAACTCCAAACCGACAATACCGCCGACTACCGCTCCCCAACCGTCTCCGATTACACAGATGGTTTCTGAATTTGCTAAAACCGAGGAATTTGAGCATTTTGAAAATAAGCTGAATGATTTACGCAGCAAAAATGATCAGATAGATTTTAAAGAACAAAAGTTGACTTTCCCACTTTTAGAAATGAATGTGACGTATGAAAAGCGCTAACGAAACTGGAAAATCTAACTCAAAGGCAATATAATACTCCGCATGGTTTCAACGCTCAAAAATTTACCAGGAAGTACTTTTGAGATTACGGTCACTTTATCATGGGATGAGGTAAAAACAGCGTATGATAAAATCGTTGAGGAACTCGTTTCCCAAATAGAACTCCCTGGTTTCAGAAAAGGCAAAGCTCCGCGCGAAATGGCACGTAAACATGTAAGTAATTCTCGTGTTTATGAAGAAGTTCTCAAAGACATAGTCCCCGGGATCTATGCTGATACAATCAAGAAACATGATCTTTCGCCGGTGATCTCACCAAAAATTGAAGTTTTGGAGGCCCAGGAAGGTAAAGAATGGAAATTAAAAATATTGACCTGCGGAAAACCTCAAGTCACCCTTGGTAATTACACAGACGCAGTGGCCAAATTAAAAGCTTTAAAAAAAGCTAAAATCTGGCTTCCAGGAGAACAGAAAACCGACTCAAAAGACACCGAACCGAACCTAGATGAACTACTCGGGGTTCTCACGCAAGAAATCCAGGTAGAATTATCGAGTCTTATGGTTGAGGAGGAAGTCCACAGGTTACTTTCAAACCTGATTGAACAAACCCAAAAATTGGGTATAACAGTAGACGAATATTTAAAATCCCAAAATAAGACAGTTGAGACACTGCGGCAGGAGTATCGTAAGCGGGCGGAAAGCGCCTTAAAACTCGAATTCGGTCTTGAAGTTATTGCCGACAAGGAAAAAATCGTAGTTGAGGATAAAGACATCGACGAAGTAATCCAAAAAGCCAAAACAGATAAGGAGCGGGTAGAACTAGAAAATCAGCGTTATTTTATCGGAAGTCTACTGCGGCGTCAAAAGACTCTGACACATCTTTTGAAACCAAGTGTAATTAAAGCATAAATGTCTTATAGTGCGTAACGGGAGGTTTGACAAGTGACGGTTAAAGCCGTATACTACGCACGTATGACTCAACAGAATAAGAAAAACCAAAATAAATTCCCCTCAGAAGATAAACTAATCGAACAACTCCGGGATGTAGGACGTGGTGTTGGTAAATCTTTAAAAAGTGATTTTTTGGGAGGTATTGGTGGAGATGCTTTATCATCCCTATTTGGATCACCTATACCAAAACACGGTGATCTCAGACCTGGTCAAGCAGTCAATATTAACGAACCACCACAGTTACCAGAATATCCAGAACGGCCCTATATGCCCAGGTTCCCCCGCCGGGAGCAGTATAAACCTGCGTTTTCACCAGAAACGATTCAAAAACTCAAACAACAAGAAATGCTTGTCCAGCAAAAAATCGATGAAATCCGTATGGAAATTAAAGCCATCATGTCTGCAATAAAAAATGTTGATCGAGATATCCAGCAAGCGGTTGACGAAAATATTGTCGATCCGGGCGTCTACCATATAACATTTCTAGATCGACTGAAAACTATGCTAAAGCTGATACGACAAAATATCACCGAATCCGCTTCGTGGCTATCTGTCATGCGGTCGCGTAGAAAACAGCGTGGATATTGGCAAATGTATAAGAAGAAAGGTACGGAATTCGGACTCAATCATGAACGGGTGGTGGCTACCCAAGTCGGTTAAATCCTTCACTCCTTGACACCATCCACAAATCATTTATAGTATAGCTATGATCTCTCATCCATTCGTCATCTATATCACTCAAAAATGCAGCTCTCGTAACGGGAGTGGGTAAGATTTATTTATCTTTTACACCAACTCCCGAAAGGGAGTTTTTTGTTTTTAAGGAGGTGAAAAAAATGCTAGCAAATCCAATTCGAATCATGTATTTCGACCCGGAAAAAGGCTGGATCGAAGATTCCTTTGAGGAAAGTAATACTTTGAATCATGAAGAAGACAAATCTTCCGATACTTCATCTACCACAGATCCTGAAAACGAATAAATACGTATTTCAACTAAGTTCTCTACTATTTTAGTAGAATTCATACCCTGGCAGCTAACCAAAACAAATCATAACAAATAAACCCATATATTTGATATAATTCGTCTACGAATGATTGGGGCATAAATTGATGGATTTCCTGACTTCCGACCAATTTGTGGAACTGGTAAATTTACCCGGAACGTTTGACGTTTCCCAAAAACTCGTGAAGTTCCCTGTCAATATTTAACGCCGATGTGGTGGAATTGGTAGACACGCACGCTTCAGGGGCGTGTGCCGCAAGGCTTGGGGGTTCGACTCCCTTCATCGGCACAAAAGGCGATCGGAAGGGTAGGCGCTGGCCGCAACAGATATATAGTATAATTGCTGTGTATGACGACTATTGAATACTGGATTACCAGCTCAAAAGATGATTTAGATACAGCAAAAAAGCTTTTTGAGGCTAAAAAATATCACCACTCACTCTTTTTTGTCCATCTTGCATTAGAAAAGATCCTAAAAGCTATTTATGCATCCAAGCAGAAACAAGCTGCATTACCAATCCATGATCTCGTTCGTCTTGCCCAAAAAGCAGCAGTAGAGATTAATTCAGAAATGACACTCCGGCTGGCAGAAATCTCAACATTTAATGTCGCTGCACGCTACGATGACTACAAATTTGAATTCTATAAGAAAGCAACACATGAGTATGCAAAAAAATGGCTGGCTATTGGAACTAAACTCTATACTATATTTTTACACCAACTATGAATGATGCCTTAGTCAACGCACAAGTATTCATTGATAGAGTCCGAGACTCCGGGGTGTTTGTTTCTCATGCTTCTGTTTTTGGCTCTTGGGCAAAGGGTACAGCTCACACAGAAAGCGATATAGATGTATGCGTCGTATCTCCAGATTTTGGAAAAGACTATATTGCCGAGATGGTACGATTAAGAAAAATCTCACTATCTATTGATTCCAGAATCGAGCCCATTCCCCTCACACCCGAAGACTTTGCTGATCCTTATGGCACACTCGCTTCTCAAATCCGCAAATATTCACTTCCTTTAAAATAAAAATTTGGGGCCTGTGGAAAAAGTTAACCCGAACAATCGAGTTTAGCTCAACAAAGAAAAATCGTAAATAATTTTTAAAGTACCGATTCTTAAGAAACTTAAATGGCCGCCCTGGTTGTGCTCGAATCCACGAGGACTCGTCCAATGAGGGCATTAAAAATCCCCATGGTTCTTCGAGCACTGTTTTATATTAGTATAGAACGTTAATTTTTGATATACTTTAAGACAATTAGCAAGTTGAATCAAAAAGAAAGGAGGTAAAAAATGGATCGAAAGGTCTTACACTAGAAAAAGCCAAAGAAGCAGCAGCCCAAGCTAGAAAAGAACCTAGTACAAAAGATGTAGTCATATTTTTGGTCGAATAATTTTTATACCTAGCAAAAATCGCGCGCGGAAAAAACAGCGGAGGCGCGGCGTCAGCCGCGCCGGCCTGTCGCCGAAGCTGAAAGCGAAGGCGGAAGCTTGACGAGTCCCGCTTGGCGGGGTGAGTTTACCTTTTTGAAAATACGTTCAAATTTGCGCATAATGAGAGCACGAATTTGTTCAGGTTAATAGTTCAAAGTTCGGAGTAAGTCATATCCAAATAAAAATTCAATATACCAATATTTTTGCCGCGGTGGTGGAATTGGCAGACACGCAGTCTTGAGGGGGCTGTGCCCAAAAGGCGTGAGAGTTCAACTCTCTCCCGCGGCACTACATAACAATCATATCAATTGATAAAATACTGTGTTTGGTATTGCCGCGTCCCCTATTGGTCCGCATTTAAAAATATATATATGCATCATCTTTCTGAGCCTATTTATTAGGGCGTTCAACTTCACTGACCGGATTGCCATCGAATCAGATAATACTCGAGATGTAGCTGTGGCGCGCTTTGCATTTGATACCCAGTCTATTCCCCGTATCGGTCAATATTCATCTGCTGGTCCCTTTTTTTATGGGCCGTGGTGGTATTGGACGCTATCCCTTGTCACACTTTTACCTTTAGGTATTTTTACCCACTGGTATTTTATATTACTCTTAAGCTTATTTTTTATAAGTGGCATGTATTTTTTAGGAAGTGAATTGGGTGGTCGAAAGCTGGGACTTTTGGCAGCACTGATCGCGAGTATTTCACCTCTGGCAGTAAAAAATTCACTGGCCGTCTGGAATCCGGTAATAATCCCCTATTTAGTGCTTTTATCGCTAGTTTTATTGGTGAAATTCATTAAACACAAATCACCCAAAATAGTATTTTTTCTTGGGTTCACCTTAGGTATAGCGGTCAATATTCACTTTCAAAGCATATTACTCATGCCGACTTTCGCAGTAGCGGCGATCTTTTCACGTAAGCCGAAACATTTGCTTATGCTGTGCTTGGGATTTTTATTACCTTTTATTCCACTGATTAATTTTGACATATCCCACGGTTTTATTAATTTTCGCAATATTTACCACTATTTGACTGTCGGACAATATGCGATCTGGGTCCCCAACCGCTGGCTTACTTATATATTTGACTATTGGCCCAACACCTGGAGTTTGATGTTTGGGGGTCACAAGGCAATAAGCATCTTCATTATGGCAGTAGTTTCCTTAGTTATATTATTACGGATAAAACACTGGAGATCGTACCTAACGCTCTACGGGATCGCCGCACTCTTTGTCATGGAATTAATTTTATTTCGGTATTACCGCGGCGAACGGTTTCTCTATTACAGTTATTTTGCCTATCCTACGGTCAATATTCTCTGTGCATGGGCAATACTTCAATTAGTGCGAATGAATAAATTTTTAGGGTTACTAATCGCCTTTACCTCATTCATAACCACCACAGTAATCACAGTTTCCTGGATGTCACCAGCACCATACACTTACACTAAAATTAAGTCTACTATCACGGAAATTTATAATTCTATGCCAAAAGATGGTTATTCGGTGTATGGTTGTCTGTTCAACGGTGATACAGTCAGCTATCCTGTGGCCTATTTTATGTATCTTGACGGAAAAAACGATAAAAATGGTAAAAAAATTGGTGTTTGTGAGGGGAGTGATCATGCGGCTGATTGGAAAGTATTATTAGATGAAGAAGTTCAATCTACCAACTCCGCATGGATGAACCGTGATACGGAAACTGTCTACCGGGAAACAGCAGAATGGTGGAAATAGGTAAAATAATACAAATTAAATGAAATCTAACAAAGCTTGCGACTAATGGTAAAATTTTCGTATAATGCACGTACCACGGGGCACTTAGCTCAGTTGGTAGAGCGTTGCGTTTACATCGCAAATGTCGGGGGTTCGAGTCCCTCAGTGCCCACAGTTTTGAAGAAAAAGGATTGTCAGGTAGTACACTTACAGTAACATCTTTGCTCACTTATTCGCCTTCAGCGAGGTCTTTGGTTTCGTATAAAGTCGGCTCGGACATTCCGCTCATAGCGGAACAAACCTGCCCGCAATCGCTGAAGCGATAGCTTCTGCAGGCGGGGAAAAACGCAAAAATTTTAAAGATCTCAGGTTCAGTTTAGCACACTTAAAACTCTAAAATATGTTATACTTTTTTTGGATATACATATGGAAAATCAAATTAATGTCGATAATCAAAATGCCCAGCAAGTCGGACAAAATTCTATTAATCAGTCGACACAAATTCAAGAAAACCAAATAATTCAAGACGTAAAACCGCCAACAAGTTCTTTTCGGAAACAAAGAATTGCTAAGTTCCTCATTGTGACTGTGATTTCATCTTTGATTGTAATTTTTCTCACTCTTCCAATAGTTAAGGTAATATCTAGATTTCCATTGTTTCAACAGATAAATTTTTTCCCTGGCATGGCAGAAAGTTATGCAATTATTCCAAGTCTTATTTTAATATTTATGACAACACTAACAGTAATTAAAATTACTCTTAAAAAGTGGAAGTACGTTCTCGTAGGATTTTTAGTAATGTTTTTAACTATAATTTCCATGTTTCTCATAGGTTCTTATCGAACAAACAAATTCTTCCGGGGATTACATAGGGAATTGAATCAATCAATAGATATGTCAAAACAAGCGCAAATAACACTCACAAATTTTGAAGAATTACCGGGTTATGACAGTTCACAAAAGTTAGTAAACATTAGTTTTAAAATCAATTTCATTTCAAATACGACGGCAGATATGAACATCACTCCAAAAATTAGATTTAAAGGTCAACATATAAATGGGAATGAATTTCTTTTTTGGTTCGATCCCACGGAAATCATCTATGATAACAAATCCGAACCATATAGCTATAAATCTTTTTACCAAATAGAAGCAAATAAACCCCATGAAATGGTTTTTACTTTTAATGATTTGAGTAAAGGAGTTGAATATATGTCTGATAAACCGGGTTATTTTGAGGTAGGAATTATTTACAGTGGGCACACAAGTGACCCACTTGGATACGGACAAGGTAATGCTACGTTGATCAATAATATTATTGATCAAACAGGAAAATCTGTGAAAGAGGAATTTGCTTGGGAAGTGCTACACTTTATCTCGAATGAATACAAACTCAAGAGTCCTTAATAGAGTGGTTATTCTGGCTCGCCCGAAGGGCTAGAAAACCACGCGCGCGAAACATAAGCTAGGCCGGAGTCCACAGTAAATTTTATAATCAAGTTATTTAGACAAACTATTTTTTATGTATAAAATAGTATTGTGGATGATAATCAAAAAATAATTTTGATTAGTATGAGTGTATTATGGCTGGTGATTGCACTTATCGCCCAATCTGATATATATAAAAACTGGGCAGTAAAATAGCTAAAGAAACTTATCCCTCTAAAATTAATCAAAAAAATGCAACGAAATTTACTCGTCAGGTCTACTAGATTAGCGGCCGTATCGTCCATCGTTTTATTTTTTCCGTCAATAATACTTTTAGTAACTTTATAATTAATACCTGTTTCTCAAACACTCAATACATACTTGTTCTGTGAGAGACAGGAACTACTTTACGGCATTTACCGCAGGCATAGATTTTAGACGAAAATAATCTGCCACCGGCATTCTTCGCAATGAGTTCCTCAATTTCAGAACCGCAATGCGGTCAAAGGATTTTTACATTATCATCCTTAACTACGTTGATCTGTGACATAACCAATCCTCCTTGTATCAAGGATACCGGATGAAATTTCACTAATCAATATTTATCTTATGCATCTGATTAGTGATATCAGTTACGGGTAATCGTATACGTTGATGGGTGATATAAAAACACCGCCGGAGCATCGTCTACCAAATACCTTTGGAAGTCGTAATAAATTTTTTTGCGTTTCTCAAGGTCAAGTTCTTTACGTCCGTCTTCAAGGAGCTTATCGATTTTCGGATTGGCATAATGAGTGATATTGGTAACTGTCTGTGTGGAATGCCAAAGAGCATACTGATCAGGATCAGGTGGAATTTCCTGGGATGTTAATAGCACTTGATAATTGTCCGGTACACCATCCTCAATCTGCACTTTTGCCATAACGCCAATACTGGCCCAATCAGAAACAATTTGACTTGCCAAATCAAGATACTGAGGGTAAGTAGAAATTATCAGTTCCCCTGATGGGGAAGCGTTTTGCTCTGACAGAAGTTTTTTCGCCTGATCAATGTCCTGGTCGTATTGTTTGACGCGGTTCGTGTAAGCCCAATGTTTTGAGGAAAATGGAGTCGCTACACGGTTATTTACTGGTTTCTCAATCGCAAAGGAGAGTGCCTGCCTGAATTCTTTCTCCTTTAATGCATCAGCATTATTATTAAAAAATAATCCCACAAATCTGGTGTACTTTTCATTATCTTTGATTGTTACCGTATTCCAGTCTTTAAAAGGAGACGGATCAATGATTTCATCTAGAACATCTACTTCACCCAGTTTAAAAGCCATTTGAGCGACTGATTCCGAGGGATAAAACCGGATATCCAATTCAGGCAAATCTGATAGCGCAGAAGTGAGTTTAAGATATGAAATTACGTCACCTTTAAATTTAATGGCCTCAATTTTATATGATCCCGTGCCAATATGACCTTTTCGGAAAATGGCTTTTGACAAAAAACTGGGTAGCGGAGCGAAAGGTTCTTTGAGTTTTACTTCGAGTTCCGTATCGCTTCTGGGAGTAATTTCGACATCTCGCAAATTGTAGTTTACGTCATAAGCGGTAAATTTCTTACCATCATGCCAATAAATATCATCTCGCAGACGAAATGTATAAATTTTACCCTCTCTGTCAACATCCCAATTTTTCGCTAAGGATGGAACTACTTCACCATTCGTCGTCAGATCAGTCAAACCCGAACTAATGAGCCGTTGGATATTTGCAGGTAGTGTGGTAGGAGTATACGCTCCACTAAGACCGATACTTTTATGATCCTTACTGCTGTTTTTTTCCTGAACTGCTCGAAAGTTTATACCGAGAAGTACAATGATGATTCCGAT
The DNA here is from genome assembly GCA_964412165.1 of uncultured Gammaproteobacteria bacterium. GTDB lineage: Bacteria > Patescibacteriota > Microgenomatia > UBA10105 > UBA10105 > CAYPMW01. The sequence goes on along the minus strand of CAYPMW010000022.1, from coordinate 11,544 downwards.
GACGAAGCTTGCTAAAATAGTGACGTAATGCCTACGAAATATCCCGTGGATGATCCAGATTAATGATCTGATTTTTTTATACGAATTCTGCATGCTTTCTATACTATTCTTACTGTATCCGCCAACTGGCGGATCAGTTTAGAATGCGTTATACCCGGAACCCCGCCAAACCCTTATATATAGATGAAGGCGGGATGAAGGGTATAAATAATTTTGCCGTCTGACTATAGTTCAATTTCTAGTCAGGTCCAAGTTTTAATAAAGATGAACTTAATTGCCTTGGATACGAGTTTATTTTGAAATGTTACCCTATTTATTAGAATACCCTCGCTTACCTGATATTGGCCGAGTTTGACTATAACTCTATCGAGCTTTTAGCCGATAAGTAGATTAATTAATGAAGTTAAAAAAAATAACGATGCAAGTACAATTGAAGTGCGATATATAAGTTGCTCCACCCCTCGCTTACTCCGATACTGTTCACTAGACTCCCCAAAAGTCATCCCCAAACCAGAACCTCGGGCTTGAAGAAGAACTGTAATTGATAGAGCAATTGCCACTACTATCTGTATCACGAGTACGGCGTTTTTCATAATAATTTCCTTATTTCCCGAGCTACTTTTTCCGGATTATGGTAGAGTGGAAATTGCTCATCTACCAGATCTGTGGTAATCGTGAGTGTATTATACGCTGAATCTGAATAGGTATCAATTGGAACATATTGATATTTAAGTTTCTTAGGAATTTTCGGAACCTGATTGTTGTTTACTAACGTATACTTAAACGGAAACATCGACAGGTGTCTGACTATCGCATTTAAAAAATCAGACACCTGATACGAGGGGGTCTCAAAAGGTTTATTGGCTATATTGACGATAAAAACAGTTTTTGCCCGAGTAAAGCGCAGACTCTCTTGAATATCTTTTACCAGAAGCAGCGGCAAAATTGTAGTATATAAGTCACCCGGACCGGCTAAAACTATATCAGCTTCTTCTATCGCTTTTCTGACCTCGGGAGGGGTGGTATTCTCCTGTGGTTCAAGGTGTACTTCTAGTATTTCCCTCTTTCCTGAATATCTTCCTCTGTCAATCCGCTCTTCGCCTCTCACTATGCGGTTTTCCACAGTCTTTGCCCAAATTGAGACGTTTTCTATTGTAGCAGGCAGTATCACGCCATGGCTTCTGAAAATTCGCTGCATTTCAATTAGCGCTGTATCGAAACTTCCCGTGATTTGCGTCAAGGCAACCAGAATCAAATTTCCTAATTTTTGACCTCCCAAACTATCATCCCTCCCCCACCGTTCTCCTTTAAAGCGATAGGTAAGGAGTTCTGATAAAAGTGGCTCTGCATTCGATAAAGTTGCCAGACAATTAATTAAGTCGCCGGGAGGCGGGATGCTAAACAGCCTTCTTAGTCTTCCAGCGCTTCCCCCATCATCAGCCATGGATACGACGACAGTTATAGTATGGGTAAACGTTCTCACACCTTTGAGTATCTGTACGGTACCAATTCCACCACCTAAACATACAAGCTTCGGTTCAGTTTTCATAAGTGCTTTATTTTATCAAAAAAAACAAAAAGTTTGTAATTAAACTCACGAGAAGCGCGGCTATAGCTAGTGTCAGATGCATGCTCATCTCAAATCCCACGATCTCAAATCCGAAGAGTTGATATCCTGGAAAATTCCAAGTTTGAATCGTAATCTCAGGGACCAATCGAGTGAATACATAGAATACACCAATAATAATAATAAATGAAAAAAGCCCAACCGTTAATGCGGTGATAGGCAAAAATAATATTTTCAGAAGTGGTTTAAGTAAAACATTCAGAAGTGATATTACCAGTGCGGCAAGCAAAAAATTTTGAGTTCCGCCACCAATACTAAAACCTGGTTTAAGAAGTTCTGTGACAACCAATAGAGCAAATAAATGAAATAAATAGATCCTTAATATATTTTTCATTCAGAAGTATGTCACTTAGTTCATGTCTATACTATCAGGAGTCAAGACCCGAAGTCAAAACGGGCAAGGAGGCGGGTATAACTTCTCGCAAAACGGTGAGCTTCGTCCCTCATTTGCTGGACAAGACGCAAACTTGGGCTTTTTCGCCGAAGTGTAATTTCTTTAAATCCGCCGTTACCTCTAACGACAATTTTTTCAAACTGTTTGGTAAGTCCTATTACGGGAATATTGATACGCTGCGCACGGAAAAGATCTTGGGCAATCGAGACCTGGCCCTTTCCACCATCAACAATAACTAAATCAGGGAACGCCCATTCAATATGAGAAAATCTGCGCGTGAGTGTCTCCTTGAGCATTTCAGTATCATTTGGTTTGCCTATTCTTTTGATCCTATATTTGCGGTAATACTTCTTTTCTGGCACCCCAGCGACAAAAACAATTTGTGATCCAGAAGAAAAATTACCTTGGTACGTGGAAATATCAAAACACTCAATTCTAGTAAGTTTGTATAGACCCGGATAATATTTGCCCAAGATTCGCTTTAGTTCATCAAGTGCTTTGCTTTGTCTGTCAAAGTAGAAATTAGGATTTTCTAAAAATCCAGTGACTTCACGGTTGTGGAGGAGCATTTCAAGACCAGTGATTTGATCTCTGATTTGTGCTGCTCTTTCATACGACTCATTTTTGGTACAGATAATCATCTCATTTTCCAAATCATGAACTACACTTTCAATTGACCCTTCGAGAATTTTTTTTATTGCAAAGATATGTTTTCTATATTCCTTTTTAAATTGATCGCGCTGCGTGAATGGTGCTTTCACAATTTGGGAGGGACAGGGGACGCACAGACCAATATGACTATAAAAACATGGTCTTCCCAGTTTCCTTTGTTGACAAAACGGCAAAAGTTTCCGGAGTGAGGTAAGAATCCTCCGTACCCTACCGCTTGAAGGGAAGGGTCCGAAATATATACCTTTCATGCCCTCATACAACTCTTTTGTCTGATCGTTAAGTTCACCCTTAGGCTTACGAGTGGTAAAAATTTTAGGAAATTCTTCATCAACTGAAATAAAAATATAAAGATAACTTTTATCATCTCGAAAAATAACGTTGTAACGGGGTCGATATTTTTTGATTAAATTCGCCTCAAGCAAAAGCGCTTCAAATTCTGATCCTGTTTCGATATATGTTACATTTGTAGCAGCAGCTACCATTTTTTGGGCTTTAGCATCAGTATCTTTATTAAAATAGGATAATACACGAGCTTTAAGCTGCAAGGCTTTACCGACATAGAGCACTTTACCCTCCCCATTTTGAAACATATAGACACCGGGCCGATTTGGAAATTTAGAAACTCTTAATTGAATTTTTTTTTCCATAAAGCCTGATTATAATAAATACAAAGATAATAAATCCAGCGATTGGAAAAAGTATTACCCAGGATACTACTTTTACCTTGCGTGATTTGGTTTTATGCAACAAGGAAACCTCTATGAGAAGATCTTTTTTTGCTACTAGCTGACTTTTGAAAGTGAATGGGATATTCAACTTGCCATAGGCTGGTATGCTTTTGGTTTTTACAGCCCTGTCCCACTCGATTTCGCTCGTCCCGGTAATCTCTTGGAGGGAAAGAGCGACTCTGCCTTTGTTTTCGATAACTATATTCCCTTTTGCCGCAGTTCCCGGGATTACTACGGCGGGTACTTGTAAGTCCATATTGAATTCTGGTTTAGGAATATCAATTTCATAATCTTTAAACTCAATATGAATATCTTTGTTTGAGCTGTCGCTGCGCAAGGTCCCTGCAGGCTGTGGATAATCACTTCGTTCTCCTAATATCGCAAACACAATATGGTTAAAATCGAGTTGCGTAAAATAATCTGCACCGCCAGTAGTGTTGGCCCACGTCGGATCAACAGGAATAAAAAGTTTTCTCTCCCTATCGTAATACTCAGGCCACGCGTGGAGTACATCAGTTACTAGTGACAATGGCTGAAGACGGGGATTGGTAGTATACGCATAGCCATGCACTTCACGCGCCGGAATACCAATTGAGCGTACCATTGCAACGAATAAATCACTGAATTCCATGCATACCGCTTGATTTCGCTCGGTAAATGCAGTTTGAGCACCTAACCGTTTGATACCGGGTTCAATTCTGTCGTAACCATAGTCTAGGTTTTCGACCACCCAGTCATAAATAGCTCGAGGTGAACCAAGTTCACGCGCTTTGGTTTGGATAGACGTCGTTCGTTCCCAGTATTTTTGCTCACTGGTATAGAGTGCAGCTTGGGCATCAGACAGAGGTACTGTGTATCCTGGTTGAGGAGTCACATAAATGATTACGTCTCCCTGTACGGTTACCGTATACGTCTCACTTGGTCTGACTTCATAGTACGCAATCCAATTGCCGTCATTATCTGTTTGTACTTCTAGGGGAGTCTGGGAAAAACTTGAGATAACAACTTTTTGAAATGCTGTGTCAGGCGGAATTACGATCGGCATGAGTTTAGGTTTTTTTTCTTCATTGGTGAGGTGGTACTGGATTTGAAATCCAAACAGTTGCCGGTCACCATACGCTACACGGATACCTCCTTGTTGTAACTCGGTAAGAGTCCAAACATTTCCCTCCTTCGGCGGGGGAGAGATAAAACTAGGACTACCAAACTGCTCTGGAACAATAAGACGCGCTGTATAAGACGCAATATCCTGCTCTTTTTCAAATCCGGGAATGATAACCTCCCAAATTTTTCCTTTTTTGACTGCAATATCTCCTGATTCATACGAAATCGAAAAGGGAAGCGACTTCCCCACGCCCACAGTTCGTATATTAAATGGTACTGTAATGACAGTCTGGCCGTTGGATTTGCTGACTACTGGTTCTAAACCGCCTGACGGATCTTCTGCTTTGACGTGATCAATCTTTTCCGAATTAATTGTCAGCGTAAAATTGCGCGCATAAAAGTTCGTCACTAAATTGGTAAGATTTACATGGGCGGTGACAAAAGTCGTACCATTTAGATCAACGTTATACGTCAAATCATAGTCTAATGAAAAATCAGCAGCGTAAGTGCTTCCTGTCACTAGATTCAATGCGGCATAAAGACTTATTGCCAATAAAATACTCAGGGCCAAAAAACGATATATTCTGACACTCACATGTATTAAAATTTAAACCGTCCGGATAGAACGCATCAATCAAAATACTGAGCTATTGTATCATTTGTACTACCGACTCGAACAAGTCCTTACCTCTTCAAGCTACTGTTTCGCTTCGCGAGTAAAAGTTTTAAATACTTTCCCGTGTACGATAGTTTGGATTTGGCTATTTCAGCGGGTGTTCCGATTGCGACTATTTTCCCTCCCCGTTCTCCCCCATCCAGACCAAGGTCAATAATATAATCGGCATTTTTGATCACATCTAGATTGTGTTCTATCACTACCACCGTATTACCTTTATCTGTAAGTTTTATTAGAACATTCATGAGCTTTTCTAGATCTGAAAAATGTAATCCTGTAGTTGGTTCATCCAGTATATAGACTGTTTTGCCAGTTTGACGTTTTGAAAGTTCTGTCGCCAACTTGACTCGTTGGGCTTCACCCCCTGAAAGGGTTGGAGCTGGTTGTCCAAGACGGATATATGTAAGCCCAACATCTTTTAGTGTCTTAAGTTTCTCATATATTGACGGAATACTGCCAAAAAAATTGAGTGCATCCTCAATTGTCATGTTAAGGATTTCAGCGATATTTTTTCCTTTATAGCGAACCTCAAGAGTTTCACTGTTATAACGAGCACCGTGACAGACTTCGCAAGTGACATATACATCAGACAAAAACTGCATCTCGATCTTAATCTGGCCCTCTCCCTGACATGCTTCACATCTTCCGCCTTTGACGTTGAAAGAAAACCGCCCGGATTTAAACCCCTTTGCGCGAGAGGTAGGCGACAGTGCAAAAATATCCCTAATATACGAAAACACACCAGTATACGTAGCCGGGTTACTTCGGGGCGTGCGTCCTATTGGAGACTGGTCAACGAGTATCACCTTATTAATCCACTCAACTCCCTTCAGGCTTTTATATTTCCCTGGCATTTCACCATGATCTGGGTAAAGTTCGCGGGCCAAACCGTGATACAAAGTTTCTACCACTAAAGATGATTTACCCGATCCGGAAACTCCAGTGACACATATAAGTTTACCCAATGGTAAACTTAGATCTACTTGTTTCAGATTGTTATGTGATGCTCCTGTGAGCCGAATTTCGTTTGTGTCGAGCGTGCTTTGATGGGTGATCCTAATCCGATGAGGATCTTTAAGATACTTTCCCGTCAAAGAATGCACGTCTGCTTTAAGTTCACCTGGAGATCCAGAAAAAATAATTTGTCCGCCATGATCGCCAGCTTGAGGACCAAAATCATAGATCATATCAGCTTCTTCTATAATTTCCCGATCATGCTCTACGACGATCACCGTATTGCCAAGATCTCGCAGATGTTTTAATGTACGGATTAGTTTCCGGTTATCCCGCTGATGCAAACCTATTGATGGTTCATCAAGTACGTATAGTACGCCAGTCAGTCCTGATCCAATTTGTGATGCCAACCGAATACGCTGGGCCTCCCCACCAGATAAGGAAGTAGCACTTCTACCCAGAGTCAGATATTCAAGTCCCACATTTTCTAAGAAACCCAGCCGGGTATCAATTTCTTTAACAATACTCGTAGCAATAGCAAGTTCCCGCTCTGATAATCCATGCGGTAAGTCCTGAATCCATACCCGTGCACTGGAAATCGGCATGTCAGTTACTCCGACAATCGACTTTTCCCTTATAGTGATACCCAGAGCATCTTTTTTTAGCCGTCCCCCTTTGCACACCTCACACGCTTCCTTACGCATGAATTTTTCTATTTCAAAACGCACAAATTCAGATTCAGATTCAAAATACCGTCTTTGCAAATCGGCAATAATACCCTGAAATTGTTCATATATGTGAGTCATTCTACCGAATCGGTTCTGACCCTCCACTTTATATGTCCGGTCATCAGTCCCAAATAGAAGAATTTTAATTTTTGCAGCTGGTAGTATTTTTATCGGAAGACGCATGTTAATTTGGTTTTCTTCAAGCACTGTTTTAAAGGTACGTGTAAACCACGTATCATGAAAAAATAGTTTGGCATAAGGTAGTATCCCGCCTTCGGATATAGTCAGATTTGGATTGAATATTCTCCCTGGGTCGATTTTGAGGATGGTACCAATACCGTTGCAGGTTGGACATGCCCCGTGCGGTGAATTGAACGATAAACTCCGTGGTTCAATTTCGGGAAGGCTAATAGAGCACACCGGACAGGCAAACCGCTCGGAAAAAAGGTGATCAGTAAAATCTTTCGGCTCCACGGGAAAAGAAAACGATGCATCACGTACCACTGAAAGCATTATCAACCCCTCAGATAACCGCAGTGCCTGCTCTATCGACTGTGATAGCCGCGACTTTACATTTGCCCGGGATACTTCATCCTTCATATCCTTTTTCGTCACTGAAATTTTATCTGTCACGACGTCAATCGTGTGCTTATTAGTTTTAATCAGCACGATGTCATCTGTCAGATTAAACATCCGCTTATCTATCCGGACTTGCTGATACCCTTTGGCTTTGAGATTATCAAAAAGAGCTGTAAACTCACCCTTTCGATCTCTGACGACTGGTGACAACACGTGAAACCGGAGAGGCGCTGAACCGCTGAGCTCTTCGTTTATAAAAATTATGGCTGTGGCAACAATTTGATCAAGTGATTGCCGAGCGATCTCTCGACCGCAATTCGGACAATGAGGGTGGCCTATTCGGGCATAAAGAAGTCTCAGATAATCGTAAATTTCAGTGACCGTCCCGACGGTTGAACGAGGGTTATGAGAGGTAGATTTTTGATCAATTGAAATTGCCGGTGACAAACCTTCAATCGTGTCAACGTCCGGCTTATCCATGATGCCTAAGAATTGCCGAGCGTATGATGAGAGTGATTCAACATACCGCCTTTGTCCTTCAGCATAAATCGTATCAAACGCTAGCGATGACTTGCCACTTCCTGATAAACCAGTAAAAACGACAAGCTTATTTTTGGGAATATCGCAATTTATATTTTTTAGATTATGCTGTTTCGCACCTCTGACTTTAATAAATTCCATATTGCCACCACGCAAAATTTGACCACCGATGGTCCCGTGGCTTGGGTATTATACTAAATTTTTCTTTATCGACAAGAGGCCTTTTATATACCCTTCACACAATGAAATTTTCCGAGTATACAAACAAGTATATTTTAATTTTGAAAAATCATTGACAAACTGGGTTCAATCATCATAAAGCGTAAAAGGTGGTTGTGTTTTATGAGTTACGTCTGGTTGGCTTAAGTTTGCGAAGAAAGATTATTTGACAGATCTTAACTCTCTGATTTTATCCCGATACCGGACTGCGAGTTCAAAGTTTAGATCTCCAGCCACGCGGCGCATCTCCCTCTCAAGTTTTTTTATAAGTTTTTGTAAATCTAGAGGTGTAAGCGCATTGACATTTACGCCGAATAATTCACTGGTCGACTTTTGGCTAAATTCTTTGCCAAACCCCAGATCAATAGAATCATCTTGATATTCAACTAACCGTTCACGAATAGGTTTAGTAATGCTCTGAGGAATGATAGAATGAGCTTGATTATATGCTATTTGAGCTGCACGTCTTCGGGCAACTTCCCAAATAGCCGCTTTCATGGATTTGGTCACTTGATCTGCATACATTATCACGGTACCCTTGACATGCCGCGCCGCCCGTCCCATAGTTTGAATGAGTGAAACTTTACTACGCAGGAACCCTTCTTTGTCAGCGTCAAGTATGGCAACGAGAGAGACTTCTGGTAAATCAAGTCCTTCACGAAGCAAGTTGATCCCCACCACTACATCATAGGTGCCTCGGCGAAGATTATCGAGTATGTCGCTTCTTTCAAGCGTTTCAAGATCGGCATGCAGATAATGAACCTTAAACTTTTTTTCTTCAAGATAGGCAGCCAAATCCTCGGCCATCCGTTTAGTTAGGGTGGTTACCAATACGCGCTCTTTGTTTTTCACTCTCTGCCTGATCTCTTCTATCAAATCCCGTATTTGTCCTTCGATAGGTCGGATAATCACCTCAGGATCAACTAAACCAGTCGGGCGGACCAACTGTTCAACCACCGCTTTTGTCTGCCTTGCACCTGAAGTCACTTTTATCATCGCTTCATTCGACCGGCTGATTTCCCAGTCATCTGGGGTGGCCGATACATAAATAACTTGTGGGGTTCGTCGTAAAAATTCATCAAATTTGAGCGGGCGGTTATCAAGTGCAGATGGCAATCGGAATCCAAAATCAACGAGCGTCTGCTTTCTGGCTCTATCTCCATTATACATACCCCGGATTTGAGGCACAGTCATATGTGATTCGTCTATAATCAGTAACCATTTATTCCCATGGCGTTCCTGATAATAATCAAACAGCGTAAAGGGAGGATCCCCTGGCTCGCGGCCATCGAAATACCGGGAATAATTTTCAATTCCGTTTACATAACCTACTTCTTTGATGAGCTCAAGGTCATAGTGAACTTTTTGTTCGAGGCGATGGGCTTCTAGTAATTTCTGCTGTGATTTTAAAACTGCGAGTTGTTTGGTAAGATCATCTTCAATTTTGATATACACATCTTGATGGCGATGTGGATCAGTCATGTAGTGTTTCGCAGGATAAAGCACCATGTGTGCGAAATGTTCCAGTTTATCACCACTTACACTGTCAATACGCATCATTTCTGTGATTTGGTTGCCATCAAGTCTTAGGCGAATCGAGGTATCTTCATATGCTGGATATACATCAATAGTCTCACCTCTAACCCGAAATGTTCCCCGATGAAAGCCGTATTCGCTTCGCTCATATTGCATTTCAACCAGTCGCTCGATGACTGCATCGCGAGTCACTTTGACTCCTTTTCTGAGTTCGAGAATGAAACTGCCGTATTCTTTGGGCGAACCGATGTTATATATACATGAAACTGACGCGATGATGATCGTATCAGGACGTGTGAGGAGATTTGTCGTTGCAGCAAGCCTGAGTTTATCGATCTCTTCATTTATTTCCGTCTCTTTCTCGATATAGGTATCAGTTTGGGGAATATAGGCTTCCGGTTGGTAGTAATCGTAATACGAGACAAAATACGACACCGCATTTTTGGCAAAGAAACTTTTAAATTCTTGATACAGCTGCGCTGCCAATGTCTTGTTATGTGATATGACAAGTGTTGGTAAATTAGTTCGGGCAATCACATTGGCTATAGTATATGTTTTTCCGCTTCCAGTGACTCCCAATAGTGTTTGTTCTCTGACTCCTAAGTTTAAATTTGCTACCAAGGACTCAATCGCTTCTGGCTGGTCACCGGCTGGTGCAAATGACGAAGTGAGAGTAAATGACATAGTAAAAATATTGTATCATATATATAAGAGTTTTTTCGGTTATCTATCTATTTTTTACGTAACTTGATATATAATGATTTATTTTGACTATCTTGACATTCGGTGTAATGTGTAATACATTTTACATGTTAACATTTTTTTCGGTTAATATATGCCTGCTACACTATACCCACGTGAGCGTCAAGTACTCGAATTTGTGACCCAGTTTGCACAGCGATTCGGGTATGCTCCTACGTTAAAAGAGATAGGAGAAGCCCTCGGAATGCATTCGGTTGCTACTGTTCATGAACATCTCGATCACCTACGCCAAAAAGGGTATATCAAAAAACTAGACGGCGCAGCCAGAGGGATTGAACTAATTGAGGGGATGTATCGTTCCTCTGCCGACCCGAGTTCAATTGACCTTCCCGTCCTCGGTTTTATCGCCGCTGGTGCACCACTTGAACCCTATACTGACCCAAATTTCTATGTATCGGTTGCCTCAACCATGGTTCAGAAAGATAAACCAGCATATGTACTTCAAGTCAAAGGCAATTCAATGATAGAGGAAGGTATTTTAGACGGCGATTATGTTATTATTCAACATCAAACCGATGCCAAAAATGGAGATATTGTAGTAGCTATACTGCCTAACGGACTTGCAACCCTTAAGCAAATCTTCTTTGAAAAGGAACGGATTAAACTCCAACCTGCCAATTCTAGTATGTCGCCAATATTTACCACTCATGTCAAAATTCAAGGTAAATGCGTGGGAGTAATCCGTCGCTTCCATTAATACCCAGGACTTAATTCCCGTAATTCCCCAGGTTTAATTTAATATTCTTCAAGGGTTGAGGTGTCCCCTATTGGAAGACCCATCTCTTTGGCTTTGAGAACCCGGCGCATGATTTTACCGCTTCTCGTCTTAGGAAGTTTGTCAATAAATTCAATTTCGCGGGGATACGCATGTCCGGCCAGATGTTTTTTCACATATGTACTTAAATCTTCAATTAATTTTTCTTTATCTTTTTGATTTTTGATTTTAGATTTTAGATTTTGTTCTAGCACCACAAACGCCTTGATGATTTCGCCGCGGAGGGCATCGGGTTTACCGATTACTCCTG
>CAYPMW010000021.1:20483-24898 GCA_964412165.1 uncultured Gammaproteobacteria bacterium | reverse complement strand
CAATGCCTTTCAGGCTGGTATCATGCCACCACCTCTGGTGGTGGTCGTTGACTGATCCGTCGGCTGACGGATCGAGTAATAAGGGTATATATTTTCTATCATTCTCAATTTGGTATCTGTTTAAATTTCCTATTATGAATATCATTCCAATATGTTTTCTTTAAACCGCCACCGCAAAACCTGTGGACTATGGGCCTACGGATGGAATTTAAGAGTCTTTATGTTTTAACTTCTGTAGGATGTCAGTTATGGATCAAAACGTAAATACCTGATCCGGAATTTAAGAATCCGAGGGCTTTTAGCCCCTCAAAGCTTTAATAAAGATTGACACTAATGGTTGCAATTTCTAAAATAAAGTATCGAAATACAGTCTTCTTATGCTATTGATTTCGGATGCATCCTTCTTCTACGATGAGACTATAGACTTTATGCGGATACGCCTGTTTAAAAAAAACAGCTTTCCAATGAGAAAGCATATTATTAGGCGGTATGTATGGCCAATCGGTGTAGTGGTGTTACTCGCTTTAAGTCTCTTTCTTCTGGTACGCTTGTCTCAACAAACCCAAACGTTAGAAGAGCGTGCGGATGAGTCAGCTCTTTTTGCGTACACACAGCAATTCAAAGATGCGTTTACCACATATGCTGCTTCTCGTCAAACTAATGATCTGACTCAACTCGTGACCATTGCTACTTTGCGTAAAAATGAAATGCTGAAAGTGGTAGAATCAGATCCCCGACAAGTTCTGCAAAATGTGCTTTCCGAAAGTGTTGTCAGAGAGCTACCACAAGAAGTTCTTTCTGTCGTAGAAAAAGAAGTAGAGCTGGAAGGCATACTAGAAAATGTACATCTTGATCAGTTTGCAGACAGAGAGAGTCAAACTGAGCTTTTTTTGATAAATCACTCGGTTCGATATAAGCTTATCATGACCAATAAACTTGAGTACCCAACCGGAAGTAAAATCAAAGTCAGAGGAATACTTATCGATCACTATCTCGTATCCGAATCAGATACACCAACGACACGTTTTGAAGTATCTGTATCAGAAACACCACATATTACGACAGCGGGAGAGTTTAAGACACTGGTGATGCTCGTTGATTTTCATAATATCATTGGTAATTATCCAGTCACGAAAGCGCAAGTTAGTGATCTTGTTTTTAGTGACGGGTTTACAGTTAGCTCTTATTATCAGGAAACCTCATTTGGAGAAGTTTTTTTTACAGGAGAAGTAATTGACTGGTTTGATATTCCGTATGACAATACCGATTGTTATACCAACTATTGGGTGTGGAGTGAAGCTGCTGACGAACAAGCTACCTCTCAGGGATATGATTTGGGAGCATATCAACGCCGAGTCTATGTATTCTCAAGAGGTGATGGTTGTCCAGGTGGTATTGGAGAAATAGGAGGCAGTCCTTCCCGGTCATGGATATTTTACAATCAAGACCATCCTGGCATCTATACTCATGAACAGGGGCATAATTTTGGCTTACATCATGCCAATTATCTTGATTGTGGTGATCAGGCTATTGCTGATTATCAAAACTGTGCAAATATTGAATCCGGAGATTCGTATGACGTGTTAGGATCAGCATATTTCATGTATCAGTTCAACGGACCTCATAAAGCCGGAGTCGGTTGGGTGCCTGAGTCCCGGGTGATAGCGGCAACTCAGAATGGGGTGTACACAATCGGCTACCTTGAGGAGGCAACCTCAAGCGCTCAACTCATAACTCTCGAAAAAAAAGACACGGGAGAGTTTTATTATATTTCGTACCGTAAGCCTAAAGGTTTTGATGGGACACTACCGACACTTCTAGTAAAAGGTGCCTCAATTCACATCTGGAATGGTGACCCCTACACCCAAACCAAATTCGTCAATACACATCCAAGAATGTATGGTGAAGAGGCGCTCAAAGACGGGGAAGTCTTTTTTGACCCAATTAACCAGGTATCAATAAAACAAGTCAGCCATAACGCCATATCTGTCACGGTTGAAATCAACACCACGGCAGTTCCGCTGCCATCAAACAGTCCCACGCCATCTCCTATAGTAACGACCTTTTTACCCAGTCATGATAGTTATACTTCCAAGTCAAGCCCTGATACAGTGTACGGCATACGCAAAAACCTGGTGGCTGATGCTTCACCCGAGCGTAGGATGTATCTTAAATATACGGTAAAAAATATTTCGGGAAAAATAACTAAAGCGAAACTTAAATTGCACGCCACTGATGTGAGCGATTATGGCGGCGATGTATATTTAGCAGATTCAAATAAGTGGAAAGAAACTACTATCACGTGGAATAATCAACCAAGTGTAGCGCCGACGCTTTTTGATTCAGTTGGCGCCGTTGAAGGGGATAAAACGTACATCTGGAATGTGAAAAAGGCAGTCACTGGAAACGGGACGTATTCGTTTGTCATCACTTCCGGAAGCAGGAACAATGCAGTTTTTTCTTCTAAAGAAGCTACATCCAACCAACCGGTACTTGAGGTATCCTACCAACCAGGGGTAAATGCTAATCAGCTAGAGGATGAAAGCCAAAATGAATCGGATTAGTAATCTCTCTTGACGTACTTTATCGGAGTTTGTATTGTTAAAATATGGATCCTGCCACACCAAGCCAGAAAGATTTTTTACAGGAACTGCAAAAAATCCCCCGTGTTCAACGCTTGTCACTCCTATTTATCTTTGCAAGTATGTTGATATTACCTTTGGCTGTAGTGAATATCCGCAGTCGCAACGACGCACTTGAATCGCAAGCCACAATCGACGCGCCCGCTATGGAACTATTTCGTGAATCGACTAGTTTAACACAAGATCCGATCCGCAAAGGCTTGGCAATGTCGATGACCCAGTATCCTGAAGACAGGCAGACTCTCAATATCGACTGGTGGTATGTGTGGAACTGGGGGTGTCCAGCGGATGACCCGACATGCATCAATATGCTTTACAGTGCAACCGATCCTTTAGACGCGTCAAAATGTCAAACTTACATTTTATTTTTAAATGAGCCAAATAATATTCCACCATTTGGAGGTCCGACCACACCAGCTGATGCTGCTCGAAGACTTATAGAACTTGAAGCAATTTGTCCACCCTCCGTGACTCAGTTTGTGGTAGGTAATGTAGCCAATCCGACAGTAGGCACACCGGCTAAAGATTGGTTAACGCAGTTTTTGACTGAATACCTAAATCAGGCTGGTAAACCATTTTCACAAATATTAGGCACTCACTGTTATGCATATGTCGATTATTATAACGATCCCTATACCTGCATCAATTCGCTCAAACAAATTCGTGCATTATATAGCGGTCCGATGTGGGTAACCGAGTTTAATACGATTGAAAACGATCCCACTGACACGTCACATCTCAAACGAAATATTGATTACATTAGTAGTGCCTTTGACCGGTTTGCTGCGTATACCAATCGCCAACCTGATGGTGCTCCATGGGCAATTGAGGATCAGGTAGAACTCGTGGATATGGTAACTGGAGATCTCAGGCCCAAAGGCACTCTCTACGCATCCTGGCCATGGCCAAATTCCTCACCAAGTCCTACCCCAAGGCCTACCGCAACACCGATACCTACGCCAACTTCAGCGCCGTCACCATCTCCTTCGACTGCTCCTGGGCCTATTTACATGATGTCAATTGCTGCCGAAGACGGTCAGGTGCTTGAATCAAACGAATCTTCGAATAAAGGCGGTACCGCGAACTCTTCCAGTACCATTGTGAGGATTGGAGATGACCGTCAAGACAAACAGTACAAAGCGATTCTTTCTTTTAATACTTCGGTACTCCCGGATTCCTGCTCGATCTCGAAAGCCGAAGTGAGAATTCTTCGTAAAAGTATCACTGGTGGGGATCCATTTACTACTCACGGTCAGTTGGTCTTAGATCTTAAAAAAGGCAAGTTTGGTTTAGCAAAACTTGAAGCTTCTGATTTTGAAGCACAAGCTACCAATACCCGGGCGGCCACGTTTACCAGACCCTTTGCCAACGGGCAATATGCACTAGCCCAACTTCCGTCATCTTTCTTTTCAAGCATTCATCTTACTGGCAAAACCCAGGTGAGAATGTACTTTACCACCGATGACGACGATGATAATATAGCTGACTATATGACATTTAATTCAGGCAATGCCACCTCCAGCCAACCAGTGCTTGAGGTGACGTGTCAATGAGTAAACCATACTATTGACTTAATGTGATAGGAAAGAGTACAGTTATACTGTAGAAGAAAGTATGGAGCTTGTAAATATCGGAAATGGCGATCCCAAAATCCGCCGGATTTATCAAAAATCCATTATTTATTTACTCGCTTTTCTTTCTGCAGCGACTTTTGCTCTTTTAGTACTTGTGATGCAGTACTATCGACCAATTGGTGAGAGTGTGGCGCAGACG
>CAYPMW010000021.1:0-20473 GCA_964412165.1 uncultured Gammaproteobacteria bacterium | reverse complement strand
TGGTGATGTCATTTGCGCCAATTGCCGATACGTTTGTGCGGTATGAGGAGCCGAACAGAAATTACGGCTCGATGACGACTGTGCGGGTTGAGGGTAAACCTTTCAAAACCGGATATCTCATGTTTGATTTGACAGACCTTTCCGGACTAGTCGTTACCCAGGCTACACTCAGGTTTTTTGTGGAAAGCACTTCAAAAGCAGTTCACACGATATCTGAAGTACCGGATGTAAACTGGGAAGAACTGACGCTTACCTATAACATCCGGCCTGAAACAGGCGAAGTACTCAAGGCATTTCCCGGAGGTATACGCGGTACATGGGTAGAAATTGACTTGACTGATTATGTAGCACTGAGAGCTGGCAGTATTATATCTTTGGCCATTGATAATGGCACGGATGATAAGTTTGTTTTTTACTCACGGGAGGCACAGACGCCGCCAGAACTATTAGTTGAATACGAAGAGTTTGACTCCGGTTCGACCTTTTAGTCCGCCTTCGCGAAAACCCGTGGGTTGTTAAACCCTCGGACAGCCGTCGACTATAGCCTAATTATGCGGATAGACAAGCATCTTCAAAATTTTACCCAATTCCTGTAGTATTAAGAGTATGCCAAGTCTAATCACACGGCTTACCTCACCGTTTGTAATGGTCATTTTTGGCGCCACGGGAGATCTGACCAGGCGCAAACTCTTACTCGCTCTTTTCCATCTCTTTCGCAAACAGATTCTGCCTGAGGATTTTTTTATGATCGGGTATTCACGGAGGGACTATTCTGACCTCGAATTTATCGAGTTTCTTCACTCAGCGCTTGTTTCTCATGATACTAGGCTTATATTTGACGAAGCGATTTGGAAACAGTTTAGTGAGAAACTTTCATACCAAAAAGGTACCTTTGATGAGCGCGATGGGTATCTCAAATTAATTGATAAACTGTCTTTAATAGATCAGCGAATGAATGCCTGTGTACCGAGATATTTTTATCTGGCTACTCCACCTGATCAGTACGAAGTTATTTTGAATCATTTACATGAGACTAAGCTTTCTGAAGGGTGCGGTCAAGGTTCTGACAAATGGACGAAAGTTTTGATTGAAAAACCATTTGGTAGAAGCTTGTCCGATGCCAAGGCACTTGATGCCAAGCTTGCCCGGCTTTTTAAGGAAGAGCAGATTTACCGGATTGATCATTATTTGGCTAAAGAGGCGGTGCAGAATATTCTTGCTTTCCGTTACGGCAATTCAATATTTGAACCAGTGTGGAACAAGGACTTTATCGACCACGTACAGATATCGATTGCTGAGACACTCGGTGTTGAAACGCGGGGGAATTTTTATGAAGGAGTAGGAGCTTTGCGCGATATGGCGCAGTCACATTTGCTTGAGCTTATGGCAGCGGTGGCAATGAAGGAACCGTCTCGCTATGACGCTGACGGCATCCGCAAAGAACGTGCACGGATTATTGCCAAAGTAAGCTGCATTCAACCAGAAGAAGTATCTCGCTTCACTGTGCGCGGCCAGTACGGAAAAGGACCGGCGCATAGGTCACTTGTAGAAATACCCAGCTACCGTGAGGAGCCAAACGTTTCACCTTTTTCAACGACAGAAACATATGTGGCCCTAAAATTGACTCTTAATGACAAACGGTGGGAAGGTGCACCATTTTATTTGCGCACCGGCAAGCGTATGGCTAAAAAAGCTACCCAGATATCAGTGGTATTTAAAAACCCGGAGCTTAACCTCATTGATCCTCAGAAGCATATGGTCAAAGGTAATATCCTCACGTTTCACATCGAGCCTGAAGAAGGGATTACCCTTACTTTAAATGCAAAAAGGGTGGGACTGGAAACAGTGTTTGAGCAAATGCCCATGCGTTTTAGCTATTCTACAAAAGCAGAGCTTTCTGATGCATACGAACGACTCCTTTTAGACGCCATGAAGGGAGATCAAACGCTGTTTACTAGAACAGATGAAGTCGCATCAGAATGGGAATTTATCTCAAATATTATCTCCGGCTGGGAGACTCATGGTATACCTCATTTTCCCAATTACAGAGCCGGAAGCTGGGGACCGGTAGAGGCAGATACCCTCATCCGTCAAGATGGGAGAGAGTGGTTATTGACTTAAGGCACTTAAGTGACGTAAGTTACTTACAGAGATCATATTATGCAAGTGGGAGTCATCGGGTTAGGCCGGATGGGGAAAAATATCGTCCTTCATTTGCTGGAAAAAGGTGTAGGGGTAGTGGCGTATAATCGAAGTCCAGATAAACTCGCTGAAGTCACCACGCTTGGAGCGATAGGCGCCCTGACGTTCACTGAAATACCTCTCAAAATCACCGTTCATCCTAAAATAGTATTTTTATTTATCACCGCTGGAGTTTCAGTGGACGAAGTACTTTTCGGAACAAAAGCCAATGCTACGGCGCTGCCGGAAAGAGATATTCCCCGGACTCTGGTAGAACAAGGGCTGGCTGATGTTTTACCAGTAGGATCAATCATTGTCGACGCCGGTAACTCATTTTATCTCGATTCCCAACGGCGCTATAAAATATTAAAAGAGCGACAGATTCATTTTTTGGACATGGGTACTAGTGGTGGCTTAGAGGGAGCTCGAACCGGAGCGTGTCTGATGGTTGGAGGAGACAGAAGTGTTTATGAGTTTGTCAAACCGCTTTTATCAAGTTTAGCCCAACCCAAGGGTTTGGGATATTTCGGAGCCAGCGGAGCAGGGCACTTCGTGAAAATGATCCACAATGCGATTGAGTACGGCATGATGGGAGCGCTTGCCGAAGGAGTGACTTTGGCGAAAAATTCCGAATTTAATATCAACATCGTTGAGCTCATGAGAGTATGGAATAGCGGGAGCATCATCCGAGGGTTTCTATTAGAGATGCTCGTTCGTGCGTTAAACCGCGATCCGTTTTTGGGAGACGTACCGGGAAGCGTACCGAGAGGAGAAACTGAAGTTGAAATGGAGTGGTTGGGGAGAGAAATACGAACCCCTCATCCTGTCATCCAGCAAGCGCGGATGGAACGGGTGGAGTCAAGACAACATCCTTCATTTGTGGGGAAAGTGATTGCTGCACTCCGGCGTGAATTCGGGGGTCACGAAGTAAAATGAGTTTTAGTCCGCTGGAAACTTTTTAATTTCAATAATCTGACCCGTGACGTACTTCGATTCGGGTGATACGAGTAATTTTATTATCCCCGCGATGTCTTCAGGTAGAAGACAGTTTTTTGTCGTGGCATATTCCGGAAAAAAATGAGCATAGCTTTTCGTCAAGGTATCGCCCGGAGAGATGCAATTGACACGGATACCCCTGTCACGGAGCTCCTCTGATAATCCGATAGTCATGTCTTCGAGCGCTTTTTTAGAGACATAATAGGGCACCCAACCCTTGGCGCCATTTTCAAACGTCCCGGAGATATTGACGATCTGGCCGCCTTTATTCATAAGCGGCAACAGCTCGTGGGAAATAAGCAGAGGAGCGAGCAAACCCACTCCGAAAATGTCAAGAATTTCTTGGGTAGAATAGTCAGTGTAGGAAATGTTGTAAAACCGTTTCATGCTGTCGTGGTAGATACCAGCTACATTGATAATCACATCAATTCTTACACTCAGCCCTTTTACTCGGTGGGTGAAGGTTTTGATACGTGAAGCATCGTGTAGGTCTGCGGCAATAACGTAAGGCGAAAAGCGCGCAAATTGTTGTTTGATGGCGGTGAGTCGCGCGGGCGTATAAGAGCTCAAAATCAGGCGATAACCGGCTTCAGCAAGCGAGTGGGCGATAGCTGAACCAATGCTGCTACCTGCACCGGTGACTAAGGCCGTTTTTTGAGCCCGGGAAGCTATATTTGTTCTAAATTTGAACATATTCGGAAAATATGTTATAATTAAATGCAATTATTGTAAAACTGTTGTCCAAAACATGAACAACGCCCTATCTTCGCAATTTTCGCAATTTCTGACTACTCTCGGTTTAGCTTCAGAGGACGTACAAGTGTTTCAAGCTTTAATTAACAAACCGAGTCTAACAATTCTTGAAGTCTCGAGGTTGTCAGGAGTAAACAGGACTACCTGTTACCGGATTCTTGAGAGCCTCAAGCAAAAAGGTTTAGTTGAGGAAATGGTGGACGAACATAGACGTTTAGTCAAAGCAGTTGATATCCACAATCTTGAATTTTTGGTTAAAGAAAAAGAGTCCGAGGCGGAACGCTTGCGCGAATTACTGCCGTCACTCTCACATTCGATTTCGTCTGTCGCATCTCAACCGGGAACAAAAGTACTTTTCTATCGGGGAATCGAAGGTATAAAACAAATGGTTTGGAATGTTTTGAGAACGAAAAAGGAAGGAGTCGGATACACTCAATTTCCCCTTGAAGGTGTTGCGGGAGACGATTTTGCCTCTGAATTTTATAATGAATGGGTGAGACGCGGGTTAGTATTTCGGGATATCATTTCAGATACATACTTGAAATATCGACCGGCAAATAAAATTGATTTTGGTGAGAAATATTTCCCGTCCCGATATATACCTTCCTCAGTCCTTGATATCACGCATCAAATAGATATTTACAACGATGTGGTTTCCTACTACAACTGGCACGAAGGCGAGATATTCGGAGTGGAGATTTATAATGATAAGATTGCCGCCATGCAAAAACAGTTATTTGAAGTGATGTGGAAGATCGGTAAAAAACAAATCCCGTCTCGCCCCGTATCTAATAAAAAGCGTGCAAATTCCTCTTGATTATTTTCCGGTTCGAGTGTACGATGAGGTTAGATACTATTATCATTGTTTGTTCGTTTAAAGATCTTGCTCAAACGATTTCTATAACCTGCCCAAAGTATTTTGCCTATGGCAGTGGAATTTGTACGCTGCATTTTAAGGAAATTACGACGCAATCATACTCCACCCACAAAACAACAGTACGAAACATACGCGGAAACTGTCACTTCTCATTCTGATCCAACAGAAAAAGTAGATGCAAATGCCCAAATGTACCATGAGCAAGGAAGAAGCATCTTCCGTGAAGCAGAATACTTACGAAATACCCCCGGCGGAAGGTTGAAAACATTGAGCCCCCATGATCTATTGCGGCTTGATGCTCAAGGATTCAGACAGATTACCGAAGAATTGCCTTCAGAATCCTCTTATAACTTACCATCTAATTCAGGCGCGAGTATGTTAAGACCGACGCATCCTTCCGTAGCCACAGGATTGGCTTCGACACAGCATACTGTTATAGATGAACATTATAGCGCAGATAATCTTGCTGAGCGCATAAGAGCGACAGCAGTTAAAGATAGGGAGAGACGTACGAGATTAAATAGACTGCTTGAGGAGGCACGATCAAGAGTAAAGGAAGCAAACGACGGGGTTGCTAATACTGCCATTTTTGTCGCTTCTCGCGCGGATACACAGATTTACGGCGCAGAATTTGTGATAGGTACACTCACTTTGCTACGCGCACAGGGGTATATTACAGGTGACGGGATAGATAAGGTAATTGCTGAGCATGCCCAATTTTTTAAGGAAGGCAAACATCCTTTGGAAGTTCTTCTGGCAAGAAAAGATCTGGTGGGTGATCGTGAGCTTGAGACGCTTCATGGAATAGTAGATCATGCGCTAAGATCCGCCTTTGCAACCCGTCTTATTTCCCAAAGTTTGTTAAGAGAATGGGGAACTACGTTGCGGTCAGATCCTAAAACTGTCGCCAACCGTTACTATTTTGCCATCACCGGCAGGCAAGCTGTTGAAGAGCCACCTACAGATCCACCTGCTGTATCTCAAAGGCCACAAGCAGTCATTCTTGAAACGAACCATGATCAGCCGCAGAGACTGTTACAGCAACTGTTACAATCTGTGTACGGGGAAGCTCAGAAACGCCGGGACGTAACTGCTGGTTTTGAAGCATATGTTACACTTCAAGTGACCAGTTCAGGGTATGCGGCAAATGAATTTATCGTGGGAGTACTTCTTGATCTCAGAAACAGTGGCTACATTGCCGATACTTCTTCTTTTCAGTCGCTCGTTTCATTTTATCGCGACCAGTATGATCCAAAGGGACGAAATTTACATCCACTGATTGGTCTCATGAAATCGAGATATTTTACAAAAGATCCGGGTTCAAGAGTGGCTGAGATTGTAAAGGAGGGAATGGGGAGATTAAATGGTGTTCAGGGTCCGGATGCTTTATCTATACATGCCTCACAAATCCTTTCCCAGGCGCTTCGTCAGGAGTGGTTGGCTCAAGGTAAGTGGGGTGTTTTAGCAAACCAGTTTTTAAAGTAAACTCCGGAAAAGCCGCAACAATGATAATATCCACCCACTAAAATATTCTTTCAACCTGTAACCTGGGTCTTCGATAGTGTAAAATAAGTATATACCCTTCACCCCGCTAAGCGGGGTTCCGGGTATAACGCATTCTAGACTGATCCGCCAGTTGGCGGATACAGTAAGAATAGTATAGTGTTTTTTATGTTTTGATTTGAGCATTACGGGGTAAGTGGAGAGTATTATACCCATCTTACGCTGGTTTGCAACCCGAAGGGTTGTCAAAGCAGCTTAGAGGGAGTTATACTCGCACAAACCTAAGTTTGAAGGGTATAAAATGATATATATAGGCGCTGATCATGGCGGTTACGAGTTAAAAGAAAGAGTGAAACTGTGGCTTGACGAGTGGGGTCTTAAGTACGAGGATTTAGGAGCGCATACGCTTGTTCCAGAAGACGACTATCCACAGTATGCATTTATTGTTGCTGAAAAAGTTGGCAAAGAAGACAACATGAATGATCCGTGGGAAGCGCGGACCAAAGGGATACTTATCTGCCGGTCAGCCGCAGGAGTGGCGATTGCCGCCAATAAAATTAAAGATATCCGTGCGGTAGCCGCCTACACTCCACGTATTGCCCGTCACGCACGGGAGCATGATGATGCCAATGTTTTGGCACTGGGTGCTGATTTTGTGAGCGAAGAAACAGCGCGCGAAATCAGCAAAACATTTCTTGAGACTGAAACTTCTGAGGAAGATCGACACCAGCGCCGGGTGGGTCAGGTTCGGGAAAAAGAATATTCGTGCTGCTAATATGACTGAAATCATCCCCGGCATTTTAGAAACATCATTTTCTGAAATCAAGCGCAAAATTGACCTGGTCAAAGATCTCACCGATTGGGTGCATATTGACATACTTGATGATACCCTTTTCCCCAACCGTTCGTACCTGAACTTTGAGGCTTTTGCGTTATTTCGTGACCAAATCCATTTAGAAGCGCATCTTCAAGTAGCTGATCCAGTCAGGTATCTTGTGCCTTTAGTCAGAAACGGTTTTGGGAGGATTATTAGCATGGTTGAGGCAAACTCTGCAAGAAATTTTATTGAAGAAACCCGCAAATGGGAAGTCGAAGTGGGTTTGGGATTAAACGCTCCCTCTCCGCTTGAACTCATTGAGCCATTTTTAGGAGAGATCGATGTGGCACTAGTGATGACAGTCAACGCTGGTTTTTCTGGTCAAGTTTTTCAATCAGAACAGTTGTCTAAAATACAAAAAATAAGTGGAGAGTATCCAGATCTTCCACTTGAATGTGATGGTGGGATCAATTCGACAACAGGAGCTGCAGCCGTAAAAAACGGTGCTACCCGACTTACGGCAAATAGTTTTTTATTTGATGCACCTGAAAGACTTGAGGAGAGACTTGAGACACTTAGACATGTTGTCTAAGAATCGTCATCACCGCGGATAGATTTTGGACAAGCTTTTTTATTAACATATGCTTATGGCTTATCTTCGGCTCATGCGACTTCCTGATCAATATCTAGTTATTGGAGCAGGTCTCGCTCTCGGAATTTACCTAAAGACTGTTGAGATGTGGGTACTGGTATGGACACTCGCTCTCATCTTCCTATCTATTGCCGCTATGTTGGTCAACGAGATCACTGACGGACGCGATACGGATAAGCTGAGTTGGAATCCCATCCATGTAAAAAGAAGTAGTTATGATCCCACAACCGTTTACATATTAATAGTGATGTTTTCCCTCATCGGATTATTTCTCAGTTGGACCCTAGGATTTATCTGGTGGGCGGTATTATGCCTTAGTTTGGCGATTTTTTATTCGCTCGAGCCGGTGAGATTTAAAAAGCACGCCGTCGTTGACCTTATTTCCCAAATAGCTGCTGGTTGGATCATTCCTATCGCGGGGCCATTGTGGAACTACGGAGAACTAAATAACGCATGGTTATCTATCGTATCAGTTAGTTTATTAAGTACAGCTGCCTTTTTACCGTATCAATTAGCGGATTTTGAAACTGATACTCAAAGCGGTATCCGGGGAACGCATGTTTTATTAGGAGTTAAGGGCACGATTTGGCTAATTATTTCACTTTCAGTGTTGGGGATACTCCTGTATTTTTTAAGCGGAGCGTGGCAAAGGATGTTGTGGGCGGCGGCATTTATTCCGGTGAATCTGTATATAATTTTTAAAAGGAGCGAATGGCTTTCTGATTCGTATTCGGTACTTCGGCCGAAGCTCATTCGCTACGTCAAATTAGTCAAACCAGCAACACAGCTTTTTATATTGGTGATGTTACTGATGTGGGTATCTAATTGGTAATATGAGTTATTACTTTCAATGAATGCTTAAAAACGCCTCCTTTGCCATCGTATACTCCACTAGAAGTGCTCCAGGTTTCATAGGAAACCTTGGTCTACCAAACCGCGCAAAATTATAAAGCAGTGCAGCGCGGTTTAATTGATCAGAATCAAGGCGTTCTCGCTCGTCAGCCACGACTTCCCAGAGCCATGCGTGGTATTGTTTATGTACCTTATCGAGTGGATAGAGCTTCGGATTAAAAAAAGGCATCTGGACAATTATGTCTGTCAACCAATCCCAATATTTAGCTTCGGGTGCACCGATTTGATAACACGCAACTGTTTTATCTATATATAATTTAAAAGCCGGAAAAAGTTTGCCTTGATATGCTCGTTGGAGCACCTCACCAATACGGGCAATTTGGGGTTGTAATTCTTGAGCTTCACCGACTGATGTATTTCTGGCTAAATTCGATTGCCATGTTCTAAGAAATGCTAATTCATCAACCAATAAAAATTGGATATCTCCTGGTTTAGGCCTGGGTTTAGCAGCCAGCTTTGAAGCGTTCAAAGTAAATCTAAGAAATTCAGTAGCAGGGAAAGCAAATTCATGTAGCATACAAAGGGATAAGTATACCTTTTTAAAGGATGACTATCAAGTTAAAGGGGGTTGGAGTATGGTATGATTTTCATATGCAAGCAAACTTAGAGAAATTAGCCAGGCTTATTCGTTACTTCGTTCTGCTCCAGACTTCGGCAGCCCAATCCGGGCACGCGACTTCCTCCCTTTCGGCAGTGGAACTCATGACTCTTCTCTATTTCAAATACCTGCGCTTTGACCTTGAAGATCCGAAAAATCCTCGAAACGACCGGGTGATACTCTCTAAAGGCCACGCGAGCCCTTTGTTTTACGCGCTATATGCCGCAGCTGGAAAGATTACTGAGGAAGAACTTAAAACATACCGCACACTTGAAAGTGTCCTTGAAGGTCATCCGACACCCCGTTTTCCCTTTACTGAGGCAGTGACCGGGTCGCTAGGGCAAGGATTGTCAATCGGAATCGGTGAAGCGCTCGCGTTACGTCAGCTCACTTACAACTTACCAAAGGTATACGTTTTATTGGGTGATGGCGAAATGGCTTCGGGAAACATTTGGGAGGCAATTGCTTGGGCTGGTTTTAAGAAGCTCAATAATTTGATCGCAATTCTTGATGTCAATAGACTTGGACAAAGTGAGCAGACGATGCTTGGTCATGACCCTTATGCGTATGCCAAGCGCGTTGCAAGTTTTGGGTGGCGAACGTACATAGTTGAAGACGGTCATGATTTAGATGTTATAGATAAAGCCTATTCGATGGCGCTTGAGCAAAGTAATCATAGCGACATGCCGGCACTTCTCGTAGCCAAAACTATCAAAGGCAAGGGAGTACCTTTTTGGGAAGATAAAAACGGCTGGCACAGTAAACCAGTACCCCGAGATCAATTTGAAGAAGCGGTAAAAGGCTTAGGTGAAATTGATACTAATCTAAGAGGAAAAGTTCTACCACCCGATAAGACTAAGATGTATGATCTGAAACTTACGAATTTAGTAAATAAGGGAGAGTCTCAGGCAAAGGTCTTTTATGATCATAAAGAATTGGTAGCAACGAAAAAAGCGTTTGGCAATGCGCTTGAACGGCTGGGGAGTGCATACCCCTCGCTGGTCGTATTGGACGGCGATGTCAAAAATTCGCTACACACTGATCAATTTGAGAAAAAATATCCTGACCGGTTTCTACAGATGTATATCGCCGAACAAAATTTAGTATGCGTCGCGTGGGGTTTGGCCACTCGGGGATTTAAACCGTTTGTGACTACCTTTGGTTGTTTTCTGACGCGCGCCCACGACCAATTCCGGCTGGCACAATACTCAAACGTGACCCTTTACGTCAACAGTTCTTACGCCGGAGTTTCGATCGGCAAAGATGGTCCATCTCAGATGGGTCTTGATGATATGGCCATGTTTCGCGGTTTGTTTAACTCTACGGTGTTGTATCCAGCTGATGCGTATGCGACAGAACGATTGGTTGAAGAGATGTTAAAAAGAGAAGGGATAGTCATGATCCGGACAACTCGGGAGCCGACACCGATTATTTACGATTCGCGAGAGGAGTTTAAGGTAGGGGGAAGTAAGGAGTTCGCAGGAAAAGAAGATGTGACGGTAGTAGCAGCGGGGATTACGGTACATGAAGCACTCAAAGCGCAGAAAGCGCTTGCTAAAGAGGGAATTAGGATACGAGTGGTTGATTGTTATAGCATCAAACCGATTGATGTGGAAACTCTGAAGAAAGCAGCTGCTGAAACAAAAGCAATTATTACAGTTGAAGATCATTCACCTGTGGGAGGTTTAGGTGATGCAGTACTCGAGGTATTTGCCGACTCGCCAAGTGTTCCGGTATTTAAATTGGCAGTAACTAAGATACCGCGATCAGGAAAACCTGACGAACTACTTGAATATGAGGAGATTTCAGCTCAGGCAATTGTCAGAAAAGTGCATGGAATTATGAAATGAGATTTCGATTATACCCTTCACACAATGAAATGTTCCGGCCAAAAACTGACTCTAGACTGAATTAATCCCGGTGTTACACCGGGACAAATTATAGTAAGAAGGGTATACATTATTCATCTAAACGTTTCAAGCGTATTTGAAGTGTAAGAGGTAGTATTTTACGATAAATATCACTCAAGGGTTTCAGAATAATTAATTTGAGGATGAGACGATGTTACTAACCCGAGGCATGCTTTCATATAGATTTTTGTATAGTATGAGTAATGGTATAAGCGTATTGTTGTCGACCTCAAACAATCTACCTCTGACGCGAGAAGCATATGTATTAAAGTCATGTCCCTGTCGTTTCGAGTCAAATGCCACAGCGGTACTATATGCTAACATATTTTGAAGTTTATAAAAACTTTCGGGATTAACCGCGTTTACCACGACCGTGTTAAAGCATGCTTGTGTAACTAATGCTCCACTTAGTATTGCATCAGTTGATGCATACATCTCTTCAGCTTGTGTATCTACGAACCGGGTTAAACGAATTCTGGTGATATCGACATCACCAGTAAAAACTGCTCCTACGGTTTCTTCTTGTAGCCAAGCCGGTAATGGAGCTGGTTCATCAACCAGAAAAAGAGCAACTTGGTGTGGAGCCCGATAAATAACCGGATTACGAGTAGGATTACCTGCTAGAGGTATCTCGTCGATATGAAAATTTAATTCGGGTAGAGTTTCAAAAAAATCATACACCTGTTTTGCTGCATTTTGATCAAACTGCATGGATGAATAATTAAACCAGAAAATAGCTAATCCCCGTTCAGTAATAATTGTTCCGGAAGAATGCAGTTCAAGGTTTTTAAGTTCTGGATAAGTCTCATTTGGATTTGGTGTCGGAAGAATAACACGGGTTAATTCGGGAGTTATACCAGGTACAGGAGTTGGTAATGCAGGCGATGGAGTTCCTGTGTTATCAGCAGGGACGGATT
This sequence comes from uncultured Gammaproteobacteria bacterium, assembly GCA_964412165.1. Classification (GTDB taxonomy): domain Bacteria; phylum Patescibacteriota; class Microgenomatia; order UBA10105; family UBA10105; genus CAYPMW01. The sequence continues at coordinate 8,357 of CAYPMW010000021.1, read as the reverse complement.
GGGGAGAGCATGCTGTTACAACTCCGGAGGTACCGACAATTGCGAGCAGAAATGCTACCTCAGCTTTGGAAGCCATTGGCACATTATACCACGGAAATTTTTTATGAAGTTTCGTAAATAGTTTAATCTAGAGAAGAAAATGCCAAGCTAATCCTCATCCGGGGTGTATAGAAACATTCAATAATTTCCATTGATTATAATCTTGCCATCCGGTAGGTACCTTTGCTGGTTTTGACAAGTCCGACTTGCTCAAGCGCCCAGGCTAGTTTTGAAGCGTACTCTTCAACTTCAGTAGCTAAATTAAATTCAAACAAAGGATTTTGCCGCATGACTGATCGGATGATATCAATCGTTTCGTGATTAAGATTCCTGACAATCGTGTTCCACAAACCCAGATGCTTAAAAAGCGTCGCATAAAGATGCATTTCCTGTAGTATATCCAGTTTTTTTTCCGGCCATTCTTTGATACCAATTTTCTTTTTGAACTCTTCCCATTGGGCTTTTATATCTTCCTCAAAGAGAGCCGCACGACGCCGGGATGCTTCCCGGCTCCGACTGTTGAATATATAGTACCATTCACGCATATGTTTTTCAGGATCAGCTGCACTTAAGTGCGAAAGAAACTCATCCATTGAGGCAGAGAAAGCTTGAGGTTCATTAAACCATGCCTCAGGTCCCATAACTTTTGTCATATGGATTGTCCAGCCAACTTCGCTTTTAATCGGTTTTTTCTTTTTTTTAGGTTGGATTTTCTTTAGTTCTTTTACTTGAGCCGGAGTTTGGTAATCAGGTACACGTTTGGGATAGTCGGGAAATTTTCGTTGATGTGTTTCAGTGGGTTTAGGTAGCGGTGTTTCTTTGGGTATTGGGGGGAGGTCCAAAGGTACAGTCGGATCAACCGAAGTAAACGGCGGCAGCCTTCCTGAGCGTGGAAGGCGCAGGCGATAACTCCTGATTTGCCGGGCAAGTGTATGCACATCTGGCCAAATTCTTAAAAAATAGATCACGTTGACATCAACCGCATATTGATCATAATGAATAGTTTTAAATTTTTTTGATTTGTATAGTTCGGGTGTCGCATGATAATCAGCGAGTCTGGCAAATGATTCGGTCACATGGAGTAGTGAAAACCCCTCTTCCAGCTCAATCGCCTCAAGTACTGTCATTACCCGAACTAATTTGCTTGCCCTTTCAGGTTCGCCGTTTTCCACAAGCATCGCAGGAGTTATGCGGCGCGCCAGATGACTTGCCGTAGCATGGATAAGAGATAGATGTTTTTGGACTATGGAGCGTTGTTCGTCTGAAAAATAAAGCCGCTGAATGGGATTTTCCCTGCCAATAAAATTTTCTGGCAGGTATGACGCACGTTCTTTAGCTAGTCCCATATTATCAGGGCGGTGGGTGGAGGATAAGTTACCGGTTTAATTACATAGTCCGCGCTAAAATGTTACGCAAATCTTTAGCCGATATTCTAGGTGTTTGGACGACTGGTTGACCAAATCTAGCCCTGGGTAAGGTTAAGGTCCAAGATAACAGGGGTTCTCCGTGATCTCTGTAAGGCTCGTTTGAGACTAGGTCCGCTGGAGTATACGTCCTCAGATCAAGTATATTTCTTTGCAAAGCCTGCAGTTCTTCTACACGTTTATCTCTTAGAGTTTCCAAAAGTTCTTGCATCGGATCTTCGAGGATTAATCCAAGTAGGAAGTGAAGACGCGTCGCTGTATCAGGATCAGTTTCTTTTAGGTTGACCGGCAGAAAGTCTTCTTTGCCCAATTTTACTAACGCAGCAGTTTCGACCAAGACACGCTGCGTGGATGTAAGTTGTTGAAGTGATTCTGGATAAGGTAGTATTCTTTCCATTGTAAAGCTCCGGGGACTATTATATAGTATTTCTAGGAGTAATCTAGACTATGCTTCGTAAGGGTTCACTCTTTCCCAATGTGCGGGTTCCTCCTTCGCTAAAGCTACGGCGGACAGGCCTGTCACTTGCCAGCCCCAGGGCCTTTCCGCCGCCTAACAAGGCGGGGTCCCTTTCCTGGGATTCCCCGGCTCGCGTCACCCGCTTAAATTATCACTGCTGGGAACAAGTGAATAGTTATTATGCTTCTTTCATCACAAATATTTATTGATGGCGGGGATCCGCATGAAACCCTCGAGGCAGACCGGATGCTTAAAGGTATCGGTCATGAGGGGGTCCAAGGTCAAACCACCAATCCAACACTAGTAGCCAAAAATCCTGAGGTGCAAAAATACATTGCTTCCGGCAAACGGTTGACAGGATTAGAGGCCTTAGAGCAGTATAAAAAAATTGTGGAATCGGTTGCCGCGGTCACTAAAGGTCCGATTTCGATCCAAGTATTGGCAGACGAGACTACCAAAGCCGATGAAATGCTAAAGCAAGCGCGTATTTACCGTGACTGGATCCCCAACGGTGTGGTTAAATTTCCTTGTACCGGCGAGGGGCTTAGTGCTGCCGAAACTTTTAGTCAAGAATTTCCCGTCAACATCACCTTAAATTTTTCCCAGGAACAAGCAGCCGCTGTTTATGCAGCCACTAGAAAGGCCAAACATCGCGTGTTTGTTTCACCTTTTGTCGGCAGGCTCGATGACCGTGGTGAAAATGGCATGGATGTCGTTGTAAATGAACTGAAAATGTACCAGCAAGGCGATGGCCATGTGACGGTACTCACTGCCAGCGTCCGAACTCTCAAACATTTCATGTATGCAATCCACCTCAAATCTCCAGCTATTACCATTCCATTTAAAATACTCAAAGAGTGGATTGACTCGGGTTATCCGCTACCAGACTCGTCATACCAGTATATTTTGGAAAACTTGACACCTATTTCTTATAGAGAAGTTTCCCTTGACCATGATTGGAGAAGTTATAACTTACATCACGATCTTACAGATGTTGGAGTGAGAAAGTTCATGGAAGACTGGAGCAACATCACTGAGTAAATTCCAAATTCCAATCACCAAATTCCAAATAATACCTAATGCACAATTTACAAAATGAATAGACAATTCGACTTAGAAGAGAGAACTTTTAAATTTGCTAAACTTAATCGCGATTTTGTAAAAAAACTTCCACGGACTATTTCTAACATTGAATATGGATCCCAGCTTATTCGTTCTTCAGGATCACAAGCAGCAAATTATATTGAAGCAAATGAGTCACTGAGTAAAAAGGATTTTGTTCATAGAATGAAAATTTGTCGTAAAGAAATAAAAGAAAGTCGCTTATGGTTACAGTTATGCGATTGTGGCGGTAGTTCTGAACTACTACGTGAAGACACTGTACTTATTAAAGAGGCAAGTGAACTTATCAAAATTTTTAGTACAATTATAGAGAAAAGCAGTTAAATTTGATATTGAATATTTAACATTGTTTGGAGTTTGGTATTTGATTATTGGAATTTAAAAAATATTATGATTTTTTTTCTTGGTGTTGATGCCGGTGGTTCTAAAACTCGCGCCGTGGTCATGGACGAGAATTCCCAGATCAAAGCCGAGGCGTTTGGTGGTCCGGCCAATTATCACAATATCGGGTTAGATGAAGTCAAACAAAATGTACTGCGAACGATTGAGAACGCTTTGAGCAAAGCATTTCTTAAAGAAAGTACGATCACCTGGTGTGGAATTGGGATCACGGCACTTGATACACCAAAAGATTTTATCCGTCTCCAAGAAACACTGACCAGCGACCAACTTGGATGGTTGAAAAATAAAATTACGCTGGTCAACGACACTAAAATTGGTCTTTATAGTGGGACGTTACCTCCGGGAATAGTCGTAATTTGCGGAACCGGATCAAATGTGTATGGAAAAAATGCCCATGGAGATGAAGCTTTGGCCGGAAATTGGGGGTATTTTTTAGGAGATAATGGCAGTGGGTTTGTACTTGCCAAACGGATGTTTCAGACAGTGGTTGAAGCATATGAAGGCATTGCCGAAGCGACCATACTCACTGAGAAACTCGGGCAAAAAATCGGTGTGGCTTCGCCTGAGGACATATCTGACTGGTACAACGAGACACAGCCGACTGTCCATATGGTATCCGATTTTGCGCCGCTCGTAATTGAAACTGCGGAAGCAGGGGATGATGTCGCACGGGAGCTCGTAGAATCAACGATTGCAGTACATGGGAAGGCGCTCATGTCAGTAGTTAAAAGACTTAAAATGGAGGATGAGTATATTAGGGTAGTGATAGTCGGGGGTTTATTTGAAAGCAGGTTTTTCCGGGCTGTATTTGAGGGGCACGTGACAGCGCTTCTCAAGCGCGTAAGAATCGTTAAGCCACTTGTATCTCCGGCAGTAGGAGCGGCAATCCTTGCTAAACACGAGTGGGAAAAGTATAAAATTCGAAATTCGAAATCCTAATTTCGATTACTTAAATTCTCAGTTAAAGGCTGATCGTCCTGTGGATGAAAATTATGAAATATCAAAATGTTTTGAATTTAGAAATTATATATTACTCTTCTTCTTCGTTTGCGAGTGATTCCTTGAGCTGCCTGTAGGAGTCGCGCACTTTTTTCCAGTCGCCGCCGGCTTCCTCGATCTGATCAAACAGGACATCGGCGTCGATGAGGATCTGGTCATTTTTGACGATTAGTTTAGTTTTACTCATAGAGGTATTATACACGAATGGGTAATACATATCATCTGAAGAATTTATTCGTAACTGTTCAGAGTTTCGATATTTTATTCTTCGAGCGATCCGCCGGCTGGCGGAGAGTTGAGTAGTTTCCTTAATTTAGTTCTCGACTACTCTCGAACAATAACATTAGTATCGGTGTGAACTGATACATTTATTCTAAACAAACATCATAGTGATTTAATGATTAGTTTTTACCCCATTACCAGAAAGACTCGGACTGTAATTCTGAAGACTGGGGAGTTCTTGCAACCTAACGTGATTGGTGTGGAGAATTTTATAGGTTGGTTGTTGCGGCTGGTCGCTACTGTAATCTATTAGCTCCTCAGTGGCAGTTGTGATCTCCTCTAAAATCGGGCCGTAATCGGCAAGAATTACTGTGCCGACGAGATCAACTCGAGTATGTTTGCTCATATCTGGACTAACCGTTCTGACTTGATGAGCTTGAACATATCTCTTAGTGATTGCACCATCTAAGCCAAACGTCAATGTTTCATAGACTTCGGTGTCAAGAGAAAAGTGCTTATTAAGATATTGAAGAAAAACATCAGTTCGAGAGAAAAGCGGCATTCTTTGAAGAGTTTGAAGTACAGTACTAGTAAAAACATGATACTCCCCACGATTAGGGTCTCTGGTCAGTTGAATAGTAATTTGTGCCTCAGGTACATTTAGCAAAAAGCCCATACAAGCTCCATATTCATCGTACATAACAAACGACCCAATTACTTTTTTATCGCCATCTGCTCCCGTGATTTCTTGGAATTGAGGTGCAGCAAGGTATCCGTATGTGCCATGATCAAGCCGCGTTCGACCTCCTCTAACAGGTGTAAGTTGAGCATCTTTGGGAACTTCATGTATCAGTGATATTTGGCGGGGAGTAAGATATTTCGATATTCCTTCAAGAACTCGACTGTTAGCAAATGCTTCTCTATCCAACACACTATGAGTAAGTGTCTCAATCATGGTGAATGGAAAACATATTATCATAACCACATTTTAATTACAATTTCGATGGTATTTTTTGAATAAATAAATGGTTATTATTTATCCACTTTTATAGAACATGACTTTTTGACAATCTAAATCACTAATCACCGCGTAACTCCTAAAATGTTTTTTCAATCTAAGAAGCTGTTTGAAAACTTGCCATTCTCAGGAAAAACAGCCTTCTAAGAGACTGTAATTGAAAAGTTCATTCACAGGTAAAATGAACTTTTCAAACAGGCTCTAATAACTCGATTATTTAGATTTTTCATGAGCAATTATTAGCGGTTTATGTGCCAAGCTGTAGAGATGAAACAGTGTTGCCGGAACAAGGGCATCTGTCAGGCCAAATACAGGAAAAGGCCATTTGGCAACGTTATTAAATATTACCTCGGCTTCATCAGGCGGATTCTGTTTCAGAGCTTGTTTGTAAAGTAGATGAAGTACGAAAAATTTGATTGTGCTAAGTCCCAAATAAATCATGGCATAGTCAGTGAGTGCATGACTTAAAGCGTTTTGTTCAAGAAAGAGTGTCCGGCTTATCTCGAACGCCAGTAAAGTCTTTAGATAAATAGATTGAGTAGAAAGATGGATATATTTTTCTAAAGTCTTTAAACCTGAACCTTGATATATTGCGTAAGGCAGGCGTGGAAAAAAGGCAGCCAGTCGTTTTGATGCTGACTTCGCAAACCGTTGAGGTGTATCAGCCTCCTCGTCGGTATAAGGGATAGTTGCAAATAGTGATCCAGTATCTGCTTTATACTTAACCGCAGGTTTGCGTCTTTTTTCCGCTGCAGTAGTTACATCAGCTTCGTCAGTGATTTCACTACTGGGATTATTAAGATATATGTAGACTCGTGGTACATCACGGACAAATTGAATAGAGGTATCTGCTTCATCTAATTTAAGTATCCGCCATGCCTTTTGCCATGTTTGAACTGGAGCATAAAGTTCTAAAGGATATGGAGTCACCAAACGCACATTAAGGTATGATGAAAGATTTTTAACAGGGATGAGGGAGTCTTTTTCTGTCACCATTATAGTCTATGCCATCATGTCAACACTTTCACAAAGAAGAGGAAGTAGGATATAGTTCATTAAAACGATCTTGAGCAAGGGTCATAACACTCTCGATATTGGGTAGTTCCTCTCCTATAGCTAACGCTTGTGAAACCAAATGAGCTGCTTTTTCTCGTGCTTGTGTAAGTAAATGAGATGCTTCTTCACGTCGTAAGCTTCTTCTACCAATTGTATATGATGGGTATAACCCGTGAGATGAGGTACTACCTGTAGGAAAAATTTGGTTGTAAGCAGTGAATTCTCCTTGTTCGTGAGCTATAAAGACGTACATGTCACCATTGACACATGCAGCGAACCCAAATATTCTGTTTCCCGGAGCTTGGAGAAGGTTGAAGTCAGTACCCCTATAAATCTGCAGGTCTCGAAGCGTAGTAGGATTTTCAACCATATCCCTTTGTAACCTATCATATTGATTATGGATGGTCAAGGGGATCTTAGGTAAGGGTTCACTCTTTCCCAACGTACGGGGTCCTGCCGCTTAAATTATCACTGCTCGGGAACAAGTGAATAGTTACTTAAGCGGTGCTTGACAACAGTATAACCATCGTATATACTTTAGTATACCATGAGTTACACAGTCGTAACTGCCAAAATCGATCCTCAAACTAAAAGAGAGGCTATGAAAACCGCTGCAGAGCTTGGTATGCCTTTAAGTGTAGTCATCAAAGCATTTTTGAAACAATTTATACGGACGAAGTCTCTAACTGTTAGCACTCTCAACGAAGTACCAAATGATTATCTACGTATGGTAATAAGAATCGCTGAGGAAAACCTTAAAGCAGGAAAACACTCACCGATTTTTCGATCAGGGAAAGAAGCGGTTGCCTATTTAAATAAGCAAGGGATATGAAGGTCGTTTATGACTCTGACTTTATAGCCAAACTTAAAAAGACAGAGATCAGAGTTCGTAAAAGCTTCAAAGAGAAAATTCTTCTTTTCTCTGAAGATCCTGACAATCCCCAACTCAACAATCACTCACTTTGCCACGAGTATCAAGGATACAGAAGCATTGATATAACTTCTGATTGGAGAGCAATTTTCAAAGAGGTGCATATGGGAGAAGAAACTGTTGCTTATTTTATTACTTTAGGAACTCACAGGAAGTTATATGGAAAATAATCGAAAGTAATACGTATGGGAACTCGATCATTTCTTAAGAGGTACCATTACCATAGACCGCACATGGGAATAGATATGAAACCACCGTTATAAAAAATTGCCAGAGGAAGACTGTCGGATTTCTACGGAGAATTAAGCGATATATTGACATAATGATCTAACTACGATATATTGCGTTTCAATTTCTCTAATACTTTATGCTGTTTAAAACGTCTAAAATTACTGTTAGTTTTTTCCTCCCGATGTGGATGGAAAAGGGTCGTGGTACGTAATTGAGATAGAAAATTTTGTATCACGAACCTTCCGCTTTCCGGGAGGTTTTTTTTATGGAGAAACTATGTCACATATAGGCAAAGAACATGCAGCAAATATTAGACGGAGAATGTTTTATCACAGTCAGGAAAGGTGGTTGACTGAAGAACAAATCCAAGAAAGGCTAATAAATGCCTATCCTGATGTTGGGAGAATCATTGACGACGCTCTCGTCAAAGCGCTCATCGTTCTTGGAACCGGGGTA
>CAYPMW010000020.1:11681-25862 GCA_964412165.1 uncultured Gammaproteobacteria bacterium | reverse complement strand
CGGGGGCTGGAGGAAATCAGAACCTATTTTCTCACTTTAGGTGCTTAAGAAACTCATCCACAGTAATAATTTTCAATGGTTTAATAGTTGGATTACTATTAAGAGTGAGTAAATCTTTATCTCCAATCACTAGATAATCTGCCTGGCTATCTAGAGCTGTTGCCAGTATAACTAAGTCTTTTATATCTCTTATTTCAATTGCTGGTTTTTTTAGAGAAAGTATACGCTTTGCTTTTCTACGTAGCCGTATGAATAAACGCTCTTTAGCCTGAAGAGAAATGGCATATTTACTCGTGTATTTACTTCTTCCAACTACTTCCTCCAATTCTTTTAAGAGAGGTACTGAAGTAACAAGTGTAAATGCACCTTTATTCCAATATTTGATGAGTTTGCTTGGTTTACTTTTTGGTACAATAAGCGCGCTTATAAAGAGGTTGGTATCAACGACTACCGAAGGTTTCTTCATAAATCTTTTGGCGCACTTCTTCTACATCGCGGGTAACATCTTCAAGAACCGTATTAGGATCCTTGTCTTTATTTTTAGCCTGTATTTCGTCGATGATGGAAAACAACTCTAGGTCAGATTTAAGTTTATTATACTCTTCAAGCATTTCTAGACTGACGATGGCTCCCTGTGGTTCGTTATTTGCCATCACCACGATTGGCTTTTTGGTCTTTTTTACCTTTTCGAAGATTTTTTTATATCCCCGTTGAATAGCACGGGCAGAAATTGTAGAAGGGAAAGTTTGTGTTTGCATATTAATAGTATAGAGAGTTATTTTTTGTATGTCAAGTTGATGACAAACCAACTATTGATATTATTGTCTAGACAATCTTTTTATTGGTTGTTGAGCTTACAGGCCTGCCCGCTGGCTTGTCCGCCGAAGTTTTAACGTAGGTGGAAGCCTTGGCGAAGGTGGAAAATCAGAACCTATTTCTAACAATTTTACAAACTCTTTTTCGGTTAGTTTGGCCCTTTTGATTTGAGATTTAAGTAGAAATCTGGCTACTTCTTTGTTGAGTGGAATTGAAAGTGTCGGAAACCCCGTTTTCTGTAATATAGCGTGGTCTCCAGATGTGTGAACATGGTTATACCCAGCTTTGGTAAATGCCTTGACTGCATCCCTATCCGAAATATTGGTCAGCGTTGGCATAAAGAAATAATTTAGGGAGACGTAAAAGAAGTGGGAACAGTAACAATTTCTTTAGTAAAAGCTTTTTTTCATTCGATTGTTCAATTACTTCCATATGTGCTTTGATCGCCTTCTTAACATTTTGTATGGCTTCTTTTTTGGTCTTTCCCTGACTCATACATCCATACAAATTTACCACATCAGCCACATAGCCTTTGTAGGCTTTATCATAGGTTAAATCAATGAGGTAAGAAAGATTTTTTGTCATAAATTTATTCCGAAACTACGTATGTAGTATAACACAAAAAACTGCGGGCTTACTTTCCAATAATCAAAATTACGGGGGCTGACTGTTGTCAGTCATTTCTTAATACAAAGGACCCTTGTTTCAGAAAATAGGGTGGCTTTAATTTATAATTACTACATGCAAGAGTGGTATGCGTACATTTTCCTGGGAGAGTTTGCTGTTTTTACGCTATTATTTATTTTTTGGTAATTAGGTACATTCTACCGAAAATCGATTAAGATAAATAGTAGAATGGATCGCCGGAAATGTATATTTTGTAGATACTACCGTGCACGGGGCAATTCTTTGGGTAGAATTTACTGTCCGAGATACAAAAGGAGATATTCCTTTAAGAGAGCTGAAAGACTTGAAAAGATCATTGAATACTTTGCTTTGGAGATACCAGCTAACAAAGCCAGCAAAGTATTGCACCTTAACTACAAGACCGTTTACAGAGTCTACCAAAGACTCAGAGAGAAGATAGCTGAAAAAACTAAAGAAGAGTTTAGAAAACTTTCCGGAGAGATTGAGATTGATGATGCCTACTTTGGTGGAAGAAGAAAAGGAAACAGAGGTAGAGCAGCTTCTGGAAAAACTCTTGTTCTTGGTATGCTGGAGAGAGATGGAAGAGTATTTACCACTCTCCCAGAGAATCTCGAACTTGGACAAGTACTTGATGCTATTAGCAAGCATGCCGAGAAAGGCAGTGTATTCTATACTGATCAATTTAGAAGCTACAAGTCCCTGTTTATCTATGGCAGACATCTGAGTCTTAATCATGCTGAGAAGTTTGCCAATGGCAGAGTCCATATTAATGGTCTTGAAGGTTTCTGGTCCTTTGCAAAAGAGAGGATGCTTAAGTATCATGGGATATCTAAGAAACACTTTGCTCTTTACTTGAAGGAACTTGAGTTTCGATACAATCATAGAAAACAAGATTTAATAAAAATATTTACCGAATTATGGTAAAAAGCACCTAATTACCTAAAATTTTTTACTATTGCTTTGCTTTTCGCAATCTCGGTGGCCGTTAAAACATGGTCCTTTATATTCTTACCTCTGGTTGCTCGTCATGTGGGTTTTAAAAAAATAACTGTGTTTATAGGAATTATTGCGCTGTTTTTAGCAGGTGATGTATTTGTGTATACAAGATTGGTCGAAGGAGCGCGCATGTTACATGTTTTTCCGGTAGTTCTAGCAGCCGGGGGGCCAATCGGTGTATGGGGAATCACCTATTTGACATCTTTTGTACCCGGAGTTTTAACATTTATTATTCAATATCGGTTGGAAATTTTTGGATTATTATTAAGTTTATTAATCGCTCGTGTATGGCAAGTAATGAGACGGGCCCTGTGGTGTACAAGTCTTTTGGTGATACTTGGAATGTATATAATTTTACTTAATTGGGGCGTGCAGTATGTATTTTGGATAGTGCCTTTTGTGTTTTTATGCAACAGCCAAAAATCTAAACAGTTAATTATGCTGTTTTGGCTTCTTTCTACATTTTACGTAGGATTAAATTATACCAATATTGCATTTAATCGAACGCTTGTGAATTGGTCTTTTATACACAATATAGGTTTGCTGCTCTGGGGATTTTTTTTGTATTGGTTTAGGGTACTTATGAATGAGATAAAGGAGTCGAGCTTATAATACATATACACTTTTGCAATTTCTATAAATTGAGGCTTTTTTTGTTGAATTATAAAAATACCCTGATGGGTCTCTTAATATTCTCTGTTGCGGGGATTGGAAGAAATCCGCACCTATTTTCTAAGCCAAGTATCTCCTGTATTTATACCAGACTTTAGATGAGCTATACCTTGAAAGGATTGATTGAAACTAGAATCTAGTCTTTGACTAGAGTTATCAAAATTCTAGTTGCAGTATAGAATAATTACCATTGTTCTTAAATTTTCCTAGACTATCTTTTCGGTCGATTCCAGTAAACCCATTCTTTATAAGAACTTTATTACTTGGATTATTATCTTTGTGTACTGAAGCTTCGATAATTTTGAGTCCTAATATATCTTTGGCATATTCAAGAGTCTTCTGAATAGCTGCGGTGGCATAGCCTTTTCCTCTATGTTCTTTGGATATTGTGAATCCGATTTTGGCATATGAGTGTTTAACAACACCACGAAGTGTAATAAATCCTACAAATTCATTTTCTTGATTATAAATTGAAAATATATAAGCCATTCCCTCTTTCCAAGTTTTGTGTGCCTTTTGGATATAATTTCTAGCTATTTCCTCATTGATCACTTTTTCTGTATCTGGATCGAAAAGATACATAGTTGGATCATGGTGCATTTTTACAAGTGACGGTATATTTTTGTAGGAGATTTTTGTAATCGTGACGAAATTAGTATTCATGGATTTTTTGCAGGTATATATAACACTAATAATTATAACAAAATAAAATAGCGCTTCGGTAGGCGCTATTAAATTATTTTGGTGGAATTATAAAATGAGTACTTGGTTCATTTAATTTGAAAATATTCTTTTAACATCGTCATTAAAGTAGTTTTTCCTTTATTTAATTTTAAATATTTTTCTCGTCTTTTTGCATCTTTCATATTTTTATATGCTTCGTAATGGATTAAATCCAATGGAACATACGCTTTTGTAGATGAGGAAAATCCACTATTATGATCCTTCAATCTCTGTCTAAGGTTCTCTGTATATCCAATGTAAATGAAATCCTTATGTTTATTATGCAGGATATAAACATAATAGAATTTCATGTATTTAGTATACCAATAAAAAGGGAGGTACCAGTCGGTACCTCCCTTCGTTACCATTCTCTGCTTGCAAAGCAAGGCATCGAATGGTGCCTTGTTGCGGGGCCGGGAGTCGCGCCCGGCCTAGGAGATTATGAGCCTCCTGTGCAACTCTACACTACCCCGCGGTATTGAATGCACATTATAACAGAGCTGGAAGTCAGCTTCAATGTTTGATAAAATTACTTTCACGACCGCCTTCACTAAAGTTACGGCGGGGCAAGCCAGGGTAGCTCAGTGGTTAGAGCACAGCATTCATAACGCTGTGGTCGTGGGTCCGAATCCCACCCCTGGTACTTTTTATCCTCATAACCCCCATTGACACCAATCGAGAAATTCCACTATAAACAATTTATACTAACACGCGCTTGTTCATGAAAACCAAACTCTCCGCGTACTCGCTCCTTTTTATTCTCGCGGTAATCATCCCTTTTATAAGCTCTCTAAAAAGCATTTGGACAGGCGGCATCCCATTCTGGTTTGATCCAGCGCGCGATTTTCTTCTGGCACTGGAAAATCAGAAAAAAATCAGCCTTATCGGTCAACCGACAGGTATACCTGGCGTATTTTATGGACCATATTGGATCTGGCTGATTAGCCTTGGCCTGTATATTGATAAAAATCCGCGCTTTATTGCAACACTTCTTCTTACCCTACCGTATTTCACGCTTTTTCCCTGGCTCTTATACAAAATGAGGCATATGTTTGGGAAAACAATCGTGTTACTTCTCTGGCTGATGTTTATTCTTGCCTATAACGAGTACACGTTGTATCTGTGGAATCCACATCTGGCTCCACTCTTATTATTAGGACTTATCTACCTCATGATCGCCACTTCCCAACCACTACCAAATCTCAAAAAAATAGGTATAGCAGGTATTGTCGCAGGACTCATCACCAATATACACATGTCCTTTGGTATTGGCATCACCGGAGCTACCCTTATATACATTATGTCCGCGATCATCTATGTACTCATCCGTCATAAGCATTTTATTCGCCCACTCGCCATAGCGCCGATTGTTTTTCTTTCCGGCGTGTTACTCACCTTCCTACCGTTTTTGGTGTTTGAAGTTCGGCATGGATTCAACCAGACCCAAAATCTGTGGCATGCGTATATTAATTCCCTCCTGTATGGTTCAGCGGTGGTCGGTCAAGTGGGACTGACCAAACTACAAATTGGCGAGGCTTTATTGGATATATTGGCCAAACTTCTCCATGTGCCACCTGCCGCTACGTATATACTTCTCTCCCTCTCAATAATTGCACTGGTTTACCATCTCAACAAAGGAAGGGTCAAGTTGACGACCTATGAAAAAAAGCTCCTCCTCTTTATTATTACTGCAACCGTTTCCATACTCTACCTATATCTCACTTCGAAAAATCCCGTCTGGTCGTATCATTTTATCGCGGTTGAAGTACTGTTACTTCTCCTAATCGGCGTGTTTGCGAACAAATTCCGTTTGGCGAGAGTTGTGCTGTTTGTGTGGGTACTCTATCAACTCACCGTGTTTTCCTATAGATTTATTACCACGTTCAACGACTCTCCTCTCGCTATTCCCTCGCTCGCTGCTAAAGAACTAACTGTGCGACAAGTATATGAAGACGCTCGTGCTACTCCTTTTGTGGTATATGTATATTCTCCAGCAATCTACACCTATGACTATGACTATCTCTTTCCCTGGATTGGTACAGTCTCTCGTTACTCGATGCCTTTACCTGACCCGGCACTTGCTTCTTCTGTCTACCTTATTATTCCTGAGAGTGATACAGCTACCCAAACTGCATTTACCGATGTCAAAACACCGTCTGACGTGTTTACCACCGCTAAAGAGTGGAAAAATCTTGACGGGACGGTAGTCATAAAGAGAGAAAAAATAGCTTTCTAATGAGGACACTTTAAAACAAAAGTCGTTGCCATTTTTGCCAGTTTGAACTCTGTGCTTCGGGGGTAGGTAATGGTCTATAGGCATCAAACTCTGGCAATACCACCACGACCTCGCCGGGGCGCTGTAGGTTTAATTTATCTCTAGCTTGTTTTTCGACAAATTCAGCGCTTTCTGTTTCCCCAAGTTGCTTCCTAAGCTCTTCAGTTTCGGCTTTAAGTGACTCGCGTAGCTCCACTCGCTCATCCACAGCATTCCCCTTTTGCCACAAGGAATAAATAGACCGACTCAAACTTACTATAAAAAAGAGACTTACAATGCAAATGAATAATATTATAAGGCGGTTTTGCATATCCCTTTTTTCGCAAATTAGCTTCAAACCCTTGACTATATAAAAAATATGCTATAATGAAGCAATTGACAAAAATGCCTTGATAGTGATATTATAGGTCTTATTATGACTCCAGCACTCGAACTCTCGGCGGCACACCGGGAATTTATTGACTACCTGACTAACCGAAAACGTGCACGCGCCACCATTGTAGCATACGGAAAAGACATCGACCAACTGATGGTGTTTCTTAAAGATTTGGGTAAAAAAGAAATTAGCGAGGTGATAAAAGACGAACTGTCGGCATTTCTTACTAAACTTAGTAAAGACGGTTATACGCCCAAATCGATATCCAGAAAAATCAATTCCATCAAAACGTTTTACCGGTTTCTCAAAGGGCAAGGCTATGTAGCAGAAGACCCGTCAGCTGATATCTCTCATCCGAAATACGAAGTTAAACCACCTCGAATTCTGTCAAAGGTTGAATACAGAGCGCTTCGTGATGCATGCCGCGAAGACTCGCGGATATCGGCGATTGTGGAACTTTTCCTCCAGACAGGCATCCGGATTGGAGAACTTGCCAATCTCAAACTCGAAGACGTCAAGGACCATGAACTCCACATCGCTACCCAGGAATCACACGAAGAACGCACCGTTCCCCTTAACAAAGCTGCCAAACAGTCAATAGACCATTATCTTGAAGTCAGACCCAAAACCCTGAATAAAACCCTGTTTGTCACCAAAACCGGGCGCCCTCTACTTATCCGCAACATTAGAACTGCAATCGATCGTTATTTCAAAATTGCCGGCATTGATAACGCGAAGGTCAACGATTTACGCCATACCTTTATCGCCCATCATCTCATGTCCGGTACGCCCTTGACAATTATATCCAAACTCGTCGGTCACAAACGCCTTTCCACCACAGAAAAGTACCTCGATTTCGTCAAAGGCCGCGTAGAAAAAAGCGTCAAGCTAGACGAACTCTAATCGAACTCCGTTCGGTACTGAGGGTATTTTTTGGCCAGTTCGCTGCGATCACCACCTTTTAGATGCGGCACAAATGGCCTGAACTCATTTATTTTAGCCGGGTGATGTTTAAAAGCGTACAGGAGCTTATTGACATAATTATGAAGATCACGGGAAAAGGTGATGTTGACAATTTTGAAGTTTTTGATGGCTCCTGCACCTGAACGCGCCACAAAATACCCCAATCCAAACAAGGCTTCAAAGAAACTTGACGCATAGGAACCCGTATCTTCTATCTCATCAAGACCGAGAGAAAACTGGTACCAGTTAATCGGCGTCGTGTGAATGATTTTGGTGAGTCTGCGGGTGGTAATGATAAACACTGATTTTTTATACGTAGTACTAATCCACCACCATCCGATAAGAAAGATTGCACCAGCCAGAGCAAACAGCGGTAGCTGTAGTACGAGAAGCTGAGATACAAACCTTCCGCCGAACATGATAAACATCGTCCCCGTCACAAGAAGTACTCCTACAACGAGCGCAAGTCCTCCCAAGCGGAGTTTATGTACGAGCGGCGATTCACGTGTCACAAATAGGATCCGCTCACCCGTATTCATACCCGGAAAGCGCAGATCTGTATAGGGAAATTCGTATCGCTCTGTGTAGATTACATCCTGCATAAGGATATTATACCCTACTGTAACAAACGAGAGATTTGACTTAATATGACTTATAGTATATGATCCGAGATCTATGTTTTCTTATCAGGTTTGGCGATATTACATATCTCCTCTTAAGGAACACATATTGTTCCTGATCGCAGCGTTGAGTCTTGCTGCTCTTAATATAGGTCTTTATTACTATCTTACTAAAGACGTACGCCAGTTTATCTCACAAGCAGAGGTACCAACTGATGTGTCAGTCAATCCATGACGGTACTCATCTTTTCTCATATCGAGACAGCAGAAATTTATCGAAGTTTCACCCTCGCTTTGTCTTGTACCCTCATATACTTGACTTGACTGTTTTTAGAAATGTTATACTGATATAAAGAAAGGAACTGCCCATGAATCCAACCACTACTGTTCAACCCAATATGCCTCAAAACCGCAATTATGCCGGGTTTGGCCTGAGATTTTTAGCATACTGGGTTGATTTCCTGATTCTCTTTCTGATAGGTTTTATGCTCCAATACCTCATGGGTAATAATCCGTTTGCCATTTTTCGAGTCCAGTCAGTTGAAGAACTTAAGGCTCTTCAAGCATCTGCGAAACAATCTCTTTTTATGGTAATTGGTTTCGCAGTAGGAATTTTATACTTCATCATATTCTGGGTGCATTATGCCGGTGCAACTCCTGGCAAAAAACTCGTGGGCATTCAAATCGTCAAAGATGATGGAGGAAAAGTCACCTATTCCACAGCTATTGTCCGCATTTTTGGTAAGATAATCTCTGCTCTATCTATCTTTATATTCGGTTTAGGGTATCTCTGGATCATTTGGGACAAAAAGAAACAGGCGTGGCACGACAAAATTGCCGGCACCGTGGTTGTTAAAAGTGGCGATCAACCCCAACTTGCGCTCTCGATCATATTAACACTTTTAGCAATGATCTTTCTTTTTACTTACTTTACAGCAGCTCTTATCAAAGGCGTGAGTTTGGGTCTTAGAAAAACCCAAACTAAGGAATTCAGAGAATCGGTGCGCAAGGAAAGACTGGGAGAGATTCAAGAAAACGATACAGATAAAATTTTAAGCTATGCTCCTTCAAGTTGTGGTCTCACACTTGCTGTACCTAAATTCACCGATACTCTCGACGGAAAAGAGCGCAAATGGCTCTTTGAAGAAATTCCTCTCTCCCGAAATAATTTTCTCATTCTTGACGAAGATGTGTACTCCGCCAAAGAAATTCAGGGGGTATTTGTAGGGTTTAAAGAATCTGAGTCTCGCCTGGGTGGCGCTAGTTTCTCTATTTCATATCCAGGACTCAACGTCTTCTGCGGCGACAATGACAATGCTTGGACGCTTGATGAATACAAATCACTCGCGCTTACCAACAAAAACTTTACCGTCACCGCGAAGGAAGCAGTTTTTGCCGGCGAGGCCGAACTTATCCCTATTACCCTTGAGGGAAAAGACGCAAAGGGAATTGATACCCGTGACGCTGCTTATCTCGGGGTTACTCCGGACAAGAGTAAACTTTTATACATCCGTATTTGGGAGAGTGAGCCAGACGACGCGAGCAATGTACAAATCAAGGAAAATATTGATATTATCTGGAGAAACTTGCGCTACCGGGGAGCAAATGAAACCGAAGTTAAAGGTGTGAGTAGAAAAAACAAACAGGTAAAACTGCAAACTAATGCCATCGGTGCGGTTACTTCACTAAAGACAGTGACAACAGACTAAAAGTTTACCGTACCCGTTTCAAGCTGATACCTGGACACTTTTTTTCTGCTTTCTCCCGCACTCTGCTGAATCAAAGGGACTAGGATGGATTCGGACCACTATTTCTTAATTAAAAGTGTGTCCGCACCGTCACGAGAAGCGCTTTTTTGAGAATTAGTTAAAAAAGGGGAAACGCTCATTGTGTGGTAAATACTGGGTATGCACCGAAACTTTATCCGTACTCTAATCTTATTACTTTACCCCAGTACCAGAAAGCCCCACCATTCATGGTGGGGATGAATGGAAGTCTTCTTAGGGCTTTCGGTACGGGGTTTCGGACTCTAAAACAAAGATGCCCCGCGTCAGACGCGGGGAGTCCTCACTCATCTGACTAACTCCAGAGTATGTGTTATACACTGCTTCAGAAGGATCGTGGATTTGACAAGAAATGACTTATAGTATAATATACCGGATATGTTGAGAAGTTTCTTTAGCTCCACTGGTAGCCTCTTTCGCAGGATGCCTGCTCTGTTTACTATAGGGATAATTCTATTGCTCGCTGCAGTTGTGGGAGCAGTAGTTATCTATTCTAAACACAACCAACCAGATATTTTTGCAACCGGAGCTATTACCGATGAAGCGAGTCCGGATGCGACTCAAACTCTTTTACCAGGCATCTCTTCTTCCACAGGAAAGGCCTTACCGTCTAAAACACCCAAAAGCACTCCATCAAGTTCACCCTCCCCGAGTATGACTACAAACGCAGGCGGTACGCAAACTTCTAGTTTCACAACCACAGCGGTCTCACCTACCCCAGTAGTTACGTCTAACCAAGAAGTTACCGTGTCAACCAATTCAGTAACTCTGACAATCAGTCGCGGTGAAACAAAACAAAACGTATTTTCATTTACCTCCTACACTATCACTCAATTTGAATTAATCACTTCGCCTACCGCCAATGGGTCTGCCTTTAGCTGGAATCCTGCTAGCGGTGGTATAAACCTGGGAGAGACAAAGAACGTCAGTGTCAGTGCATCCCCAAACACGCAACCCAGTAGCTATACGGGAACAATTCAGCTTATATTTCAGCCGGGCAACATCACCAAAACAATTTCCTACAACGTTACGGTTGTCGAACCACCAGCTAGCTCTATGGGATTTACTTTTTCTGCAGATTCGATAAATATTACGGCTAAAAATGACGGTTCAGAACAGAATGTTTTTACGTTTACATCAACCGGATCAACATCCTATACGTTTTCAATCAACTTTAATAACCCTAAACCCGCAGGCGGTGGAATCAATTACTTAGCCTCGGGAGGATCAGTTAACGGAATAACTCATCAGCAATACATCCAAATCTATCAGAACGTAATTCTTGGAACGTATACCGGATATGGACTTTTTAGAGATGGCACAACGGGAGCGGAAAAAACCTTTCCAGTAACGATAATAGTTTCCAATTAACAGCGTGCGTCTCGATGAGTACTCCGCCAGCTTATTAGTGAGCAGGTAATTACATCAACCTGTTATACCCCCCATTAGTGGACCAGGATGGATTCTGACTCTCGATCTCAAACTAAAAGTGCGTCCGCTTGGGATCGAACCAAGGACCCTCGTCTTATAAGGACGATGCTCTACCACTGAGCTACGGACGCAGATACTACGTATTATACCAAGTTTTTTTCACATTCGAAAAAGCTCAGACAAAACTCAGCTTTTTTGAAAGCTGAGTTTTAACTTTAATATGAAGATGAATTATTTCTACGAATCAGATGATATATTAAAACTAACATTGAAATCGCTCCCCAGAATTGAGAGTTTTCAAGTAACCAATTTCCGGGAAATAGGTGAAACCGGTTGTCGTCCAAGCTGAGAAGAATAATTCCTACAATAAATATACTTAATACATAAGGCGAAATTGATTTTGCAGGCTTTTTATACGCTAGAAAGAGCACCCAACTTACCAAACATATTACTCCAACTAACACACCGCGATAAACTCCTTCCCTAAACGACGACACCACCTCCCACCTTATCAGCACAGCTGAAAACGACTGGTTGTAAATAGTTGTGACATTCCCCGTAGAATTTAATAACTTGGCGAGAACCTGTCTATAAAGCGTAAAAATACTTGTTAACCGGTATCCCCAAGCACTTCCAAAAAATAACAGGGAAACTACTGTTACCAAGGAAAATTTTCTAGATCGGAGCATAGGGAGATTATAACGCAAGTCCAGGAATTGAAATTTACAGGAGTTATAGCCGCGCTCTCTGGGCGACCTCGGCTTCGACAAGCTCCCGCGGCTTGCCGTACTTGAGGCGTGACAGCTGGATCATTGCCTGCGCCACCTTAGGATTGGCTGTCTTTTTTTCAGCATCGATATCCCGCGTCATATCGACACTAAACGGCGGCACCGGCTCGTTTTTGACCACCGTTTTCATATACGCGTTGAAGCGCTCGATGTTGATAAGGTCTGATTCGCTAAATACCGGCTGAAATTCATGCTGCAAATAATTGGCATCAGTCACTCCCACCCGGAAGGCCACGAGCGTGCCGACGTTGCCGAAGATGGCGTTTTTGACTTCCTCTTCCATCTGCCCGATAAACTGGTTGGCAACCGTGAGGTTTAAGCGGTATTTCCGTGCTTCAGACAATATTTGTGCAAAGTCAGGGGTGGCAAAATTTTGGAATTCGTCAACGTACATATAGAAATCCCGACGGTTGTCTTCCGGGATATCCTGCCGGCTCATGGCGGCGATGAGAATTTTGGGTACTAATATAAGACCCAGGAAATTACTGTTTTCCTCCCCGATTTTTCCCTTGGCAAGATTGATAAGCAATATTTTACCTTCATCCATGACTTTGCGAAAATCAAATGATGATTTGGATTGACCAATGATATTGCGCATGAGTTTATTGGTGACAAACCGACCGAATTTTGAAACGATATAATCCAAAACTTCTGACTTATGGAAATCAGCAGTTTGGGCTATCTGGTCAGTCCAGTACCGTCTGATGATAGGATCCTGCACTTTCGGAAGCAGCTGCTGGACAAAGGAAGAATCGGTAAGTACCCGCACCACCTCAACAAATGTATTACCTGGTTCGGCCATGACTGTCAACATGGCGTTTCTGACAGCATGTTCAAACCGTGGTCCGATGATACCGGTTTTCATGGGATCATAGAGCTTGTACATAAGTCCCACAATCGAGGTCACGACGAAGTGTTTCTGCTCTTCAGTGTGCGCCTCAAGCATGTTAAGCCCCATTGGCCGCTCGGTATCTGATGGATCAAAATAGATGACATCCTCTGCCCGCTCGGGAGGAATGAGCGGCAAGAGCTTGTCAATCGTATCATGAGGATCGATAAAGCACACGCCTTCGCCGTTTTTGATGTCTTGGAGAATCAGTGATTTGAGAAGCTCTGATTTTCCAACCCCGGTTTTTCCGATAGAGTACATATGTCGCCGGCGGTCATCTTTATCAAGATAAACCCCCTTTTTGAGACCCCGGTAACGCGAATATCCGATAAACAACCCTTTTTCAGGCAGCTTTGATGAAGCCGGCGCCCGTTTGGCATTAAGCCAGTGAATATGCGGCGTTTCAACTGATTTATTAGGTAAATGAAAAAGAGAAGCCAGCTCTTCGCTTGATAAAACCGAAGTCTGCTTGTAACGCGGTAAATTATTCACCACCGGAAAGTAGCGGTAAATGAAATCGATCATAAAGAGCCGCTTGAAAAGGTGCTTGGCTTTGGTGAAGCTGTTTTGATCAGAGCTGAACTGGGTAAAAGCTCCAGTTAGATTATCAAGGTGCATTTTGGCAGATTCTTTTGAAGTTGATGATACCACCAAGCGAATCACCGAATCAAAACCGGATTTGCTGCATTTGACGGTAATAGTCTCCAGTACTTTCGGATCGTACTGAAATTTTGCTTTTTCAGGATCTGACTCCTGTTTTTTCACATGGGCGACAAACGACTGGCCTTTCTTTTTCCACTTTCCATCAGCAGGTGAAACGATAAATTGGACCGCCGCCCCCTCCCCTTCCTGCATTTTGGCAAGTGCTGAGGTAATTGAGGACAGAGGATCAGTTGGTAGTTCGCGAAACGGTCGGATTGGTAGGTAATCATCTTTTTTAAGTCGAAGTGACGCAAAGGCGACTTTGCCCTTCTCTGAAAAAATATTGTATTCCTCAACCGCTTCAATATCAGCGCCTGGATAAGCACCATAAATCTGCTTTTCAATAAGATCTCTGAGTTCGCGCGGTACTGATATATAAAAGCTGATATTTCCAGGCATAGCCACAATCTCAAAACTTAAGTGCGGCTGAACCTTAATAAACGATAACCACCCGGATTTCCTAAGCGACGAGAGCGAGGAAAACATTTGCTCGGCGGC
>CAYPMW010000020.1:3255-11671 GCA_964412165.1 uncultured Gammaproteobacteria bacterium | reverse complement strand
TCTAATGTCTCCCGGCGTTGCTATAATCTCAAATGAGAAATGGTCTTGAGGTTTAAGATTAGACCCAAAACCCCCTTTTCTAAGACTTGCCAACGAGGCAATAAACTGCTCTGCTGAATCAATCTTGACCTCATTATCACGGGGCACCGCTACACGAATTAGGATATAGTCAAGTGACTTTTCCTCCCGGTCGCGGTATTTGTACCACAAAACCAGGAGAAACCCTATGAGAATAAGGGCTCCTATTGTCATAAGCCCTAACACAGCAAAAAAGGCAAATAATTGCATTTTGTTGGTAATGTCAAGTAGTATGTCTTCGGTATTCATACCTATGATCTTAATAAACGAGATTTCTTCAGCTGCCTCACGCACCATTCCGCAAGCCACCTCAGGCTCGATAGTATCGATGCGTGAAGCCCTTGGTTGATCTCTTCATCTGTCAACGGAAGCACTACCACTTGCGCTGGCTGTACCGGCTGACCTGGTCCAGAAGCTGTCACTCCCATTTTAACTACATCCGGAGGCAAATCAACTCGTTCGGAATACTTCTCTACTCCGATTGCTTGAAGTTCTGGACTGACTTCAACTTCGGAAGCCACTTCTTCAAGTGGCTCGAGCTCATCTCCGGCCTTGACTGGCTCAACCTCTTTGTGAGAAGAAACAGAAGTTGGTCTACTTCCGCGGAGTGTCGCTGGGTCTGGCGGATTTCCCGCCACGGTATCATCGGCCTGAATCTTTTTGGGCAGAGTTTGCATTGAACGTATCATATCACAAGCCTCCTTTAGCCGACAATCACGCTCCCGTGAGAAGCGCTAAACACACGCTCATAAATTACGGATGAAAGTTTACGAATCGCAACTTGCTGATGACGTTTAGTCAGTATTGCATAACCACTAATTATCGATATTGGTCTTTCAACATCATTAAGTAAACTCATCAGTAACAGCTTTAGAATCAGGAGTTCTCCATCATGTTTTGGAGAGCTGCTGATATGCAGATTATTTTCAGGCTGAAAAGAATAGTGTTTATGGTTACCCAACAACCGCAAAGGTACAT
This sequence comes from uncultured Gammaproteobacteria bacterium, assembly GCA_964412165.1. Taxonomy (GTDB): domain Bacteria; phylum Patescibacteriota; class Microgenomatia; order UBA10105; family UBA10105; genus CAYPMW01. The sequence goes on along the minus strand of CAYPMW010000020.1, from coordinate 10,615 downwards.
ATGAAAAAACGAAATGCCACAAACGTCTTGGGAATAATCTCTTCAAGGGACTTACTTCTTGACTTGGTTGAGTCAATATAGTTGAGAGGTCTGGTTTTCGCGCTACCCGTTTGACCAACAACTTCTTGTCTACTAACTGCTCAATTCTATCATCAGTTCGTTTGTCAAGCCAAATAAATAGTCGATACATGGTCTTTCTTATCGATCTTGTGATGTCTTCGACAAACCGGTGAACAGATTTAACTACGGGACGGAGTAGTTCTCTGTCTTTCCGGATAGATAAAGCTCGCGTTTTTTCCAACTTTTTTTGCAATCTCAATCTAGTTACCACCCCATCCATCCACCTCCGTGGCAATTTGGTAATTTTAAGGAACGGTGATAACCGATCTTTTAACTGAAGCACGAGTTTTTGGTGGACATCTTTAAAGGCTTGTAAGCGTAAAGGATGCGCAGCTTCTCTAAAAACTCGTTTCCCAACATCGATAATCCGTGGTAATGGTCTTACATAGCTCAAAATTCTTCGGGGTAACAAAATCACCTGTGCGATTCGTTCCTTTACTGAAGAAACAATGTGCCATCCCTCTTTTACGCGCTGAGTCAAGCGTCTTTCCAAGCGCACAAAATACGTTTCCTGATGCGTTTTTTGGCTCACCGCTTGTACCCGCATCTCAGCTGTAGGTAGCGACTCTTGATTCCTAAGAAACGGAATCCTTGGTGCAAAACGTAGAATTCGATTCAAGACTGTCGCGTGATGTTCCTGTCTCATTTGTGTGAGTCTTATTTGTTCCTGTAGTACTCTTTTTGGAAGCGTAGATAACGTTTCAAACTGAGGTACCCGTTCTGGCCTTGCTTGGATATAACGGTGTATTCTCAATAACTCTTTCCGTGCTAGTATTTTCACGCGTTCTTTTTGATTCGCCGAGACTCCCGTTCTCATTACGCGACGTCTCGTATTGAGTAGTGGTTTGCGGGTTAATCCTTCGGAAAGATCAGAATGAACCTGAGCGATGCGTTGCGCTCTGTCTTTAGTATACTCCTTCCTTTGAGTATCACTGTGCATCGTTTTTACTACGTCTTGAGAGCGAAGAAAAAATTGATCGCTCGTTTCTTGTAGGGGTTTAATTGCCACAAACACCATTCTATCTTTTCCCTCTGCTTTATATGTACTTCCTGTCGTACGCTCCAAAATCCGCTTCACTTCACTATTTGATAAATCCTTCCCCCTTGCGGCAGCAATATCAAAACTGCGCATGACGACCAAATCACCCTGCCGTTCGTAACGTTGGAGATATCGGTACGCGCCGTCTTTTCCGGCAGCAGTCACTACTGTTTGCGAACCGTCAAGCAAAGACTGTTCAATCAGTGACAACCTCCGAAGTTCTTCTTCATCTACCACCACTCCCAGTTTTGGCCCCAAATCCCGTACTCGGCTTATAAAAACGTCGCGAAAAAGCTTTCCGTCAAGACTCCCTCCGTCAGCAATTGCCAGACCCTGGGGGGTGATGCGGTAGCGGGTTTCAAACGTGGGCACACGGTCTTTCTCGGCAAAATAACTTCTCAAGTCGTCGCCAATAGCTTGTTTTGTCAGTTTCCTAAGTTCGCTGAAAGACTTTGGCACCCCCTGCCCTTTGATGAGCTCACTCACCCGGTTACGAGCTACATCTCGGTTCCATGAGTGACCTCCTTCAGCTACCACTGCCATAAAAAAACCTCCCGTTTTGTGTATCCCGAGAGGTATTATTAGTTGGAAGTTGTTTGTGATAAGTTTTTTTCATACTTACAACCTACAACCTACAACTTTTTTTCCTGCTCGGGAGTACATTAAAAGCGAGTATCGGGCTTTCCCCCAGTTGGCGGATTACCGTTGCGGCACAGCTTCCGATTCACACGGAATTCCTCCACTTTTAACGTTTACTTCTGAAACCAATTGTACTCTACTCTTTTGAAAAAATCTATGACTTAAAGAATGACTAAAAACTCACCGGGGAATATTATCGTAATGTGATGGATATCGGATAATAGAAAAAGGAATAAAAACGGACTAAATACTATTTCTATAAACGCAAGTAACAATGCGGCAATGACACCCCCTAGTAAAAAAAAAGGTACGAATTTTATCAGTGCCCGATGGTGTTTGATCGGATGTAAGGGATTAAACGCATCAAAAAAATTTGTCATAAACCCATTATTAGAAATCTACACCCTTCTTAGCCAGAATTCCCCGGTCGTAGGGATGCTTCACTTTTTTCATCTCGGTCACAAGATCTGCTTTATCAATGATTTCTTGGCGGACTTTCCTCCCAGTCAAGACGAGATTGACGTCATCCGGTTTTGAAGTAATCAAATCTAACACATCTTTGAGAACCACAAGTCCTCCTTCAATCGCGCCATTTATCTCATCCAAAATAACCATATTCCATTTGCCGCTCACCAGTTCTTTTTGAGCATATTCGAGTGCCTTTTGAGCACTTGCCTGGTGGACATTTTTCGGTTTGCGGTCACCCATGATACCGACGAAACCTTCTCCAGCTGGAATAATGGTGATATCATGAATAAATTTTTCAATTGCTTTGTGCTCGCCTGTCTTCCAGGCTTTAACGAATTGGACCACGAGTACCTTGCCTCCCCACCCGACAGTGCGAAGCGCCATTCCTAAAGCTGCAGTAGTTTTTCCTTTTCCGTCGCCGGTATAAACGATAGTAAGACCCTCATCTCGCTTCATGCGGGTTCTGACGTGCGGTCAGCCTTAAAGAAAAGAACTGCCAGAAGAATTGCAACTACAAAATCGATAATAATTCCAAACAATAAAAAGATAATACTCGCATAGGCTATTCCATTTGCTATAAGTAAATACCCAAGGGGTTTCTTGAGATTGAATAAATTGTGAGAAACATTGAGTAGTTTAATACCAAAAACTATTGTGACCGCACCACTAATGATAACAAAAAGTAGTGACAATCCATCATACGCATCAAACGTTCCTCCAATCCAATCAGATAAAAACGCAATCGGCAGATGAATTAACGTAATTCCGATCAAAATGTGAATTATGCGATCAACCTCATCAAACGAGTAGCGCAGATTGAGGAGTTTCTTGAATGATAATAGTACATATATAAACAACCCCACACTCACACCTGTCATGACATACGCCAAAAATCTTAAACTGTCAACAAATTGCGTGACAATGCTGACTATAAAAATCGGAATCAGTGTAGTGGCGTAAATTGCAGACATCCAGCCAGCAGTGCTATAGTGGTGCGCTTCGTCTTTCGGCATATGCTTCTATTTTAGCATATCAGCATTCACTGTACCCGCAACCGTAGCATTTTTTACAACCTTCTTCGTGAGCAAGCGCTGCCTCGCCACATGAAGGACATAAATCAAACTCTTTGTGGGTAACAAACAGCGGTTGTTGTCCCTGCGGTAACGGCTCAGGAGTGACTGTTTTAGTAAGTTCAATCTTTGTCTGGCCGTTTCCGTATCCGTTCCCAAGGCCGTTTCCGTATCCGTTGGTATCCTCATTTGGAGGAAGAGCTCCCTTTGCCATTCGCTCCTTTTTGTATGTTAAGTGATCGTTCATCACTCGGGCAATCGCGTCAGGAAGCGACTTGATTCGGCGATCACCAAAGCCGACATGACGCGAGCCACCGATTCCTGCCAGTTGATGAATCACCTGTTTGGCGCGCTCTGTTGGTGAAACAGGCGAGGCGATCCGAAAAACAAGCGAGATAAGTCTCCCCAGTCCTTCTGCCATTGCTTGTACATCGCTTCCGGCACGACCAACATTCACAAATACTTCAAGCGGATCAGAGTGACCGTTGGAATTGATGGTGACAAATGCCTTACCAACGGGTGTATCCATTTTATAGGTAGCTCCTTCGACCCTGATGGGCCGCGGCTTGACTTCAGGAATTTGATGTAGAGGCAGAACTGGCTTTTCCATATTCACTCCTGTTTTGACCGGCTCATTCTTATTCGGAATCCGCTCAAGAACACCAGCGCGGGAACCTTCGCGCATATAGGTTACACCTTTGCACCCCAAATCATATGCAAGTAAATAGAGCCTTTTCACATCTTCCACCGCGTGTGCGTTGGGAGCGTTCACTGTCTTAGAGATTGAAGCATCCACATATTTCTGGATTGCTGCCTGAACTTTAACATGATCCTCAGGTGTTAAATCATTTGCTGAAACGAAGTAATTCGGCCGGTCTTCTTTGCGCGGATCTCTTCCGTGGTTGGCCTTATATTCTTGATACCATGCTTCAAACAACGTATGCCTCAGAATATGCTGTCCAAGCCTGTCCCGGCGGATAAATTCAAATTCATACACCGGTTCAATGCCAGATGATGTACCAGACAGTAGCGAGGTTGAACCAGTCGGCGCCTGCATAAGAAGCACCGAATTTCTGACGCCGTATTTGGCTACATTTGCCTGGAGTTGATGAGGCAACTGTTTGATAAAGTACCCGTGCGGATATTTCTTCGGGTCAAACTTGGGAAACGGCCCTTTCTCACGAGCTACTTCGGTTGAAGCTGCAAACGCCGCATCCCGGATAGTTCGATAGATTTTCTCAATCACGGGAAGTGACTCGTTAGACCCATACCGAAGTTTCATTTTGATGAGCGCATCGCCCAAACCCATGGTACCTAAACCAATCCGGCGCTCGCCGTCAAACTGCGTCTCCCTAATACCCGGGAATACATAGACGTCTTGGTCGATAATGTTATCTTGAAACCTGACCGAAATTTTTGCGATTTTGGCAAGCTCGTCATAATCCATATCGCCGGAATCAGATATAAGCGCCGAGAGATTGATTGATGAGAGGTTACAAACTCCCCACGCCGGTAATCCCTCTTCCCCGCATGGATTTACACAGTTTATATAGTTAAAATACGAGTTTGAGTGCCACTTGTTGTAACGCTCCATAAAAACGACTCCTGGTTCAGCACTCCTCCAGGCTGCCTGACAAATAAGGTCCCATAAATACCGGGCCTTGATGGTGCGGACGGGTTTGGGTTTTTTACCTAAAGCTAGCCAGTGCGCCATGATACCATCCCATTTCGCATCATAATCCGGATCCTCATGATCGGGAAAGTACAATTTCCACTCCTTGTCGGCTTTTACCGCATCCATGAAAGAGTCTGATACGCACACTGAGAGATTGGCTCCGTTAATGCGTGAAAGGTCTTCTTTGACGGTGATAAATTCCTCAATATCCGGATGCCAGTCCCACAGCATGAGCATCAAAGCTCCCCTTCGCGTGCCTCCCTGCTGGATGATGTCTTTGGTAGCTACAGAAAAAAGCTCTGCCCAATTGCATGGGCCTGAAGAAAATCCATTAACTTTGCGTACTCGCGAACCTTTGGGACGAAGAGAAGAAAGATTTATACCTACCCCTCCACCTCGAGCCATGATCTCCACCATTTGTTTCAATGTTTCTAAAATTCCTTCTCGTGAATCTTTGGGTGAAGGGATAACAAAACAGTTGTAATAGGTGACTTTGTAGCCTGTCCCTGCCCCTGAGAGTATACGACCACCAGGAACGAATTTGAAATCAGTCATAGCCTGATAAAATTTCTCTTCCCATTCTTTGCGAAGTTTGGCAGTTTTTTCATTTGCCGCAACTCCCTTGGCGATTCGGCGCCACATCTCCTCGGGTGTTTTTTCAATAGGTTTTCCCGATTTATCTTTGAGCGCGTATCGATCAAGAAAAACTGTATTGCGAATGCCAGTTAAATTCATATGTATCGTAAAAAACGTAAGTGATGCAGGTCACCTACTTATAATAATTTATGCAGTTCCTTTTCAAATTCCTCTAAATCAACAAACCGCTTAAATACACTGGAAAACCTGATATACGCGACTTTATCTTTCTTTTTCAGCCGTACCGCTACCATGTGCCCGATTTTTTTACTGTCTATCTCAATTGAATCACCGCCGCGCAGTTCCCGTTCTATCTCATCCACAATCTGCTCGATATCCGTATGCGACACGCTTGTTTTTTCCGCTGCCTTGCGGATCCCGTTCGCGAGTTTATCCCGATCAAAACTTTCTCTTGAACCGTCTTTCTTGAGAACTACCAACGGTACTGACTCGATCCGCTCGTATGTCGTAAACCGCTTGCTGCATTTTGGACACTCGCGTCTCCGGCGGGTCACGGCAAAATCGTCACTATCTCGAGTCTCTACTACCTCAGTCGTAGTATGTGTACAATACGGACACATCATGTCCCATCCCTCTTTTTGAAGCTTTTCTTTACAATCCAAATCGTACCGTGAAATCCAAAACGCTATACGTAGGGTCAAAAGCTAGAATAGGACACTAGATATTTCAAATCAAGATTACAAAATAGGTCATTCCATATCATGAATCTTTTTAGCCTCGACTTTATTACTTATCAATATTCTATAAGACAGTAATGCCCCTCGCGATTCGCTAAGCATCAAATCCGGATACTAAAAGTTTTCAATATTCTATATTTATCTTTTATTACTCTTTTATCTATATTTGCCTAGTAATCTCTGTCAATTTTTCTCTGACGCTTACAGCGCTCTAATTTTACTAATTTTAACACTCATTATGTTTATAAATGGTGAATGAAGTGTAATGGTATAGCAAGGGTACGTTATGGGATATAGAGTTCGACGTAATTATCGAGTGCGAGTGAGGTTTCCCTGAAGCTCGGTAAATTGAGATTGAATTTGGGATACTTGGTTTCTTTGCTCATCCCCCACTTGAGAGTGAATAGCGTCAGCAATTTCAATATGTTTAACAATAGACTTTTCAAGTTTATCCTCGAGATTGGCAACTTCTAACGTGTAGGCAGCAGGGATTTCAAGCGTAAGATTATACGCATCTTTTAAACTCTTAGCGCTCTCGTTAAGTGCCTGAACAGAAATTTCTGGATTATTTTTTTCGAGAAGAAAGACGCTCATATTTAGTTTCTTATCCGAGCGCAAGATATGGAATTCGGCCCTCCGTACCGGATGAGTGATCAGTACTCCTAGAATCGTATCGCGAATCCGCTTGAGAAAGTAGAGCGGGTGATCTGGTAAAAGCCCAGGGTATGGCAGTATATATTCGGCCGGTCCGGGACTGGGGTTGGGATTACTCAGGGGTGCCGATTCTTGAGCAAACGCAAAGGGAAACAGCAGTAAACAAAATGATAAGAGTATGCTACTGAGTAGCAACCGTTTAATCATGAGCGAACTTCATTATAGCACGTTTTATTTTGATGCAAGCAATACTTTTTCCAACCGCTCGTAAGTTGCTCCTTCCTTCCCCAAATGGCTTTGAAATATGGCCACTTCCTTTACCATAAGGGTAGGAAAGACTATAGGTAGATTACCTAATTTT
>CAYPMW010000020.1:0-3155 GCA_964412165.1 uncultured Gammaproteobacteria bacterium | reverse complement strand
GTCACATGAAGATTTTCCAACGGGATTAATCTAATAGAAGGCTCAATGGCAATCAAGTAGGATTGAAGCATTCCGATTGCAGTTTTAACATAGCGGGGCAAATCAATTCCAATAAATAATCTGCGTTTCATGGTGTTACCCCGCTTCTTCAAGCTCCTGAAAAAATTCCCGTAAAAATGCGTTCATAAATATATGCCGTTTCCGTGCCTGTTTTTTAGCCATCTTCCTGACTCTTTCAATATAGAACCAGTCGTGTCCTGAGAATTCGTCGCGGAATTGTCGTTTTAAAGTGACAGTTAATTTACGGATAGCTTCTTTCTGTGAATTATCCATACCGAAGAGTTCTTTTAGAAAAACTCTTTTTGTATGTCGGCGAGAGTCACTCCTGCCAAAGTTAGAATCTCTTTTTCCAACTCTTTTACCTTCGGGTAACTTGCGTCAAGGATTTTGACTGCTTCAGGCGGTAGTTTTTCCGCGTACCAGAGTTTAAAACGGTGATCAACCCCAATCACTTCATATTTAGTCATCTTGTCGGCAAGATACAAAAGTTTTTCTTCCCACGTGCGTGGTGCGTTTTCTGGATCAAGGATTGAATGAAGCGAGTGTTTGGCTACCACCTCAGCCACTTCATTAAAGCCTAATTCTTTAAGCACTCGTACTACCGTGTCAGGATGTTGCTCATCCTTAAACTTGGGAATATTTTTATCAATGTCATGTAGTAACCCTGCTGCTTCTAGTAAGCTCTCATTAATTTTGATTTCTGATCCGCCGGCTGGCGGATGATTTTTGATTTTTTTTGCCAGGTATTTGGCTAGTTTCGTCACTTCTTCGACATGTATCCGCTTTTGGGAGAGCAAACTAAACCGGTTAAACAGCAGTAAACACTGCGAGCGCGTGGGGATCATATGTACTTTACACTATCAAGGAATGTGCAGCCTCAATGATGCATTCCACTTTATGCACCGTTTCCTTGATTTTACTGTCTTTATTCACGACTACGTAATCGCAGTCGTCGTACTGCTCAAGCTCCCATTTAGCTAAACTGAGCCCGTCATTCCAGGTTTTCTCATCCTCTGTCCCTCGCACGCGCATTCTGCGGGCAAGAGTCTCTAGATCGGGTGGAGCGAGGAATATAAATACTGCTGCCTGAATGGGAGAGTTGGGATCTGCCACCATTTCTTCAATTTTACCACGGATATTTTTGACACCTCTCACATCAATCCGCCAGACGACATCTTTGCCTGAGGCAATTGCCTCCTCAAGGTGTTTTTTTTGCCCGCCTTTGTAATGCCCTAAGTATTCTACCCATTCGACAAAAGCATCCTCACCAATGAGCCGCTCAAATTCTTCGCGAGTCACAAAATGATAATCTTCTCCTTCTCTTTCTCCTGGTCGCATTGGTCGGCTGTTTGTAGTGATCATTTGAGTGAGATTTGAGTTTTTTTCTAAAAGTTTTTTCATCACCGTGTCTTTTCCGGCAGCTGTCGGACCTGTGAGGATAATAAGAACACCTCTTTTTTGTTGTAGTGCAATGTGTTCCTGTAACGAAGACATAAGAAATATTGTAATCAATGCCTTTGCTATTGACAAGTCGTAAGGAGCATTTCTATACTGAACTATGGTGCAATCTGCACTGACTGTTAGATCATATGCCTCTCCGCGAAAAACGCGGAGTTTTTTATGAAAGTCAAGGATTCGTCAACTGACGGAGAGTTCAACAATCACATACGGTAAAGAGGAGTGTAGTGACTGAGAATGGTAAATATGATTCTGGGATTGACGATGGACATCGATATTGGCAGTTTATACCCATCTTACTCTGGTTTTCAACTTATTAAGTTGCATCAGCGGATTAGATAAGTATATACCGATACCCTCTCAAGTTAAAGGGGTATAACCACTTAATCCTTGCTAAACAATTGATGTCTATGAATTCAAATTGGCACAAGAAATTTTATATTATAGGTTGGGAAGAACTCCGAAGTAAAACCTTTGTTTTAAGTCAAAAAATCCTCTCCGCACACCTTCAACTTGATTTGATTGTCGCCATAGCCCGAGGAGGCTTGATGATCGCTCAGCTCTTATCAGACGGTCTAGGCTTGCCGATTGCGGCATTTACTGTTGAGAGTTACAAAAATTTCCAGCAAGTCTTCCTCCCCCTCATTACCCATGGTCTTACCAGTTCTTTGAAAAGAAAAAAAATCCTTCTAGTTGATGACATTAGCGACACGGGGAAAACTTTTTTACGCGCTCTTGATTATCTTGAAGAACTGGGTGCTCATAAATCAAACGTCACGACCTGTGCACTGGTTCTCAAACCTGACTCTGTTTACAAACCACACTATTTTATTGAGGAGACATCGGTGTGGGTAATTTTCCCTTACGAGGTCAGGGAAACAATCACACAATTGGTGCCGGTTTGGAAAAAAGATAAAGTATCAACCGAAGAAACAAGACGCAGGTTTACAAGCTTAGGTTTTCCGGAGAATCAAATAGAAACTTATTTGACAAAATGATCAGAGAGCTGACTAGGCACATCGATGAAGTTACTATTGAAAGACTGCGCCACGAACGAGATCAAGCTGGAACTACTTTGGAGCCGTGGATTTTGAAAGATGCGCTGGTAAAAGATCCAAATATAGATACACTATTCATCCAAATCAATGTAGTAAACGGTAAACCAGAAAAAGCCAGAGATGGCTACCGTCCAGAACTTGAACGACTTGCAGCCAATATCGTCACGTTCCCACTTTTTGAACATGGGATGACCGTTGATGGCGTCATGCCGATTCCAACCATGGGAGATACGTTTGCAGAAGCTTGTCGGCAACGTATCACTGAAGTAACCGGGGACGATATTCCTTTAATCATCTGCCAGAAATTATCACCATCTGAAGCTCAAGAACTTGTGAGAAGAAACTTAGGAGTTATGTATACTGCGTACTCCTATACTACAAGAAAAGAAGCTGGTTACTTTATTCCTTTCTATATCGACGAGCAGGGAAACCCAGTCGCAGAAGATACCCCTCTCCTTAACCATAGAACGATGAGAAACAATTTCCAATCAGGAATGCGAATTGTAATAGCTGACGATTTTATCGCCAAAGGCAGTGTTGGAGAAGCTACTGTAAGAGCTTTAACAACATCTGGAGCAT
>CAYPMW010000019.1:19489-27673 GCA_964412165.1 uncultured Gammaproteobacteria bacterium | reverse complement strand
TGACAGTATTGTTTTTAGGAATAATATTTTCCCCATCAATAATATTTGCTTCCTCAGAGTTGTTCATACAAAAAGCTGAGGAGTGGTATAAAAAGGAATGCAAACCAAACGCCACGCGACAAGAATCGATGATGTGTTACACGTATGAAAAAGTACTTGAACTGGAAAGTGTTATGAACGGATTAATCGCGAGATTTGATACAAATGACGCAAATGATAAAGAACAATCTTTAAAAATCACAGAATTAGAATCGAAACTTAACAAACTCTTAGCTTCACCTTCTCCAAGTCCTAGTCCACTTGAAATATGGGTATACAATTGAAGTGCTGAAATATCTTTAAAGTGGTAAATAAACATAATACCAACCCCGGGAGTGGTATGGATTATGGTAACAGGATATTTATCTAAAAATCTCTGCCGAACTATTGATCGTTAAAAACTGATTGACTACGTAAGATTGGTATGATAGTATACTTTTACTAAACGTGGAGGAGATGTTTCGTATGTCTCCTCCTTTTTTATCCCCGCTATCTGGAAAACTCGAGTTTATGTCTTAGCCGCGTAAAGTCCATGAATTTATCTCCCACTAGTTGACGTATATCTCTTGCAGTCCGTTCTGCCCTTGCCAGAATGTATATCTTTCGCTTCATGCTCATTAAATATTTCAAAACTACCACGAAATCACCGTCTCCAGATAAAATTACAGCTTCCTGATACTGCTCCATATAGCGCATAAGTTCGAATGTCATATCCACATCACAGTTGGCTTTTTTCACCTGATGGCCGTATTCGATAAATATTTTAGTCGGTTTGAGCCGCAGAGTATAACCAAATTGTTTCAATTTTCGGTAAAATTTGGCTCTTTGTCTTTGTTTTACTTTAAGTAGTTGAGGGTTTCTTGAGTCTTGAAGTTTATGTTTGCTGTTGAGGTATCGAAGCAGTTTATCCAAATTAATCGGTTTAGGATCAAGGACAGAATAAGGAAAGTCGTTAAGCTCGACACCAGCATAGTAAAAAGCTTTTGTTACTTTGAATTTTTCTTTGAGGTAATGTAAAAGCTTGCGGTAGTCTATACTCCAACCTAAACTTTTTTCTCCACCATAAAATAGATTGGCCGCATCAATAAAGGCAAAGCATACTTTCCTTTTTCCTATTGACATATGACTAATTGTAGCATTTACTCAATAAATACCAATAAAAACATACCAACCCCGGGAGTGGTATGGATTATGGCAACAGGATATTTATCTAAAAAACGCTACCGCACTGTTGATTGTGATGAATTAACAACCCGAAAGATTTTCGAAACAGCTCAGAGAGAATTATATTTGTACAAACCAGAATTTAAAGAGTATATAATACCTCAATGATCAAGCAAATAATACGTTTTTCTGTCCCCCCACTTCGAGTATATGAGGCGCTTATGGATGAACGAGAGCACGCAGCGTTTACCAATGCATCAGCCAATATTGAAAATAAAGTTGGAGGAAGGTTTAGCGTCTGGGATGGATATGCATCGGGAAAAAATAAAAAACTTGTACCCGGTAAAAAAATCGTTCAGCAATGGCGCGCCTCTGATTGGCCTGAAGGTGTTTTCTCCACTGTAACTTTTACTTTAAAGGCAGATAAAAACAGTACCATACTTGAATTTACACAGGTAGGAGTTCCAAAAGAATTTGAAAAGGATATTATCATTGGTTGGAATGACTATTACTGGACGCCACTCAATACATATTTGTCTCAACCTAAAACAGACTCACAAAGAAGGGCCTAAAAACTAAAATAATTCCTTCATCTTCCCTGTTTCAGAGGTTGTGAGAAAGTCATTAATTTGCATGTGATAGCAATCTGGAACAGAAACTTTTGACACTTTAAATTTGTGTGATCTATTTTTTAATCTGGCAGTGCGCGCGCGAAGACGTCTAGATCGTGAAGATCTTTGATTTCCCGGGCATGGTCAAGTACTACCTTTTTCCATCCCATGGCTCTCTTGATATCTCTCGATCGACTGTTAAGCTCTACCTCACCAACTGTTTTTTTATACCTATCAAATCTGACAATACAGACATAATCATTGTCCCAGATACCAAAATCCGGTTCAGGCGCCAACGACTGAATCGCCTCGTATAAACAGATAAAGACGCGCACGCCGGCTTTGAGGTCGAGTTCAATCTGCTTTTGAATACTGGGTTTTTGTAGATCAGATGATTTATCAAGCACCATCACCCGCACAAACTGTTTTACTCTTGAAGCAGCTTTACGCGCTTCACTCATATATACGCTCTCGGGATCCCACAAATCGGTAATTCCCGTATAGAGCGTGCAAAATCCCTCTCGTTTCAAATTGCGGAAATGGAAAATGCCCTCATCAAAGACGTCTTTAGGTTGCAAGAAGACTACTTCTTCACTTATGCCCTTGACGTAGTCAACTGCAAAAAGTTCCTTTCGGTGAGCAAGGTACTTTTGGTAGAGCGATAAGTCAAGCCTAGTTTTGCAGAGTTCCAAAACGAGTGGAAACTCGTTTAAGTTGGCCTCACTGTTCATATGTCCAGCACGCTTGATAAGAATGGGTGAACTATCCAAATTACTCGCGAATTCAAGTGATTTTTGAGAAAGTACGTACGGATCGTTGTCTGAGTAAAGCACGTATGATAAGGGAATAAGTTTTCGTAACTTTTCAAAATCAAAATTAGTTTTGTAGAAAGAAGAATTCACGTGGTCGATCTGCCACTTTCTCCCGAGTCGATCAAGAAATGGACTAACAAATATCGCGCTGTCTAGTTGTATCTGAAACCTATCAACAGCATGGAGAATGAAAAGTGGACCAAGGGAATGACCAATAAACACGAGTTTCTCATTCTTCTTAAATGTATGAGCAAGGTCTGCAAATGTACCTAACCACAGTTTTAAATTCTGCTTTTTTGGTAGAACTTGCGGACCCGCCTTGGTAATCTCATTCCAGTCATCTACCGGAAATTGGGGAATAACCACTTCCTGGCTCAACGATTCAAGCTGCTCTTTGAGAGGGGCAAACCAATTACCCTCAGGACTTCCAAATGCTCCATGAATAATTACAAACTTCATGAGTATATTATATGAGAAAGGTGAACATGGTACAATTTAACCATGCTCAATCCTATAACCCTTCATCTGAAAGTCCCCCGGGGAAATGATAAAGGACCGCGGGCTCAAGAGGCGGTCTTTTCAGGACTCGCGGAAATTTTTCGCGAACATCCGGCAACACTCAGCTTTGAAATTCTAGTTAACAATGGGTTTCTTTATTATGTGGTAGTATGTGCACAAAACCACATAGACCTAGTTCGTGGGCAATTGTTTGCCCACTACCCCAATATTGAAACGGAAATAGTCAAGGACTATGCTGCAACCCTCTCAAGTAACGCAGTTGTTTGCGAACTCCAACTCGAACGACCGGATGTGTATCCAATCAAATCATATAGAGAACTCGAAACTGATCTTCTCGCCAGTTTGGCTGGGTTGGCAACCTCAGTTCCCAAAGAAGCCTTACTTTCAATTTAATTCGTTATACTTCCCATAAATAAAGAAGCGTTCTCTTACAAACTTAATCATTTGATCAAAAGTTCATTCCGTCACGGATCAAATACAGAGCTTGGCAAAAAACTAGCTGAAAATGAGCATGTTAAACTTGAAAAACCGATCTATCAGACTACCATCCGTTGTCTTGCAGCTGCTCATAACAAATCCGAATTTTTGGTAACTTCAGTCGCTTCGCTTTTTAAAATACTTGACAATCCAGATCTGAATACGTTTAAGCTGTGGCGGAAAAACCGCAAACATGTTCTGATTGATTATCAATTGCGGAAATTAGGCCCGAAAAAATTTACTTTAAATGTACAAGAACTTGCTACCCTTTACCACTTACCGACAATAGACGCGCCAATCGCCCAAGTGTCGCAAACCAGCTCCAAAAAGAGCGAACCTCCGATCAATTTGCCGGCTGCGCCTGACGTCATTCCGTTTGCAGTGACTACGTTCCGTGGAGTGGAAAAAGAATTCGGCATCAAACGCGAAGATAGGAGAAGACACCTCTACATTATTGGAAAAACCGGAGTCGGAAAAAGTAAGTTGATTGAGCTTTTGGCTCTTGCCGATATCCGGCAAAACAAGGGCTGCGTGGTCATGGATCCCCACGGTGATTTGGCAGAAGAACTTTTGAGATACATACCCCGAGACCGCCTGTATGACGTCATCTACTTCAATCCCGCTGATACCGAGCATCCGGTAAGTTTCAATCCTTTGGAAGGCAGCGGCAGTTACGAATTCAGGCAAAATATTGTGGCCGGGTTTATTGCTATTTTTAAGAAACTCTTTTCATTTACCTGGAATCAGCGGCTCGAGCATGTCCTTCGGTATACTACACTGGCGCTGCTTGACATCCCCAACTCCACTGTCCTGGGAATAACCAAAATGCTCTCCGATACCCGCTATCGGCAAGCTGTGGTAGCCCAAATCAAAGATCCAATGGTCAAAAAATTCTGGACGACCGAGTTTTCCTCCTGGAATGACCAGTATGCCGGAGAGGCTGTAACCCCTATCATCAATAAAGTCGGCCAATTTGTCGCCAGCCCTGTGATACGAAACATTGTCGGCCAACAGAAAAGCATCATCAAGCTCGATGAGATCATCAATCAGGGAAAAATACTTATTGCCAATTTTGCTATAGGTAAACTTGGTGAAGAAAACAGTGCGCTCCTAGGAGCTATGTTTATTACTAAACTCTGGGAGGCAGCCATTGCCCGAGCAAATTTACCAGAACATGAACGCAAGGACACGTATCTTTACGTCGACGAATTCCAAAATTTTGCCACCAGCGCCTTTGCCCAGATCCTTTCCGAAGCACGTAAATACCGACTGAATCTAACCGTCGCCCACCAGTACATGGCGCAGCTGCCGCCTGAGGTCAGATCAACTATTTTTGGCAATGTCGGTTCGATTGTCTCCTTCAGAATCGGCGGTGAAGACGCGGTGGTTTTAACTAAAGAGTACACCCCCACGTTTGCCGAAGAAGATTTTATGCGGCTGGATATGCGCAACTTTTATGTGAAAATGGCAATTGACGGACAAGTGGCTGTCCCGTTTTCGGGAAGAACAGTTGAATTCCCCGCGCCTGACGAAGATTTCAAACAGGATGTCATTAAAATTTCCCGTGAACGCTGGGCGCGACCTCGAGGGCTAGTAGAAAAAGAGATTGCCGAGTTTGAAAATACCGTCACTCCCCAAAGTACCTCTGAAAAACCCTCTGAGTTCAGTGAACCGATTATTTAAGCGCTGCTTTAATCTCCGCAACTAATTTTTTATATTCCTCTTCCGTATATTGCCTATTCAAAATGCAATAACGCTTGTGCGCCAGTTCGACACACCCGAAACAATAGTGGCAATCATTGCAGTTAGTCAGATATTCGCAGTCGAAACAGTCGCTTGACCAATCGACGTAGGTGCAGTTGTAGATGCGGGCCGAATCGCTACACTCGTAACACAGCTCTGCTTTGAAACAATAAGTCAGATCATAAGAGTCTTTTGAATAAAACGTGTCATGCATATACGCGCAATTTTCGCTGCGCGCGACATCGAAACAGAGGTAGCAGTTTTTTGAGTAGTGCACCTGGTTGCCGTAGTCGCAATTTTCCGAGTGCGATATGTATGTCGGTCCTAAGGGATACTTTTCAACAAGTTCGCGCATTTTCAGGAGGTGCACGGATACCGGTTGCTTGAGAAGTTCTTTTACTTTTTCTTCGTACTCTTCTTTAGAGTACTGCTTCTGCTTGAGGGAAACGCAGCCAAACAGGTTGTTGCTGTCAAAACAATCTCGGCAAAAGTAAGAGTCGTAAAGGCGGGCGCAGTACTCAAGGTAGCTTGAGTTATAGCATTGGTATGCGTCACTACAGTCGTACAACAGCTCACACTCGACGCAGTAGTCGCAGTCTATACAGTCATTTGACCTGACGCTATCGTAACAGCTATTACAGTTTTTAAGATCTACGCAGTCAAAACAGTACAAACAGTCTTTAAGCCGATATGAATATGCCACGTACTCTGAATTTTCAATGTCAGTACAATGATTCGGAGGTTTGGGGCTTGACTTGATAAGCTCAAGATACTTTTGGTAAAACTCGTCAAACGTCATGTTTGCAAGGGGTCGTGGGTTTCAAAATAGTTGACGTAACAGGTTTTACAAAGTATGGGGCTGGTGGCCTTTGCGGGATCGTATGAAGTAATCACCCGGTTTCCACACTGGCTACAGGTGGTTTTATAAAGCATCCGCTCTCCGCGGTTAGCAAGTCTTCGGACTTGCCGATCAGCCGGACACAGGGTAGGAAATGACAAGCCCTTTTTTTGCAAAAATTCCTGTTCCTGGACGATAATAAGAAATTGTTTTCCGCACTTGGTGCATGTTTGGGTAATATCACTCATTTTACAATTATAGCATTACCCACTTACCACAGCAGTTATTGCATTAGAGGATAATTCATATTACGCTCAACGTAAGTACTATGGCTGTTGTATGTCTCCATTTTTCAGACACTTTTAAAGAAAAACTACTTTCAGGCGAGAAACGGAGTTCAATACTACACGGCGCGTTTCAGTTTACGCCAGGAACTCGCGTGTTTGTATACCTTTCCCAAGGTCTTGTCGAGGCTAGTCAAACAGATACGAAAATCGGTACTGCTACTATTCAATATTCAAAAACTCTCAAAGTTGGCGAGGTGACAGATGAAGATATAAAAAAATCAGGACATCAAACTATTGAGGCGTTTAAAAACTCTACCAAACGTTGGTACAATGCAACTGCTGCCGATACTGTCACTATTATCAGTTTTGAATTCATACCGCTAGATAAAACTGTAACACCTTAAACTCTTAAAAGACGGTATAGATCCATCATACTACCACTTCATCAGGCAATCGTTCCTGCTCCGGTTGAGTTTCAATCATTTGAGTGGATGTAAGCTTCTGTCCCAAAAGAGTGAAACTCTGGGTGACATTGCCCATTTGGTTATAGGCATTGGTAAGGTGTTTCCCCAATATTCCCAAGTTTGTCTCAATTTTTTCATAATCTCCCGCCATGGCGCGCAGGAGTTTGAATACATGCCGCGTTTTTGTCTCAAGTTGCTTTCCCGCAAATGATAAAAGAATCGTCTGTAAATGTGCATAGAGAGTAGTAGGGGAGACGGGATAAATTCGCCTCCTCTTGGCATACACCATGATGTTGTTTAACTGGCACAGCTCATAAAAAACCGATTCCGATGGCACATACATTAGTGCGAAGTCAAGCGTCCCCTCGTCAGGAAGAATATATTTTCCACTAATATCATCGATGTGGTTTTTGACTGCTCGGACAAATTCTTTTTTGGCTGACTCCCGTACTGCCTCAGTTTCTCCCTTTATCATCAGTTCGTAGCTTTCCATCGGAAATTTGGCATCAATCGGCAAAATGCCATTCAATGTTTTGATAGCTGCATCCACGCGAGCACCGGATTTGAAGGTATATTGTAAGTGGAAACTCCCTTTAGGAAAAATCTGTCCTAATAAATCAGCTAACACTTCCTCGCCTAAATTACCTCTGAGTTTGGGGTTTTTGAGAAAAGCTTCTAGATCTCGCATCGATCTGCCAATTTCTGAAAACTCACCAATTGAACGCTGTACGTGAGCTATTACCCGAGCAGCATTGTCAAGGCGTTCATTTAAAACACGCGTCTGTTCTCTGATTTCCTTTGCCTGTTCGTGAGAACGCAAGTCAAACGATTTGATGAGTTCAGTGATAAGATGATCCGGCCCAGAACTAGATCCTTTTGTCCAATGCCTAATTAAAATACCGAGAATTACAAATCCAACTACAATGACAAGAATTTGCAGATCAAGTGCAACAGGCATATGAAATGGTCTGATTGTAGCATCCGTTAAAATTATTTACAATGAACGTCATGACTGCCAACTTCCGGTGTAAACCGAAAAAACTTTCATCACTTATTATCGGTAGCATTTTTTCAATCGCCACTCTTTTTTTTATGTTATTTGTTTCTCCAGAACATTTTATTGCCCGAGTAATTTTTTTTTTTTTTTTTATTATTTTTCTTTTATACCTTTGAAATTTTATCCTCAATTTTTTCTGTCGGGCATTTCTTTTTATTCTTTTTGCGTCTTTG
>CAYPMW010000019.1:10729-19479 GCA_964412165.1 uncultured Gammaproteobacteria bacterium | reverse complement strand
CTCGCAAACTTTATCCTCAATCATCTCCGGCGGGCATTTCTTTTTAGTAGTGCGGTGACTCTCGTACTTTTTTTACGCTCACTAGAACTTAAGCATTGGCTGTACCCAGTGCTCGTTATCGCCCTCGCAATTTCAATTGAAATCTACTTAGAATCTTCTTATCAATCTCATCACCATTAATATTACGACGTACAATTTACGATTACATAAATATCTGGTACAATACCAACATATGTGTCTAGACACTTCTATGATGATGGCTATCGAACCGTCTTAAGCGGAGGTGACGTCGTGAACTCACAAGCCTCCGAAGGGAGGCTTTTTTTGATGGCTGCTTTGCGAAGACGATCCACCGAAAGTGGAAGGATGAGCTTAGCAGCCGATCAATCCCGTACTCGCGCCCCTCGCGAGCGCCAGGCTGTAAGCCTGCGGCGCGGTAAGCGTAGTACTGGGATATGGTTAGAATTACCGATATATTGCAAAATGAAGAATTTACCAACCAACAATCCTCCTCACGTCGCCAGACCAGGAGGATAAAACCAAGCAAGAGAGGAAATAAATAGTATGTCACCAGAAAAATGGATGCCCCAGAGTTTACAATTAGTAGATTTTTGGTACGGCATTCTAAATTTCGAAACTGCTGAAGGATCACGACGAGCATTACAGTTTCTCAGTGAGTCATTGCAAGAAGATGGCGTGAGTCTTGAGGAATATATTGAACTTTCAGAAAAATCAGGCGATCCTTTGGTCCGGTCTATATGCTACGGTGCGCTGAAAATGGCAGGCCGTGAATTGACTCCAGAACAAGAGAAGTATTTACGAGAAAATCCGTGGCAAAATAGATTTTGGAGGTATTGAGGGTAAAAAATGAGGAGAAATATCTATGAAAAGTGTTAACTTTGCCATTGCCAATGATGTAAAACAGCTCGGTGTAAAATCACGTGCTGCGATCCTTCGAGGTATAAACAATACTCAGTACCATCCGGACTTTGAAGCATATAAAGAAAATATACTTGAGAAAGCAAAGCAAGATTGGAATGATCACGCAATCGATACTGATCTTGTTCTTCTGGGTTTCAGGCAGTTACATGATCGTGTAAGTCGCAGTAATAAAAAATATGTCGCTTCACCTGAAGCTCTTATAAGGTTACTCATTGAACACAACCGCTTTCCGAAAATAAATCAAGTAGTAGATATTTATAACTTGAGTTCTCTCCGAAGTAAATTAGCTCTAGGCGCCCACGATCTCCGAAGTATCGACGGAGGTGTAACACTGCGATTTACAACAGGCAATGAAACATTCATACCATTAGGTAAAAATATCGTTGAACAGGTGTTACCAGAAGAATACGCACATATAGATGACAATAATGAAATTATCTGTCGGCTCGAGGTCCTGCAAGGAAATAAAACCAAGATTTCTCAAAACACCACCGATATATTTTTGATTACTCAAGGAAATGTGTATACTGATGACGCCTATATTCTATCAATACTACAAACTACCTGTAATCTGATACGGGTTTATTGCGGAGGAACAGCTGAAATACTCGACGAGGTGGTACAATAACTTCAATACATTCTATGAATTATAAAACTTACTACATCACAACAACGACACCATACGTTAATGCAGATCCTCATATTGGGTTTGCCCTTGAAATCATTCAAGCAGATGCTACTGCCCGTTTCAAACGGCTTGAGGGATACGACGTCTGCTTCAATTGGGGTACCGATGAACACGGCCTCAAAATTTATCGTAAAGCATTAGAACTAAAAAAAGACCCGAAAGAATACTGTGATATATATGCGGAAAGGTTTAAAAAACTTATCCCGATACTCAACTTAAGCTCGACTAATTTTATTAGAACGACGGATGAATATCATATTAAAGCTGCGCAAGAATTTTGGAGGACTTGTGATAAAAACGGCGATATCTATAAAAAAAATTACCGCACAAAGTACTGTGTTGGTTGCGAGCTTGAAAAAACAGATTCTGAGCTCATTGACGGGCGTTGCCCAATTCACCCTAAGCTTGAAATTGAAATTATTGAGGAAGAAAACTATTTCTTTCGTTTTAGCAAATATCAACGAAAATTATTAGAATTATATGAGCAAAACCCGAGATTTGTAGTGCCTGAGATACGTTTCAATGAAATAAAAGCGTTTGTTCAGAAAGGACTCGAAGACTTCAGTATTTCACGCCTCAAAAAGAAAATGCCATGGGGTATAGAAGTTCCCGGCGACCCGGAACAGGTCATGTATGTCTGGTTCGATGCCTTAATCAACTATATTTCCACCATCGGCTGGCCGGCTGATATAAAAAGATTTGAAAAGTGGTGGCCAGTAGTACAAGTTGCGGGGAAAGATAATCTTCGGCAACAAAGTGCGATCTGGCAAGCCATGCTTATGTCAGCGGGACTTCCTCCTTCCAGACAAATATTTATTCATGGGTTTATTACTAGTGAAGGACAAAGAATAAGTAAAAGCTTGGGAAATGTGGTTGACCCCATAGATCTGGTTAATCGCTATGGAGTTGACCCACTACGCTATTATCTTTTACGCGAAATTCCAGCACATGGAGATGGAGATTACTCGGAAAAGCGATTTAAAGATCTTTACAATGCAGATCTGGCCAATGGTTTGGGAAATGTAGTGGCGCGCATTGCAAGACTTGCGGAAAAAGTGACGCTCCTACCTGCTCCCGTCAAAAAGTTAAGTAACAAATTCAAGACGCATCTAGAAAACTACCGTTTTGATGAAGCGCTTGCTTTAATCTGGCAGGAAATCAGATCGCTTGACCAATATATAAATGACAAAGAGCCGTGGAAAATTAGTGATCCGCAAAAGTTAACTCAAGTTTTGCAGCCGACTGTCGAGAGAGTAGGGTGGATCGCGTTTCATCTGCAACCCTTTTTACCGGAAACTGCGGAGAAAATTTTGAAACAATTCTCTACAGACATCATAAAAACACAGCCACCCCTATTTCCACGATTGTGAGCGGAGTGTGGCATGAGAACATATACACACAACAACCGTACCCAACAGATAATAAACTACTACCACACGTGGGAGTCAAGGGTACTTTACTCTCTGATACTGAGGGGCACAAAACACTTCGGCTACTACCCGCAGAACAAATTCCTACCTCTCTTCCAAGCGCTTCGCTTAATGGAAGATAAGCTCGCAGAAAAACTAGCACTACCTCCCAACAGCCTTATCTTGGATGCGGGGTGTGGTGAGGGAAATGTAGCAATCTACTTATCTAAAAACTACAGCTACCGAATAAAGGGGATAGATATCCTGAACTTCAACATCCAGAAGGCAAACCAGAAAAAAGAGAAATTCAATCTCCATAAACAACTAGAATTTTTTGTAGGAGACTACACATTGTTACAGTTTCCCAGCGAGATGTTCGACGCGGTTTACACGATGGAAACGTTGGTACACGCGACCAACTATACTCAGGCGCTTAAAGCATTTTACCGCGTCTTAAAACCCGACGGCAGATTAGTTCTTTTCGAGTACTCGATATCTTCTAAAACCCATGCAACTCAGGATCTCCGACAGCTTATGAAGATGATTATTGAAGCATCTGGAATGCACGCACTGCCGCACTTTGAACATGGAGTGTATTCTAGAATTCTTAAACAAGCTGGATTTACTCACGTTTCAGTTGAAGATATCACCTCCAAAGTATTACCCTTTTTGCAAACGTTTTATTATTTTGCGCTTATTCCGTATCAAATTATCAAACTTCTTAAACTTCAAAGGCAATTTGTGAATACCACCTCGGTGATTGAGGGGTACAGACATATTCCTCAGCACCACTATTGGAGGTATAACATTATCTCAGCGAGAAAATCTGCTGTGTAACATGCTATTCTTTGTGAATCAAAGCCTAGCTTAAGTTTCAGGAGAGATTTGGTCGAAGGAGGAATACTTTATGTACTGATTCCCTAAAGAAAATTCCACCATAGTCTTTTACGCTCATTACCGCATTAATTTCCATGACTAACATTATTCGCTACAATAGAGGAGTAACACATGCTTATTGATACCCACTGCCATCTGAATTTCCATGCATTTAATAAAGATTTGGATGACGTTGTGCGACGTGCTAAGGAGGCAGGAGTGGAGAAGATCATTGTTCCAGGTACTGATCTCACATCAAGCCAACGGGCGATAGAGGTGGCCCAAACATACGATTCATGTTTCGCGACGGTCGGCATCCACCCACATCACGCACAAGACCCCAATCTTGTAATTGATGATAATGTGCGACATCAATTTAAGTCACTTTTATCTCACGATAGAGTAGTGGCTGTTGGAGAAATTGGACTTGATTATTATCGGTACAACAAAACAAAATATACTGACACGGCTATTACTTCTGAAATAAAACAGAAACAAAAAAAATTATTACTCATGCAACTAGAATTAGCTCATGAACATGAGCTTCCAGTTATTCTCCATTGCCGCGAGGCGCATAGCGATCTAATACAAACTATATCATCCTTTGCTAAAGCTACGGATAACAAGTCATCCTCCAGCCGACGGATTTCCCGCATCCGTGAAAACTCTTCTCCAATTCAGGGAGTTTTTCACTGTTTCACGGGTAGCACTCATCACCTATCACTGATACTTACTATGGGATATTATGTCGGTTTTGATGGTAATATAACCTATAGCTCAAATTGGCAGACACTCGTCTCTTCCGCGCCTCTTGAGCGAATTTTACTTGAAACTGATGCGCCGTTTTTGACTCCTGAGCCACATCGTGGCACGCGCAACGAACCAGCTTATTTGTTGCTTGTGGCTAAGGAGGTAGCAAAATTTCATACTACTTCCCTCTCCAAAGTTATCCACATATCCACAATGAATGCGGGTAGCTTATTTCGTTTAAGGTAATTTCTAGACTATATTGCTACTCCATTTCACCTCTTCCACGTGATGGTAAAAACAGGTTATGTTACAATAAGAGCGAACTGTAATGAGGCATTTATTTGAACGTTATCCACAAAAAAGCCGGCGGTTTTTTGAAATCATGATTCCTCTGGTATCATGGTCGGTTATTACTATGCCCTTTTGGCTCTCTTTTTGGCATCCAGCCATTGTCGCTTACTTTGTCTTGGCGTTTGACGTTTACTGGTTTTATAAATCGTTTAATATGGCCTATAATGGTACGCGGGCGTTTCTCACTATCTCGGCGCATGCTAAGGTCGACTGGCTGAAACTTGTCAAAGAATTTTCTGGTTGGGAGAAAATCCACCATGTTCTCATCATCCCTGAATATAAGGAACCGCTACCAGTGCTTGAAGAAACATTTAACAATTTACTTAATCAGGAATACCCGTTAAAAAAACTGGTTGTCGTTTTGGCAACTGAGGCAATTGATCCTCGCGCTGATGAAATAAGCGTTTTCTTGAAAAAGAAATATGCCAAATATTTCAAACACTTCTGGATCACAAGGCACCCACAAATTCCCGGTGAGGTGACGGGAAAATCATCAAACATGGCCTGGGCAGGGCGTGAGACAGCTCGCAAACTTGAATCTCTGGGATTTGATCTCACGCTCACTACTGTCACCTCATGTGACGCTGATGTTCTCCTGCATCCTAAATACTATAGCTATCTTACCCATCTCTTTCTCACTGACGACAAGCGCCAATACCATTTTTACCAACCGGCAATCCTTTTCTACTCAAACATCTGGCGAGTCCCCTTCCCCAGCAGGGTTGTCAATACTATAAGTAGCATTCTTAATTTATCTAATTTACCCCAGGAAGATAGACTGATCAATTTTTCCACTTATTCGCTCACATTTTCGACGGTGAAAAAAGTGGGATTCTGGGGAGTTGATGTCATCCCTGAAGACTACCATTTGTTTTTCAAGACTTATTTCGCCCTCGGTGAGGAGGTCCGGACAAAACCTATCTTTTTGCCGGTGATGGCTGATGCAGCAGAATCCAGAGGGTTTCTTCGCACCATGGTCAATCAGTATGAACAGCACAAACGTTGGGCATGGGGCGTTTCAGATTTACCATTTGTCATCAGGAATTATTTTACCAATTCCACTATCCCCTTTTGGAATAAAACCTTGAGAGTCTGGCATGTGCTGGAAAACCACCTACTTTGGCCAACCAACTGGTTTATCTTGACTCTCGGAAGCACCATTCCGCCGATTGTTAATAATCAGTTTGCCCGTACTGTTTTGGGACACAATCTCGCCCAACTCTCATCAGCTATACTTACCTTCTCAATCGGATTTCTTCTGGTGATGATTTTCCTTGACCTAAGATCTAAACCAGAGCGACCAAAGGATTTCAAAACCTGGAAGATACCGGTCTTGTATATCCAATGGCTATCTCTACCGATTGTTTCTTTCTTTTTGTCAGCTTTGCCAGGTCTTGATGCCCACACGCGGCTCATGCTTGGCAAACGTCTTGAATACCGAGTGACAGAAAAGGTATAGAAAATGACTAATAACCTATTTCTCAGTCTAACGAATTATTACCAAATAATTAGTTATTAATCATAAGAAATTAGACATTTCCCAGTTAAGACAGCGAGAGAGATTGAAGCTCCGAGGGTTGAGCCGCCAGCTGGCGGAGAAGGAGGAAGCGGAAATAAGTTGATTTACAACCAAGCTATCCATCCGTGAACGAGGATTACAACACTATGAATATATCTCAAAGTATAATTACATTTCTAATGACTCGCACTCCTCTCCTTTATTGGACACAAAGTTTATGGCGAGATGAGGCATACAGCATCTGGATTGCCGACGCCTCAATTTCTGAAGTTATTAAACGCACCTCGGGCGATTATAATCCACCGTTATATTATCTTCTGCTTAAATTCTGGATGCATCTTTTTGGTAAAAACGAATTGGCACTGCGGGGATTTTCACTGATCGCCTTTCTTCTGTTTCTTATGGTGGTGTACTTATTTTCAAAAAAACTGTTTAAAGATCCACGCTGGCGGATGCGGACGCTACTATTATTTGCTACTAACCCTATGCTTCTTTACTTCGCCTTTGAACTGCGCATGTATGCGCTGCTAACCTTATTCACTGGTTTATCAATGTATTTCTGTTTCGAAAAAAACTGGCGGTGGTACATTGTGGTGACTGCGCTCGGAATGTACACCCAACCATTTATGTCATTTGTGGTGCTTACACAAACTCTATATTTTATCATCACCAAACATCGGATGGTGGCTATCAAAAATGCGCTGATAATATTTGCTCTCTATTTACCATGGATGCCTACACTTATAGCTCAGATCCGTGCGAGCGGTCCGATGTGGATAAATTCGGTTGATTTGAAACTCTTTTTATCAGTACTAGGGAATCTTTACGTCGGATACGAGGGCATTCCACCTGGGTTGTGGCACGGTATGTATATTCTGTCATTTTTGTTTTTAGTTTTATCCGTTTGGTTATGGCGACAAAAATCTTTACGGTCAACATCTTTGTTATTTCTTCTCTGGGTATATATACCAACGGCAATTGTACTCTTAATATCATTGGTGAAACCAATTTATGTGCATCGGTATCTTATCTATGTCACCGTCGGAGAAGTGATGCTTGTCTCCTTTGCGTTATATCATCTGGCTTCTACCTGGAAATATCGGCTGATGATAATGATTCTAGCCGCACAAATTCTTTTTACGCTTTATTTTGCTCCCTATCATATAAAAATTCCCATCCGTGATACGTTTCAAACCATTACCCCCATTCTTGATCCGTATGATATGATCTATGCAGCATCACCGCTTGTCTATTATGAATCGCTCTACTATGCGCCCCAGGGAATACCAGTATACCTCTATAATCCAGAGAAAATTACTCCGCCGAGATTCGTCGGTTCGATTGGCATGCCTCCTTCGACCTGGCGAAGTGACATTCCTGTCTTCCCGAATCAGGCATTCATGATTAACGAAGACGGTTCATATAAAATACTCACTGCCGCGAGATAAATTATGTATCAAACTAATACATTATCCGTACGTTTCATAAAGGATGCAGTCATCGTTTGGTCGATAAGTCTTTCGGTCGTAATCATGTTGTTCACCACGATTTTTATTGCCATTAATTGGAAAAAACTACCTCCCTACGTACCGCTATTCTACTCTCTGCCGTGGGGCGAAGAACAACTTTCACCACCTGGGGGACTTCTCTTTTTTCTCGGCGGTTTTTTTGCAGTTGCTGCCCTAAATACGGTCTTAGGTTATATTGTCTACCGTGTAAGCAAAGTGTATGCGCGCTTTCTTGTCGTTGGAACTACTTTGGTAAGTTTACTTATGAGCATAGCAGTAATACAAATAATACTTCGCATCACCTAAGTATGCCGATATTTGAGTTGTCTGTTGCGTTTTTCTCAGCTGCCCTTATCACTCCGTTAATAATTAAACTCGCCCAATATTTGCGCCTGGTTGATAATCCTCAGATTCGCAAACACCCAGCACACACCCATCATGGCACCATCCCTAGAGCCGGGGGTCTAGCGTTATTTGTGGGAATCCTTATTCCCACATTCATATTTCTTCCTCTAAGTAAAGCGCTTATCGGCCTACTTTTTGCCGGCACACTCACCACCCTTGTTGGCTTATGGGATGATTATCGGGATCTTTCTCCCTATTTTCGCTTCGGAGCTAATATCATGACCGCACTTATTGTAGTGGGTGCCGGAATCGGCATTCCCTTTATTACTAATCCGTTTGGTGGAGTGATACCGCTTGATACG
>CAYPMW010000019.1:9145-10719 GCA_964412165.1 uncultured Gammaproteobacteria bacterium | reverse complement strand
ACGTGGACGGGAAGTTTTACCCTGTGCGGTCAGCAGTCGATTGTGGTGTGGGCAGATGTATTTGCAGTGCTGTGGATCGTTTGGACCATGAATATTGTCGGTTGGTCTTCAGGAGTTGACGGACAAATGCCAGGGTTTGTGACAATCTCAGCGATCATCTTAGGTTTTTTAAGCCTAAGGTTTACAGCACACGATATCTCCCAAACAATAGTTGCCTCTCTTGCTTTCATTCTCGCTGGTTCTTATTTGGGTTTCCTCCCTTGGAATTTTTATCCCCAAAAAATCATGCCGGGGTACGGCGGAAAAACACTGGCTGGTCTCTATCTTTCAGTCATTGCTATCTTATCTGGAGGCAAAGTAGGCTCGGCACTCTTGGTACTTGCCATTCCCATGATTGATGCGGCATACTCACTACTAAGAAGAGTACTTCACCAGAGATCACCGTTTAGGGGTGACCGAAATCATTTTCATCATCTACTGCTTGATTGGGGGTGGGGCAAACGCCGTATTGCTCTCTTTTATTGGAGTGTTTCGGCAGTTCTTGGAATACTCACCTTGTATCTTACTAGTACCCAAAAATTTTTTGCGTTTATCGTAGTCGCGGTGTCGGTGATAGGTATCATTACGTGGATTACGTTATTCGTGCATATTCGAAAATTTACCCAAGATATGCAATAATATCCTATGGGAGTAACCTTACCGTTTTCACTTCTCAAGGCCGTGAGACCCCGCCAATGGCTTAAAAATCTGGCTCTGTTTGCTCCGATAATTTTCACCGGGCAATTATTCTATAAGGAAACAGTAATTACCACCATTGAAGCATTTGTCGTTTTCTGCGCGGTCGCATCCAGCAATTATTTATTTAATGACGTCATGGATCTACCTAAAGATCGTAAACATCCGTTCAAAAAAAATCGCCCTGTGGCGAGTGGCGCTGTATCACCCATTATGGCGCTTCTAACTTCAGGCACACTTCTTGCCTTTGGTATGTATTTCAGCTATCAGATAAACGCCCCTTTTTTTATCATGACTCTTTTATTTGCCAGTATGTCGTATCTCTACACGCTCATTTTCAAACATCTGGCAGTGGTAGATATTCTGGTGATTGCACTTGGATATTTCCTACGCGTCTATGCCGGTGAGGCGGCAACTGGTTTTCATTTGTCAGTTTGGATGAGTCTTGCTGCTTTTTCGCTGTCTCTATTTCTCGCTATCGGAAAACGGCGATCTGAACTGACGCTTCTTCAAAATTTTGTCGGCGCGAGTCCACGCGAGACTCGTACTACTCTTGGTCACTATTCGGAAAAACTTCTGGACACGTATACCGCGATGTTTGCCAACTCAACGTTTATTTCTTATGCGTTTTACACGTTTCTTGAACGGCCACCGCAATCAAAATGGCAGTTTAAAGAATTCATCTTTGATACCTTTCCACCGGATCGAAAATGGCTCATGGTCACCATCCCGTTTGTGCTTTTTGGAATCATGCGTTATATGCAGCTTATTTATGAAGGCAAAGGAGAATCACCCGAGAAGATACTCACATCAGATATTCCGCTAATCAGTACAATTGC
>CAYPMW010000019.1:0-9135 GCA_964412165.1 uncultured Gammaproteobacteria bacterium | reverse complement strand
GGGGCATTACCGCGATACTGATAATCTATCTTCTTGGTGGGTGACTATTCAACCTTTTTAGCGTACTCGCCGGACACCCACCCCTCTTTATCCGTTTCGTATTCGATCTTGTACCAACCATTATCCTCATCAAGAAGGGCATAGAATTCTCCAGGATTTACTCTTCCTACCTCTTCCCCGCTGGGAGTATTCCTCACCCGGAGAAATCCGGTCGGTGTATCCAAAATCTCAATATACGGTTTGGGTGGTGGAGTACCTTGTGGTTTGAGAGTGGCAGATGCTGACGCTACTGGAGATTGTTTAGGTGTAGCTTTGGGGGTAGTTTTAGGAGATGACTTTGGCGATCCACTGGGAGAAACTTGAGGCTCCGCAGATGGGGAGGGTTCAGTGATTTCGCGAGTTGACGCGAGTTGAAAATCAGCATGCAGTTTATATCCTGCAGTAGTTTTGATCTTAACAGTTCTGGGGGTAAATCCCGGCCCCGCAACTGTCAAATCATAGCTTCCGGGAGATATATCTTCGATAAGGAGTGGTGTTTTCCCCTTTTCTTCTCCTGATACACTCACCGTTACCCCATCAGGTGTGGAAAGGACTGCGAGCTCAGCTTTATTTCCCGATACTTTTTCCAGTGTGAGTATTTCCCCCCCGGTGGTGAGTTCGCTGCGTCCTAAATCGCGGTTAATATAGGTAAGAAGGTTTTCCCGGAGGATGATTTTTCCCTCCCAGGATATAAACGTCTCACTCCCCGATTCAGGGATGAGTTTGATGGAATATTCTCCCGGCGCAACCTTACTTTCATAAGGAGTTTTGCCGATATTTGTATTATCAAGAAAAATAGTAGATTGAGGTGTTGAGGTAACTTTCAAAACCGCCTGCATATCAGTCTTACCTCTTGAACGCGTAGCAAGAAGTGCAACTCCTCCACCCGCTATAATCAGTAGCGCCACTGCTATGATAATAATTTTTTTCATCGATGATACAACTACCCTAAAGGCAATAGAAATTTATAGCATACTTCACTAGCTTTGGCAAATGCACTTAGATTTACGTTTAATAATCCTAAATCAGTATTAAAAATTAGAGTTGGTCTATTTGATTGGCTGCGGGTTTTATGATATACTTTCCGCTTTGATATAGAAAGCAGCTTAAAAACCCCATATGGGGTTTTTAAATGGTCTCGATGTCACAAAATTTACGCAAACAAAAAAATGAAACTCTAGGCAGACACCCATTTAGTCTGATCGCCAGTAAACTATTTGAGCACCCGGCGTTTAAACCAATCCTGGGAGCTCAGCTGTTTATGGCAGTCGTATTTACCGGTTTCATCGGTCCTGAAGCCCACAACGCGCGCATCCTCAGCAGCGTTGAAACCACAGAACAATCAGTCGCCATTAATGCCGAACCAATTACTAAGACTACTTTCGCCATGCCTCTGGGTACCGCCTCCGTTTCACAAAAATTTACGGTGTTTCATCCGGGTATCGATATGTCCGCGCCATTCGGATCATCTATCTATGCGATTGAACAAGGATATGTCGAGTATACCGGCTGGTCATATTTAGGGTATGGTAATTCTGTAAAAATTTCTCATCCCCATAATAGAACTAGCGCACTATATGCTCACCTCTCAGACATTTCAGCTCACAGCGGCCAATGGATTGAGCGGGGAGAAGTCATCGGGCATGTCGGCTCAACCGGATGGTCAACTGGTAACCATTTGCATCTAGAAATTTATAAAGATAACGTGCCGCAAAATCCGCTTGAAGTACTACCGATTATACCTTATCCTATACCTGAACTACCAAACCAACAGCCTGTCCAAAACCAAAATCCTTCTCCGATTCCTACTTTTTAATTCACATGTTTTTCTCACCGGCAACAAGCACCGTAAAACCTGCTTGTAACTGTGCGCAACCGTAAGTAAAATCACCGTTTAAAAGAAGTGACCGGTGTAACAAATTTCCATCCCATACTAAATCCACGAGTTCTCTCACATCTTCATCCTTGAACAAGCGCTTCACCCAATTCTTGATAACCCGCTACGAAATAAAATCCGGCGAGCGAGTTAAAACCCGTGTGATCATCCAAAACTTTCCTTTCTGTTAGTTGCCCCAGACGTCTGTTCACGAATTCACAAAGCAGTGGGTCACGGGTCAACAATTTCATGACTAGCCAATGACCGGATTGGTTTGGGAATCTCAAGCATTTTTCTCCACGAAAAACCCCGCTGACCAGCGGGGTTTTTTATTATACCAAACAAATCGTTTAATACTCCATGCCTCCCATGCCACCCATGCCTCCGGGCATTCCGCCTCCTGCCGGAGCTTCTTTCTTCTCTGGCAGATCGGTAATCAAAGCTTCAGTAGTCAGCACCATCATGCCGATTGAAGCGGCGTTTTGAACTGCGGTCCTCGTCACTTTGGCCGGATCAATAATCCCCGCCTGAAGCATTGACCCGAATTCAAGCGTCAACGCGTTGAAGCCAAAGTCACTATCTTTGCTCTCTTCTACTTTGCGAAGCACCCAACCATCATCGGCACCGGAATTCTTAGCAATCCACCTGAGCGGATCAGCGAGCGCTGCATAAAGAACGTCAACTCCTGTTTTTTCATCCTCGGTTGCTAATACGTTCTTTAGTTTAAGAAGCGCCTGCCGGGCTTTCAAAAGCGCTACTCCACCTCCGGGAACGACACCTTCCTCAAGTGCTGCTTTTGTTGCCGCAACTGCGTCGTTTACCCGTTCTTTCTTTTCTTTGAGTTCTACTTCGGTGGCAGCTCCAACATTGATGACCGCGACTCCACCAGTAAGTTTAGCTAGCCTCTCCTCGAGTTTTTCCTTATCAAAGTCGCTGGTTGACTCATCAATTGCTCGGCGGATTTGCGCTACGCGGGCCTTGATTGCGGCAGCTGAGCCTTTACCGCCGATAATTCGGCAATTGTCTTTGTCTGACCAGACTTTGTCAGCCCGACCGCAATCCTGAACCGTGACACTGTCAAATTTCCGTCCCGTATCCTCGGAAATAACTGTGCCGCCTGTCAAAACTGCGATGTCCTCTAGCATCTCTTTGCGTCTGTCACCAAATCCAGGCGCTTTCACAGCAAGTACGTTAAACGTACCACGGAGTTTGTTGACTACCAATGTTGCAAGCGCCTCGCCTTCGATCTCGTCAGCAATTATTACCAAATTTTTGGAAACTTTGACGAAGTTTTCCAGAAATGGCAATAAATCCTGAATGGATGAGATTTTTTTATCTGTGATCAACAGATAGGGATCGTCGATCTCAGCTTCCATTTTATCGGCATTAGTGACAAAATAAGCAGAGGCATACCCTTTATCAAATTCCATTCCCTCTTTATACTCAATCTCCATAGCCAAACCTCTACCCTCTTCAACTGTCACCACTCCGTCCTTGCCGACTTTGGCAAGAGCCTCGGCAATTGAAGCGCCGATTTTATCATCCTGGGCTGATATGGTAGCTACCTTGACAACATCCGTATCTTTGACAGCTTTGGACATCTTTTTCACTTCGGCAACTACGGTTTCGACCGCTTTTTCCATACCATTTTTGAGCATCATCGGATTGGCTCCGGCTGTCACATTTTTAAATCCGGAATTGATGATTGATTGGGCAAGAAGGGTCGCGGTGGTGGTTCCATCTCCGGCCACATCGTTAGTTTTTGAAGCAGCTTCCTTAACCAGCTGTGCTCCCATATTTTCAAACGGATCCTCAAGCTCGATTTCTTTGGCAACAGTCACTCCGTCGTGTACAACGTTGGGTGCACCCCATTTTTTATCAAGCGCCACATTCCTACCCTTAGGACCAAGTGTCGTCACCACGGCTTTTGCCAGAATATTGATGCCGCGAACTAGCGCCTGCCGGGCGTCTTCGGAAAATTTAATTTGTTTTGCCATATGGTATACCTCCTTTTGTGTTTATGATTCAACAATTGCTAATATATCTTTCTGCTCAACCAATAACCACTCTTCAGTGGTGCTGATTTTGACTTCGTTTCCTCCCCATTTTTTGTACATGACTTTTTGGCCGACTTTGATAACCATGGGGATTTTATTACCCTTTTCATCATATCCACCGGGTCCGACCGCCATCACAAGTCCAACTTGCGGTTTGTCTTTTGCGCTGTCAGGAAGCACTATGCCGCTCGGAGTTTTGGCTTCTGCCTCAAGCGGTTTGACTAATACATTGTCAAACAGAGGGGTGATTTTTTGCGTTGTGGTTTTAATCATAAGATAACCTCCTTTTATTAAATCAATACAATAATATAATTAAGTAATTGTTGGCAGTCGATTTTAACGATTGCTATTTTATTGGTCATTACGTTTTTTGTCAAGTGCAGACGAAAACTTGGCGGTATTTTGTCTTAATCTGCGTGCATACTGCTTCAAAACCCATGTGCGCGCGTCATGGGGGTGAAACCGGATTATATGCTCTCTTACAACTTCATTAGATCTTCGTCTGCGCATATACCAAAGTTGTACCCTCATAACCCACGGTTCAATAATTTGAAACAGTATAAACAACCCCATGCTGGGAACATGACTTGGCAAAGGCAGTTGTTTTAAAGCGTGAGGTAGCAGTGTGCGAACCCATTGATTTTTTTCTAATAATTGCTCATATGCGCAGTGTCGGTTAAGGAGGGGCTTGAGATGACAAATCTCATGCGCCGTGAAAATATTCCGGTCACGGGAAGACAACTCAAGACAATTATAACCAATAAACATATTCAGACAGATTTTGTCTTTAAACTTATCTGCAAATGGTTTACGGCGAAGTCCAAATAGATCAAGAACTAGCGTTGTTAAGAAACGCGTGACCCACACCGTCCGGGGAGCGGTAATAATAAACAGATCAATATCATCTTCTAGCTCTGAATTATCGCTGGCAAGGGATCCGGAGATTCCGATAAGCCATGCCGTAGGTATAAACGAAAGGATCCACACTGTTTTGTACGCAGTAGGGAGTTTATTATCTGAAATAATTTTCCGTCTTAGGCGCTTATTAACAAGTTGCCGGTTACCCGTCAAAACATAATAACCCTTGAACATTTCAATAAAACCTTTTTGGGAAAGTTTTAATAGGGCGTTACGGAATCTCACAAGAGTTACTTCCCTTTTCCGAAGGTGAAGAAACCGCCACAATTCTTGCTCAGTCACCGCATAACTGAATACGTCGAAGTAGCTGAGAGTATCGTGTATAGCTTTCTCAACGACCATCTATGTTTATGGGGTAGGAGTGGTATAGTCAAAATCCGATAATACCTGGGAGAAGCCTTTTGCCATTGTCTCAAGCGCTGCATTCGCGCTTGCTCCCTGAGCCGTACTATTGACTGCATCGGTCACATATTGAATCATCCGATCATTGATGCCTTCATCATATGTCCTACTTGACAGAAAAAAAGATTGCGCAGTTTGGGCTTGACGGATATACGCACCGACATACGGATCATTGATGATCACCGGAGCCAAATCTACCCGCGAATACGGCTCTCCGAATGGCCGACCGTCAAGTTTGGTCACTTCGGTATAAAAGTTCACCATAGTCTCCTTACCTGATAAATATTTGAGAAATTCCCACGCTTCATCCGGGTGTTTGCTTTTACTCGATACACCTTCGACCCAATACGATGCCCAGGTTACTGTATCACCAGCCAATTGTGGCACCGGTATAATCTGGAACTTAAATTCAGGATCTGGATTAAGTTGCCGTATAGTAAATACCTGCCAGGAGGGCGCGAAAATCATAGCGACTTTACCACTAGCAAAGGCAAGAATGGAATTATCAAGTGTATCGTCCCAAACATTGTTTCCCGGTTCGGCAAACAGTCGGTAAAATGATAGCGCATCTGCCGCAACGTCACTGGTAGGATTTTTTAAATCGGCTTTATTTTGAAGCATCATGAGTGCTATGACGTCTGAAAAGTGCTCAACATTATTAGCCGTACCCAAAGCCGTTCCGGCAGTGATAATTTTACCATCCTCGTCTTTTACGGTAAGCGCGAGCGCCGCTTCTCGGAATTCTTCCCAGGTTGTCGGCGGAGTGACTCCGGCTGCTCGGAGCAGATCTTCATTATAGTATAGCCCCAGTCCGTCTATCATGAGAGGTACCCCATAAACCTTACCGCTTGACACCAAATCCGAGTAGGTAACAGGATAAAATGTCTGTTTAAATTCATCCGGCGAATATCCGGTTTTACCAGCAGGTTGAAGTTCTTTGGATAACATCGGCACCCACGTATTATGGAATCTGAATAAATCTGGTCCCTCGGATTTGTTTATAGCATTCTGGAGTCTCACCCTGTATTGTTTTGGTGTTTGTTTGGAATACACAATATTTACGTTTGGATGCGTCTTTTTATATTCTTCAATGATTTGCAGAAGCACTTGGTCATCTTCCCAGAGCCCCCAATACGTCAGCGTTATCGGCTGTTTTTGTTGAGTCAGCATGCCAATCACCTTAAATCCAGCAAATCCCACAACAAAGAGAATAATAAGTAATATTCCTATAATAAGCACCCGTTTCAATATCCCACTTGATTTGGGAGACGGGCTTGATGCATCGGGCAAAGGCATATCACCATCCGTGGGTGGTGAAGGTTGTGGTGGTGTCTCTGGCAGCGGAGGCATACCGGGATTCACCTCGGTCATAACAGGAGTGGTATCGGTAACTGTTGACATAAGTGGAGGTGATTGCGAAAGCTGAGTCATTTCGGGAGGGGGAGGTACGGAACTAGTTTGCGCCGGCGCTGCCGGTTGAGGTTCCTTATCTGTACCGGTGGTATTTGTGGTGTTTGCTGGGTCAGGATATACGCCGGAAAACTTTGTCCAATCATCTGATGGTTTGTTTGGCAGATTATCCACTGTATAATCAATAATACCTTTCTCGTGACCAGTTGACAAGGGCTTTATTAAAGCTATACTGCCGTGAAGATATCTATGAAACATGCACCAGACAAGCATGAGGTAGATAAACAACCGGGGTCGAAAGTGAATAAACTTAAAACAATCGGTCTGTTTGCCAGTGGGATACTTTTAGGCATCATACTTATTTCAATCGGTGGATCATGGTATTTCGAACACGAGTATGCACATAAAGTGTATCCGGGAATTTCCGTAGCCAGTATTCCCTTCTCCGGACAAACAGAGCTGGAAGTCAGAGATTATTGGCTCAGACGAAATAAACCGTTTCAAAACATACACTTCACACTGAAATTTGAAAACTACACAGCCACGTTAAGTGGCGAGATGCTGGACATCGGATACGATGCTACTCTCTCAGCCACCCAAGCGTATTCTGTCGGCAGAAGCGGGACGTTTTTGACAGATACAGCTCTTAAATTAACTGGGTTTACCGAGGGCATCAACCTCAAACCCTTATTCCGCTGGAACACGGAACACCTCGATACCGTTCTTGAAGAGCTTACACACCAAATAAATATAGCACCAGAAAACGCCCTCCTGGAATTCAAAGACGAACGAGTAACTGCTTTTAGGCTCGCCAAATCCGGACGAGCGCTGAATTCTGCAGCTTTCAAACGCCTATTTAGTGACCAATTGCAACTTATATCGACCTTGCCGACTCCGAATGAAACGTATGCGTTGACACTCCCTGTCGAAATCAAGGAACCGCTCATCACCTCAGAAAATGCCAATAACTTCGGTATCAAAGAACTTATTGGTGTCGGCAAATCAAATTATAAAGGCTCTATTGCCGGACGAGCTCACAATGTGGCGCTTGCCGCAGCAAGACTCAACGGTGTTCTTATTCCACCCGGCGATACTTTTTCGTTTAACGATACGGTGGGTGATATTTCAGCAGCCACTGGCTATAAACAAGCGTATATCATAAAAAATGGACGCACTGTGCTTGATGACGGAGGTGGAGTGTGCCAAGTTTCTACAACTATATTCAGAGCGGCTTTAAATACAGGGCTACCGATCATCGAGCGTCATCCACACTCCTATCGAGTCAAGTTTTATGAACAGGGTGGTTGGAAACCAGGATTTGATGCTACTATTTTTGCTCCCAGTTATGATTTAAAGTTCAAAAATGATACGGGTGACTACATCCTCATCCAAACCGTGAATGATACGGTAAATTCGACACTCGCATTTGAAATTTACGGAACTAAGGATGGGCGCTCGGTGGAAATATCTGATGTACGGCTCTGGGACGCGCGACCTGCTCCCCCGGATCTTTATCAAGACGATCCTACGCTTCCCAACGGCACTGTCAAACAGGTAGATTGGGCGGTTCCGGGTATCAAATCTGAGTTTGATTATGAAGTGAAAAAAAATGGGGAAGAAATATTCAAAAATACCTATTTCAGTAATTTTATCCCGTGGCAGGCGGTATATTTACGAGGAACCGGTCCTGCACAATAGATATGAATTATGAACAAAGTGATTGCTTACAAGGATTTATCAAAGTTAATCAAACATCTTAATTATCACCGTAAAGTCTTGGTGGGTGGCGTATTTGATCTTCTGCACCTTGGCCATATTCGCTTCCTGAGGGAAGCTGCACAACACGGCTTTCTTCTAGTCGCCCTAGAAAGTGATGAAAGTGTCAAGAAATTCAAGGGTACTCACCGGCCCTTTCATACTCAAGTGGAGCGAGCGGAGATGCTGTCACAACTGGAAACGGTAGATTTTGTCATTCTCTTGCCTCCATTTATCCAAGACGCGGACTATTTTACCTTCACTCAACAGGTAAAACCCACTATTATTGCGGTGACTGAAGGAGATCCTCAACTCGCAAACAAGCAAAAACAGGCAGTTTCGGTTGGCGGCCAGATCGTTGTTATTCCCAAAATCGCCTCCCCCTCCACCACCCAACTCGCGAAACTCTTGCAACTCGAGTAAAATACCTTCATGGAGCGAAACATCAGGCTGTTTTCCTATTTTAACTTCTTTACGGACTTTATTCCATATGCACCGATTGCGATTATTTATTTTTCAAATGTATCTGGATCGTATGCGCTCGGCATGAGCGTGTTTTCTGTGGTCATGCTCACCTCTGCTTTTTTTGAAATTCCAACGGGTGTTTTTTCTGACATGATCGGTAGAAAAAATACGGTTATAGCCGGTTCAATAAGTCGAATTATTTCTGCGGTCTTT
>CAYPMW010000018.1:0-33722 GCA_964412165.1 uncultured Gammaproteobacteria bacterium | reverse complement strand
TGCCATGTAAATCCTCTCTCGCACCGTGTTCCGTATTTAAACGATGTCTTATCTCTCTTAGTCTTTCTATAACTCCCATATGATTTGGTTATAATTGGGCAATTTGTGAAAACAGGCGTAATCTATACGAATTCATTGACATTGTCAAGTAGAACGTTCTTTTGTTCTCATGAACTTTTAAAAAATGGCAGTTCCCCAAGATACCACAAATCGGAAAAACTGTCCGTAAAATTTCCTTGTTTCAATACCACCACGGTTTTGACTACACTGGAGCCAACTTTTTCCATGAGTTTGTAAATCATTCTGATTGTCACTCCGGTTGAAACCACATCATCAATCACCACCACCCGTTTACCGCGTAAAAGTTCGGCGTCGCTGCCGTTGATTACGAGTTGTTTGATATGCTTGGGGAAATGAGGCAGAGGTTTAAGAATTATCGGCGATATCATATATGGCTTGACGCTTTTTCGGCAAAGTATGAAACGCTTATGCCCCAACCGTTTGGCAACGCCGTGAATAAGAGGGACAACTTTCACCTCGGGACCGACTAAATAATCAAATGGAAGAGTCCGCAATTTATCGGCAATCGTATCTGCCAGTCGGTCAACGAGCTCCACATCTCCTAAAATAGTAAAGCTCGCCAGCCGGGTATTTCGGCTGACGAAACTCAGAGGTAATTTCCGCTCGATACCACACAGGCGTAAAGTATAGAAATCCATATCTCACCCTTCCAAAATTGATTTAAGAATATCAAGATTTTGTTTGTCTGGACCTTGGTCATCAAACCCAGGTGTTTCGATAATGAGCGGTAATGTTTTTAACCGTTCGTGGTTAAGTAGCATCCGGAACGCATCCCTACCGATATAACCGGAACCGATATTTTCGTGCTGGTCGCGAAGCCCGCCGCAATTTACTTTAGAATCGTTGACATGTACACAAGACACGTTATGCCACCCAACATTTGTCTCAATTTCCTGCACCAATCGATCCACTTTTTCCTGAGTATCAAACGCATACCCATTGGCAAACATGTGGGCAGTATCAAGGCATATCCTCAACCGAGGACTATTGCCTATCTCCAAAAGTTTTTTTAGTTCCTGGAAATTCTGTCCGACTTTTCCAGCGTTCCCACAGGCTATCTCAAGATAGAGATTAGAAGTTTCGGGAGTTGCCGCAAGTATTTCTGACAGAGACTTTTTTGTCTCAACCAGCGATACCTCAAAACCTCTGCCTTTATGGCTACCTGTATGGACAATCACACCCGCGCCACCAATCTTTTCGCAAAAGATCATATCGGCAATTAGACTTTTTACCGATTTCACTCTTAATCCTTCATCGTCAGAAGACAAATTGGCTAAATATAAAGCATGGATAAATACCGGTTGGATATCCACTTCCAGTGCCAGTTTTCGAAATGATTCGCACTCCTCATCGGTAAAATGAGGCGGGGTAAATGATTGCGGCGGTGAGGAAAATATCTGCATGCAGTTGGCTCCAATTCGGAGGGCTTTGGGTAAAGATTCTCTTAGTCCCTTACTGATTGAAACATGTGCACCAATACGCCGTTTCATCTAAAACACTCCATCTATAAAGATGAAAATATTTGTCCGGTACTCATAATACATCCAGATTGTGCCTATCAGTAAGGCCGGAAACACCACCAGCCGCTCAACCCAGCTTCCAGTTTTGACTCTCAAAACTTTAAAAGGTGGAAAACCTAATTTAAAGGGTAAAGGATAAAACCACGGTACGCCCTCCTTGGTGAGCGAATCCATCACCAGATGCGATGCGTATCCCAATAAAAATGCGGTTACGACCGGATCAATATGTAAATTTGGTAATCGTAAAAAAAACAAAAACAAATGCAACATGGTCGTAAAAAGCACCAAACCTATAAGTGAGTGCGATAAATGCCGGTGGCCTTCAAGAAATGTGCGCGTGGCTTCACTTTCCCAGGGAAGCAGTTTGTGCTTCCATGCGGGAGACGCTATGTTATCGATATCAGGCGTGATGCCACCCAGAAGAGTTGCTACACCCATCCCGATAAGAGACTCCCAATTCAGTTCGGTGGGTATATGGGAAAGGAAATAATACGACACTGATGCTACCGCAGCCAAATCATGGGTTCGTTGAGTCATTACCGTATACTAGCACGATTTTATTCTAAAAACACCATGAATTGACAACGAAAACAGATAGGGGTATAGTAAATTTGTCCATTTTCTCTTATGCTCGCTCTAAATGAGCGCACCAGCATTCTCTTAATTCAACTGTCTCTGGGAGGGATCTGGTTGCAATCTGCTGTAAAGAAACTTACTTCGCCAGAATTTGCTCAAAATTTGGATACCACCCTTACTTATTTTGCTTCAAAAAATCCGATTCTTTGGTATAAAACATTTTTGATACAGACTGTAATTCCAAATTTTTCTATATTTGCCCAGCTTACGCAATGGGGAGAATTGATTGCGGGGGTGTTCCTATTTATTTCTGCGGTTCTCCTCATGCGTACATCCTTGAAAAGTTTGCATTCACTAGCGCTTATAGGGCTGGGAATCGGTGTTTTTCTAAATATAAATTTCGGTTTAGCATCCTTTTGGATCTCTCCGGCCAATGAATCATTAAACGTACTTATGATACTGTCGGAACTCGTTCTTATTTTCTTTCATCTTTCCCATATCCTGAAAAGGCCTGCATGAGTACATTAGATTCCAATTTTCTGACCGACGCTTGCTTTCACTTTTCCCTTTTCCTTTTCACAAGGATTACTTTCATCGATTCGAGTACTACTGGATCATGATCAATTATCAAAACTTTTTTCATTAGTTATTTTTGGAAAAATTGTCGGTACGCTTATCAATTGGTAGCGTAAAGAAAAACTCCGACCCTTTGCCCTTCACACTATCCACCCAAATCCTCCCGCCGTGGCGTTTAATGATTTCCGAGCCGAGACAGTTTACTGATTTGGTCATTCATTTTCCTTAAAAAGTAATCCGAATCCGATGCCCGCCTTTTTGACGACGATTTGAGTCTATGATGTAAAATCTCAGCGTATGTTTTGAGACTGGTGATCGGAGTCTTAAGTTCATGACTGGCAATGCTAATAAATTCATCTTTTTTCTTGTCCAGA
The DNA here is from genome assembly GCA_964412165.1 of uncultured Gammaproteobacteria bacterium. Lineage (GTDB taxonomy): Bacteria > Patescibacteriota > Microgenomatia > UBA10105 > UBA10105 > CAYPMW01. Next base: position 30,595 of record CAYPMW010000018.1, on the reverse strand, counting down.
ACAAACCGCTCAGTTATATCTCGAGACGTGGTGACGATAAGATGGGCTTGTCCTGATGAATTTCGTACTGAAGAGCCTGAACCTTCCATCACCACGTAGTGTCCGTCAGCTGAATTTTCAACTACCAACCGATACCGTTCCTCACTCTGTCTAAGCTGTTCTTTAAACTGTCTCTTGTACGTGATATCGTCAAAAAAAGCGACAAATCCTTTGACCCTACCATTAGCGTTCTTTTCGGGAATTAACACTGTACGAAAAAAAGTGACGGTGTCGGACTTTTTAAATTCGAGAGTAAATTTATGGGCACTGCCCTTCAGAACTTTATCAATATGAAGTTTAAGAATCGAGTATTTATCCTCACCTACGATACTCCGAATCGATCTGCCGATAATAGATTCCTGCGGTAAGCGCATTAAACGTTCATAGGCACGGTTTACTAAAACAAAGTGTTCCTTGGCATCCGCATACACAATTGACATCGGTAAAGCATTAGCTAAAAATCTCAATTTTTTTTATCTTTTTCAATTGCCTCTTGGTAATTCTTGATGTCGGTCAAATCCCTGATGATTTTAACAAATCCTACTAGTTCGCCGCTATTTTTGATCAGAGCAGATATCGTCCCACTCACCCAAAATCGCGATTTGTCCTTACGCACCATCCAGCTGTTCTCAACCCTAAATTTCCCGAATTTTTTCGCTTCTTCTAATTCATAATAAGGTTTGTTATTAATTGCATCTTCCGGTAAAAATAGCTTCGAAAAATGCTTTCCGACCATCTCATCCTTCGTAAAACCAAAGATTGTCTTGGCGCTCAAGTTCCATTCTAAAATGGAACCTGCTTGGTCTAAAATAATGATTGCATTATTTTTAATATTCTCAAAAATTAATTTCTAAATAGCACTGGTTTTATACATTTCTACTGCATCAGCTTGAATTTATACCTCACGACCCGATTCCTTATACTTTATGTGTGAGGCTTGGAGTTTTTTTACCACAATCGAATTTAGCATACGTTTAGCTATTTTAGAGTTTTTTGCTAACGCGTACCAAGCAGTTCTGTGAAATACGGATGAAGTACCTACACAACCATCCGAAAATTATCGATTAATTTATCTTATGTATTCCTGAAAAAGGATTTAGTAAAACAAGTGTAAGAGAAGAGTAAAACTTTTTAAGATTTTATTACGAATTTTGCCTGCCCATTAGGTAAAGTGACAGGAGAATTATTTTTGTATTACAAAGAATTGGTGTGAAAATACCTCGTCAAAGTTTTGCAACATTCTATATCAAAAAATGTAAATCCGCGATCAATGAGCGCGGTTTAATTACCAAGCGCCTTCTGTATCTCCCCGTCAAGATCCCCAAAGGAAAAGAGCTTTAGTTTTTTACCATTGAGAAAAAAAGTTGGTGTAGCGTCCACACCTAACTGCGCGCCATCATCTATATCGGCTTGAACTTTATCTTTATATGTTCCCTGGTCGAGCTCTTTAGTAAATTTTTCCATATCCAATTTTAGTTCTAAACCCATACCGTTAATTGATTCACGCGAAAGATTTGTTTGGTTTTTAAATAGAGTGTCGTGCATCTCCCAAAACTTACCCTGTGCACCTGCTGCTTCTCCCGCTTCGGCTGCTAAACGGGCATTTGTATGTTGATCTAATGGAAAATGTCGATAAACGAACTTTACGTCATTTTGATATTTTTCAACGACGCTTTTCACTACTGGAAATGCTGTTCCGCATGCGGGGCATTCAAAATCAGAAAATTCAACCAAGGTAACCCTGGGATTCTGCGGTCCTTTTGTCCAGGCATTTGAAGGAACGAGTGTCTTATGGGATACTTCCTTTGGCGGCTGGGAAAAAAAGAAAATTGCGCCAATAAGAATTATAAAAGTAACTCCGATGACACCGATAAAAAATTTAGCTTCACCAGATAGTTTCATATATAGAGCTTAACAATGATTAGGGTAAATATCAAGACTTATGCGTTCATTTACAGTCCGGTTTCAGGTAATATTCCACCGTCCCGTAATACTGGCGATGCTGTTGGTGTAAATGGAGATACTATAACTGATGGCTGGGGGGAAATAAAAAGAATCGGTGATGGTGAAGTAATAGGACGACCAAGAATTCGATTGAGGATTGATCTCTGGAAAAATCGAGAGCCGTAATAAAAGGCAATAATAACTAAAATGATCACACCAGCACCAATAATGATACGATTAAGCATTGCAAGGCCAGAATATACTCGATTGTTCGCTGTAAGTCAACGGTGAATTTGAAATTCAGGGAGTTTATCAAATGGTAATTTATTATACCACTTTTTTGAATTCTCCAACCACCATTTAGTTAACCTCACTGTCTGATCTTCCTTCCATGACTCAAACTTCTCCATCGCCTCCTGTTTTTTGTCTCGCGCCGTGACCCAGAGATACCCCATAAGCATATTCCAATTTTGGGTACATACTACTACAGTATGTATACAGTCAGGATAAAAATTGATGGTTTCTTTTGCCACTTGAACGTTATCATTCTGTACCGTTACGGTAAGAGTGCCAAAGTTACTTGAACTGAAATCAATAAAAAATGGTTCAATTGCCCAATCAAGCGCATAAGGTTTAGTAGTCACCACCTCACCTTCTTCAAGAGAAATAGTAAAATCCTTGGGTGCGACCGCACGACTTAAGGTATTTCTGAGATCGATAAGTAGTCGAATAGGGCTTCGGGTAGCAATTGCTTCGCGATTGTGGAAATAAAATACTGACGTTTCCTTGTCCATGGGAAGTTCTGAACGGTCTGGCTGGAATATACTAGCTAATGATCGGACTTGTACTGTATCAAAATTAGGCTCAGGGCGAAGGAACCATGGACCATCTTTATAAATCACTGCCACGGGAATGCGGATGTTGGCGGGTGTTTCCCATCCAAGCAAAATTTTCCCATTACTAGTTTCAAAATAAAATGGCACATGTCTCGGAAAAGTTACTGACTGTGTGTCGGAACCATTTACAATCTCCTCAAAAGATTTGTCAATTGGCTCACTGAATCTAGAATTTAACGTTTCGTCAATACGGATACCTTCACTGTTAAGTACCACAGATCCGCTGCGTGATTTCAGAGAGACGACGCCATCGGTATTATTAATAGATTCGATTTTTTCCTTGCTGAGGATGATATGAAACCGATCTACGCCGTCATCGGTTCTCACGGGGTGACCAGCAAATTTTTTAACCTCATTAGTTTCCAAAAACTCTTGAGAGCTATCAAGTAGATACGGAATGATCCAGTACGCTCTGCTGTAATCGGCTGAACCTTCTTTGTAAGGATCGGTAAAGTCACCATATATTCGAAAATCCGTAAGTGTCAGTGTTTCGTTCACCATCTCAAGCCGCACTCGGTATGCCCCATTTGCGTACCACAACACCCCCGTATCCGGAAATCCAGGGCTTGTAAGCACCCATGCAGGACTCCCGGTATACGTATCTATCTCTGAATTGTAAAAACCAAACGGCGTTTGCGGTGTGAGTTCGCCCTTGGCAGCTGCTTCCGCTATATAAAGAAGCTGGTGTAAATATTCGTCTTTGGCGATTTTCCATTCGTTCGTGTTCTCCAAACCAATAAGTGCAAACCGGTTTGGAGTTGTCTGTTTTTTTGCGGTATCGATAAGCGAGAGAAAGTAAGAAAAACCAATACCTTTGGAATCCGACAAATAATCATTCGCTTGGGAAGTGTAGAAGCTGCGGTAGGCACCATAATTTTTTTCTATATCGCTCACGGTTTGCCGCAGTATAAGCAGTTTCGTACCGTTTCCACCGCGCTGCGGTATCAGTGGATGATTGAGGCTAGGTACATACGGTACATTGAATAACCCTCCATAGAGCGTATAATTATCGGTCTCAAACTGTTCTTTGGTCAGCTCATGAACTTTTACACCATATTCTCTCTCAAGATACTCAAGCGACCACGCATCTATCATCCAAGAAACGGTAAAGGTCGGGTAATAATCATAATATCCGCGAAATGTTTGAAAAACTGTATCAATAATTTTTTTCCGTTCGGTCTGGGAATAACCGATGAGAAATGCATTGCGGGCATGATACCAGTCTGATCCAGCCGGATCGCCTTTGTATACGACTCCGCTCGCGCGCGCGAGCGAAGGCGTCACTTCAAGTAGCAAACCAATTTGGTGGTGCGCGGGAAATTCCCTGATTTTTCCGCGCATTGTCTCGTCGGTGAGCGCATCATATCTTACTGCCCATCCAAGAGGAAGATTTTTTATCTCTTGAGTACCTACGAGGGTATCCATCATCTCGATATCTCCGGGAACGCAGCAAGATTCCGGTCCTCGGATTTGTTGGATGATTACTACCGGCATAGCCTCCTGAGCACTCACTGACGCGGAATAAAAAAGTCCGGTTATAAGAAGTAAAATAAGTAAAACCCAACGAATACTTTTTTTTACAAATAGTTTTTTCATACGTGGTACCTGGACTGTTGGATATTAGGTTAGAAATTACGTATGGTGTGATGTTATCTTAGCAAAAAAAGTCTCGTGCCGCTCCTTGCTAATCCGTAATAAATCATTTAAAAATAGAATACCGCCCGTATGAATATTCAAAAACAGCATGCACCATTTATCACCGGTACGTTTATCGCACTTGTACTTATAGGTATACCTCTTTCTGCTTATGTATTTCGCTCAGTGAAACCAAAAAGCGATGAAAATGTACCTACCAGTACACTATATCTTCAACCTGCCCAGGCTTCGGTGAATAAAGATGATCTGTTATCGCTTGGCGTATATCTTAGTACTGGATCCGCACCCCAATCAAATCACATCTCTCGCGTGAAATTGACTCTTAATTTCGATCCTACGGTGCTCAAACTAATTGATATTCTGCCATATGACGGGGAGAAAAGCCTACTTCCCTATGCTAAAGATGGTTCTAAGTTTATTTCCGCCACATCACCGTATGCTTCAATCACACTTGTTGCGGATAAAGAGGAAAAACTCGCTGTCTCCGGCGAGGGACTTATTGCGACTGTAAAATTCAAAGCCATATCCACACCTAATGCTCCAACACGTATCAAGCTAAACCAGAGCGAAATCACGTCTGCATCCTCTGATCCTCAAACCAATTTTCTGGCAGCTGCTCAACCGGCATATATAACCGTTGGATCTGGAACCGATTTATTGGGAATTTCCGATTTGGAATCAAAATCCGCATCCCCTTCACCAATCGTTCAGCTAATTACACGAATTACTACCCCACTTCCCGACTCGGTCATGCGAACAGTACGACCCACGATCAAAGGTACGAGTTTTCCCAATGCCTTGGTGATTTTAAGTATTGATACTGACCCCGTTACTTCCACCAATTTTTATGCCGATGTTTCAGGTAATTGGGTCTATACGCTCCGAAATGAACTTAAAAATAACTCCGTCTACCGGATTACCGTCACTGGGGACAATAACACCGATATCGAAACCACTTCCTCTGCATTTTTAGTCAAAACCAAATAAGACTCCGGTCTTATCCTGATACTTTTTTTACCTGATTGATACTGTTTATGCTCTTGCACAGAAAGCTTGCGTGTAGTATGCTTTATTTCGGTTTTTCTTTGGTTATTAGTAGCCCAATCAAAAGCTATGATAGAAAAAATCAAAGAAAAGGTTTCGGTTAATTTTATATACAACCACCAGACGGGCGAACTCTCACCCCGACACATCAAATGGAAAAACCACGTCTATACTATCGAAAAAGTGGGCCTCCACTATACGAAATACCAAGGCAAAACGCTTCTTCACCTGTTTTCAGTCGCTTCCGGATACCGGTTTTTCCTCCTCTCCTTCAATACCGAGACTCTCCACTGGACGCTTGAGGAAACAGCGGATGACATTTCTAACTAGATTTACGAATAACGATTTACGATTTAAGTAGATTCATAATTCTTAAATCCTAAATCATAAATCTCTTCAGTATGACAAAAGCTAATTATCGCCGTTTTAATCCCTCTCCCTCCCGCATCATGCATATTGACCTCAATTCCTGTTTTGCCACCATTGAACAACAGGCCAACCCTCTACTTCGCGGCAAACCCATTGCCGTTGCCGCCTATCCTACCCCCCGCGGCTGCATCCTTGCTCCATCAATAGAAGCAAAGCGCTTTGGCGTCAAGACCGGCATGCGGGTGATGGACGGCCTCAGGCTTTGCCCCCACCTTCTTATCCTTGAGTCCGACCCGTCCAAATACCGGTTTGTCAACCGCAAACTTCTCAAACTCCTCACCACCTATTCTCCGCAGGTAACAGTTAAATCAATCGATGAGATGGTGGTTGACTTTTGGCCTACATTCCATCTTTACGAAAAACCCCTAGTTGAGATCGGCCGGGAAATTAAAAACCGTATCAAGCGCGAGATCGGAGAGTGGCTCACCGTCTCAGTAGGCATATCAACCAACCCGTATCTAGCTAAACTTGCCGCAGGGCTCCACAAACCCGACGGCCTTGACGAAATCAACGGGTACAATATTCTCAGCGTCCTTTCCCAACTCACGCTCGTTGATTTACCATATATAAAGGAAGCCAATGCCGCCAGGCTCAACCGCGTCGGCGTACATACACCGGTTGGGTTTTACCTGGCCAGTGCGCAGCAACTTAAAGCGGCCTTTGAATCGATAAACGGCCATTACTGGCACTTGAGACTCCACGGCTTTCCGATTGACAACATCGCGTTTGCCCGCCGTTCGATCGGCCACTCGTATGCCTTGCCAAAATTTACGAATGATTTGAAACTTCTGGAAAAACTTCTCTGCAAGCTGGTGGAAAAAATGGGCAGGAGACTCCGTAAAAACGGCTACAGCGCCCAAGGCGTACATCTGGCCTGCGAATTCTCCGACTGGTCGTTCTGGCACAAAGGGCATAAGTTTCCCATCAAAATGTATGCCTCGGCAGATTTGTTTCAGGCAGCCCGAAAATTACTCTTTCTCATCCGGCCCTTAAAGCCGATACGCACGCTGGCTGTCTCCTGTTTTATTCTTGAAGACGACCTCTACAGCCAACTCACCCTGTTTGCGGACGAGGAAAAAAAGCGCGCTTTGATCCGCGCCTTGGACACAATTAACGAGGCATGGGGCGAATTTACGGTGACGCCGGCGACAATGATGGGCATGGACAAAACCATCCTCGACCGCATCGCTTTCGGCGGAGTCCTGGATATGCCAAGGTTTTTTGTTAAAGAAAAACAGGGATGGGAAAGAGAAATGTATAAGGAGTGAATATTTAACAATTTTAACTGAGGAGATAATAGTTTAATGTTTAGCTAAAAGCGACTTATCTGACATAAGTAAAACCGCGACTATCAATCCAAATCCAGCATTAAGTATTGACCCTAAAAGGTCGGAAACCATTCTGATGGTTGGTTGGGCATAAAAATAATATACTTCAGAACTACTATAATAAATAAATATTCCCACAGCAACATACAATCCAACATGCCAAGCCCATCGTTTCTTTTTCAGTAATCCAACGGCGATGAAGATTTCAAATAAACTGCGAAATACTATCCAGTAAAACGTATCTTGAGAATACATCCGTATACCGATAATGCGGGTAATGAAGAATAATAGAAATCTTAGGACTGCTGAAGCTGTGTAGAGCGAAGCGGCAATTTGTGAAAACATAATGCATTTACACGGTAATACTTCCCTCCATATAAATCAAATCGGTCAAATCAAGTATTTTCGATACCATTAATCTACACTGTATTTCAAATTAAGTAAAAAAATTGTATACTGTGATTACCTTCGGGGAAGGGTGAGTCGAAAAAGACAATTCCCTATCGGTGGTATAGCCCACGATTCGCCAGCTGGCGAAACGATCCTTGCGAAACTCAGGAGCCGACCGTATAGTCGGGAGACCGGAAACCGGTCACCAGATAAGATCTGGAGTAAGAAGGAACCAAGCAAGTCTATGGCTTGTGGTTTCGTTGTGTGAAAATTACCCCCGAAAGTAGGGGGTTTTTATATGGTCAGAAAATACAGCTTTTTATTTATCGTGATTGCGGCAATTCTTTGGAGCCTTGACGGATTCTTGCGAAGAACGCTTTATACACTACCCTCGCCTGTCATCGTCTTTTACGAACACCTCATCGGGTTCGGGCTCATTTTTCCTTTTATAGTTACACAACTGAAGATGATTAAACAATTTAACCGCGCCGAGTGGGGAGCATTTGCATGGATTTCGCTTCTTAGTGGAGTCGGAGGTACGCTCATGTATACTCAGGCTCTGAGCCGGGTCAATTATATTTCTTTTTCGGTAGTTGTTTTACTTCAGCAACTGCAGCCGCTATTCGTCATTGGTACAGCGCGGCTTCTACTCAAAGAGCGAATCACCAAAAGCTATTTCGTATGGGCAATTGCCGCCTTAACCGGAGCTTATTTACTCTCTTTTCCGAAACTCAGGGTCAACTTTACTCAAAACCGTGAGGAAACCACGGCCGCACTCCTCGCAATCGGCGCAGCATTTGCTTGGGGCTCGTCCACGGCTTTTAGCCGATTTGCCCTGTCGAATTATCCGGTGATGTTAACGACTGGGATCCGGTTTCTTTTGACAATTCCTTTAGCATTTGTAGCGATTTTTATTATGGGAAACTCTCCGTCTCTGACTGCAATAAACTCAAACCAACTAACAACGCTTGTGTTCATTGCGCTCTCAACAGGGCTCATAGCTATGCTTATTTATTATCGCGGACTAAAATATACAAGAGCTAAAATATCGGCTATTGCGGAACTAACATGGCCACTCTCTGCGGTAATCATTGGGTTTTTCCTCTTCAGTGAACGTTTGACCCTCACGCAAATTATTGGATCGATGATCCTTCTCATCTCAATGTACCGCGTTGGACTAAGAGATCAAAAAGATACCACTCCTATTGTCTATAAAGTCAGGCGAACAACGGGCAAAGGCAGAGGAAAAAAGATAGGTATACCGACAATTAATTTTCAAATTCCGCCCGAACTCACCCTACCTCATGGTATATATGCCGGATGGCTATACGAAGGGAAAAGCAAATATCCCGCAGCGATACATTTTGGCCCGCGTCCGGTTTTTACTGAAAGCGATCCGTCGCTTGAAGCGTTTTTACTAGACGGAGTGATACCTAAAATGAGCGAAAATCACAGGCTTGAGATTACGGCCTTCATCCGCCCGGTCAAACAGTTTCCCACGATACGCGATATGCTTATCCAAATTGATAACGATATCAAAAAGATAAAAACAATACTTAAACTGAAGACTACTTAAGCGTCAAGCTTGCCCAAAGATACTTACATGCCCACGTGCGGTAGGGTTTCCATATGGAGGAAATACGCTCGGTATGTTTCGGAGCTGGAAGCTCTTTGAGCTTATACAATTTCTTTATCGCATTTATAAGCCCCAAATCGCCATACGAAAAGATATCTTCACGTCCCAAAGAAAACATGAGAAACATTTCTGCAGTCCACCGGCCAATTCCTTTCACTCGTGTGAGGTAGGTAATCACTTCTTCGTCTGACATCACATGGATGTGGTCGAACACAATCTCTTTATTTTCCACTTTACTGGCAAGATCTTTAATATATTTTATTTTCGCAAAAGAGATTCCGGCTGTACGAATTTTTTCGTCAGGCATTACAACAACTTGCGAAGGAGACGGAAACCCATGTCGTGCAAAGAGCAAGACAAATCTTGAAATAATTGTATTTCCAGCTTTTTCAGATAGTTGCTGGGAAATGATTGACTCCACAAGTTCTTTAAAATGATTTTTTCCTCGATACCATTTAGGGCGGGGAGTTTTCTTAATCACCTGAGCAAGTATTGGGTCAATATGCGAAAGATATTTGACCGGATCTACTCGTTTCATACTTCTTTTTACTTTAGTACAACCGTTTTTCCACTCTCTCTGTGTGCAATTCCTATTACAATATACTCGGCCACTCCCGCGGTCGCATTTTTCATCCACTGCTTCTCTCCAGGACTAACCACCACTGTGTCGCCGATAGCAAGACGGAACGATTCACCATCCACTTTCATAGTTACACTGCCGCGGATCATGATAAATATTTCAGTCAAATCTTCATGGTAATGTAAATTGAATGATTTTCCAGGTGGAATTTTCGACCAGTTCACCATCATGAGTTTCCCTTGTGGAACAACACCTTTACCCACTAATACTTTTTTGAGTACCCCCGGATCAACTGGGTCCTCGTGCGAGGCTGGTTTATACGCGAGTGTCTGAAAACGATATATTTTCATTTAACTTCCTTACTCAAAACATAAACATTTTAAATATAAATCTTAATCCAAATATCCGCTACATGGAAAATAAATATAATAAAAGATGATTTCCTTTAGTCTATTCGGACATTCTTTTTTTTAAGAATATTCATCGTATTTTTTTGAAAGTAAACCTGATATTCTCCTGATTTAATAAGCGTATTGGCAAACTCCTCAATGAGACCTGATGAAATAGGAAAATGATTATTAGGATTTTGCCCTTCCCGGATATCATACACGATGTATTTTGGATTGATTTGCCGTAATTCGTGTAAATATGTGGGAAAGAGATAAACATCATCATGGCTAAATGCATAGGCCAAATGGTTTTGGGTCATGATTCTTCCATCACGTGGAGTTTTCTCCACCAGCTCCCACAGAAACGCATTGTTTTTAGTCACTTGGTAAAAGTCGCGGTTAAAGACTAAAAGGAGCGGTCCTCGAGCTGGCGAAAACCGATGGTAGTAGATAGTAAATAGAAATGCAGTAAGTATCATAATCGGAATAAAGAGATAAAACTTTTTCCGCAGTTTCCACTTACGGATTGTCCAAACTGAAGCAAAAAAGAGAATCGGCGCCAGAACGAGATTGTAGTGGTAAAACAATCGATACTGGACATTCCCTCTAATACCAAAGAGGTAACGGATCAGAAAATCTTCAAGCACCAAAGGTAAGGTTGCCGGGTTTAAAAGCGGGAGAAAGCCAAAACTTGACAAGGAGACAAAAAACGTAGAGAGTTTTTCCCGAGGATTTATGAGCTTATCGACAACGTCATAAATATTATTGATGCTTTCAAATTGGTTGTAGAGAAATTTTCCGGTAAAACCGGGTATCACATAGTTAGTCACAGCAAAATAATAAATCACCGAAACAATGAGGGTAAGGAAAGCAATTTTTCTTTTGTCTCGAAACTCGAAGAACATGAATATACCGATACAAAATGTCACTACTGCCATCGTCTCCTTAGTCAGAAGAAGCAGTAATAAGCTAATCCAATACAGTCTCCATTTTTGAAAAAAAATCGCAGACAATGTCAGCATAAAAAATAAGGGCATCAGGTTGAGTTCGTGAAACCCATAAATCATCGCATTTTGCGTACCCATGTATAGGAAATAGTCAAACAATAACGTTACTGCGACTAAAGTACTTTTTGTCAATTTCCATGTAATCATTAATCCGATAAAAGCACTGATGCCATAAACCAGGCTCATTCCGAATAATATGACCTCTTGCTTTGAAGTCAACCAATAAAGGAGGGAAAAGAGAAAAATAGTAGGGTGGAAATGGTCGCCTAATATGTTTATCTCGCCGAAGAGATTGTGCCGTACAATCGGAGCTTGAAACTGTGAAACTTTCCAAAGAGCAGAATCAAAGTACACATTGTCTGTATAAAAAAATTCAAATTGCCAGTACTTATGAAGAAGCAGAATACTATAACTGATAGTAAAAAAAATGACTATCGCTATTCCTATAACTATTCCAAAGTTTGAGTTATCCAAGCGGGAAAGTAATGTAAAAAAACGTCTGAAATTCTTCATTAAAAACACTGGGGTATTTGATGTATCTTTTAATTTATATTCAAATCCAAATTCAGATACCTTTAAAATATTTAGTTAAAAGCTCTTTGATGCCATCCCGACGGTAGTAGTTACTTTCGGTATCAAGGAGCTGCTTGTCACTTTCAGTTAGGTCCTCAAATTTTAGGCTGCCTTTTCCAATATCGTTTATTAGACGCTGCAACTTTTGTTTTGATTCAGGTTTCATGATCCAATATCCTTGAAATACCCGGTGCCGGTAATTATGGTACGTGTAGTGGAGGTTATACTTGTTCATTATCGACATCACATCGTCGATCCAGATTAAACCATACGGGTCCCTTGACGCGTTAGCCCCAAATTCTCCAACATACACCGGTATTCCTTTTAGATCAGGAAGGTTAAGGGCTTGGGTAAAGATCTGTTCAAGAGCATTCTTATTCCAATCTCTAGGCTGACAGTTTGGAGATTGTATATGACAGTATCTCCCGGGATAGGTAAGGTTTGCAGGAGTCGTCTCTAGCGTGAAGTCACGCGGGTAATAAAAATGAAAACTTGCAACAAGGTTGTCATCTTTGTATCTTCCTCCAAGTTGGTGTTCTTCTTTCTTGGCTACATCAACTTCTAAGATGATGATATGCCTCCGATCATATTTTCTAATTTCATCAATGGCGTCTTGATAGTATTCGTTCAGTGCGGTTCTACTTGGTGCTTTTGCTTCGTTCACCACGTCGTAGCCAGCCACGTAAGGATTATCTTTAAACCGTTCGGCGATCTTGCCGAGGAGCCCAACTGACCGGTTCCATAAATCCCTGTCATCATCCCACATGCTTTTACCCCGTTTGACATACCATTCGTTGTCTTCAAAATCGTGTTGTCCGGCAGCGCTTTGGACAAGTATCGAGTATATGCCCGCTTTCCCAAACGCATTTACCTTATTTTCCAGAAGTTTCAAAGCGGTATCGCTGTATTCATAAGGCTTTTTTTCAATCTCATGCAATAGATACCAGATTCTTACTACATTGGCACCCGTACTTTTGACTTCATTTACATCAATCTCCGAATGGTTGTATTTTTCCAATTCCTCGGCATATGCATCAAATGTATATGGATCTTGACCTTTTTCGAAGACAGAGGTTCGATAAAAGTCTTTATCAATCGCATATGAACCAAAGCCCTGAAAACCGCGTAAATAAATTACGCTTCCATCTTCATTGACGATTTTGTCGCCCCTGACTTTTAGGTACTGCAGATTGTTGGTTAATGTGGACGGTTTGTTTGCTGCTGAAATTACAGTATCCGGAGATGCTTTGGGTGTAACAATTCTTCTCATTAAAATTATTTTATTGAGTCCGATTCCTAAAAGAAGAATCATTATGACTGCAAAGGTAATAAATACATATTTAGAATTTGGCGATGGTTTTTGTAAATTGGAGTTGTTTGTCTTTTGAGAAATATCTCCACTGTTCTCTAGAGGCGTTACATTTGCATTTGATATAGGGTCCATATATGTAACATTATCATATTTAGACAATTACTTTTACTTTGAAATTAAACTTAACTAAGGACAAACAACTTAGGCTATAATGAAAATATGCTAAAAAAGTTAATGGCAATCCTTGGGTTACTTACAATAACAATAGTAACGGTACTGTTAATTAAAGGGTTGCTTTTAAAGAATGAAAGAACGCGAAGTTCTTTAGGGACTAAATATAAAATTGATAAAAGTGGTTCTCCTAAAGAAGCTACCAACCAATCTCCACAAAGACGCGATTCGATAGTTCCGTTTGCGCCATTTCATTTCGGAGAATCAGCCGAACATTATGAGTTTTCTGAGCAAGGTAAAAGAGCCACCGATATCTTTACTGGAGCTTTTATATCGTTAAATCCAAAGGTGTCAATACCTATGGCTCAAAATTTGCTTCAATTAGCCAAAGATCATCATCTGAAGGCAATGGTTACAGCATCAGATTCGGATCCTTGTGCGTATTGGGATGGTAAACAGTTTGATACAGCAAAGCTGACTCACGATGTATCCAGATTTCTTCCGAGTATCTTGAAATATGAAGATGTCGTCATTGGCATACTTTTATTAAATGAGCCGTTTAGTCCTGACAGTCAAGAATGCAGCGCGGTGCCTCCCATTGAGTTATACAATGCGGCCAAGGTTTTGAGGGTAAAACTCTCAGAAAACGGTCTCCGATCTGATTTTCCTCTAGGGTTTGGTGCACCGCCCGATTATTTCAAAGGCGTTCCGAATGACGACACGATTAATTTATCTACGGCTCAATATACTTCCAAAGAAAGTGTCAGTGTCGCGAATTTTGTGACTGAAGAAGAAGCGGTGGCTGCCTCAATCGGCCACTTTTTGTATATGACGGTCAATGCTAATACTCAAGGTACTCAAACAGACGAGAATCTGGTTGAGATATGTGAAAGCATCAATCCGTCAATAACTATTATGATCGGCTACTGGCGTTGGGATAGGGACGGAGGCAATACACTTTCAGATTTTGAGAAAGTCACCCAGGCTTGTAATTTACGGTGATCTAAGACTAGCTAATATCTCTTCCAAAGATTCTGGATCGTTGAGCGTAAAAATAACTGCTGAATTGATAAGTTCACTTACATTGGAAAATCCTTCGATGATGTCCTCGTTTGAATTCATACCAATTACTAATTGCACAAATAGTTTTATTTCTGGATTATATGAGGTAAAAAGCTCGTTTTTCGATTTTACTGCAACAACAAATGTCTCAATACCATTATTTGCAAGTATTTTTTGTCCCTGCAGCCCAATTCCATCTACTTCTTTAACCAAGTCAGAAAGCATACCCCGTTTCTCATAAACATCAAAGTCAGCGTAGATTGGTCCCCAACTCATCTTAAATCCTCGTGACTTGGTTAGCGATTTGAATTTTTTTAATGAGGTGAGCATATTGGATCCTGTTTCCGCATCAGGTGTCATTTGCTTCTCAGTGTTGTATCCAACCCAGTTGACATCTTGAGGGATTTCATAAAGATACTTCTCCAAATCCGCAACTGATGAAAATGTGATTATTTTGACCACTCCTTTTTCGTTGACATCAATTGGATTGAGAATTTCTACAGCTTGCTTAAACTTGGACGTTAATACCGGCATGTCTTTTTGGTTTCTCACTGCTACTGCGACCACTCTATCTCCTGATTGCAAATACTTTTTCACTTGAGGGTAAAAGTTGGCTCCTATTGTAACTAAAAACTTCCCGTTATTTAGAATAAATGGCGTGGAAACTGGGGAATTAGTAAATTTTTTATTTTTAACTGTATTAAATTGCTTATTCCGAACGGCACTACGTATCATGTAAAGGCCGATTAAAATGACTAAGATTGAAACTACTAAAAGCACAATACTTCTTGAACTCATACATCTAACTTAATATAAAAAAGACAATAAAAGACGTAATTACTGTTCTCTAAGTATAATGGATGTTACTGATACTTAAATCTTATCACACTCAACTCTTTCTTTTGATCCATCTATAGTGAGGACTCCCCGCGTCAGACGTGGAGCTTTCTTGTGATAAAGTCCGATACCCCGTACCGTCCCAGTATAATACCGGGGCTGGTACTGGGGTAATGACATAGCAATACGTCGAGTGCAGCACGGGTCAAACTACAAATTTTAACTCATTATATTCAACTAGTATTTCATCCCTTAACCATTTGGTGAATAGTATGATAATCTTTACCTAGTTTACTGATCTTAAATTATGACCTTTACTTCAAAAACTATTTTCATTGACCAAACACACATTCATGTGGTTACATATGGAAAAGGCAACCCGGTGGTTTTGATACACGGTCTTACCAATAACTGGGAAGGACATATTCCACTAGCTACGGTTCTAGGAGAAACTTATAAAGTCTATATTCCAGACATACCGGGTTATGGCGATTCAGGAGGTCTCAAAAACTATAATATCCAAAAGATGTCCCAAGGCCTTTACTAGTTGTTACACAAACTCTCTATCAAGCCGTTAGCAGTAATGGGACTCTCGATGGGCGGATTTATTGTGGCTGATTTTGTTAAAACCTATCCACGATCTACACATGCAGCTGTCATCATGGGGCCAGTACTCAAAGACAAACATAGAGGAATAGATATGGCAAAATATTTTAAAAAATCCACGACTATCATTCCCGGTAGACGACGAATACTTAAAAAATCGTGGAAACGAAATTAATGGCATATATATTTGCAAAGTATGTCAATATGTATAAGTTTAACAAAGAATTGATTGATAAATATGGCATGAAAGGAAAGCGAAAAATGACTAAAGATGCATATGTAGAGATGGGAGTAGCTGCAGCAGATTATGATTTTGATGCTACTCTTCGAGCTATAAAGATACCGACATTATTAGTTTATGGTAGGGAAGATAAAATGTCACGCTTCTCCTACGCCCAAAAACTAGTTTTGTCTGAAAATAATCACTTGAGCCTGGCGGTTATACCTGAGGCTGGGCATATTGTTAGTCTTGAGAAGGTAGAGGTAACCGCTTTGCCTATCATGTCATTTATTAAGGCAAGAGTAATACCTCAAGTTAAATCTAATTGAACCAACGCATTTGTGTCTAATTAAACATCCAGTTTCAAACCATTTATATTGCGATATCAAATAATTCAGGTAATGCTTTTTTTACTTTTTCGGTAGGAAACCAGTACGGATTTATAGATTTCCCTTCTGTTTTTACAAGGAGTGATTTTGGGATTGGTTTACAAGCACAATGCTACTTGTGTTCCATGTGCCAGGTGATTTTTTGTTCAAGAGTAGGTCCGCCAGTTGGCGGATTGGGTATTTTGTGGGCTGCGTGCCACGCCGTATTGATTTTCATACTACCTTTTTTCGAGAATATATCCAATACCGGTAGGGATAACTATTATAATAAGGTACGTAACTGCGATATCCTTGATGTAATCAGCTAAAGTCATTTTCATTGGACCCCAGGAAAACATTAATGTATCCAATAGCACACTGACTGCAAACCAAATCAGCCCAAGACAGAACCCAACCATTACAGTTTTCTTTTGTGCAGTTTGAAAATATTTAACAGAAGCAATAACGGTAGCCAGCGTTAATGCCACCGGCATGATTGATTCAAACAGCGGTCGCTCAAGGACGTGCAAGGGAAACGCAATCATGGCGGTGACAAACACAAATGCCCAAATTTCAGTGCCATATAGCAACGCATTCTTGTGATTCATATTTCATCATTTACACATTTATTTTCCCCAATATCAAATACCTGAATATAGCATCTACGATTGCTTGTTTTTTTGCAAGCGGAAGTTGTCCCGGAATTTCCGGCGTCACCACCCGTTTGACGATACCTTTTTGTACCAACCAATCACTTAACATTCCAGATTTAGAAGATTCAGATTTAAAGGGAAGTGCAACATATCCGTTATGTACCTCATGCCTAAGCAGTGGATCCTCAGGATCATCAATTCCAGAAAATAGGCGCACTTCGCAATTTTGAATTTCCTGATATAAACCTGCATAGTTAAGTGTTTTATCAACCACGCCGTAATCATAGAGATAATACTGTTCCTGATCTGGGTCTTCATGAAAAGACACACAGAGATCAAACATGAATCTCTCAATAACTTGCATGACTGCACGCGCTTCTTCAATTAAGGTACCGTCTACAAATGTCCGATTAAGATCCACTCCTTGGGCATTTTCACGAGTACCAAGCCCAACCGCCGACGGGCTGATTTTGGGAATGTAAAGAAATGATGGCATGAAGTTGATGTATTTAAATATTGCATTTTTTACCAGTCCAATGACTTCATGCTCATCACCGTGGGTTCCTGACTCTATAAGAAGCGCTGGTTGGCTTCTTCCATATATAAAATATGTTGTCTTGGTATTATTATAACAACTGATGTGCCGCACCATATCGATCACCTCACTATCAGCTTTGTAATTTTTTTACTTATCCAGTCGTAGAATATATTCATTCGCAATGATTGTCACTCAATGTATTCATACACTGCAATATTACTTACATATGATGTTTTTTTATCTATATACAAACAGCACTCCGGGCGGGATTAAGCTTCTTTTGATCTGCAATACCAATCCGTTTGGTTTCCTATGAGGTAGTAGAAAGTAGGAGATGTACTATACACCATTAGAATTTAAAAAGCCACGCTTCAGAGAATTTCAAATACTGTATTTGGGATAACCGGCGTAGGATCATATTCTTACGGCTTGTCTAAAAGCCCATTGATCCTTCAATTGCGGAATAGGATTTTGCTTAATTTCTTGAAGTCTTTAAGTAGTAATGTCCTATTTTTTTGAAACCTCACTGCTGCTGCCGGATGAAATGTCAAAAAATATCTCTTCCCATCTCTCACAATTACTTTTCCATGCTCCTTGTTGATCGCTACTGACTCACCAAGCATCGCATACGCAGCAGTCTTACCAAGTACTACGATAAGTTTTGGATCAATGACAGCAATCTGTTTTTGAAGATGAGTAAGTCCGTGTTTGATATCTTCTCTTGTGGGTATACCACGAAGTGGCAGATATTTGACCGGACTCGTAATAAATACTTCCTCTTCTTTCAATCCCGCATCTCGAATGAGACTACGGAGTAACTTCCCTGACCTGCCAACAAAAGGCCTGCCAACTTTTGCCTCTTTCTTTCCTGGAGCCTCTCCTAAAAACATGATGTCTGCATCAGGATCCCCCTCACCGGCAACAGCTTCTCCGACTTTCCCAACTTTACATACACTACAATGTTTAATCTCCTCGGCTATCTTTGAAAGTACTTGGGCTTTGTTCATACAACCTTATGAGCAAATATTAACTTCCATAGTCGTGCCTACATGGTATTTGTTCTGATTCATGCCCTGCTTCATTATTGAATTGGTTTAGCGGAATTTACTGCAGACTCATGTTTGTAACGGCTGATCTTATACTGTCATGCGAGGCCATCTTCCTCATTTTGCATGTAAGAGAAATTAGTTGGTTTACCGTGCTCTTAATATAGAAATCTTACAATCAATTTAGACTCTATTATTCGACGGTTATCGTACCTGAATCTCGACAATTACTACCGGTATAGTATCCGCTTGACCTTTTTGTTTTTCCGGTAAACGAATAAATACCTTTTTGTAAAGGAGTGAAAATAACTGGATAGCCAGGATTCGGAGCAAATTTGACATTATTTAAACCCGGTCCGTTGATGTAAAAATCCACGTTAGTTTCATTCGGTTGGTACGTGTTCACTGGATCACCGGCAAACCGTCCCGTTCCATTGTGAAATCCTCCTAAATTCACACTTTCGCCGAGCTTAATAACCACGGAATCATCCCAAGGCTGTGAGCTGTTTTTCTGTATCTGCGCTTGAGTTGAAGTATAGGGACAACTGGGTGGATTTCCGGTTCCCCCCAACGTAAAGCTGTCTTGATCAGAACAACTGGGATTTTGTGTATGTACGCACTTTGCAGTATACAAACCTTGTTGGGTAATTTGGATATCTCGCGCTTCCCAATCATCATATGTGGTTGTTTTCCCATCAGGTCCGACGAGTTCGATACGTGCATCATTAAATGCGTTGCCGTAATTGGCAAAACAATTAATATCCAGATCAAACGGTGGTTGCGGATTTGCAGATTGCACTTCACTGCCTGACACCCAGCCTTGTAAGCCTCCGCAGCCTTCATATGGCTCTCCTGGACATCCGTACCAGAATTGAGTATTTTTTTCAACCGGACACGCCTGTGTACAAGTCCCCTGGCATGACGGACCATATGGCCCTTCCCAACTACTGCAATCACTCGGGCAGTAGTACCAACACCCATCACCGGCAGAATTCAGGTGGCAACTATTGGCGGCTGCACCGACACTTGCGTCACAATAACATGAAGCGCTCGAAGGCGAAGGCCGAAGCGATGGTGATGGTCCGCGTGAAGGTGATGGAGACGGACCCCGTGATGGAGAAGGTGATGGACCACCTGATGATGAAGGCGATGGCGAAACAGTAGGTGGTTGGAACCCAAATTCAACTTTAAACTTGACTGAATCATTGGAGTGGGATAGTTGGGTGAATTTGATAGAGTTTACATCATCATATACCGATAACCCATCAGTCAGCGGAGCTCCATAGGTGTAACTCCCCGCTATAGGTGAGAGAATATATGAATAATTACCATTCACTATCTGTATACTTACTCCGTTAAAAAATCTCCCATCCAATAAACTATCATAGCCGTTGGACTGTCTGTAAGTGAGAATATAAAATAATCAGTCATTTAGGGGTATCTTTGCCGCCACATCGCTACCGTTTGACCGAGAGATGCTTTTTAGGGTATATTCACCGCTTGTGGATATGGGGTACGGCGTCACAAGCTGAAGGCGCGTCTTTGACCAACCACCAAGAAATGCTGGACCGAAAGAACTTCCCATCACATCACTCTCATCCCCATATTCATTGAAATCACAACCGATAAAACCTGCTTTTATAAATTTATCTTTACACACGAGTGCCCGAGCATGTTCTAACGTGAAATTATGCCCAACTTCATGGGCATAAACAAACATTTCACGCAATGCATCTTTGAATACCAAAGAAAATGTGGTGCTACCAGAACCTCTCCCTACCGATCCTAATCCCGAACAATTTGCGTCTGAATTTACTACTAATAAATAATTATTATATACCGCTGTATCTATGTTTTGTTCCGCAGCTTCCGCAAAAGCTTTATCAATAATCTCTTTTACCTCTTTAGACACTACGGGGTTTTCACCTTCTTGACATGTCAACAACTTGTTGTTTATATCGAGCGTCAACCAATCTGTGACAGTTGCCGTAAACTGGATTTGATTGTACGATGCCCCTGCGTAATAATCTTTGAGAGAATTCGTTGAACCTAAAATGATTGATTCTATTTCTTGTTGAGTCATTGGCTCACCCGTATCGTCTTGAAATTTGACTGGTATTACCAGGTATTTCTGTTCTCCTGTTAAGTATGCAACTGGAGGCGGTGACATTTTGAGCGAGTCGTCATTGAGATCAATCACGTATTTTCCATCTATACCCACCGCGCGAGCAGTGATTTTAGCTCCGGCAGATACATTGCCTTGTATTTCACCAGCAAATCGAACATTCAGCGTCTCTTTTTGATGGTGTAACTGGAACGCATATACCCCTGCGCTGTCGGCAATATCGATGTGTACGGCAGTAAGCAGCGCGTCTTGGACTTTTACTTCGTCTTCTATGTACGCTTTTAGCTCTTCGGGAAATATATTTCGCTTCTGAGTGAGCGTAGCTTCGGCGAGAAAACTATCCGGACTTTGGGCGTATAAAATGTCCAATTGCGATTTTCTCGCCTGAGCAAGCGACGCCAATTCTTCCCGTTGTTCAGGTTTATCAGCCAAAAGAAGCATTTTTTGGGCAATTGTTTTTGGTTGATTGAAATAAGGTCTAACAAGTACACCTATCCCAAGTGTCAGGGAAAGTAAACTCATTACTCCAGCTACTAATGAGAGAACCAACAGCTTCCGATATTGGGAATTCCAGAGATTTTGAAAGGAGAATTTGGATAAATATGACATATTGCTAAGTAATATACCCAAAATTACTTAGGTATATACTCACTGTAGCAATTACCTACTAGTATAACAATTAGTAAACGTATTTAAAAGGATTTGAACTGTATAGCTAGAAAAAGGTCAATACTATATCAGGCTTTATCACATAGTATTTTATATATGAAAATGTTACTCTTCGTTTTGGAAACGAATCGGGATGATGAACTCTTTTTCGTTTTCCGGAAGGCCTGAAGGATTAGCATTGTAAACGACTAATTTCCCTATACGTGTGTTTGGTGGGCTAAATTCTAATTTGCCTGAAAACGGCACGAATTCATCGGTCATCCATTCCCCCTCTGCTTGAATGATGGCTGTTCCCAGACTGTTATCGTCAGCATCGAAAAGCTCTGCGGAAAAGTTTGCCTCAAAAAACCAAATTCCTCGTGCCTGGCCTGTGATAACCAAAGGATTTGTCACTCTTGCATTCGGTTGGGGTTTGCTTACGTTAATTTCATTTTTATATTGGAGTGCATTACTGATTTCTTCAACTAAAGATCTGCCATCAGGAGTATTGCATTTCCTAGGATAACTTTCCATCACTGGATAACCTGCTTTCCTGCAATCCTCAAACGTGACGATTTTCCGGATTATCACAGCGTTTTCGTATCCTTTGTCATACCCAAAATAATAGCCTGTACTCGCGCCAACGCCCAATGCAAAAAGTAAAAGTAGACCGATGAGAAGATTTTTCATGTGTGTATTATACATCACTATTTAATCCATGATATGATCGGGAGATCTATGGCGGTACTAATTACGGAAATATTTTATCCTCAAATACGAAACCAGTGGCGACATTGGCTTTCCCAACATCACGCCACCAAAAAAGAAATCTGGCTAGTTTTCTACAAAAAACGCGCGCATAAGCCAACTATCGGGTATCAAGATGCGCTCGATGAAGCCCTTTGTTTTGGTTGGATTGACGGGATAGAAAAAAGTATTGATGGAGAGCGGTACGTACTGCGCTTTACACCAAGAAAAACGAAGAGTCATTGGTCTCAAGCCAATATCTCCCGATTCCAGGTGTTTAACAGTCAAGGATTGGTACTTGAAGCCGGCAAACGTGTTTTTAAGACGCAATAATCAATATTTCACTTTTATTGATATAATAAACAAGAACTAAATAATCAGTACAACTTAAACTAAGATGAATAATATCACAAAGATCACCGTTTTTGGAGCCAGTGGCGCCACAGGACAACATGTAGTAACACAAGCCCTGAAAAGAGGATTCGTAATTACTGCATTTGTTCGCGATCCAGAAAAATTGAAATTACAGCACGTGAACCTACGAGTTGTACGTGGCGATGTGCTCAATATGAATGAAGTCAATGAAGCGGTGGCGGGAACTGACGCTATCATTGTCACCCTTGGCTCCAAACCGGATACCAAAGTGACGGTTCTCTCGGAAGGTACCGGAAATATCATCAAAACCATGCGCGAACATGGAGTAACACGGCTGGTGGTACTCAGCTCATATCCCATGAGCGGAACCCTTGAAAGCATGGAATTTCTCAAAAAAATCATGCCGGAGGAAAAAATCGCCCAGGTGAGACCGATGATTGATGATAAAATCGGTCAGGAAAAAGTAGTCAGGGAAAGCGGAATGATGTGGACCATCGTAAGACCGGCATTTTTGACTGATGATCCCAAAACGGGTGAATACCGAGCAGAAGAGAAGCTTGAAATAACCCCGGTGAATAAAATCTCGCGCGCTGATGTTGCGGATTTTCTCTTGACATCACTCTCAAATCCATCCTGGTATCAAAAAATCGTTACTCTGGCCTACTAGTTTAGCTATTCTGGTTCGGTAGGAATCTTCATGTGGAGATGATGAAGTTCTAAGTCGCCTGTTTCCCTTTTAGGGTGAGGTTATCTTCAATACGAATTCAATGTCAAATATCGTATCGGTCCAATTCTGAGCTAAATTCGAAAAAAAATATTTGAGTTGTATACCAGAAATTTATTATGATTTTTAAATCTCGTATATTCAATTTATTCAAGTATACCGATAAATTTTAGCACTCCTTGGGCAATTGCCTGTGCAGGAAGCTCTGGATTACGGATGAGCATCGCTGCCTCAGTAGGGTTTGTGAGAAATCCAGTTTCCAGGATCACAGCAGGCGTCATGGGATGAATGGCATGTTCGAACCTGCGGAAGGAAAACGCATAGTAACCACGCATATTCCTGGTAATATTCGGATCTATCGGCAAACCTGTTACCGCTTTATATTCATCTTCAGTCAAGCGCGCAAGTAGGCTTGCTTTCCCGGTGAGATCGCGCCAGGGGGGTGAGATTTTAAAACCGGAAGTTTTAGAATTGGTACTCCCGTCAGCGTGGATGGCTACAAATGCATCAGCCCAATATCCCGGAGGAATGGTGGCAGGAAGTATGTCAACAACAATGCCTTCTTTCTCAAGAAGTTTCTGCGTTTCTTTAGCTATCCGTAAATTGACTTCCCATTCGGCAACTTTACCGTTACTTGACCCACCCCTCGTGCGCAACTTCTCAAGCTCTTCCGGCAACTCATCATTTTTCCAATGCCCGGCTTGAAGCCCTACCTTTATGGGGCCCTCGGGACGTTTCCAGTCAGAAAAATCCGAATATAGTCTATCACTATCCGCGTCAACTAAATCCTCCGGTACATACGGTGGAGCTCCATATAGACGTGACGAATTTAGAACTATCAACCAGTAGAGACCAAATGTTGCAACTACCGCTACAATTGGCAGCAATAATGATTTGGTTTTTAGAAATTCACGCGTAAGCATAGAAATATTTCCTGTGCTAGTCCACCCTTTGTTTCAATCTAAAAAATACATATTATTGATTTGAAAGGAAGATAATATTAAACTTGCATACCAGACACCTCCTCGATGGAAGTGTCTGGTAAGCCTAAGTTCGCACCATGGTTACCGCCTCATCATGCCTTTCATGCCGTGGCCAAACCCGAATGTGTGACCCATCAACTCTTGGAGCGTCCCAAGTTCTAGGCCGTTTTGCGTCGCCCATGACTCAAGTTCTGTCCTTTTTTGTTCGAAGGCTTGTCGCCTTTCTGCTTGAGTCATATTTTTGAAAGTTTCCGGATCTGGTTTAATTTGGTGCATCTCGTCATACTTTGTCAGAATTGCCTGTTTCTGGACATCGGTAATTTTAGCGTCGGAAACCGCCTGGCTAAGTTTCGTTTCGAGATTTGTTTTTATTTGTGCATGGTGTTCATTCCTCACCTCGTCAAACACCGCCTGCACATCTGCCTGGTTTAGGTTAAACTTTTCAGCTATCCGCTGCACTATGGATGGGGTAGTACTTGTAGCAATTTGTGCGCTCACGTACTGCGCCCCAAATAGAGTGCCCCCGATAGCCAGAATACCTAAAACCGGCAAGAGAATTCTTTTGGAAACCATATATTCACCTCCTTTCTTTAGAAACAGTTTACGATCCGCCAGTTGGCGGAGAATAATTACTGTTTTTTAAGTCTTCCTTAGATCGCTCTTTGCGCCGTGCGCTTGTCCACCTCTGGTGGAAATAGAACGTAAAGGCGCGCAGATCATGAGGGCGGTAATGTTATCTTTCATTTGCTACAATATACCCATCAAACCTGAAAAAATGCTTAAAGTGAAGAATTACTCCTTAGACGTTGGAAAGCGAACGGTAAATGTAGTACCTTGATTTAATTTACTGGTGACATTAATAGTCCCCTTATGCATGGCGACGATTTTGTCAGCGATTGACAGGCCCAATCCAAAACCTGGGGTATTCTTTGATCGAGATATATCAGCCCGGTAAAATCGGTCAAAAATATGCGGCAGATCTTTGGCCGCAATTCCGTAACCTTCGTCTGTTACTGAAATTTCTGCAGTTTTGTCAGTTTTTTTGGATCTTATATAAATGTTAGTTTTCGGACCGCTGTATTTAATTGCATTGTCAAGAAGAATAACAAATAATTCCCGTAGGTATTCCTGATTTCCAATGAGAGTTACATCCTCAATGTGAACGTGAATACTCATATCCTTTTTCTTTATCAGTCCCCTCACTATTTGAATCGCTTGCTCGATTACTGTTTTAAGAGATAGTGATTGATAAGGAAGACTCATATTTGATATTTCATAGCGTGTAAGTTCCAATAAGTTGTCAGAAAGCTTTTGTAACTCAATTACTTCTTCTAAGTTGCTCGAAATAAGCGTTTTGGCATTCGCAAGTGTTATGTGCTTATTAAGCAATCCGACTTCCATTTCGGACCTAAGTGATGTCAAGGGAGTTCGCAACTCATGTGAAGCATCAGAGATAAATCGTTTCTGTTCATCAACTGCGGTTTTAATTGGCGTCAGCGACTGACCCGCAAGCATGTATCCAGCAATCGCAGATACCCCAAGAATGATCAGATTTACAAACCCCAGCCGGGTGATTAGCCGAGACCGGGCAGCGGCAATCATTTCAGGGTCAATGCGAGATCTGAGTATTCTCGGGGGTAGCGGAAAACCTTGTTCAAGATGCTGCTCAATCGTTTCTTCGATGCGCTCCATGTGACGATACTCAGCATCAACTGTGGAATAGATAAATAAACTAAAAACCAGACTTACCGAAATGCTGATAATAACATACCATATTGTTAATTTAATCCTGACTTTCTCAAACATTTACCTCTCCTATTTTATACCCGAACCCCCGGATGGTTTGAATAAGGAATGGCCTATTAAAGGGTTTATCAATTTTCTCGCGCAAGTGCTTAATATACACCTCAACCGTATTGGGTAAAACTTCTGCGTCGTAATCCCATACATGCGCAATGATCTGATCCTTAGTGAGGATTTGATTCGGATGCCGCATAAGATAGTGAAGTAATGCAAATTCTTTGCTAGAAAGCGATAAATGCTTTTCTGCCCGTTTGACCTCAAAGGTGACCGGATTAAGCGTGAGATCGGCTACTTGTAGTTGTACCCCATTGGCAGCTGAAGGTCGGCGACTAAGCGCCCGAATGCGGGCTATAAGCTCGGCAAATGCAAAAGGTTTAGCTAGATAATCATCAGCTCCGGCATCAAGACCTACTACTTTATCATCAATTTCGCCCTTGGCGGTCAGCATGAGAATCGGCACATGAATTTTTTCTTTTCTGAGATTTTTGCAAATTTCTAAACCATCCATACCCGGAAGCATTCGGTCAAGGATAATAAGATCATATTCCTCAGTAATCGCTAAACCGTATCCGTCCTGCCCGTCATAAGCCACATCAACCGCGTATTTTTCCTGTTCTAAGCCTTGCTTGATGGAGCGCGCGATTTTATGCTCGTCTTCAACCACTAGAATCCTCATGCGCGTATTGTAACAGGAAGAAGCTGAAAAGAAACTGAAAATGAGCTTTTTTTGGCTGCGGTATTACGAGTGAGAATGGGATTCGTTGGCTTTATAGACCGCTTCACAAACGCCACATTTTAGGCGTTCTTCAAACTGATGGCTGTGCATACTACAGCCTTGGGTACCGCACTGTGTCAACCCTCCCCGAAACTGTTCTTCGGAAATTTCCGCCCCGCACGTACCGGTACACACGTAAACTTTTTTATTCATGTGTCTACTCTATTTAATTTTTGCCAGTATGTCAATACGCGGGCAAAATCTCAGAACTGTCGTAAACAGACACTAGTTGCTCTTACACGATTCAGATAAAAACATAAATCCGTGCTTGACTGCATGATGTACAATAGAACGACATGAGATTCCCTGCCATCATCATTACTGCATTTATCTTTCTTTCGACAACTACCTTTGTCCAGGCAAGTGTCAGTAATTCCGTCAAAGTCGAAAGCCGCGGTGGAAACTCAAATGTCGATGTCAAAATAAACAACAACGTTAATACCGATTCCCGCTCATTTACCTCTTCTTCACAGAACCGTACAAATATCAACATCCATCAAACCGGCGAAGGTACTTCAACAGTGAAAGTCAACGGTAAAGAATATAAAGTAGAAGGCCCGGGAAATCTGTCGGTAAACGATAATTCGACTCCTTCATCGATCCCAAATCCAACTGTTTACTCAAGCCCGACCACTTCAGAAACGCCGGTTACAACTCCTTCGCCTTCCAATTCGCCAGCAGTCACCCCAACACCCTCTGATAATCCAATATCGCAAGATATTATCAAAACTGAAATTGAAAAAATCATTGAGGCGCTGCACAATCTAATCTCTCGACTCTCAGAAATGTTCTAATCTCTTGTACCACACTATTTATAGATTGCACATTACGTGATGAACAATTAGGATAATTTTATTCTGGTTTATGAATATATTGGTAATTTATTTAAATAAGATATTCCATGGCATGTTTTTCTTATACCGATGTATTTTTTCTTTCCTACTTAAAACCGTGATACGGCCTCTGTCAGCATCGACTTCGATATAGTCACCATCTTGAAACATGTCTGTGGCAAATTTAGTACCTATTATATACCCTTCACACAATGAAATGTTCCGGGTATAACTCCTTCTAGACTGAATTAGCAACATTAATCTTCCCGAAAAAGTTGCAAATTACAGTAAGAAGGGTATACAAGGTAGGGAAAACCAATCAAACACTTACTCCTTTAACTTACTTAAACGAAGTAACGAAATACTCTTGTAAAACTCCAAGCTAGTCAACCTGTCCTTGAATTCGTTTTGACATTGGAATCACTGAATCCTATAATATTTTATGGCTAGGGATTACGGTGACCGCTTTACCTGGGTACAAAAAGATGTGTTACAGAAACAAGCTGAACAACTTGTAGCAGAACTTGGAAAACAACCGGATAGACTCCCACCTACATATCTTGCAATACCGACTCTTGAAAATCCTCTTCCTCAGGATCAACGCGCTCGAGAGTTGTTTGAAGAATGGAACAGAAGATACTTCAGTTACGATGGAATTGAAAGATACACGGTAATTGAAGGACCTAATGGTCAAATGCTGACTGAAGCAGCATGGTCCATGATGATCCTTGGATTAGCAGCCCAACACGGATTACACTTATTTCATGGTACCAATTTGGTAGGCATAAGAAATCGTTTAACAGATCGCGATAGGGGCGCACTTGGCGGTTATTATCTAAGTCTTCTACCAACTGACGGTATTTTCTACGCTGCGAGAATTAGCCAAGAACTTATTACACCCCGTCAGAGCCTCCTTCAGTTACCCGTGGTTATTGAAGTAGATTTGAAGAAGTTGCTAACAAGTGGAATAGAACTTACAACTCGTGATTTCAGGTACCTCCCGTATACCTTTACTTCTTCTAAAGATTTCTTCAGGATATATCCTAATCTTATAGGTGGCATATACAAATTAGATGCATCAGCTTATGCCCAATATAGAAATAAAAATTGGGAAGTCACTATTGCCTCTGATGGGACGATTACGGAAAGGACTTTACCTTATACAAGGGAAATGCACTAATTCTATCACTTTAACCCACAATACCTTGAATCCGACTTATATACTATTCTTACTGTATCCGCCAACTGGCGGATCAATCTAGGATGCGTTATACCCGGAACAATTTCGAAGTTGTGGAGAGCATAAATCCAGCAATAATTGAAGCTGCCTCCTCTTCCTTGCCATGGAGACCGTGGTCGCAAGCTAGTTGATTGATTTCAATCTGCGGATTCTCGGCTCTCACTAATTTAAACGCTTCTTCAAAAGGCACAAACAGGTACTCATCCTTTGGTTCATTACCCAAAATCCACAAAAGCGGCACTTTGATCTCATGTCGGTAACCTCCACGCGATTTAGAAGCCATCATTGTTGATTTGAACATATTGCTGCCGGGAGTAAAGAAATTCACATAAGTTTGCGCACTAGCAGGATAATAACCGGCTAGTGCTTTAAGATCTTTGAGTAAGGCTATCGGCTTGCCGCTCGCGATCAAACTCTGTGCCTCTTGAAGATAAACCTCGGGATTCATTCCTATACTTTTTAAGTAATGTTCCTGGGTTTGAAACACACCATGAGTTCCCAAAAATATGACACCATTCACCATATCTTTATATTTACCTTTTGCCATGTAGTAAGCCACTTTACCAATCCCAAAGCTGTGTCCTTCCAAAATCACTGACTTTGCTCCCCTCTTTAGCGCAAACTCAATCCATGTATCCAAATCTTTCAGGCAATCCTCAAATATTTCGAGTGAGATTCCAGATGGCGGTAAACCATTTTCAAGTTCATATATACCCGAACCCCGATTATTGGTAGCTAAAAAGGAAATGCCGGATTTATTTACAGCTCGATTGATCGGACCGTAAAAATCATTCCCATAAAAATTTCCGCCTGTTCCGTGGGTGTGTAGTAAAATCAGATTTGTGTGATTAACTGGTGAAAAGAAACCGTGTAGAGTATACCCGTCATTAGTAGTCACTTTAACAATTGGAAAATCTGGTCTACCTTGATCTGGAATCATGAATTCAAGCTCTCTAATCGTTTAAAATGTCATTTTATTGAACTATAACAAGGTAGTGGCATTTCTTGAAATGCTAGCTAAATAGGGTACCTCACGAACTGAATAGCTAAAATACTACTGGCGATAAAAAGCCTTGCTTTTCTTGAAATTTCTTTGAGATTACAAAGGCTTCAAGTATTCTGAATTCAGAGGATAAAGTAGAAAGTTTGGAGAAATCTTGCAAAGTACCAGTTAACTTTATTTCAAACGCCGTACCTCTATCTAAGATGGCATCAATCTCGGCAGTATTGCGTTTATTATAGAAACTCACCTTACCGTAACCTGAAAGTTGATTGATAACTGCATTTTCAAACACTTGAGCTTCGCTGACTTTTCCAATCACATTTAAAAGCCCTGTATCGGTAAAGTAGACCTTTTTCCCGCCAGCAACAGATCGATCAATGCTTTTGCTAAATCTAGGCAGAAGTCTGACAAAAAATGTTCCTTGTAAGAATTCAAGAAACCTGTACACTTTTACCCTGTCTATGCCAAGCTCGCTTGACAGGCGTGTTACATCGAGCATTGACCCAACTCTGGGGACTAAAAGTAATATTATATCCCGAAGCTCTCGAATATCTGAGTAATCAGATAAGATCTTAATGTCTTTCTCAAAAAACGAAGCAAAAATGTTTTTTAAAA
>CAYPMW010000017.1:0-34441 GCA_964412165.1 uncultured Gammaproteobacteria bacterium | reverse complement strand
TAGTAAACGAGAAGATTTACCAATAAAATGGCAAATCATTACTGAATTTCATGTAAGTCAGAATCCAGGGAGTAAAATTGTTTTAGAGGCTTTAAGAGATCGGTTACAATGTGGATATTTGAAACCGAATCATCCAAAAAGCAAGAGAGACAAGACATGGATTTTGATTGTGAAGGAAAGAGAGGATCTATACAAAAAAGTTGTTCCTTTCTTTGAAAAATACACACTTCATTCGACAAAACAACAAGATTTTTTGCTTTTCAAAAGAGTTTTAAAGTTGATCAGAGATAAAAAACATCTTGTAAGAGAAGGTTTTACTGAAATTGTTGAGATGGTGTTTTCTCTCAACAGGTCAACCAAGAAACGATATAGTAAAGCAAAGCTTTTATCTTCTTGACACTTCAGAGACTATATGTCAGATTCCGATTCAATCGGGAAAGATATAGTCCGAACTGCATGGCGACATGTAGAGCGAATTAGAAATAGTTCGTCCGTTATTTTCATAACGAGTAACAAATTTGTCGGTCTCTATCCTGTGTGTGCGTTAGATACTTGAGGGGAGTTGTCTATAGTACGAGAGGACCTAGATGAACGGATCCCTGGTGTGCCAGTTGTCGGATTCACCGGCAGCGCTGGGTAGCCACATCCGGACGGGATAAGCGCTGAAAGCATCTCAAGCGCCAAGCCCACCCCAAGATAAGGTATCTTTGCCTTGTGCCTTGCACAAGAAAGAGGTAAGTTTCTTAAGTAACTTAAGTCACTTAGACGTCTTTCTCGCGCAGGGCGCGAGGTTATAAGACCCCTGGCAGATTACCAGGTTGATAGGCGGGAGGTGGAAGTCCTGTAAAGGATTAAGCTGACCCGTACTAATTGGTCGAGAGTAGTTTTTCTGCGCAAGCAGAATGACGATCCTGACATTTCGGGATCACATTTTAAGATGGAACTTATGTATTTGAATCTTTCGGTCTCTAGAGCGAAGTGGAACCACCGCTTCCCATTCCGAACAGATGGGTGAAACGCTTCAGCGCTGACGATAGTTGTCTCGCAAGGGACCGCGAAAATAGGTCGAGGCCGGGAGGTTCAAATACACAAAAATATCAAAACTCAAACGGTAAAAATCAAAAGTTATTCACGATATACCCTTCACACAATGAAATGTTCCGGGTATAACTCCTTCTAGACTGAATTAGCAACATTTTTCATTCGAAAAAGTTGCAAATTACAGTAAGAAGAGTATACAATTACTGTTTCTCACTTCTGGACTCCTATTCTAAATCTTGTTACCTCACTTTAACATAGAAGTTACTTCTTTAATTACTATACCCTTCACCCCGCTAAGCGGGGTTCCGAGTATAACGCATTCTAGACCGATCCGCCAGTTGGCGGATACAGTAAGAATAGTATACAACTTTTTCTACTGGGAAATAAAAGTAAAGGTTGATGAATCAAATTCTGGCTGACCCTTCAGATGTATCTGATATTTGTAGGTAGCATTTGTTTCAAGTTGAGTAAGTTTCACGCTGTGTAATGTGCGTGGTGAGCTGGAAACCTCCATTTCCTCCTTTTTGATAGCGTCCCAAACGGTGATTGTGGAAATAGTTGGTTCGCGTGTGGTAAAAATAATGATATATTCTCCCGTTGATCTGCGGATTGCGGATGGTTCTGACAGCATATCGCTTGCTCGGCTCATGAAATCGGTTTTTTGGGAGAGTCCCGATATGGTTGCCACGAGGGTTCCAAAGAGAATCAGGAGTGAAATTCCCGGAAGTACTAACGGCATCCAGGAAGTCCGAGAATGATGTGGGAGTATATAGTTTTTTTTCAACTGCTCCCGTTTCAGGATTTTGACGGTTTCATACGGCAAAAACATGCCACTGCATTTCGGACAGGTGAATTGTTTATGAAACGCACCGGTTTCGAGAACAAGTTTTGTTCTGTCTTTTGGACAAAGAAAAGAGAGGTTAGCAGCAGGTTGGGTGTGAGGATGTTTGCAAGTGAGATGTGCCACATCAAGATAGTTGAGGTTGGTTGATCGTTTCTCAAGCCAGATACCACCACAGTGTAGGCACGCATCGGCGTGCACCCGGTTTGGAACATGTCCTAATACGACCGGCAAAAGTTGAGTATTACACTCGGGGCAAAACATAAGACGAACCAATTTTTTTATTTCTACATTTTTAACCGGGATTGGTCTTAATTGAATTGTAATAAATAATAGTGTAGAATACCATCTATCAGTCAATGCGATTGATAATATAGAGAAAGGCGGTACATGATTATACATGCAGTCACGCACTACACCGGCAACAGCTGATCCCAATAGCAGGGTAAAAGAATCGCAGACTTCCAAGGCACCACTATCCAAATCCATTCATCAAGAACCGGAAACGATGGAGGAACTTCTTTCCTCAACCGGCTATAAGATGAAAAACTGGCAACGGGGGACGGTGATTGAGGCAAAGGTATTGGATGTATCTGCCAAACACATCCTTCTTGATATCGGCGGGAAAAGCGAAGCTATAGTTCACGAAAAAGAACTTCCATACATCGGAGACCTGTTAGAAACCTTAAAGGTGGGTGATAGCGTGCCTGTTCAGGTCGTTAATCCAGAAAATGAGCGTGGTCAAACAGTTGTGTCACTCAGAAAAAGTGCGGTCGTGAAACGGTGGGATACGTTAAATGAGAAATTAAAAAAAGACCAGTCGGTAGATGTAATCATCAAAGAGATGTCACGGGGCGGATTTTTGGTTGATTTTATGGGGCTTCGTGGTTTTATTCCGATGTCCCAGGTTGATAGCGAACTGTCGCGACAAGGAGACCGAGTAGTGGGAAGAAAGCTTCAGGTCAAGATCCTTGAGGTTGACCGCGAGGCCAACCGGCTCGTATTTTCACAGTTGGCAGGAGGCCTGTCCGATGCGCAAAAACGGGCGCTTTCGAAAGTTGAGGTGGGCAAAACGTATTCCGGAGAAGTGAAAGGTATTGCGCCTTTCGGCGCGTTTGTTAACGTTTCAATTACTGAAGGCGCGGTGCTGCCGGGCCTGATTCATATCTCAGAAATTGCCTGGGAAAAAGTTGAGAATCCCAATGATTATCTTAAAATCGGCCAAACAGTTGAGGTAAAAATCATCGGCGTTGACCAGAAAGTCGGCAAACTCACCCTTTCCTTAAAACAGTTGGTAGCTGATCCGTGGGAAGACGTCATGAAAGTATTTTCTATCGACCAGACGGTCAGGGGTAAAGTCACGCGCCTTACTCAATACGGCGCATTTGTGTCGCTTCTTCCCGGCATTGAAGGCTTAGTGCATATTTCAAAAATTCCTCCCGGTACCGAGCCGAAAGTCGGCGAGGAAGTGGAATGTATTATCGAGGAGATAACTCCTGATAAACGCAAAGTGAGTCTTTCCCTGGTCACCCACGCCAAACCGATCGGCTACCGGTAAGTTTTTATTGGTACTACGGCTTTCAACCTTTTGACTACCTGCCTTAATGCGTTTATGACGGAGTGAATTATGGCAACAGCACCAGCAAGTGAAAGAGATCTTCGAGACGGAATCCAACCACTTCATCGGATACCAGCTGACGAGCAAGCTCTGCTTTCAGATCGTGTTTTAAGTCTTGGTAGCAACACCATTCGCGAGTTGCTCAAAATTGCAGCCAAACCTGAAATAATCTCTTTTGCTGGTGGATTGCCAGATCCCAACGCATTTCCAGATACTGATCAAATGCGTGCTTTATTTGAACGGTATTTAGCTTTTCATCATCCACAGGCGCTTCAGTATGGGGAAACGATCGGATACAGGCCTTTACGGGAAGCAGCCCTTGATTATTTAAGAGAGGATAGGGTGATAGTGCCTTCGATTGACAATGTGATGATTACGACTGGATCGCAGGAGGCATTGTTTCTTCTTGCGGCAGCGCTTATCAATCGTCGCAGCGTACTAGGTGTTGAGGCGCCGACTTATCTTGGTATGCTTCAGGCTGCAAATACATTTGGAGCGCAATTTGCTGAAATACCAATGGATGAGGATGGCGTGTTGCCTGGTTTGTTTGAGGCAGCGCTTACGCGTCAGGTACGCACATTTTACTTATTACCAAACCACCAAAATCCTACAGGAGTAACATTGGCACTCGAAAGACGCAAAAAAGTTGCATTAGCAGCTAAGAAAGCAAACGTAATCATTATCGAAGACGATCCATATGGTAAAATTCATGAGAGCGGTGAAGTATTGCAGCCTATTCAATCGATTGCGCCTGACAATGTGGCCTATGTGACTACGGTTTCCAAAATACTTGCGCCAGGTTTGCGTATTGGAATTTTAGTAGCTCCGACGCGGTTGATTGAAGCCTGTGTCAAAGTAAAACAAGGCGTAGATTTGTTTACGAGTACGTTTGATCAGGCTATAGCGTGCGAATATCTGCGTTCGGGAATGCTTCTTCATCAGCTTAATAAAATCAATGTCATGTATAACGAACGTCGCCAGATGATGGCTTGCGCTCTCCAACAAATGCCAGAAGGAACATACGTAACTTCTCCCCGGGGCGGCTTGTTTTTTTGGGTACAATTACCTTATGGCAGGAAACAGCTTGACATCGAGGCACTCCTGAGAGAGTCAATTTTAGAGGATAATGTGGCGTTTGTTCCCGGATTTCCTTTTTTTGCTAATCCCGGAACCGAAGATGAATACATCCGGCGACGGCATACGATGCGGCTTAATTTTTCCAACCAATCCCCGGAAAATATTCGTGAGGGGATTGGACGCCTCACTAGGCGCATCCGTGAAACTATGTCGGATTAATGGGCAATTTTCCGCAGTTCACGTCTTGATAGTTGCCAGGGATTCATCAGGCAAATTTTTTCGAGTTCGAAAGAAGTGTTTCATACAATTTTTTGGCGAGCAAAACTGAGGCGGGTTTGAGAATAAACGGTCTGAACTTTATGTTCCATTTGACGGTTTTTGGGTCGGTATCAACCATGTATGCTTGCTGGGTGTAATCTTCACTATTCATATATTCATCATAGCATAGGCAAAGTAATGCCGGTCGAAGACCTGCGAAAAAAGCGGTATAATCCAAACGCATGAAACAAAGAGCAGTATTTGTGTGCCAGCAGTGCGGCAATGAGTCAAGCCAGTGGTTTGGCAAGTGCCCTTCATGTGGCGCGTGGAACTCGCTCGTGGAAACTACACGAATCACCGGAAAAAAGGGAATGTCCTCTAGCAAACATTCAGAGATAGTGCCAATACAGCTATCGCAGATAAAAAGTGTGAAACGGGAACGGCTTTCCACTAAGATTTCCGAGTTTGATCGGGTTTTGGGTGGAGGGATCGTGCCGGGTGGAGTTGTGTTAATAGCCGGGGATCCTGGAGTTGGCAAGTCAACACTGCTTTTATCGCTAGTGGGTAAGATCGGTGGATGGTACGTAACCGGCGAGGAATCAGCCGAACAAGTGAAGCTGCGTGCTGATAGATTAGGTATTACTAATAAAGACGTCTTTATCATCCCTGAAACTAATATTGATGGAATAATATCCTCAATTGAAACTACTTCAACTCAACCTCAAATAGTCATCATTGACTCGATCCAAACTATGGCAAGCGACTCCCTTGATGGAGTAGCCGGATCTGTCGGACAGATCAGACAGGCGGCACAGCTACTTATTCAACTTGCCAAATCTAGACATATACCTGTGTTTATCGTCGGTCATGTGACAAAGGAAGGGACGATAGCTGGGCCAAAAATTCTTGAGCATATGGTGGATGTCGTCTGCTACTTTGAAGGCGAGCGTTACTACCAGGGGCGAGTTTTAAGAACCTTTAAAAATCGGTTTGGTCCGACTGATGAGGTAGGAATATTCGAGATGAGTGAGGAATCACTCAAAGAAATAGCCAATCCTTCTCAGTTATTCTTACAAGGAAGGGTAAAAAATGTCGCCGGAACCACAGTAGGAGTAACGCTTGAGGGAACACGACCTTTGCTTGTGGAAATCCAGTCGCTTATTGTTTCCTCGCAACTGGCAATGCCCCGCAGAGTCGTGAATGGAGTTGACTTCAATAGGTTGCAGGTGATACTTGCGATTCTTCAGAAACGGTTGAATCTTCCTCTGGGTAGTTTTGATGTGTTTGTTAACGTTTCCGGCGGTATGAAACTCAAAGAGCCGGCAACCGACCTGCCTGTCGCCCTCTCACTTATCTCGGCTTTCAAAAACAATCCCCTTCCGGAGGATTTAGCGAGCTTCGGTGAAATCGGGCTTTTAGGAGAGTTGAGACGAGTTCGAGGCGAGGAAAAAAGAATAAAAGAAGCTAAAAGGCTTGGGTTTAAAAATATTATGTCAAAAAATCGTTACGATATTCTCAAATCAGCTACTGAAGACATCTTTAAAAAGTAAGTACGTTCTTGTGGTGTAATTCATTTCCTAAAATATTATCTTGTTCATGTGGGCCGAATGCTTCAATAAATGAATCATAATTACAGCCACTTCGTAACCATAAAGATAGGATTTGATGTCTTCTCGCAGCTTCGAAAGCGTTTCTCGGAATATCAGGTATGAGACCAATCTGAAAACCATCAAGATCTTGATTTCTTCCAGATCCGGTTGCCGCAGTTGTATTCCGATCAAGCGGATGATCATTGCTTTTGCCAAAAGCTACTTCCATCTCACGGTATGTTTGTGGGGTAAAAGCTAAAAGATCAACAGGTATGATGCTGTTTAATCTTTGACATTTTTCTCGTGGTATGCCACAATCTTGACCTTGATGGATACGTATCACTCGAGAGTCAAGCGAATTGACCCTGAAATCTACAAACCCGCATTTATTATAGAAATTACAT
Source organism: uncultured Gammaproteobacteria bacterium (assembly GCA_964412165.1). Lineage (GTDB taxonomy): Bacteria > Patescibacteriota > Microgenomatia > UBA10105 > UBA10105 > CAYPMW01. The sequence goes on along the minus strand of CAYPMW010000017.1, from coordinate 27,613 downwards.
TCCGTAGGTGAGGCCATAGTCCCAAAAAAAACTCCTGTTTCCAGGAGGCTCGTGTACATTTTAAAAAAATTTCTTAGCGCACACGAACCCCCGCAAAGTGCAGGAGATTCATAATTACAAGTTTAAATTGTTGAATTATGCGATTCATAACCCAAATAAATATTATAATTGTCGCATTTAGTATGTCAAGACCCCTAGAATGGGTAATTATACCTTTTTGGCACAGAATTAGCTACGCTTAAAGATATGCTATTTAACTAGTTATCCTTGGCCTTTTCCCAAATCGATTCTTTTTTTCACGAATCTGTTATAATACCCAAATTATGGCTTTACCTGAAAGGGTGATAGCAATACTCGCAGAAAGGGAAAACCGCACAGAGTGGGCAAAGAGAATTTCTGACAGGAGTCGGCTCTTTTGGGCACATACAAGTCTTCTCCAGACCTACCCCGACTACGAGGTTGTGTTATCACCACTTATTGCAACTGATGTCTATCCAGACGATCTGATCCCCGCTACGTTTTGGGAGGCTGCTCCCGAGTTTGATACACTTGGGTGGAACCGGAGAACTGACGGGGTATTCAATATTGCCGAGGAAGCCGGTGATTTCATGTATCAAGTAGTAAAACTATCAATCGCCGACGAAATGACTGTCAGGCGTTTAGTGACGGCGCGTAGAAGCGGTGATAGGGAAGGCGAACGGAGCGTACTTAAAGACCGCATGGCATCTCCTCAAGTGAGGCGGTTGTTTGACGAATGGCTTAGTGGCGATGATCAACTGACTCTTATTGACCAATTTTTAGCCCAGATGGACAGCCGGAAAATTCGAGGTGCGAATCCAATAGTACAACCCGCTTTGCATATCTGGAAGAAACTGATAAGTTCCGGACCGAACCGGATCGGCGAGTATACCGAGCTTCTTGACGGGGCCCGTATTGTTGACATCGAAGGCACAGGACAACTTATTGGAAAGTCTGATCTGTTAAGTGATGTCTATAGCCTAGGAGTTTTGCTTGACAAAATTACCCAGGAAACAGGAATTTTATATTATCCATTGTCCGAGCACACTACTAATACATTTTACCGACTTCTGCCACAACTAGTTGAACGGTGGAAAGGCATTTTTGTCGGTACTCCTCTATCAAGCGATGCAATTATTCAATTTGCACTTCGTAAACAGGAACTGCGTATAGAAATTGGAAAAAGAGTAGCTGATTTAGAAACAGAGGCAATTGTCCTTGATCGCCGGGCCGGGCCAAAAGTGATCACCCAGCTGTTTCTACCGTATTTAGTGGCACCGCTCCTTCCGGCTGAAATACGCAGATAACCGAGCCATTGAATTCATGGTACGACTGGCGCTTTAAAGAAAAGTCCGACTGCGTAACCGGCAAGTGCTGAGACGATACCGATCACAGCAAGCTCAATTCCCGAGCGATACTGTTTACCTATCGTGATCCGACCTTTATACATTCCGACTCCAAATAGCGTCATGGCGCTTAAAAGAAGCGAGATAACAATAGCCGATGTGACACTGAGTATGAAAAAAGGCAGTAGCGGAATCAGAGAGCCGACTACCGCCGAGCTACCTACAATCCAAGCAGAACGAAGCGATTGACCGTTGGTATGCGGTTGGAGTTTCAGTTCCTCACTCATCATCACTTCAATCCAGGTTTTTTTGTTAGCAGTGATAGTTTTGACCACATCTTCCAACAGTTTTCCCTCAAACCCGCGTTTTATATAAATCTGGCGGATCTCTTCGCGTTCTCCTTCAGGGTAGTGTTCAATTTCCCATTGTTCACGCTGAAGTTCACTTATGTAATGTTCCTGCTCAGCGCGTGACGAGGTATAGGCGACCGCTGCCATGGAAATACTTTCAGCAAAAGTGGCAGCCAGCCCCGCTGCTTGAACCAGCCGCACATCTGCCGACGCTGCAGCAACTCCCAAAATGACGCCCAAAACATTTACCAAGCCGTCCTGGCCGCCGAGGATGATATCTGAGAGTGAGAAATCGCGGTGAGGCTCATGGAGAGAGTGGGAGATAACAGGGGAAGTATGTGCGAGTTGGGTATCTAAAATACTTTTGTTTCTAAAGGCTTCACGTGCGGCATAAATCCGATCAGTCATGTGACCATCATACTGCTTTTTTGCAAACCTGTAAAATATACACACGTAGTGCACAAGTTATCCACAAATTGATTTTGATATATTCACAGACTGCCACAATAATCTAAATTAAATTAAATAAACTATAAGACTTCATTTTCTTCTCTTATGAAAATGCTATGGGACTTGACAAGTGTCCAGGCATTTGCTACAAAATCGTTATAAGGAGAAATGTATGAAACAACTTTTTGATCTACTTTTGAAAAGTTTTCACAAACGAAATTCCAGAGATGAGGAAGAACGAGTCAAACATTCCCTTGAGTTTCGGGATCAACTCATGAAACTTAAACAAAAAGGGTTATCAATTCCCATTTTTACCCTTTAGTTTATTTGAACTGCGGCTCAAAGTAGGGTCTTTGGCAGATTGGTCATAAGGAAGCAGAGTTATGTAATGAACATATGATTCAAGTATTTTGAAAATGAAAAAAGTGAAATCCCAGTATTTTTCTTACTAGCTCGCAAGGTTTACATCCTTGCCTCGCCAGTGCGAAAATACGGGATGTGGGAGAGTAATCAAGCTTCGCCAGCAACTCTCCCATCAAAAAAGAGCATCACTATCGCTAGCATATTGGTGAGTGGCTACGAATAGTAATGCCCTTTACGTGTGGTACCATGGCCCTAGGACAGATGCAGGGTTTTGGTATCCTTAAGCAATTTGTAACAGAGTAGTAATTTGTTTGTCAAGTCAAAAAAATAAAGCTAAAACAATGAAAATATCCTGCTCAGACGGTCTATTTTCACATGAAATTCCCGAGTGTAATTGCTAGAAAAAGACGTTTGACTTCCGTACGAATATTATGCTCCGTTGCTTTTTTTGCCTTATGTATTATTGCAATACAATCTCCTGACGTACGAGCAGAAAGTCAAGGATTGGCAGCGACATTTACGTGGCCGGGCAAGGGAAATGGTACGCTATCAGCTCGACTAATCAATAACTCCTACACCAGTAGCGAGGCGCGGGTTGAATATGGACTGTACTGGTGTAAAAGGGCGAATATAGGTGGAGATAATGGTTGTGCTCCGGATTTTACAGGTGAGCGCAAAGCAGATGAAACGCTTGTGTTTCAAAACGTCACGCTCCTAGTGCCGCCAAAAGGACAATCGCGGGTGGTGACCCTGCCTGAAGTCTCCGCCTTGAGAGGGAAGGCCTGCGGTAGGTTTCAGGTGGATTTGGGGTTTCCGAGTGGTGGAGGAATAGTTGGCGGACAAGTATTTACGATTGGTGGAGATTGTCCGGGAGAGCCACCTCCACCGGTTCAAGACGAATGTCCCTATGCTTCCACTCAAGTTAGGTTACAAAAAAACAGTCGGAATCCGTGGAATTCGGAAGAAATAATACGCGTCAACAAGTCAGTGCTTATTGGTGGATTCCACAACGGTACCGGTCGTTTTGCCGGAGATCCGGCTAATTCGTACCGGCCAAATACCCGTGACGTTGATTTTTTTATCACCGATCCCAGTGGAGCAGTCACTTCAATCAAACATCCTCGATACCCTTCTATGTTTATCCCAAATCGCGCCGGCACATACACGGTTCAGGCAAAGACGCGCACATCTGGTGGCGGGTATTTTAAAGAAGATAACTGCAAGGATACTGCCACGCTTCGCGTTCTAGACGAGAAACCGGAACCATCTGCCACACCTCGGGCGACTCCTACTCCAATGCCGTCGCCTTCCACCTCTCCCTCTCCGACTCCAGGAGATAACTTGACTCCTGAGTGCGTATCTTTATCAGCTACTCCTGTATTTGGTGGTGCACAGCTTAAAGTCACGTTTATAGGTAATGGAAGAGATCTTGATGGAAGAATCACCAAACTTGAGTTCAATTTTGGTGACAGTGCAAGTCAGACTGTGGATGTCGAAGGCGAGACCAACAAAGATACGATTGTCACCGTAAATCACACCTATACACTTCCCGGTATTTACCAGGCAACACTTCGGGTGCGGGACAATTCTGGAAAAGGGAATGAGTGGAGTCTGACCCCCGAATCGTGCAAAGTCAAAATTGACGTTCAGGGACAGATTCTTGGAGGTACCACCGTCACCTCACTTCCCAAAGCCGGCACAAGTCTTCTCTACGGGGTGTGGTATACTGCGAGTGCTTTAATGGGAATCGCATTTAAGCGGCTGTCTGGGAAAATTAGGCAACACTAAGATGAAGAAAAGAATAAATAATTATTGTCATGACAACTAAATCTTGCAATTTTATCGATTATTCGTATAATAAAAGCCATGATTGAGCGTAAAGGAGTAATTTACGCTCATGCGCCCCAGAGAAAGAAAGAAAAAGAAGAGGACAGGAAAAAGTTTAAAGGTTTTGATGGGGATTCGGGTGTAGGGCAGGCGCCCGAATTCCCTTCGAAGTCTTTAAGCCCCCGACAAAAGCCCACACGCAGTCTTACCGCTGGGATTTTATCTACCCTTGGTAGTCTACTCATCTTCATTTCAATCATCGGTGTCTTGTTTACGTACGGGCCGATTATCCGGGCGGAGGTTGGATACCGGTTGAGCAACTGGCTTGATAGTCAACGCGTAAACAGGCAGGGAAATTTTCGCCAAATTATTGATAAAACGTTGACCGGTGAAGTAGAAGGCGTGCCAGATCCGAATTTCTCGCTCGTTATTCCTAAGATTCACGCCAAAAGTAAAATAATTGCCAATGTCGATCCGGGAGATGAGAGAGCCTACATGGCTGCTCTTAAGGAAGGAGTAGCACACGCCCAAGGGACATTTTTCCCCGGAGGGTTAGGGAATATTTATTTGTTTGCCCACTCAACTGACAGTCCATTTAATATTATCCGCTACAATGCAGTATTTTATTTACTCCGGGAGCTTGAACCAGGTGATGAAGTGTTGGTTTATTTTTCCGGCACCAAACACCGTTACCAAGTTACTGATAAAAAGATTGTGGAGCCAGCTGATATATCATACCTCACACCTTTCAACCCTGAAAACAAAGAACAACTCATCCTCCAAACTTGTTGGCCACCGGGAACGACTCTCAAGCGGCTCATTGTTTTTGCCGAAAAGACAAAGTAACTAGTTATTAAAAAGAATATTTAAGATCTAATGAATAGGACTAGGTTTCTCCTAAGCGATATTCTTTTTATGGCACTTCATACCCCACCTCAAGAGAGGGTCTATTCTGGGTTTTAGTGATTTCACCTGAGTTGTACTGGAGGTAGTCACTGCCTTTATCGTTATTGTCATCTGTCGTAAAGTAGAGCCGGAACTGGGTCCTGCCAGTGAGGTTGATAGCTGGAAGTCCAATATCTTTCACAGTTCCTGTTGACCACGTACCGTCACCAGTAGGAGCTCCGAGTGTCACACCTTTGGTTACTGAGGCAGCTGTCTCAAAGTCAGTCTTTTCCAGAGTAGCTTTACCAAATTTTCCAGTTTGGATATCTCCTACCAAGTTTTTATGCGTGGTAAACGGATCTGTGCCAGTCAGCTTTGCCCGCCTGATTTTCAGGGTTGCCTGAGTGATACTAGCATTGTCAGGCAGGAGTGAGGTATCAAAGGAGAGTATCCCTTTATATTGTTTGTTACTCGCATCATCTCCCAACCTAAATGAAGTAGCAGTAGAGTTGAGGCTGCCTCCGACATTGGTAGTCTCTCCTGATTCCGTGACATAACCATCTTCAGAAGCGACAGAAGTAAATGTCATCACAAGTGGTGAAGGCACAGGAGTGGGTGAGGGAGATGAGACTGGTGAGGGTGAAGGGATTACCGACCCATCAGTAATTGTACTGGGAACAAATTGTACAGTTCCAACGATAGAACCGTCATGGCGATATGATGAACTATCAGCCACAGTCGTAGCGCCAGTAGTATCGTCAAAATGATAGAGAAGTAGCGTGTCTATGTCATTGTCGAATGGAGCGAGGTGAAGTGGAAAGGAGGTGGTATAGCGAGGAGTGCGAGAGATACGAAATTCATCTATTTGGCCGTCAAATTGGTAATTAAAGCCGATATATGGAAGCGAGCCTATGGTATAAGGATAAGTGTTAGGAAAAAGCTGTGAATTGGGAAGAGTAGATGTAGCTTCTAGATGTCCGTCAATAAAGAGTCGGGCAGTTTGATGATCTTTTGAAAGTACCACGTGATACCAGGAAGCTATTTGAAGTGGAGTGGTGCTATCGAGAAAATAATAGTTTTCGCTCGCGTCAATCAGTTGTGCGCTTATTCCGTAACGTCCACTATATGTGTCTCCCCAAAGCATCACAGGGGGTGGGCCTTTAGTTATATCTTTAGCGAAGAACACATTGGAAGAGAAATGATTAAGTTTAACCCATGCTTCGACAGCAAAAACTTCATTTAAAACTAAATCGCTAGTAACTGGTGTTTCTATATGACCTTTGTAATTGGATGGGATTAGGGAATTTCCAAAACTGACACCGGGTCGAGGTGTAGGAGAGGGTGTTGGTATTGGACTGGCGCTGGGTGTAGGGGAAGGAGTTGGAGTCAGTGATGGGCCCGGAATATTTTGTATAGTGACTCCGCGTATTTGAAATTGATACATTTCACCCGAGGTTATATAAGCAGTGAGGCGTAAGAGATATGTTGTATTTTTATATATTGTGGAATCAAACGTGAAGAGGACTCCGTCAATCACTTGAGTAGTCGAAGTAGTTAGAACTTTCCAATTAGATGAGCTATATGAACCTTCTCCAATTTCCAGTGTGTAACTGGTAAAATCAGGTCCTGGAATTGTGCCGTTGATTTGGACTAATCCTGAGAGTGGATTGGTAGGGGTAATTATATAAGGTGCGAGTGGATGAGTATTAGTTTTTAAAAGAGTATTATTCGCATTGGTTCTGCCATACCCATATTTAGTATCTTTACCAATATTACCCAAGTCATCAGCTCCGCTGCGAATCAACTGGCGGATTTCTTCATTGGTTAAAGAGTTATTCTTGGCTTTAAGTAGCGCAGCGAGTCCGGCTACATGCGGAGTAGCCATGGATGTTCCGGATAATCGGCAATAATTTCCGATAGTTTTGCTTCCAGTACAAATAGAGTTAACTGTGGCTCTGGTTGAGAGAATATCTACTCCTGGTGCAGCTAAATCAATTTTTTCACCATAATTTGAAAAACTGGCTATATTATCTGCATAATCTGAAGCAGCTATGGTAATTACATCTGGATATCCGGCAGGGTATGTTCCATATGCATCGGCGGAACTGTTACCAGCAGCAACAACGACTGTCATACCAACTGCATGTTCATAACTGATTGCATCTTTTAAGGTATCATTTCCTGACCCACCCCAACTATTGGAAGAGATGTGAGCACCATTGTTAGCTGCATAATATAAAGCTTTCGCTCCGCCAGATGTATACCCGTATCCACCGCTACTTAAGAATTTGACCGCCATTAATTTCGTATTCCAGGAAACACCAACAACTCCTTCAGCATTGTTTCCGACAGCTGCAATAGTTCCGGCAGTATGGGTACCATGGCCATTATCATCAATAGGATCTTTATCGTTGTTATAGTAATCCCATCCATAATAATCATCAATATATCCATTTTGATCATCATCGATACCATTGTTTTGAATTTCCTGAGAATTCGTCCACATATTGTTTGTCAAATCAGGGTGATTTCGATCAATACCGGTGTCAATATCAGCAACTATCACCGTGTTTGATCCAGTAGTCTGATCCCACGCTCCGGGAGCAGCAATTTTTTTAAGTCCATATAAATCATCAAAACTCTGTCCCCATGAGCCAGACGAACTGTAATACGGATCATTGGGAATTAAAGTTGTCTTCACGACAAAATTTGGTTCGGCGTATGCTACATCAGGATGCCTGGTAAATTCTTCAATCAATGGTTCGATTGGGGCTGATGGATCGTTCAGTGTAAACAGATAAGTTCTTGATAAGTCTAATGCTGATAACGTTTGTTCATTAAGGCGTCGGGATTTATTTGCCAAGTCTTTTGCAAATTTTTGTTTTAATTGCGCAAGTTCTTCAGGAGGAGGTTTGGAGTATTGAAAGACTTTTTTCACTTTCGACAGTATTCTGGTCATACGTAAACTTTTAAATATTGAAGGCAGCGCTGCTTGGTCCAACTCTGTAAACTTGATTTCATCCTTATCCAAATTTAATCCTGTTTTTTCTTTGACAGAATTTACTCTCAATTGAGTGACATGGGGCTTAAATTTAATAATTATTTCTCCCGGAGCATATTCAGGTTTGGGAGTAGGAGAAGTTGTTTGAGTTTGGGCTCTACTTCTGTCATCCTTTGATTCACCCATAAAGAAAAGCGCTGCACCAGTAGCTGAGAGAGATAGAACAAGAAAGCCGAGGGTAATGAGATTTCTTGAAGAAGACAGTATACTTGGCAGTTTAAAATCTGTTGACATGGACTACTAAAACTATAATTGCGAGCAATATACTTTGCAAGGGGTTTAATTCATCCACGGGGTTGAGGAGAAGATCCAATAAGAGCACCAAGGTTAATTACGGTATAGATATGTACTGATATAAAAATCCCCAGTAACACAATAAGATACACTTTTTTATACTTCTGAAGTGGTCTGATGTAGGCTATTAAAGCTATCACGACCGCGGCTGTGAGAAGATACTGCCAGCGGTGCTGGACTTCCCTGGGGAAAAACATGAGGAAAAACCTGACACTTGATGAGCCGAGTACCAATATGAGGATGAGTAGCTGAAAAAGATTGGTTTCCCGCCATGTCCGGTAAAGAATGTATGCAACGAGCGTCGCTATAAACGGGTATAAAGGAAAGACATGCCAGCCGAAAAAACTGTATGGCGTGGCTCCACTTTCCAGAAGCACGAGAAAGGCAAGATACGTAAAAGGAAAAAGAAGAAAAGGGATAACTTGGTCGTTTTTATCCCTTTCTTTGGTAAACAAAAAAAACGGGGAAGCGAAAAGGAGGATAAAGCCCAAAAGCATGGTGCTATCAAGGAACGGCCGGGTTTTTTCGCTAATTCCCGGATAACGGAAGATAGTCATCACGAGTTCTGGCAGTCCCGCCAGCGTATGACCATGGCGGAAATCAGACATCACCGAGAGATAGAGTTTAAAATCATACATGTATGCTACGGCAAGATGCACTAGAACGGAGAGGGCGAACGGAATACTAGTTATCAAGAGGTTCCGCCACTGCCGACGCCAGATAAAATAAACCGCGACCGCGGTGAAAAGCGATACTCCGATTTGCTTGGTGAGGAATCCGAGACCGGAAAGGAGCCCGATACACAAAAGCCGTTTGGTGCCGGGTTTGGGGACTGACAGAAGAAGTACGAGTACTCCTAAACTTAAGGGAATGAAGAGGTTTTCGGTAAGGGAGAGTCGGTTGGCGATAACAATCTGGGGAGTGGTAGCGTAGAGGAGGGCAGTCAAAATTCCAACGGGCGGTCCAAACGTGTGGCGGGCAAAGATGCCTAAAAGGATTATAGATATGAAACTAAATGCTAGAGGTAAAAGACGGAGAATTGAGATTTGAATATCCCCGAATTGAGTCGCGCCGGTAACAAGCATCACACTTCCGGTCATAATAGGATAAAGAAGCGGTTTGTCAAACCAGGGAGTGACGATCCGGAATTCCTGGTCCCAGAGGTAGATGCTTTTATAATTGGTATAGGAATCAAAATATGACCAGGATGAAGGCACGCCAGTTAGAAGAAGTGACATGCCGGCCCAGGGGTACATGAACTCGTCCCGGGTTTCACCAAAGGCCGGCACTCGGTCGTAGTCAACGACTCTCAGTACCAAACCAAGGAGTGAAATCGCAATGAGGATGAGGAAAAAGGACTGTTTCGACATCGCCTAAAGCATATCAAATAATATTTTTAGTTGAAAGTAGTCTCGAGAATACCCCGAAACATTATAGTACCATGGTTTGGTTTAATATCTTATACATAATAAATATATAGTATGGTATAGTTTGTTCATAATTACAGCATTTGTTTATAATCAAATCGAATGAGATGGGAGAAACAAAAAAACAAGCAGCATTTCAATAGTACAACCGCAACCAACCCATGAAATTAAAAAAACCACAGTTAGTATCAATAGTCATTCCCTGCTACAATGAAGAGAGGCGGATCGAGGCTTTGAGGAGATCGCTCAGTGCCGTGAGAATGTTCCCCTTTAAAACCGAACTTATTCTTGTTGATGACGGCTCAACTGATGGTACGGTAAAAAAAGCCCGCCGGATTCTTACTTCATTTCGCCATACGATCCTAAGACACCGCCACAATCTCGGCAAAGGCGCGGCTGTAAAAACAGGAATACTTGCAGCACGTGGACAATTCATTATTTTTTCAGATGCGGATTTCTCTACCCCAATAGAAGAGATTTCAAAGCTTCTTCAAGCTCTAGAGACGTGCGATGTGGTGATCGGAGTGAGGCGTCATCCAAAGTCAAACGTTTTGAGACATCAACCAAAATTGCGAGAATTTTTAGGACATGTTTTCACCCAACTGACCAATTTTTTCCTGATTCCGGGGATTTATGACGCCACCTGCGGATTTAAAGGATACCGGAAAGAACCGGCGCGGATTCTTTTTACCGCGATGAAGATCAAAGGGTGGGCGTTTGATGCGGAAATCCTGTTTCTTGTGCGTAAATACCGGATGCGGATTGCCCAGGTACCGGTAAAGTGGAGCGACAATCCGGCCACCAAAGTGTACTTGCTGCGCGACGGCCTTTTGTCTTTACTCGATTTGGTCAAAATCAGGTGGTTTGACCTGATTGGCGTATATGACAAAAGAAAGTTTGCTGTTAACGCTGAAATTTGAACGCCTAATGGATGGTTGATATGTGTGTATAGGCAGCCGGTTGTGGAAGCGGACGGTAGATATTGCCCAAGTTGATGACCGTGATGATTTGAAGTAAAAGAAAAACTGCAAAAAACCCCACGAGCACTGCATACTTGATCTGTTTACCGGGGACCGTTAATCCAGCCAGACCAACAAGGAGTATGAATCCTAAATAGCGTTGCCACAGTTCGATTTCTGAAGGGTTTAATACTAGGAAAAACCTGAGAGATGATGCACCCAGGCTGAGAAAGAAAAACATAAAACTTAGAGCATTTGCCTCTTTATACGCGCGGTAAAGTGCGGCTGCGAGGGCTAGCGAAAGAAACGGATAGAGAGGAAACAGGTGCCACCCGAACCACGTGCGGCCGCCTTCAAGAAGAGCAAGCGCGGTAAAATAGATGAGAGGATAGGCAACTACTGCTTGGACATTGCCGGAAGTGTTTTCCTTTTTCAGAAGCCAAAAGGGTGAGGTGAAAAGGAGAAGGTAGCCGGCAAGCATAGCGCCATCAAGAAATATCTTTTCCTTATGCCCGATGACCGGATACAAGAATACTGAAGCGAGTGTCTCCGGAAGTCCTAGAGCATGCGCTCGGCGGTATTCTTCAAGCACACCCGTGTAGAGGTTCCAGTCATACATGAGTCCAAGAAGGGGATGGATTGCCGCGCCAACGAATGAGTACCCAGCAATTACAAATAAATCCTTCCATCTGTGTTCTTTGAGAAGTAAAAGCATCACGGTTGCGGGTAAAGCAAAGGCGATGTTTTTGGTTAAAAGCGCGAGTAGGCAACCTAAACCGACAAGGTGAGACTTAAGAACGTGCTCCCGACGAGATCCCGGTTCACGGAAAAAATACCAGAGAGTGGCAAGGGAGAGAGGAATAAGCAGGTTTTCCGTAAGCGAAAGCCGGTTTCCCATCACAATCGTGGGTGTAGTGGCATAAAGAAGCGGTGCCAAGAGTCCAATTTCCTTTCCAAATGCCTGTGTAGCCAGAAGCCCAAGAAAAAAAATCGCTGGTATGCTTGCCACGACTGGAATGAGTCGAATGGTTGAGAGTCTCACTTCTGAGAATTTTTCCTCGCCAAATAAAAGCGAGAGCCCACCGGTGAGAAGAGGATACAGCGGTGGTTTTTCAATCCATGGAGAAACCATCCGGAAGTCATCCCCCCAAAACACGTAGTCCCTAAACTCCTTATACGAACCAAACCATGACCAGGAAGTTGGCGTGCCGGTTTTGATCCAGGATAGACCGGCAAACGGATACATGAACTCATCCTTTGTTTCGCCATAAGGAGGGAGTTCCGTATATTGGTAGAATCTTAAAATACCTCCAACCAGGGATATGAGGAGAAGGAGAATCAAAAAAGCATTGCGGCTTTTGATCATACTCCTCGTATTATAAATAAAGTGCGGTACAATAATAAAGTATGTTAAGGCGTGAAAAAGCATTACTCATTGCGGTGACTATATTTGCTTTATTGGTTCGGATTTACCGAATCACCTCAAGTCCTGAAGGGCTTTACATTGACGAAACCTCAATCGGCTACAACGCATATTCGCTTCTATCAACCGGAAAAGACGAACACGGTAAATCCTGGCCCCTATTCTTTGAAGCGTTTGGTGAATATAAACTTCCTGTATATATCTATGCCGTGGTAGCGGTACAGGTTTTTACCGGCCCTACCGATCTGTCAGTCAGGCTTCCGGCAGTTGTTTTCGGCACGTTCACCACACCTTTGTTTTACCTCTGGCTGAGGCAGATGTTTCCGGCGAAAGATAATGAACGCGGCTGGAAATATGTAGCCGCTGCAGGATCAATCCTTCTAACCATTTCTCCCTGGCATTACCTCTTCAGCCGTCCGGGACATGAAGCGACCATCGCCTTATTTTTCCTGGTACTGGGGCTTTATGCGTTTTTTAAAGGTATCAGGCAACAGTCCTGGGTTGCATTGGCTGTCGCTTTTGTCAGTTTTACCCTTATGCTGTATAGCTATAACAGCGCCCGGATCGTCATGCCGATGATTATGGCCGTTTTAATCCTGTTATTTTACCCTAATATCGGCTTCGCGCGGCTTACCGCACTCATTCCTGTCTTTATCCTTGCTTGGCCGTTTATTGAGTTTGCCAGATCCCCCCAAGGGTTGGTGCGCGCGCAGCAAGTAAGCATATTTTTCGAGAAAAACCCCCGCGTCTGGGAAACGTTTCTTGCCAACTATTGGGTCAACAGTTCGCCGTGGACGCTTTTTTTTGCTGGCGATATCTATGACAAAGCGCCTCACATGATGGGGCTTCTTCACTTGGTTGAGTTGCCGTTCTTTTTTGCCGGGTTTGCGCTACTAGTTGGGGAGATCGTACAGTTGGGCAAATGGTGGAAAGAAGCGGCAGTACTAGTCTGTATAGCATTGATCGGATTTGTACCGGCTGCGGCAAGTACGCCTAACCCATTGGCTCTAAGATCGCTGCTTGCGCTCCCCGGGTTGCTCGCTTTTTCAGCGATTGGTATATCAGCGGCTTTTAAGCGTTTGCCGAAAAAATATTGGACAATTGCCGTTGCCGTATTGTTTCTTGCATTTTCTCTATCAATGAAAGGATTTTTGAAAAATTACCATAATGGGTATGTGGTGACCGCGGGCGAGCGGATCTGGCAGGTAAGCAAAAAACAGGCGCTTCTGTTTGCGAAGGAAAAATCGGCTCGTTATGAAGAGATTTATCTAGCACCTGAGTTGAGGGAGATCAATGCCGCGTGGTATATCGGTTTTTTACCGCGCGAGTTTCAAAGGAGAAGTTTTGTTGATTCCCAGGGAAAAAAGTATTATTTCGTCAGCTCCGCACTCATGGTCCCCGCTACTTCAACAAAAAAGCTTTATGTGACCGCCGAACCTCAGGTTCCCGGTGCACAGCTTTTGACCACCATTTATACTCCTAAAGAATATCCTGCCTATACTGTATGGGAGGTCAATTAAGCAGTTTTGGAGAAAAAGGAGCGGACTCTAGCTATCGCTTTTTCTAATACTACAGTTTCAAAAAGGATAAACGGCGGTAAGAGGAGAAGGAAATACCGTTCAATATAAAACGGAGTATAAAGAAGCAGTACAAACCCCATCACACTCAACCACGATACTAAGAAAAGTGCCACAGGCCTAAGATGGGTTATTGCGAATTGCCGTAGGACTAATATCAGGCCGATGATAAACAGAGATCCTGGAAGGGGAATTGCCATTGCCCAGTCTCCGGGCAGAAGAAAATGTCTTATGATGACAGTTGCCCGTTCAAGTGGAGTAAAAAGAGCAATATCTTTATACGCCCAGTCGTCTCTTTGGAGCCATTCCTGAAAAGCTGTCCATTCTGCTGTCCAGTTTCGAAGCGCTTCAGGGTTTTGCCAAAACACGGGGTTGAGGATATATACCATTGCCACCATACCCACAACTATCAAGACAATGTTGGTTCCAAACTTAATAAGACCGGCGGCATCGATCATTTTATTATTAATCATGTCAATGATAAACATGCTTCCCCAAAGGGTAATAATTATGCCCGCTCCATACGCGCCGTACGCTTTGATTGATGTGCCCAGACCAATGAAGCTACCTAATAACAAGCTTGTGGCATCAATCTTTTTCCATAGTTGGTGAGGGGAGGTAAGAAACTTATTCACTACCCAATACATAAAGAGAAGAAACCACAAAAGTAGGAACGCGTCAGGCATGGCGCGGTTGGTAGTTACTTGGAAAAGCGGCGAAGTCATAAGAAGAAGTGACGAGATTATGCCGAAGAGGTCTCCCTGAAGCTTTCTCCCGATACCAAAGAGCACGACTACTGATAAAGCGCCTGCTACCATCATAGGCAGGCGCATCGTGATAAGCACTTCCTGCTGCAAGGGAGAGAGTGCGCTTAAACTTTTGGCATGCATAAGAATTCCCCAGCTGGGACAGTTGAAGGCATCAAAGCCTGGATAGCCGTACGTCTGCATCATAAACCATCCGATGACCACTTTCCCGATTTGGGGATTGAGGCGCTGGACCAAGTCCTCGATCCAGACACCGCTTTGAAACCTGCCGCTAATTAACTCCTCATAAATCCTGCCTTCGCAGATCCAGGAAACTTCGTCGAAGTAGTACGGGTTTGTCGGCCGTTTTGCATTAAGGACGAATAAACTTACTGCGAGTAATGCGGCTATAATAAGAAGCGGCTTAAGTTCAAAGAGTCCCGTTGCGCTGGAAGATCGCGAATTTATTGTTGTCATAGACTTTTACAAGTTCTGGGTAGCCTGAAAATAAGGATTCATGGTTGGCAGGAACTGTCATATATCGGACAGGGATATCGCTGTCTTGAAGAAGCGTCAAGTCACCGGTCAAAACCTGTTCCACTATTCTTTGGCGCTCCCGGTAGTCGATTCCGTGCACCCAGAGGTGGCCAGGATAGCCCAGGTAGACGCTTCTGCCAGTCAGTCCTGGTATTGGATGCGTTGGCCAGGGGTCGATAAGAAAAATGTCATCTGGTTTCGTATTTTCTCCGACCCATGTCGCCATTTCGATATCAGCGTTATCATATGCGATATATGTCTGCGGCAACTGATGGGCGATTGAAAGTATACCAGAAGCCACGAGTGTGAACAGAATTACCAGAGCAAATTGAGAGTACGGCCGACCTTTGGAGAAAAAGTGGGCAAGTTGGGATCCAGCAAGTATCGCAAAGAAAAGAAATGCCCAGGATAAAAGCTTGATGTTGTCCCAATCCCACGGTTGGAACTGGACCGTGTTGGCAAGGATAAAGACAATCACGGCAGGGAAAAAAAAGATGAGTTTTGGGAATTTAAGTTTGTATAGTCCCATAGCAGCCAGAGGAATCAGGAGTCCCGAGTTGTAGAACCAGAATTCAACAAGATTTCGCTTATCGCTTCTTATCCAGCGTCCCGTTATTTCAAGAAATGCATGCGATACTTGCCCTTTCATGTAAAAGTAAACTGGTATGAGTAGAAGTCCGCAGACACATGCGAGGATGATCCCGTTTTGGGTGATGGTTTGTTTTACAGAAGTAGACGAGGTGAAAAAATACCAGCCAAACCAGACCGTGGTCATTATTCCTATAAATAAAAATGTGTGGGTATGCCAAAGAGGCATGATGCCCAGAAGTATTGCCAAAAGTACCGTTTCAATCGGGGTAAGTTTTCTTGGATCAAGCTGTAAAATAAGATATGTATACAGCATTCCGAGCGTCAGTCCAGGAAGAAACGACCTTTCAGGAAAGATAAGACCTGTTAATGGATTATGCATATAAAAACTTTCAGAATCGTTGGTGTATTCTTTGGTGACTTCAAACGACTTGGTTTTGGAAACATCACCAAAATAGTTGATAAACCCCAAACCCCAGCCTAGGAAAAAGATAAGCATTGCGAGGAAGGCACCGGTATTTGAAGTAAATGACCGAGCTATAGCATAAAACAGAGCCACAAATGCCGCAAAATAGAAAAGATGCGGGATGGCAAATGCTAAATGCAGGGAGGAGTCTAGTTTCACTAAGTTTGCTGAAAAGAGATTGACCATAAAAGGATAGACTAAAGGAATGCCACCATAGAGCGGATTTTTAGGCGGTAGGCCCCTCTCGACAATGCTCATGGTGTAACTACTATGCAGTGCTGTATCAGCATACAAGCCTCCACCACCGGTTTGGAGTCCATCAGGTGTCGGATACAGTACTTTGGTGAGATAAAAAAACGCAGCCAGAGAGCCGAAGATCAATAGGATGACCACGAGCGACCAGCGGGTCCGTGAATTTTGTACTGTCACCCGCGGATTGAAAATTAGGTGTTTCAGAACGCGTGATTTATTGATATGCCAAACAACAAATACGAGATAAAGGGCAAGGGAGAGAAGGATTGAGTATTCGCTGTACCCACTTATAAGACTTACCAGAAGCGTCACTTCGCTTGTTACAATTGCGCCAATAGCTGGTCCGGACAAAAAACGTAGCCATTTTGGTAACGAAAAGGGAAAAATCACTGCAGTTCCCCAGCCAGCGAAACTAACTAGTAAAAAATAAAGTGCGCTCATGTATAATACGTCATTATATCAAGTTCTCATCATCTAAGTATGCTCCAAAGCATTTTATTCTTTGCTGTTTCACTGATTGTTGGACTCACCATTCTTGCTCGTCTGCGAATCTTTGGCCATATGGCTGTTCCTTTTCTTGCGCTTCTTGTCGGAAGTGTAGTCAGTGTGGTGTATTTGTTTATCCTTGGCACAGTTGTCCCTGTTACTACTATTGGTGTCACTGTAGAGCTCGTGTTTCTTGCTGGCGTGGCACTGGTGATACTCAGCCGCGACTCGATGGAGGTGTTGGTAAGTGTAAAACATCTGGTTCAGAAACAGTTTAACATCTATGATCTCATGGGAGTTTCAGGTCTGGTTGGTCTTATTGGTTGGCTGTTTACCCGCGCTTTGTTTATCGGTGAGAATGGAGAAATTATCGCCGGAGACCGGTTGGTATGGGTCGACTGGCCACTCCATATCGGTATGGCAGCCAATTTTGCTTGGGGAGGAAATATTCCACCGCAAAATCCCACCTTTGCCGGAACCCCCTTAATTTATCCTTTTTTCAGCGATTTTTTGTCCGGAATGCTACTTTCTTTGGGAGCGCCGCTTAATGAGGCATTTTCTCTACCCGGATTTGTGCTGATCGTGGCGTTTGGACTTTTATATATTTTTCTCGGTAAGGATATACTTTACGATACGTTCTCACGCGGGCAAAAATCAGACCAACGCCTCGTTTCCGTGTTGGCATTTACCGCTGTTTTTATATGTCTTTTTTGGGGCGGGTTGGGGTTTGTTTACTGGACTCAGGAAGCGATGACTAGTCCCACCGGTTGGCAGCAAATACTTATCAAGCCGCCGCGGGAATACACTTTTTGGGCTGAGCAAAACTTTTGGTTCTTTACCTTCCTTTACTCAGAGATTTTGCCACAGCGGGCGTTTGTTTTTGGACTACCAATGTTTTTTGCCATACTTATATTTCTTAAAACCGGACTTGATCATACGTTAAAACCCAATTTTTTTGTGGCGGGAATACTTGGTGGTCTACTGCCGTTTTTCCATACGCATACATTCTTAAGTCTTTGGATTCTCATGCTCACATTTTTTACGATCACCGGAGTCTATGTGTTTCGATTTAACGAGTCTTATAAACGGAGGTATCTTGAGGCGGCGTTTCTTTTTTTCCTGCCATTTGGTGTCTTAAGTCTTCTTCAAGTGCCTTTTTTTGCTGGCGGGAGGAAGCTACCGTTTGTCTTTGGGTGGATGAAGGGGGAGGAGAATTTTTTCGTGTTTTGGTTCAAAAATACCGGATTTTTCCTACCGCTGATGCTTTTGGGCCTCATCAAAGGCCCATTTCGGCCGGTAGTCAAGGCGTTTGGTTGGGCAAGTCTATCCCTTTTCATCGTCCCAAATCTGTTTCATTTCGCACCGTGGGGCTATGACAACCTCAAAATGTTTACGTACTGGTATCTTATCGGCGCGTGGTTTGTGGCGTGGAGTCTTTATTTTCTAAGTAAAAAGGGTATCTTAGGTAAAATTGTATCGGCAGCACTACTGGTATCACTGGTACTATCAGGACTTATCGAAGTGAGCCGGATTGTTGAGACTTCTCGTGTCCAAATTACTCTCTGGTCACGAGAGGATCAGGAGTTTGCGCAAAAGGTGAAGGAACTTACCGAGCCCACGGGAGTCTTTTTGACCGCGGCAATTCACGACCATCCGGTGACTGCCCTTGCCGGCAGAAAAATAGTCCTAGGATTCCCAGGAAATAGTTGGTCATGGGGGATAGCTGGATGGGACACGCGGGAGAGAGATGTTAAAACGATGTTTCGCGGAGGGGACGAGGCGCTTGCACTTTGGAAAAAATATAATATAGATTATATTATTGTGAGTGAGCGCGAGCGCTGGTTTGAGCCGGACTTGGATGAAAAATTTATCGAAAATAACAGCGAGCTGGTTACAACCGAAGGTAAGTACCGGCTATACAAACGAAAATAGCATATGAAAAATTTGAAACCTATTCATTCACACCAGAATAAGATTGAGCGTTCTGTAACTATTTTTTTGGTACTTGTAACTTTTCTCATCCGCGTTATCCGGCTCGATGTGCCGCATGATTGGTCTTTTGACGAGGTTTACCATGCGCTCTCTGCTGAAGCCTATGCCCTCAACGACCCTAGGGGGTATGAGTGGTGGAATGAAAACCCCAAGGATTTGGCTTTTGAGTGGCTCCATCCGCCAATTGGTAAACTTCTCATGGCGGCCTCAATCAAAATTTTTGCCACGCCTTATATTCCCCAGTCTAAACAGGCACCAGTTGACGGCCGGACCACGTTTGCCTGGAGGTTTCCAGGGACTGTCTTTGCTGCCCTCACTGTACTTATTCTTATCCGGATGGGGAAAAAGATGTTTGGTGCATTTTGGGTGGGAGCGGTAGCCGGAGGGCTTTACGGTCTTGACGGATTGTCTTTTGTCCAGTCGCGGACAGGGATGAATGATATATTTATTACCTGTTTTGTAGTGTTTGGGTTCTACCGGTTATTCGTATTTTTCTCCGAGTATCCGAGTAAGAAACTTAAGAATTTATTCTGGATTGGGATTGCGACTGGTCTTGCAGCGGCAACGAAATGGACCGGGTTTTATCTTGTTGGAATGGTCCTTGTATGGGGAGTACTTTTTTTGTACGAAAGAAAGGATTGGAAAACTATCCTTTGGGCCATTCTTTACTTAGGTGTTTTTCCTCCGATTATATATATTTTGTCGTATACCCAGTGGTGGATTCAAGGTCACACGTGGGACCAATTTTACGAACTACATCAGCAGATCTGGTGGTACCAAACAGGACTCACTGCCACGCATGATTACCAGTCTCCGGCTCTTACCTGGCCGCTTTTATACCGGCCAGTATGGTTTTATGTCAAATATCAGGATGTAGTGAAAAACGGCACCACAGAACTTTACATTGGTAATATCTATACCATGGGGAATCCCTTGATCTGGTGGGCTGGAGTAGCGGCAATTGTGTACATTACATGGCTTATTTTACGTTGGATTTGGGATAGAATCGAAGGCCGTACATCAAAATTCACCAGTCTCATGCCGTTTCATATCATCCTTGTTGGCTATTTCGGAATGTTTTTACCGTGGGCATTTTCACCCCGGATCATGTTTTTGTACCATTATCTACCCAGCATTCCGTTTTTATGCCTGGCACTGGCATACAGCCTTTACAGGATTCGGAGTAAGAGCTCACAAGGGAGAAAGGTAGTCAACCTATACCTCGCACTTGTAGTCATTGCTTTCATCTACTTCTATCCTCACTGGTCGGGAGTTTTACTACCCCAAAAATGGGTCGAGAAATATTACTGGTTGAAGAGCTGGAAGTAATTATTAGTGACGGTATTACTGATATAGTTTGAGAGCTTTTTGGAAAACCAAAGACATGATACAAAATGACCGCTAAAAATGATAGCATTGTATATATTATTAAATAATAAAGATATAAAATATATATTAAGATAGTATTGAAAATATTAAAATTGCTTGTATAATTGTGCTTTTGTATGCCAGAGATTGTTATGAATCATGAGCAAAAAACTCGAGTTGTTCAGCAACTCTCGTTTCTAAAAGGTGACCGGTGGCTGGTTAATTTAAAAAATAAGATAGCGCCACAAGAAAGAAGCTCCTGGTACCGAACCCAACTTAAACCAGCCGACGCGGGTTTGGGGTGGTGCATTGACGAGCGAGGACCCCGGTTTAGGGAAGATAAGCACCTCAAGCCAGCATACGTAGCCGGAGCTGAAGGCTGGCGAATGACTTTTATGCTCGTGGGCAAAAGTTTTGATGAAGCAGGAACCGCTACTTCAGAGCTTTATAGAGATTTAGGTTGGGGACAAAGGGAAGCGCATACCGATGATCATATGCACGTTGATCCCGGTGAAAAACCGTCACCGGGAGATATTAAAGAGCGAAATCTTGGCTGCGGGGCTCTGGCTAAAAAAAATGATGTGGCGGAAATCGTTCTGGAGCTTCTCGGTGATGAAATTCCTCAATTACAATCACTTCAAACTGCAGTATTATCCAATTTTACAGGGGTTAGTTCAGAACAACATATTGCTGATTTACGTAAAAAAGGGGGAAAAATCGTCCCGCTGACCGGAGATCACAAAACTGCCCAGGCACATGTAGTGGTAAATTTTGTGCCCGGAAAAACGCTAGACCGGGTAGAGCTTTTTGATCAACATCCGGCCTTTGTCTGGGATGCGTGGGCAACTATCGGAGGAGAGGTTTTAGCCAAATTCAACGAACTTGCAGAAACCAATCTTAGCGCAGAGCAGTTTCTGAAACTTCAGATAGCTATGCATCTGGTAACTGGGCTTCTTTTGAATGCCGTCCGGCTAGAAGGAGACCAAAAGAACCTCGTCATCCTTGAAAATTCACAGGTGCAGTAAAATTTCGTTACCCTGAGATAATCCGAACGTCTCCCAGTTCATGGTATTCAAGGTTGTTTGTAATGAATCGAGCCAATCAGGATGGAAGTTTTATAAAACTTGACATATTACTACTTAATAAGGTAAATAATAATAATGACCCTTAACGATCAGAACCCGTTGCCGACAAGTTCTGCCTCCACTCCCAACACACCGACTCCAGCGCAGACTCCTTCTACTACAATGGGCCGATATAAACTGTTTATTCCCATCGGGGCAGCATTTCTTTTAGTTGTGGGACTGGCGGCGTATATAAAATTTTTGCTACCTGTACCAGAACCACTGCCACTTGAAAGGGCAGCTAAGCCTGTTTTTACCCTCTCGCTTGATAGCCCCACCCAAGGAGAGCTCGTATTAAACCAAGAGATATTAGTTAAAGGGAAAACTGAACCTCGTGCCGTTGTACTTATCTATAGCGACACCGATATTATCTCGGTAGATAGTGATGAGCAAGGTAATTTTGAAAGCACGATACTTTTGACAAACGGTATAAATACGCTTACTGTCACCGCTTACGGGCTAGATGGGCAGGAAAAAAGCGTGACGGTTGACCTGTTGTATGACCGTATCTGACTATGAATAAAATAGTTTTTATCACTACTTTAATTGTCTTCATGCTTTTGGTATCCGTACCTCTTCATGCCAAAGGTAAAGACGAATCTCCGGGACAAGCCAAAAAGACAGCATCCCAAGACTCTAACAAAAACGATCAAAATAAAGCAGAAGAAAATCAGTCGGAAAGCGGGAAAAAGGCTGAGGAAACCACAGTGATTATCGGTTCTGTGACTGAACTACAAGCTGATTCGGTGGTGATTGAGGACAAAGAAAAGCAAAAAAAGACTGTGAAAATAGATAAAGAAACACCCATAATCGACTCAAATAAAAAAATGGTTAAATTGGGCACTCTGAAACTTAAAGATATGATTGCGCTTATTAGTTCTGACTCAGGCAAAACTTCAACTGGCAGCGCGGTGGTTGAGAAAGTCACGAAGATTTACGTCAAGGAGGCTTCAACTTCAGCGCAAAGAAGAAGGCAGGCTGTAGCTGGAGTGATCACCGGAATCTCCGGTTCAGAAGTAACCATTGCTCATTTAGTTCAACGGGACCGGATCTGGAAACTCAGCGTATCTGCCGATACCAAAGTGGTGAGTAAAGACGGAGAATCAACCGGTGTTTCCGGTCTTGAGATAGGGATGCGGATTGCTGCAGTGGGTGACCGGACAGAGAGTGGCATACTTGCCACTCGCAGGGTACATGTAATTCCGGGAAAAGCCCGGGGAGTGTTTGAAAAAAATCCCGTCCTGTCAGTCTTACCAACGCCAACTGCTTCAGTGAGCGCTACACCGTCAGCTTCAGCTAGCGCCACACCTTCAACCGTAGTGTCTCCATCGCCATCAGCGACTGTTTATCCGACTCTACTGCCGTCTCCCGTGACTTCTCCCGGTTTGTAAAACTTCTCCTTTTCAACTCATTCGCAGCTTGACAAGCAGATAATGAAAAAACTATCCTTATGGGGGAGATACGTATGTTTGATGATCTTGGTTCAGGTCAGATGTTTGAAGCAGCAGCTCCTCCACCAGATACTTTTGGCTTGAAACCAGCTCGACAATCAGGCAGTACTTTTGGTGAAAGTACACTTTCTGGTATAACGGTGAAACATCCAACTGTTTTTACCAATGGCACATGGGATGAATCTTCAGGTAGATATAAAATAAGCGTGGGCGAAGGAATAACGCGTGTGTTTACCCTTGGTAAAGTAGAAGGGAAGGAAGGGCAATTTGTTTTAGAAGATGCGTGTTATAAAACTGAAGGTGAAGGGTCGAATGCGAAACTCACGCAAGTAATACCTGAAGTGAGCGAAACAGGCAAAATGTCCTATCGGGAGGCCAATGAGCAGGAACAGATTGTATCCCAGGCGCTAAGGATGAACCCAACGCATCAGGCTGAAATGACGATTCATGATATTGATACCACTCAGGGAGGAAGAACAGAATATCACTTAACCTTAACACCAATAGAAGCTCCAGAACCACCGTCAGTTGTCTATAAAAACCAGGATATGTATTTAGATGAAGAAAAGGGAAAGGGACGTTTTCGTACGGTCGTAGAAGAAACTCCGGAGCACTTGATAACTCAGCATACTGAGCTTCGCAAAATCGATAAGCAGTGGATAGTAATTAGAAATCATTATGGATTCATAGATAAAAAAGCCCCTGGTTTAGGTTTTATTTCCAATGCAGTGAGAACGAAAGATGGTCGGTGGGATTCACAGCTTAGGGTATCCAAAGAGATGATAGACACAGAATATACAGGACCAACAGGGATAGTTGCGTTTAAAAATAAGAATGAGATGACTAAGGGGGATAAAACTACACATCGAGCAGATATAAGCATTACTCCGGGCGGTAACTATGAAAACTTATTGTCAAAATATCAGCAGTCTAAAGAAGTTGGTCAAAGCTTTAGGCGATTACACTCGGGAAAAGATTTGCCTAATGGATTGGATAAACCAGGAGAACAAATTCCTGAAGCTGTTGAGCGGGTGGCTGGTCCTCTATTTAAAATTCATACCATTATAGGAGGAGAATTGCAAGGCGGAATTTTTGGAACCTATATTATCAAAGGTGGTGCGGGAGCAGAAAATATCGAACGGGTAATAAGATTCCGGCCTGATCATCGGGGTAATTTAGTACTTACGGGTGATACGTATTACCAAATTGATGGAGAAAATCACCGGACTCCAGTTAAACCTGATTACTTGAAAGAAGGACCCACACCTCACTGGACACCAATAACACCAGAACAAGTAGAGCTAAATAATAACCAGTTGCCTTTGGCGTTTGTCACAATTCACACGATTGAAGGTCGGCCTGGTGAGCCGAACAGGCACAATCTTGATCTTAAAGTTTCTAACATGCCTAGAGAGCTTCCTGAGAAGCCAGGAGTAGTATTTTAAACACAAAGGTTAAATATTTGGGTAGAATACTTTGGTGTTACAAGATAGAATCATCATATTGACATTTTTTAAAAAACATGATGTAATACGGGATAAGTCTGTTTGATCCTCCTAACGTTTTTTCCCGAGATTTATATCAGATCAAAGATGTCTAGTAGGTGAAGTTTAGAGCATTCCTCACTAGCCAAATAATGTAAATCATGACAGAGAAATAATCAAGCGATATATGGCGACCCGTTCTGCAAAAAAAATCCCAGTGAAATCGGCTGATGTTCAGTCCGCAGCCATCTCGGTTGAGGATCTGGTGGGAAGACCTAAAGAACCAAAATCAGAAGTGTCTTTACCGGTAAAGAGTACGCCCGCGTCTCAGTTACCTGATGCAACCGGAGTCGAGTCTCTTGCGACTGGCAAAGATACGCCTCCGGTAAACTTGTCTCAATCAGGTGAGACCGGAGTACCGTCAAGGCGATTTACCTATCAAGCCCGTCCCACCATCGGGTCTCAGCCAGTCGGTTTTTCGCCGCGACCGCAACCTTCAGGCTACCGGCAATACAGGCCACAGCGCGACCAGTTTAACGGCGGTAATCATGTTATTCAAGACGCTAATGTGCCCACCCTGACCGTAAAAGGGTTTTTGGAGATCATGCAAGAAGGCCACGGATTTTTGCGTCCTAAATTTATCCCGTCAGATAAAGATATCTATATTTCCCAATCTCAAATCCGCAAGTTTTCCCTTCGGCCAGGTGATGAAGTCGAGGGTCAGGCGCGTGAACCTAAGGAGAATGAGCGTTATTTTGGGTTGCTTAAAGTAGAAAAAATCAACACCTTGGATGCGGAGACCTTACGTACCAGACTCAAGTACGACGATCTAGTGCCGATTTATCCCAAAGAGATGATAAAACTTGAGACAGAGAATCTTCCTCTCTCGACACGGATCATTGATTTACTTGCTCCTATTGGCTTTGGACAAAGGGGAATGATTGTTTCACCACCAAAGGCTGGAAAAACCACAATTCTTAAAGAGATTGCCAATGGAATTAGTAGTAACTACCCTAAAGTACATCTCATGGCAGCACTCATTGGCGAGCGACCAGAAGAAGTAACTGATCTCTCACGCTCAATCATTGGTGAAGTGATTGCTTCCCATTTCGATGAGTCACCGGCTGAGCAGACGAAAGTAGCGGAAATTGCCCTTGAGCGAGCAAAGCGATTGGTGGAGATAGGCAAAGATGTAGTGATTCTCCTTGATTCCATCACTCGACTTGCACGTGCCTATAACCTCACCGTCAGTTCATCAGGTCGGACGCTTTCCGGCGGTTTTGATCCGGCAGCTCTCTATCCTGCGAAAAGGTTTTTGGGAGCAGCCCGCAAATGCGAAGAGGGCGGGTCACTGACTATTATTGGAACCGCTTTAGTTGATACCGGTTCACGAATGGATGATTTGATTTACGAAGAGTTTAAAGGCACCGGCAACATGGAGCTTCACTTGAACCGAACTTTGGCCGAGCGTCGGATATTTCCTGCAATTGATGTAGAAAAATCCGGAACCCGTCAAGAACAACTTCTGGTACCGGAAGAGAAACTTAAGCGCATAGTGACTCTCCGGAATATGTTGGCTCTCCTTAACAACGAAGCTGAACGAACTGCTGCCATCATTGAACGCTTGCAAAAAACAAAAAGTAACGATGAATTTTTATCGAGTCTCTCAAAAGGTGGGTAATTGCTTGAGAGAATATTGTTTCATAATTACCGCATTCCGCCTTCACTACCCAATTTAGCTTCAAACGTAGGATTATTATAGGGTATTTTTTTAGGAGTCAGCTTGATTTGATATAGTTAGGTGATGGTTGGATACTTTGACATACTGCACCTAAAATGCTACCTTTTTAAACGATGAAGCGCGTAGCAGCGTTCTTTGACGAATTTATTGTTTTCCTCACCAACTTCTACCGTCATATTGAACGATATGTGCGGAGAGGCTGGTATTGGAGCGAAGGGAAAAAAGACATCTTAGTCACGATGCTGGTAGCCAAGCGCGGTCTCTACCAACGGCCTTTTTTACACGCATCATTTTTCGTCCTGGCAATTGGTGGAGTTGTGGGCGTACCGATCATTGCCAATAACTATACGGTTTCTGCTCAGGATCAGCTTGCCAGCTACACTCCTCCCTCGGCAGTACTCTCATCATTTGACGATCAAGGTACTTTAACTCAGGAATCGGAGAAACCGCGGGATAAGATCTGGACCCATACTGTTAGAGACGGAGAAACACTCGGCACTATTGCTGAAGTATACCGTGTTTCAATCGAATCCATAAAATGGGCCAATCCTACCCTTAAGGATGACAAACTCTCGATCGGTCAAAAGCTCGAGATCCCACCTGTCACGGGAATCGTGCATAAAGTGAAAAAGGGCGAATCGATTTATTCGATAGCTAAGAAATATCAAACTGATGCCCAGAATATCCTCAACTTCCCGTTTAATGATTTTGCGGATCTGGATACCTTTGCTCTCACTGCAGGACAAACACTCATAGTACCGGACGGAGTCATGCCTGAAGCTAAGCCAGTCCAGACGCCGAAGCTTCTGGCTCAAGCCGGTACTTCAGCTGGAAATGGCCAGTTCATTTGGCCGATCAATGGAATTATCTCTCAGCGGCCGGTTTCATACCATATGGCACTTGACATCGCTAATCCCGCGCTACCGCCGATTCTGGCATCTGATGGTGGTACGGTAGTCGGGGTTGAGAAACAAAAATACGGATACGGTTGGCATGTGATTATCGACCACTTCAACGGATTCCAGACGCTTTACGCCCATTTGTCGGACATTTATGTGACAGTCGGGCAAAACGTCACTAAAGGCGCGATCATTGGGCAGGTCGGATCAACCGGCCGGTCATCCGGGCCGCATCTCCATTTTGAAATCCGCAAAAATGGCGTGGCTCTAAACCCCTTAGGTTTCCTGCAATAGATCTGACTCTTTCGTTTAGGATCAAATTTGATAAAATTCACCTACTAGACTCTATTATATTATAAGATGTAGTTTAATTTGTAGAGCGCCGAACTTGTCCTGAGGTTATTGGGGGATGCGTACCGCGCACTTGCCGGGGGCCTATGGTTTAACGGTAGAATACTGCATTCGCATTGCAGAGATCCGAGTTCGATTCTCGGTAGGT
>CAYPMW010000016.1:13549-36423 GCA_964412165.1 uncultured Gammaproteobacteria bacterium | reverse complement strand
TAAAGAGGCGGGTACCATTATTGTTTCACTTCCGGGACGTGTGAAGTCATATCACCCGACGGGTGTAAGGATATAATTTCCCTGATCGCAGCCTCAAAACGATCCGGGATCGTTATGAGTATAACAATCCGGGGTATTTATCCCGCTTATTTCATTTCGTTTCGGGAGTTATAAACTTAACTTAATTGACGTGTAACTGTTTCCTCTGCGGTATCGGCTATAATACGGTTGATCATGAGTGAGACAAGGTTTGCCTCAACCGGAATGTGGGAAGTGAGTGTTTCTTGTGTCACTTGCTCGGGTGGATCCATGACTCTCCAAACACGAATAGTAGCAAGGTATTGTATTAAGTCGTTCGTAAATTGTGTAAGAATCTGGGCAGGTACAGGGTACCCATCGGGATATGGGACAGATTGGGTAAATAATTGAAACATTTTTCGTATTTCTCTTCGGAGGACCTTCTCGCGCGTATGGGTAACCGTCCAGACAGTGATCGGTGGTTTCAAATGGCCGGAACCGAATAAGGCGGCAGTTCTTTGATCATCATCAATGCCTAAAAATTCTTTCGCATCAACTGTTTTTTGTGACACGATCGCATTTCGAAAAGCAATTGAACTGGTTTTGATTTTCACTAGCGGTTGAGCTAGGTAGCTGAATGCAAGCAATAATTCAGTTTTAAAATCAAACCCAAATGGGAGCCGATCAAATAGTAATGGATATAGTGCTTGGGGAACGTATCTCAAGAACATGATGTTAGCAACCTGCGATATATATCGTGCCATTTGTAAGTATGGGTTGTCCGGATGTGAATTTAGAAGAGTTGACCAAATGATACCTGATAAGGCAGGTACTAGGTCTGGTCGAGTATATAGTTCGTTAACTAGAGTTTTCAATGCTGTAGCTTGAATGCTATCACCGAGTGTAGAATGGCGCTGCCAATATTTTTTAAGTGAGGTGACAGAAAAAGGCGACAATAGATCTTCGTATAGTTCCATGAAAGGTAAAATATCAGCCCCCACAAACATGAAATCCTTATTTCCTTTACGCAATTCAAAGGGACTACCTGGACTTAGAGACCAGAGATAATCAGCGGGTATTTCTACATTGGCGGGTAAACTATCAATTGCTAATACTGCCGGTTTTAATTGTTGTACTCTCTTTATCGTCGAGTTACTCCAATGAAACAAATTTGGAAAGGTACTTTCTGAGGGTAAAGCAGCATATGTTGCTACCAATTTTTTTGTAAAAATTCTATGCCACCCAAACACCGGGATTACCGGTGTTTCTCTCAAGCGTTCCATAAGCGGTATTGTACTAAATCCAACGGTCGGTATCAAACTATAGGGTATTATATTTGGTCTTTGTGATTACTTAGTGGGTCTTAGAAGCTTTATCATGATTAGGAAAGATATATCCACTCCCGAAATTCCAATAGTATTCTTCTTCCATTATGGATAACATATCATTTCATCAGTACGTACTGGTTCGAATTAGCTGTTGCATTGAGGGAGATAAATCATTGGTCATACAGCGCAGACTTCCCGAAGTAAGTTGGGGAAGCAGTGTGATGGGAGTGTCTGTGGTGATAACCCTCTTTACATGTGACCCAAGTACCACTGTCAGTTGATTGTTTCGCGGCCCCGTCATCACCACCGTACCGTCGTATAGTTGTATCAAATTAAATGCTAGAAAAGGGAGGTTACGATCGTCTACAATAGTCAAACGAGCACTAATTGTGTCTGCAGCTTTGCGAATACTCCCGGAACTATTTTTTCCTTGATAGTAGTATGATTTGGAAACGGCTAGAAGTAATCCTTGGCGTTTGGTTTCAACGAGCAGTGCATGACCGTCAATATGGTCAAGGGGGAAGGTATATTTTTGTTTTGACTGATCAACAAAAGGCAAAGGAGCGATCCTCATCCCATGTGATCGAAGTTCTACCAGCGACGGATCTGAGCTTTGCCAAATATCTTCAGTCACGAGAAGCGCTTTAAGTCGAGTCAGGACCTTACCTCCTTCTCCTAACAGGGAAAAAGCTGTGATTTGGTCTTGGGGTAAGGGTCCATACCACACATCAGGATAAATAAGCAGTCGATTTTGAAACACAGTATACGCATCCCGCGGCCACAATCGATCATCATCATGGAAAAATGGAATCGGGACTGCTCCGAAATTTAATTCAGTCGGAACTCGAAATTCACGTACTGCGAGCCCAGCGATGGTGTGTTTTGCCGTGATTACTGGTGCATCGGCTACGACTAAGTTTTCCCTACCCACAGTATTACAGAGTGTGTTAAATATGGTGTGATACTCGGCAATCAGACGCAAAGATTGGTCGTCGTCACCGGTTAATTCACTGCGGATGAATGTATAGGCAATCATGGTGGCCGGACCGGAAAAAAGCAGTTTATATCCTGGTCGGAGTCTCTCGGCTGATTCTTCTATCCCTCGCAGATTTTCAAGCGTCATAGGCGTTTTTCCTAAGAAGCTGTTTGAAAACTTGCCATTCAAAGGAAAAACAGCTTCATAAGAGACTGTAATTGTAAAGTTCATTCAAAGGTAAAATGAACTTCTCAAACAGGCTCTAAGAAATATTTAAGTTACAAAATAAGATACACGTCTTTCTGGTAAACCAGATCCTGGACAAGCCAGAATGACGATTTGCTTACCTTAGTAGTCTATCTCATTTCGTAATTTAAATTAAAAGTGAAACATATAGGATTGTACTCGATAAATGCAAGCACACGTGTAACTGATGCGGATAACTCCTACCTCGCGTGGTTAAACCCGGTGAGTGGGAAAATTTAGGCTAACATCAAGCGCATTGGCCGGAGTTTCCGTTTAAATGGGTCAACCAGAAGCCCCATATTTTCCAAGGTAATGACACCAAGAAGCGGCGAATCATCTTTTTCGCCAATGACGACTGTAGAGGGAGCTCTATTGCCATCAATCTCTACCATGGCGAAACTTAAATTTCGGGTCACAGCTGTACCGTCAGCCAGACTGAATGTTTGAGATTTGACTGGTTTTAATTTGAGTTTTTTGGCGTCTCTCTCAGGAATGACTGTATAAGCTGCCCCGGTATCGACTAAAAATCTGCCGGTAATTTTCTTTTTCGGATCTTCTAAATTTGTGATAGTAACGGAAACTGAAGTCACGCCCATATGTCCGCATTATACCATGAAATCAACGTTCTTATGGTAACAATTCATTAAGCTTTGTCAGTAATTCTATTTCCTATTAAGTTTCCTACACCGGTGCGGTTTTTTTTATGCGAAATAGGTGTTACTATACTCCGAATCACTCCCGGGGTGATTTGACTTACATAAAGCATATGGAAACATAGCCGGATTTGGATCAAATTCTGGTTACTGAGTACTTGTTGATGCTTGGCTAGCGTGTGGTTCAGGTGTAAATGGTAAAAATTGTTTTTCTAGCATTTCCTTCATAAATATGCCATCTGGAATTTTATAACCTTTCAAATATAGGGATATAATTTTTTCCTTACCATTTAGTTTCTTTATCATGCGGTAAAAAGCTGAAGACTGTGATTCTTCAGCAGCTAATTCAGATTTACAGCCTGCAATCAACGAACTACGTGATCGGGGAGTGAAAGTGATATATGTAGGTTTTGAAAACGAGCCAAATAAAGGAATGGTCTATACTTCCAATAAAACCATCCTATTGAGGAACCGCGAGGTGGTTAAAACCTCTATCGAACCGTTCCGTTAAATTATTCGATTTTATTCGTGAATGATCTTATACACCGCTCCGGCTTTGTCGTCAGAGAGAAAGAGACTGCCTTGAGAGTCAAAGACGAGGTCTACCGGTCGGCCTGATGCAGTTGATCCGTCTAAAAATCCTGTAATGAAGTCTTCTTCGCCCTTAACTGTATTTCCCTCGACGTCCATCCGAACTACTTTGAATCCAGTTGGTATCGACCGATTCCATGATCCGTGGTACGCAACGAGCAAATCACCTTGCCACTGTGGAGGAAATTGCGCAGATTGAATAAATGTTATACCCAATGGTGCGGAATGAGCTTGAAATTCATAGATGGGAGCAACCGTATCCTCACACGGATTTCTGATATAGACATTTTTATCAAAATTGGTATCGTGGACTTTGTTGCCATAGCAAATTGGCCAGCCGTAGTTAGTACCTTCTCGAATGATATTTATCTCCTCAGGTGGCAGATCGTCTCCTAAAAAATCCCGACCCATATCAGCTGCCCAGAGTTCGTGTGTCCCTGGATTCATGGCCAAAAATACACTGTTGCGTAAACCTTTTGCAAAAACTCGAGCATTGCTGCCATCCTTGTCAGTCACGATCACTGAAGCCAGCCACTCATTTTTTTCATCACACACATTGCAACTTGAGCCGATGGTCACAAAAAGCTTTCCAGTTTTGTCAAACACCAATGACCGAGAAAAGTGCCCACCATTATAAGGGATATCAATAATCTTTTTTTCAAAAGTTGCAGACAAATTTTCTTCATTCCACGCATAACGGTTGACACCGGTGAGAAAGGCGATATACAGCTTTCCCTGATAAAATGCGATCCCGTGCGGTCGGTCAAGTCGGCTAACAACTTCAACGACTTCATCAGCTTTACCATCACCATTTGTATCAGGCAAGGCTACGACTTTACCTTGTGAAGTAAGGGAAACAAGGAGCGTCCCGTCAGGTGAAAATTCAAGATCCCGGGCGTTGGGAATATTTGCGGCAAATACTCCTGCCTTAAAGCTCCCGGGAAGGATGAAAGGCACGTTACTTGAGCTACTAAGTTGTGGCGAATTGGAACTTATCGGTTGTTTGTGAGGACCTTGAGGCAGTAGCGCCGGCCGGATATCGCCGATGCGGGATTTGATAACGAGGGCCGCTCCATAGAAAAGAACCAGAATTACGATCAGTGCTATGAGAATCTTTCGCGGCATGAAAGTATTATACCTGTTATTTAATATATTTTGAATTATTCAAAATAAAGTGGTGGTTAATTCCTTGCCTGGGTCCTTTTGGATGCCTCAATCCTATTGACTCCAATTACGGTAATTGCTATAGTGCGAGTACTGCACCGCAATAATGGCCGCTGAAGCACTCCAGATTCATGCAAATACAGATTTTGAGATCAACGGACATCATGGTCCATTCATAATTCCTGGTCGTGGTGGGGAAGAATCTTATCCCGAATCTTCATTTAAAGTTCCCTATGAGGTAAAACAAGGTGAAACAGTTTATCTCAATAATGGTACTGTGACGGGCAGATGGGCGGGTGATGAGGCCACCGCCAAGATTGATTCCGGTGGAAATCAAAATAGGTTATGGGGGCACCTCCTCACTACTATGCTTTACGAAGGTAAAAGTGTGACAGCCCAGTGGGGTCCTGTCATCCTCGGAGAGACACCTCGAAGCGTTTTGCTCTATGATGTGAGACACAATGGTGAGACTGTATTCACAGTAGAAATGAAAGGCCATAATCGGCGGGATGTGATTCTTCAGCATCTGGGTGAGAGGTCTGAACCCATCGATTTTCCCGGGGTCAAAGACGCGGTACTCATCTCGGCAAGCGATCCATTTGAAGCTCAATTTGTCGGTTTGTCCGAAAATGACAGAGCAATTTGGGAAAGATTTTATACAGTGAGAGATACACCAAGTCCGTTTCGGGGTAAAGGGTTTTTCTACCTCATGGCAGAGAAAACCACCAATCCGCTCGTATGGGTTCATCTCGGACTGGCTGTTCACACCGTGGATGATGATAGAGTCAGGTTGTACGAAGCGAAACCCCAAAGGCTACTTGACTTTACTCGTGAAAAAGCTCAGCAACTTAACGTCCAACTTCACGAGCTCGGTCGTATCAGTGCAGCCTTACAAATTATTTCACTTTCGGATGGAGAGTACTGGAATAAGAGGGGTGGATTCCCAGCTCAACTGGTGGATGTATTATCCAGATATTATCATCATGCACTCACCAGAGGTGACTATAAACAAGAATATTTAGCCGGAGTAAAAAGATTGAGGGATATAACAGGTTTTGATTTACAGGATTTACTCAAGAAGCTAGATAGAATTGTGGTCAAGGCTGAAGCCCAACGCTTGAGAAAGGCATTTGACGATATCCAAGAAAGCCCTGTATGAGAGGGTGCTGAGTACTTGAGAGAAATATTTCCTGGAAAAGCTAGTCACTTTTTACTGATATTTATCACATTCACCATGATGACACACCAACGAAAAATATATGGCAAATGCGATTGAAGCACAATTTCCCGACCGTGATGTCTACCTGGTCTCTGGGCACGTAGACCACAATCAACGTCATCTTAGCTATCCTAGGTGGTTTAGAATTATTATGTGATCATGACGATCCGGGATCGTTACATAGAAAATTATACTATGGCTACTGAACGCGTCGAACAAACTTTTCAACCGGTGATGCGGATTCAACCAGGAATACCTCTCAATGTCAGACTTCTTCCAAATCTTTTTGAGGATATGATTCATCAGTATGAAGACCGTTTCAAGAGACCCCCACATATCCCTTTATCGGATACATTAAAGATTGAACCAGATGAACAGCTGGTATTGCCAGTAGGAGCGGTAAGCCTACAGACAATCAGAGGAAAGGAACGTTTGAAACTCGATACAGAAGGGAGAGGCAATTGGGGTACGATGTCAGGAACAGTACAGACTGAGTTGTTCTGCCCTCATTTTGAAATGATAGAGTCTGATGATACGGTATATGAGCCACCTGTTGCCGAATGGGGTAATAGAAAATGGGGCGTACAACCCCGGCGTGGTTCATCAACTGTCATATTTGAGAATCCGTCACGTAAGCGGATCT
Source organism: uncultured Gammaproteobacteria bacterium (assembly GCA_964412165.1). GTDB lineage: Bacteria > Patescibacteriota > Microgenomatia > UBA10105 > UBA10105 > CAYPMW01. The sequence continues at coordinate 29,585 of CAYPMW010000016.1, read as the reverse complement.
TGACTGCAGAACTGCTTGGTCATGAATTGCGGGGGCTCATTGGTCCATTGTTAGAAAAAGACGCACCTGAGTTACCGCTTATTTACCGATACCCTGTGGGGTGGGATGTTATGGTACAAGCTTTATTTATGCAGGGTCCAGTTTTTCAAGCTCAAGTATCCTTGCTTGATAAAAGCGCAGAACAGCCAGCTTATGAGTTCAGAGATTGGGAAGCGCATCCTTCGCGATGTGTGTTTTTAGGTGGAATTTCGTTTACTCCAAATGGGGCAGAAGTCGAAAATAAATTTTTTAAGCTAACTTTAGGCTTGGCAGTATTACCGGAGGGAGACAAGCGAATGCGGTATTATACGCTCGACGTTAGACCTTATAGTACGCTCGAAAGCACAGATTCCAGAAGGATACTCCAGCGGATGAACAGGTTACTCATGGTACTAACAAATCCTCAACTCTTATATAGGCCACATAATGAGGGATTTGAGTGGCAAGCTGGTGAGCAACTGCCGCTGACACTTCTGCCCTTTTTACGATCTTACGTTGCCGGTGGCTATAATGAGTCTCAATTCGATGCATATAAAACCAATGCGGATCGTCTCACCCGTGAAACCGGGTTTGACTTTGGGATCGATGACTATTTTCCGGGTGTATTTGGATGGGGCGGGAGAAGCGGGATGTTTAGAAAAAGTGAAGAGAAACATGGTCAAGATGCGCTTGTAAGTAAAATTCGTAGCGTTTTGGCACAGGCAACATAAACAAGCACAATTTCGGGTTGCAATTTTTTAAAATGCAAGAGGGTTTATATACCCGGAACATTTCATTGTGTGAAGGGTATAAAACTAAGCTTTGATGATAATTTAAAAATTACTGGAAATTATTGCTTAGGACTACTACATAATATAAGCATGGCAAATCGATTTGAAACGCTAAATACCGCAATTGAGGTCGAACCGCGTGAATCAATGATGGTATACGGCTCCAAAACTGATGATATAGTGGATCTACGTAACTGGTTAACTAGACGGCATCCTTCACTCGCACCAGTGTTTGCAAAGAAAAATCTGTGGGAAGAGTTTCCCAGTAATATCGTTCCCGGAGGAATAATTGAACTTATCAGAGGTGAAGTTGGATTTAGCACACCAGATGGACGAATATTTACCCTAATTGGCGTAGCACCGGATGGAAATTCTGGATCTCTGAGCGGTAGCTTACAATTTGGTACTCTCATCACCGGAAGGGTACATGTACCAATATACGCCCGTATAGAAAAAACATCGGTGGGTAAATCACCATCTCATGGAAGAACTGTGTTATTAGTCGATGCCGGTGGGAATGGGGTAGTTTCGGCAACGTTCTTGGGACACCCGCGAAGAGATGATATCAGTGAATATTTACTTACCCAAGAAAGGGGTCAAGAAGTGAGACTGGTGAGTCCAACGGTGCGAGGCAGTACACAGGCGGTACTTGGAGCCGGTCCTCCCTTTACTGCTACGATACAAGGATTTTTGGAAGGTACTGAGAGAGACCTACGGGGGTCAAATGCTGATAAACATCAGGCTACCGCGGTATTTTTATGGGAATTAGCTGCCCAAATTGATCAAATACCCGAGGGGAAAAGGGTAGTACTCACACCCTACCTGACACTCGGTGTGGTAACAGTACAGGATGAGGATACAATCAACATTATCCGAGTATACAGCAGTTCTTTGGGAACATATGAACCAAAGCGCTTGAGCGCACCTGGCCACGTTTTAGACAGATGTAGTCATGTGCTACTGCTCATTCAAGATCCGGTACTTTATACTGATGCGCTCCAATGGAAGCAAAGAGATCACGTCTTACCACTCGCATTAGTAAGACTTATGAGCTCCTACGTCAGAGGTGCGATCGATCCCGGAGCTAAAGCCGTGTTTTCAGTAGACAACGATATATTGAGGAGGAACTACGGTCTTGATCTAGAAGCACTGCTCATGCGGTATCAGAGCGAGAGCTTTGACGAGATGAGTGATATTGCCCGAGAACGAATTCTTCAGGCATGTCCACAAGTACTTACTTAGGCCAAGGAAGAGGCAGATTTTGATAGTCGCGAGCGAATATTCCCAAAATGAAGATATGCCAATTTCGTAAATCAGATTGTATACCCTTCTTACTGTAATTTGTCCCGATGTAATATCGGGATTAATTCAGTCTAGAAGGAGTTATGCCCGGAACATTTCATTGTGTGAAGGGTATATAAACTTACTCTCCGACGGAAAATCTGCGGGCAGCGCTTTGACTTGAGACACCTTCATTTTTGGCTGTCACATACCACTCGTAGGTGTAGCCACTGACTAAATTTTTAATGATACAGCTTGATGAACCATCTACAGATTCATTTTTCTTACACAGTTTGTCAAACGGCTCTTTAAGCGTTTTATTGCGAATCCACACTTCTTTAGTGCGGACTCCACTGCAGGTGTTATAGGTGACTGACGAAGTGAGTTTTTCTGCGGTGTCGTCACTATTTAAAACCTCTTTGTGAAGGGGTGATTCGAGGGTAATCTTGGGCTTTTTCTCGCATCTTTTTCCGACATTAAACCCTCGGTACGGCGAAACTGTTTTACCAAACTCATTTGTCGCTTCAACATGCCACCAGTAAAGATGCTTGTATTTGAGACTAGTTGTATCACAACCAAACGTTTCATCTTCTCCCGGATAATGCTGGCAGAGAAGCGTCGGGTATACCTCGCCCGCAGTAATATCAATATAGTACAGTTTACGAATCCGGTAATCAGATTGGGTATGGTATTTGACACTGGCTTGAAGATGGACGGTGGTGACGCCGTCCGGCAAAGTATAGCCGTCCGGAGGGTCGACGAAAAATACTTCAGGTAAAGAAGTGTTTTGAGATCCAGTGGTAAATGAGCGGATCTCGGAAATACTCTGCTTGTTACCGTTATCAGCTACAATCTGGAAATAGTACGTAGTATTGGATAGTCCAGAAAAATGGTAATCACTTTCAGTGTATTTGCGGACGGCTTCTAGTCTCTGAGGAGGGTTTGCGGTATCGACATAAATCAAGAATTGCCTTTTCGTGCTATCGCAGTAGGTACCCCAATTCATCACATACCAGTCAAGATAGATCTCGGTAGTATCAATACTACTGCCTGACTCCGGTGCCTTTATGGTGGGTATGCTTGGTGCAGTGGCAGATTTCTCGCAACTTGGAGTACTCGTGGGAGATGGTACAGGTGTCGAACTGGGGGTGGGACGAGGTGTTGTAATCGGAAGTGGTGTAGAGGAAGAGCGAGGTGATGCTATTGGCGAAGAACTTGGGTTGGGGGAGGGGGAAGCTTTTACTACAGTGAAGGAACTGATAGCCGACGGTTGTGATAAATTCCCGTTAGTCGCAATCATTTTCCAAAAGTATGTGGTATTAGGTGTAACTGAGAGCGTAAAATTGGAAGTCGGGTAATGAACAAAACCAACCATTTTTTGTGGGGGATTCACCGTATCCACATAAAGAGCATAATGCCTGGCTTCATCTCGACAACTTTTCCCCCAATCTCTGATTGTTGCCCACGTTAGAGTAATTTGTGTCCCCGGGATCCCAATGGTTGATGTATGTACAGGATAAAGTAGTGTTGGTACGACCGGAGCAATTGGAGTACAGTCCGAATTGAGAGCAAGTACTGTCGCGAGTTGGTTGGTATCGGAAGAATTCAGACTTGTCTCCACTTTACAATCGTTATCAGTACTACATGACTCCCTAAAAGGATCATTTGTCATTTCACATGATGATTGCTTTCTACATCCCGCTTGAAGTTGAGATGGTAGAGGAATTGGTGAGGCATCAGCTAAAGGAATCCGTATCGCTTCTTCATAATCAATCACATATTTCCACCAGTTATTAAGGCCGTGTGGATTCTTACCTGGGTTACTCGGAAAGTGCCATAACGAGTAATTAAAAAACTCCAAGGCATCACAGCTCCAATCGTCGCTGCAACCGACATCTAGAGTTTGTCCTGACAAAAGGGGATAATTGAGAAAATCATCGCACGTACTCTTTGATACTGATGGATCTGACCAATCAATTTGCAGTCCATAAATCATATTTCGAGAATTTATTGATCCATGTGCATTGCCACACCCCGGTTTAATAAACGCGTCCTTTTCACCGGCTGTAAATTTATCAAAATCAGTAAGAATTGAGGGATACTCGTTTGGAGGAGAATTTAAATAATCGTAAATCCAATACTTATTCAACTGCGTCATAGTGTATTCAATTCGATGCGCTAAATCATGCAGCATATTGGCATGAGGCGATTCGAAGTTAAAGCCCATAATTGGTAACAAGCGAGTACACTCAGTACCGATGAGAGGCATGCTATTTAAATAAAATCCATTGGAGCCGGCAAGAATTGACTCTTTATATCCAAAATACGGTCCACCCCAAAGCCATTACTCATCAATTTCGCCACGGTTTCGTTTACTGCACACATCAAAGTCTTGTAAAATTTTCAGATAATCGACGGAATCATTATTGCAAGTACCCGGATCTGTCAAACATGTGATATATGAATCGAAAGTATACTCAAACCCTGTCAATTTGGGTGGAAAAGCATCGATAATTTGTCGATTAGCAATCTCGTAGTTCACATACCCCTTGCTCGCGTCATTGATCGATGAGATAAAGAGTTTTTCCAAATCAGAAGGGAAATACCAACCCTTGGATGATGAAAGTGTGACCGTACTTCCAGGAGCACTAATTGGATTAAATTCGAGTACCATCACCTTCTTGGTGACTGGGTCGTTGCCTTCCAAATAAGATAAAGTACTTGCCTTACCTGTGGTAGATTGTCTTTCCTTACTCTTGATACCTACTAATGTGATCGTACCAATACCGTATAGAATTAATATAAAGAGAAGTAGTACGCGAGGGCGTGTAGATACACGTCGAACTAAGGTGTACATTGAGCGTTTGAGTCGGAGTTTGGTCATGATGGTTCTTGAATCTACCTTATCTTTTGAACGAATGCATACGTTGGTGTACTTTTATCAGCATAAATCGTGCGCACGTACAATGCAATATTAAAAACTTAACCCCGGGAGTGGTGGGGAGTGTAATAGTGATGAAAAAGTAAATCGACTTAGAAGAATCATAGAAGGAGATTTAAATATCCGCGCCAGGTAAATTTTCAGGGTAAAAAATACAAAGATGCGGCTACAAAATTAGCCGTTCCAAGCTGCATCTTCAGCAATTTCGACAAGTTTTCTGAAATGAGGGACAATTGCCCGGTAATACTCAGCACAATAATCATATAATCTCTGATCCAGTCCTATCTGAGTTGCATAATCTGATCTTTCTAATTTGGTAAAAGGATCCCATGTAAAAGTAGCTAGATACTGCTCAAATCTTTCCCTTGCTGTCCGGTCAAGATGAATTGTATTGAGAGTAAGTACAACTTGTTCAAGAAGCTCAATATATTTTCGAGCATTATCCATATTGGCGTCGCGCATGAGCGACAGCCATAGTTGATCATCAGTAACTTCCTGAGCCTGAGTACTAAGTTGAGTAAGGGTTTGCCTATCTGCGTAGCCAGCGTAATATAGTAGATATACAGCTTCCTGATCATAGGTAGTTTGATGTAAATATAATAGGGCAGCCATAAACTTTGGTATGATTCCACAAAAAGGACGCCTGCCGAATGAAAGCACATCTCGTTGTAACGCCAGATCTACGTTTGCATACCGCTCTAAGACTTTAATATCCTCGTGATCTTGATAAGTCAATGGAAGATAATCGCGCTCAAGAAAATCTCCCGCACGAGGATTAGCACGGTACACGGCTTGTATTGATGAAGTACTATAATAAATGTAAGTTGTCTCTGATCTAGAAGGATCATTATATACTCGCCTGTAATCTATTTTGAATCCAACATCTCCGCTGATATCGACTAGTTTTATACCATCTCGTAGAGGAGCAGGTGGAAATAGAGGAACTAAATAAGGTTTATCACGGCTTAATAAGTAAGTCTCCCCATTGGCATTGTTTAATCTCAAGAAGAATCTTACTACTTGTTGATTTTCTTCGGTAGAGAGAAGGTGACTTTGCCGAGTTTCAGGAGTTTGTTGTTTAGCCATACTGTTCGAAGTATACTAAAACCTATAGTAAGAGTCAAATTAAGGAATATAGAGTAAGAGCTCAGACTCCTGATACGATTCTTATCATTGCGAGCGTAGCGAAGCAATCTCTATAAATCGCCACGGCTACTACGTAGCATCGCGATGACGTTGTTGTATCAGAAGACTGAGTAATTACAAAAAAATTGATCTATTGACATAGTAATAGATGATGTGCTAACTATGAACCATCATATGTGGCGCAGAATTTTTACTACGAGTCTTCTACTACTCATGATTCTGCCACTAAAGACCCAACCTGTTTACGCCGCAAATATCACGGTGAATACCGCCGATGATGAACTTAATTCAGACGGAGACTGCTCACTTCGAGAGGCCATACAAGCTGCTAATACTGACACCGTCATCGATGCGTGTACTGCAGGAAGTGGTAATGATACTATCACCATCCCCGCAGGCATTTATACTTTAAGTATCTTAGGAGCCAATGAAAATTTCAATGCTACTGGAGATTTAGACATTAGATCTGACCTTACTTTGAATGGCGCGAGCAACGCTACCACTATTTTAGATGGCGGAAATATTGACCGAGTATTGGATATTCATCCAGGATTTATAGTTCAGTTTACAAATCTCACGGTCCAAAATGGTAGTCCAGGAACCAGAGGCGGAGGCATCTCTAATAAAGGCACATTGTCACTGGCGAATAGTATTGTGACTAGCAATACAGGAATAAACTTTGGGGGTGGTATTAATAATACAGGCACTATGTCGATCGATAAATCAACTATTTCTGATAACGATATGGCTGGCTCGACCAATTTAAGCGGAGGTGGTGGAGGCATTTTTAACGAAGGTCAAACGACAATTACTGATAGCACGGTGAGCGGCAATACGACACTTGGTCGTGGAGGTGGAATCTACAATTTAGACTCGAGCTTAACGATCACGAATAGTACTGTCTCAGGAAATACTGGCCTCAATGGCGGCGGAATTTTTAATAGGTTCAGCGCGGGAGTTTCAATCACCCAAACTACGATCACAGATAATAAAGCCACAGACAATGGTGGTGGGGTGTGGAATTTTGGCGGCACGGTGAGTGTCGCAAATACTATAGTTGGCATTAATACCGCCACTACTCTAGCTGACGATTGTGCAGGCGTGATCGCTTCTTTGGGGTATAATCTGGCGAGCGACGCAACTTGCGCATTTGGAGCGATAGGAGATCTCAACAGCACTAATCCGCTGTTGGCAGCCCTTGCCAATAATGGCGGTCAGACCTCGACTCATGCATTACTCCCGGGAAGCCCGGCTATTGATCCTATACCTCTTTCTGCCTGTCCGATAAGTTTAGATCAAAGAGGCATATCTCGTCCCCAAGGCGCTGGTTGTGATATTGGCTCATATGAGGCTCCACCTACGCTACCTGCACAATGCAAAGGTGTTATTGGTGATTATACTATTATCCAAGGAACAATAGGAAACGATGTGTTGACCGGCGGTGTAGGCCAAGATCTCATATTTGGGTATGAAGGAAATGATAAACTTCAGGGAAAAACCAGCGATGATTGTCTTGTGGGAGGCCCCGGGAATGATAATATGGATGGGGGCGCAGGTGATGATGTGTTACTAGGCGACAGCGGTGAAGACAGAATAGCTGGCGGATCCGGAAACGATGATATCTATGGAGGCGCTGATCGGGATATAATCAACGCTGATTCCGGGGATGATAACGTGTGGGGAGAGGATGGTAATGATTTACTTAGAGGTCATTCTGGAGATGACTATTTAGATGGCGGTTTGGGAGTGGATGTGGCTAACGGAGGTTCAGGAACTGATATATGTACGGCTGAAACGATGTCTAGCTGTAGCCCTTGAAGTCTTGACACGTATTAGACCATTTGCTATAAAACGCATATACCCTTCACAATTTAAATTGTTCCGGGTATAACGCATTCTAGACTGATTTAATCCCGATATTACATCGGGACAAAATACAGTAAGTATAGTATACTACCCTCCGACACATGCTAGTTGAAACACCATATTTTTTAGACACTCCACTACCTTCACCAGGTTTACTCCAAAGAATTTCGGGATTGGAAGGAGTGACTCTTCAAGAAGTTGCAGCTGCAAGCCAACATCTTCTGCCTGAATCAAATCGTCGGCTTGATACATTGGCACAAGCTATGGAAATGGTTTTTATCCGTGACGCGGCAGATCTGATCGAGGGTGCTTTCAGACAACGGGGACTGACGCCTCCGACTGTGTTTACGTTTCTTACAGGAGGCATACATCCGCCAGCTGAAAGCGAGTTATTGGGGACATATGGTGATCCGAAAGGGTACTTGAGAGGTTTCCTCCAGGCTGATATCGGCGGCCACTTGGGACAAGCATATGCTCTGGGTTTAGGACCTGACCAGAGTGCACTTTATTTTGCGGGCAGAGCTCACCCATATAGCGGAGTCGGCAAACCATTTGCCGAAATGGAATACGCACGGCCGTTAAACGTCGTCAAAGAGATTGTGCGGCGTGGCCGCGAGCGGGGACAAGAGTCAATGGTAGTTTTGACTTATTTAACGGGAGTCTCGGAAAATTCTCCAGTCAAACCAGGTGGACTCGGTATTGTCGTTGATTATACAGAGCGGGCAGGCGGTAGGGCCGGGTTGAGCGCCGGTAGTGGCCCGCATTATATTCTTGATGAGACAGTCGGCGCACGATTTCAACTTAAAATGGGTCGGGGTTCAGATCAACAGCTAGCACAGTTGTTTTTTGATTTATCCAGGCGAGATGGTATCGATATTGGATTTGCCGTGGCAGTTGGAACCCAGAATACGACTTCGTTTCAAGGGTATCTCGATGTAGGTGGTGCGGAAACGATGTTTCAGGCGGCTCGGGCACACGGATTGGATGAGTACGTACAAAAAACATATGGTAGGAACGCACGACTTTCGCTGTTTTATGATATGTCGCTCGCATTTGAAGCCGATTTATTACGGCAGATTATAATTCGAACAAATCCAGCAAATCCCGGAGAAGATTTTGTAGAAGCAGATATTCCGCTTCTGATAGTAGTTTTTCCAACTGATTCTGTGGGGAAAGGCAGCTTGACGGTAAGTCACGCAACCGTGATTCGTGAATCAATGAGTAAAGCCCCTCGGAACCAGGCACTGCTTGAGAAATATACCCGGGGAATGATTCTAAATCTACCAACGACGCATCCAGTGCCACAAGTTCCAGATTGGGTGGGACCACTACCGCTGGCACGAATTTTACCGCGAGAACTCGTGTGAAAAGAGTTTTTTAATTTTGCAGCTTTTCTATCCAATATATATTACAAAATCAATATGAATTGCGTTTAGCCGGAACCCCGCTTAGCGAGGTGTAGTCCATATCCCCGCAATAACTATTGGAATTAAGATTATTCACCCGTCGTGAATCAGATTTATAATAAAGAAGAATTTATGTGGATACCGGAATGCCTTTTGCTTCCAGATGAGTAAGATTAACCTGTTTACTGGCATGGTCAATGTCGATACCGACAATTTTTCCTTTAGTGTCGAAATCGACCACCACTCCAGGAGCAACTTCCTTGGAATCTACACTTTTTTTGTGAGAAAGATCAATATAGAGAGAATCTGTTTCTTTATAGTAATAAAATTTCACGATGCCTCCTTAAAATGACGATCAGGAAATGCGTTATGGATGGTTTTACCGTCTGCTAATGTTATCACACGTAGATATTTTTTTAAAGCGGGAATATAAATCCAATATCTTAATCGTCCATCAGTTTGTCTTTCTTTTTTAATTGGCATAGAAAGAGCTCTTTTACACCAGCTCTTTTTAATATACGGCCTTTTTCTAAGTACTTGCTCTTCAAAATACCGTGTCATTTTCATACATGATTATTTTATCTAAATACCAGTAAAAAGGAAGGCTATGAGTATCGTGAATACCAAAGGATGTAAGAAGATAAATGATACCAAACAATGTGCCGCTCACTATACTATTCTTACTGTATTTTGTCCCGATGTAATATCGGGATTAAATCAGTTATATACTGAGTTTGTCGAAGTACTAGAATGCGTTATGGCTGGAACCCCGCTTAGCGGGGTGAAGGGTATACAAGACTTTCGCAGTTAATCTTCGATCCGCTAACAGATGGAGGTTGACTAGTCATAGCCCGCTCGGTTGCGAAGTGAAGTATGCCATAAGCGATCTTATCTTGTATCGATTGGCCGGGGTAAATCTGGGTTTTCCGGGTCTTTTTATTGCATTTTTTCTCCAATGACGACGTATTGGTCAAAAGTATGTGGCACTGCTTTTTGGGTAAGGTCGTCAATAAATACCCTTTGCGGTCCAGGATAGGCGTTTTTACTTGCAGCTTTTAGAAGGTAACGCTCTTTAAATGGAGATATTCCAAATATTCCTGTTCCCCAAATAAATTCGCTTTGTTGAGAATGGGTGGTCCAGATGAGGCCGCCTACTCTGATGATGCGGTCCATCTCTTCATAAAGCGCCAAAACATCTCTTGCTTCGGGAAAATCGTGTTCCCAGTCCGGGTTTCTCATAAATGCAATTTCTACCGATTGATCGGCAATCGGCAATCTTCGTATATCCGCTTCACAATAGGAAGTTGCGGGAAGACATACGCCTTGAAGAATAGGAGAGGTTAAAGCAAGCTGCATCTGATATCTGTCGAGATCAAAATTTACAACTTTTACATGTAATTCTGGTTTTTTCAAGACTGCTTTATAAAGGTCTATCGTTGTTTTGCCCTCCAAACCAAGAGATAGAGGGATAGCATCCTCTCCGTATGCCGCTCCCAAATTAGCCACTCGAAAGTTGCTCTCCATGACATACGGTCGGCCAAGCACGTGATGCCAATAGTATTTGGTCATATCATGCACAGCCCGTTGTTTATCGCCTACGAGCTTGATAAGTTCCACGGATTTTGCGAAACTTGTGTCTGATTCCATATGATCAATACACTCTGATCTTAGCGTATCCATAGGCAATTATCAAACTATAGGGTTTTACGGACCGCTCAATTTGCTAATCTGGAAAAAATACCTATAATACCAACCATATGCCAGTAGCAGCAGTTGAACAAGACAGGCTAAGAACATTAATTTCAGATACTCCAGAGAGTTACCGGCTCAATGATGAAGTAGACCGCTCCGTGGTCCGAAACTTAGCTACAGAACTCGCCATCGTGAGGAGAACGATTCTTGCTGCTCCACCGTTAGGAGAAGATGGAATGGATCAGCTTGAATGTGAGATGAATGAACTTGAAGAGAGGTTACTAGCATATACTATTGAAACTTCAGGCGGTTTTGCCCAGTGGTTGGTGGTTTTGGTTGATGATGCAGAACCAATGAGATCTTCAGATACGGATACTATGCTGAGAGTCATCCGACCAGTGGTGGTAGAAAATCCTCGGTAAAGAAACGGCTGGATGGTGAAAGTTGATGCTCGTAGCCACGAGTCACAATCTGTGAGTATAAAAGGAGAACCGTCTCTACCGGGAGATATGGGTCCGGTATGGGAACAATATCCGGATTTATGGGCTCAGTTGGGTTTTCGTCCGCGGAGGCATTATTAAGTTCAGATTTCTACCACTATTTTGTTACTCTGAGCGTAGCGAAGCAAACTCTAAACTAATGAGGTGGGACGGGGCGAGATTGAAATTATCACCGTATTGGTTAGTAATGTTTTTTCTACTTACAGAAAAATAGGTGTAAAAAGACTGGTATGAAGATCTTTTCTCTCCCCGTCCCCACACGTCCCCAAAATAGTCCCCAAAATACAAAATACACTCAAGCCTATTTCAAACCCTCCTTTTCACGGGTCCTGCCGCGGGTTTCCCCCAAAAAAGTACCACAAGGGAACCCCTTTTTTGAGGTCCCCCAATCCGCGTCACCCGTAAATAATTCCATTTAGGAATTTGAGATGAATTCTAATCTTGTGGTATTTAGCCTCACCGTGACGGTCCGTTGACCGTACCGTCACGGTACGGTGACGGTACCGTGGCGGGGTAGATGAGATGCAATAGAATTCACCCGGCCCAAGCGGTTTTGATTCCTGTGTCGCTTTTAGCACAAAAGTGTGCTATAGCACACTTTTGTGTTTTGGTCGTCAGTACAATATTTTACCAATACCAAAAAGTCCAACCATTTATACTAATGATGAAACCTGCTTGACAGTCCGGTAGGAGGATCAGTCTGCACAGGCAGGGAAGCACAGGTCTTGATACTAGGAAGTTCTCACTTTGCCAGTATTTTGAATCACTTAAATGATATATTATAGGTTTGATTACCACATAGAACTTTGATATACTTTGGGATATGTCTACTAAAATTCTCAAGAGTCCAGCAGGAGATGAATCCCCCGCAGATGAAGCTATCTGGGCAGAAATTGACGCTCGTCATCGAGCTGATATCTATAAGTCGCCCTTTGCATCATTTTATCATCAATTTACCGAAGACGATGCTATTCGTTCTATTATGGAGTATAGAGGTGAATTTAGCGCACTGCTAGGTGAACTTGAGATTGCTTTACGTTATCCTAATGAAGATTTAAGCCAGATCCGTATGGCTTTGCATCCTCCGCGACTGATTCGGGGAGTCATTGATTATGCCATTGCTCATCCTGAGGCTGATCTACATGGATTAGTAAATGAGGTGATCCATCTCGGACTGGCGGTATATACAGGTGTAGATGCAGCAGAGGCAATAAAATATTTTCGTAGCAAAGTCTTTCATGTTCATCCGGAATTACTTGCCACCCAAGTTTATCAACCGTTCGATTTACCCACGTGGGACTCGACAGATCCAAGTTTATCTTACAAGACTGCACGGGATATGGTTTTTGCCTGTACCGGAGTTGATTTATTCTTTATTGCCCTCGGTCACGGTGGTGTTGCAGCAGGGCTCGATGTGTTTTTACGATACCTAGCAATTACTGAGTCAAATTCCCAGATGTATGTGGTGCGTTTTTCACGTAATCCTAAGAAACACGGAGATGTTAAACCAAGAGTGAGTGAAGCTGAGGTTGAATATCTTAAAACCATGGTCGCGGGTAGACAGGTAGTGATGTTTGATGAAGATAGAGCTACCAATGGCGGAACGCTTGACCAAGCAGTCAGTTATTTTGAAGGCAGGTTTGGTGTACGAATTACATCCTACTGCAACAATGGATTTGGTAATTGGAGTCCAAATAAAATTAATCCTAAAATGGAGCAAGAAAAACCAAGTAATCCCTTTGAGGATGATGTACATTATCCGGAAAAGTTGAATAATGAGGGGCTTTCTTCACCCAACTCTCATTTCGAGTTAGAAAATCCAAAATACCCATCCAGTCTACACAATACCCATAAAAATAAATCTTAGCTTTTGAGTTTTTGAATCAGATTACTTAGGTTGATTATTCTGTTTATCCCTTTACAGCAGCATTTGCAAGGGGACCTCTTGCAGAGGTCCTTCCACCAATGGAGCGACTACTACCTCCGCCAGCATAATACGTTTTACCCTGAGTCTACCGGTATATTTTTTTCCAGTTTGAAACTATTTGGCATGTTGATTGTAGAGGTATGGTAAGATAGACTGCTGTATGGCGAGAGAAGTGCGTCAACCAACTCCTGCTTTTGTAAAAATGCTCTCTGAGGCCCAAGCCTTCCGTAATCACACGGAAGCTGACTGGCAGTTATTTCATGAGAGTGGTGCCGGAGAAGTCACGTCGACTGGTCAGCTGAAGTATACAGAAAACTTGGTGCGATTTTGCGCTTTGGGACAGCTCGTTAATCAAGGTCTTGACCCCTCTTGGCAGATGCCAATCCCTTTGAGAGAGAATCCCTTTAGTACTAGCCCTTACCGGGCAGCTCTTGTGGCTACGGTGAGTACGTTTTCCCGAGATCAGGCAATTGAAATTTTACGAGAACTCTACCCCGGACTTAATCTTGATCTCAATGGCCCAATCATGCATCTGGTCAGGGTAAAAGGTGAACCACGTAAACAAGCGTTTTACCAGCCAGGTGAGTTTGACACAATTTATCCACAACTTACCCAAGGGCTGCTCGAACTAAATAAAACTCGTCAAGAAGAAAGCCGATTACAAGCTTTATGTACAGACCCTGATTATGAAGGAGTGGCGGTAGCAGAGCTTTATGATCACACCTACCTCATCAAGGCTGCTGGGTTTCCAGGAGTGAATGAATTTTACCAACTGGTATTGGGAGTAGATACCCAGCGTCCGCTGGCAGTAGCGCATACGGTGCTTGACGTGATGGAGGAAAAGATGTCAGGGTTTTTTCACGCGCTTGCCCAAAAGGCTGGTCTATCTGAAGCTGAATACAAAAGCTTAACCTACTTTCAAAAACTGGCAATCACTAGCGCCGTGCTGCCAGAATTTCCCTTTGCTGATTTGAGCACGTCGATTTCCCTGAAAAGGATTGAAAGTCATGAGCTTAACAACATCTACACATTTATCAGAAATGTACTCATGGCGTGGGGAGAATTTGCTGATAGTGAGATTGAGCAGGTGATGCGACTGGTGGAGTTTAAGCGAGCTGAATACCCGCACTACAATTATGTCAGATCTCCCACAAACGCACTTGAACGACTTTACATTGAGGCGCCGCTTCACTACTACGGGCTATACATCCTCCTTGAGGAGATCGGCCATATAGTCGACGTCTATCAAAGATACCATCGGGGAGAGGCAGAGCTCGCGCACGCTGAAAGCGAACAGGCAGCTTTGGCGTTTCAAGCTAGATTAGCACCCCAATTTGGGACTATTTTAAAACAAAGTTTCGTATTTGCCCGCAGTATTCCTGATGATTTTGGTGTAAATATCGATAAAAAACCACTGGCTGCCAAACGTGGGTTTTACCTGGCGCACAAAGTAGTACAAGTGCTCATCGAATTCGCACTTCATGAGGATCTGGCAGGAGCTGTAGATCTTACCCAGGGATTTGTGAACTTGACTAATTTTGACACAATACGCGATAAACTCCTTGTCAGTTCACCTTTCAGGAGTCTGAGGGAAAATGCCCGAGTGCTGTACGCTTTGGCTTTCGATTTAGACCCGCATAAACTTCATAAAACTCCTGAATGGCGGATGCCGGTCTTTGTCGCCAGCCAGTATCCCGGGCCCAAGTCACTTGAGTACTTTACCAGTATGCTTGAGGACAAAGTCCCGGGCTGGCAAAATCTGTCAATGGAGGAGATAAAAGAGCGGTTGCATGAGAGTATCGATGCATTTATTGCGGGGATTTAATCGGCCTTCGCGAGGAAACTCTTAATTTTTGTAAGTATTCACTTATCCCCAGCGTGCGGGTCCTGCCGCGCGCGTATCCCAAGGTTCGCTTCAGACTACCCGCCAATTCTGGCGGGACTAGTTTCTGAAGCTCAGTTTGGGAACCCTACGCTCGCGTAACCCGCATTATTTCCTCCGCTCACCTGGGGAGGAAGTGAATGGTTACCAATTTTTTGGTAAAATAGCCTTAGAAGGCTCCGAATTGACAATTTACACAGAACTTTTTACAATTCCAAAGTATGGCAGTTACGCAAGAAATCAAACTAGATATTGAAGCTCGTCGCAGATTTGATCCTATTTTGGGGGATAACCGCGAGGTATTGACTCTCGGTATGATCAGTCAATGGATATTGAAGATACATGCTCGAGACGGTACGGTGACCGTCACGCATCCACAAAGAGGTAAAAGTTTGAGTTTGATCGCATCAGCTTCTGTTCATGAAGCATTCACTGATGATGTGATTCTTACAATATTACCTGTAATTAAAGGTGAACGCGTAATGATAGATAGAGAACTTTTGGCAGAGCAACGTGCTAGAGCATCTCTTGCTGGGAAACCTTTGATCGTTCCTGTCGACGAAGGGGAAACCGGCATTATGTGGGC
>CAYPMW010000016.1:0-13539 GCA_964412165.1 uncultured Gammaproteobacteria bacterium | reverse complement strand
CCGATTTTATGGCCCGTACACGGTACGGAGCGCACGGTGGTCGGGTCTGGATCAATAGGATTAGAAACAAGAAATGGATTCCATATTGTAAAATAACAGATGGTAGTATTGTGCGAAAAGAATATGAAAATGTAGCGGGAATACAGACCTTGTCAGTAAGTCATCATAGCCATTGCGCGCCAGATGGACCGACAAACGGACCTTTAAACATCGCTGAATTTATACATCCTTTTGCAAAGTTAGCGGTGTATTTCGGAACTGTCGCATTAGGAGGAGTAGAAGCAATTGAGACCGAAACATTTACCAGTGGACGGAAATTTTTAGAGGAAGAACATATATCACCGGCAGATAATCAACCCACTTTGCAAGAATTTATCACCGGTTTATCAGGTGTATGGAGGGGGAGAATTGGTGATCAGCAAGTACTAGTGTATAAGCCCGAGATGAATTCTCAAACACAGACTTATCTATTACAGTCGGTAGTAGGAATAAATGCACATAACTTACCGAGTGTAGCTATGGACATGATTAAGCGTCTCGTGGGTAGCTGAGTGGATCAAGAAAACCGGTTCGCTTCCCGCCGGCTGGTTAAGGAAGGCTAGTCCTAGAACATTAATTTCCTGGATTTCTGATTGCTCCAAGGAAAAGGATCTCGCCAGTCTTGGTATCGGCAATGGCTAGTACAAACGGCCGGTTGACTTCAAGGTAAAAGGTGTTATCCGGTCCGACACTCGTCGCATCAATACCTACGCTGGTGACTGCTGCTGCCTCAGTGCCTTCTTCCTTGACGTCAATAAATGTTTTATGCTTGACCTCGCTGATAAATAAATTTTCCGGGATAGGACGAGCCAACATTTTAGTAAAGTCGGCATTCGTCGGATCAAAGGCCACCTTCATGCCTAGGTTTTTGAGGATATCATTGAGTGAGGTCTCATACTCCAGTTTGAATTTTGGCAGCAGCAAAGTGCCTTCACGCTTTGTAAAATTGGAGATCCATGATTTCCAGTTGTCTGCCGTGAGTTCTTCCAGAAAGCTATTGAAGTCATCTTTTGGCAGCAGTACATACATCCCCAGACGCTGGTTTTCTCCATACGGTAGGAGTACGCCTGCAAACTGGTCGTTTTCAAAGTAAGGAAACTCTTTGGTCTGCTTCATGAACGGGTGTTGAGAGGAAGTGCCGTCAGCTCCGGTAAAATCCCGGTCCTCGGTGAGTTTTTTATCAAATTCATAGGTCCACGTGCCATTGAAATAGACGGCATTAAGAAGATACATGACCATCTCAGGAGGGATCGAGTCGATGATGGTTGGAATTTTACCATTGGTATTTTTACTTACCCAATCGTTTACCGTCTTGACACTTTGTGGAGCAGTAAAATCAAGTGACGCCACTTCGGCGCGGTAAAAATCCTTGGTCGTTTGCAAAAATGTCGGGCTGAAATCCATACCTTCTCGAGTCCAGATGGAGTTGGCGATTGAGAGCGTGACTTTAGGGTCAGGGTTGGACAGTGTTTGTAAGAGTAGCGCGTGCGAGGCGTTTATCTCTCCTAAATCCAAGCCGTCAAGGTAAAGAGTTTTTGCGATAGCGCTCTTTGTCTCGCCTTGTGCTCCGTTTAACGTCATGGATAGGGCAAAAGCGATGCTTGTGGGCGAGATAAAGACGTTTTCGTCAGAGTCTTGGTTAAGTAGCTTAAAAGCTGCAAACCCAAACGCGTCGTGTGCCTCGGATACTCGGGAAAGGGAATCTGCGGAAGGAGTCGCGAGAGGAGATGATGGGGTAAGAGGTGTACTTGGTAAGAAGCGCGGATAAAGAAGCAAAGATCCGGTGAAAACTACCGCTACCACGACCAACACTACAAATATGGTAGGCAGCAATGGATATTTACGAGTTGGTGGTTCATTTGGCGGACGTGTTTGAGGATCCGGGAGGGGATCTTGGAGTGGAGATGGTGTTACATACATGTGGTTAGAGTATATCAGTTATGTAAAACTTGGACAATATTATCAAAGATGTAGAAATGTGACGATATCATTTCGTCTGGGAGACTCGGGATGTAAAAAAACTGAACTTTAAGTCAATAAGAGTCCAACTTTTGACTATACTATCACCCTAAGTTTCTGATTGACTTATGATAATATTCGTAAAGTACCAATAGCGGTTTGGTTGAGAGTATCGCATAATAAACGAAAAGTTCTACTCAAATCTGCTTTTTCATATTCCTCTAAATTATTGATACTATTTGTATAAAGATGTATATAAGCCCAGGCACGAATCCAACCATATTTATAAAAGGGTTTCTCAGCTTTCTTTTTGGGGATAGAAGTATAATGAGTGATTAACTGGGCAGCTGAACGAAGGTTGTCGTAACCAGTATTTGTAGCTGCTTCTACAGCATCCAAAAATCCTTGAGTATACTCTTCAATAATTGGTGGTGGCAATTCTGGAGATTTCGAGATTAAGTCTGTATATCTTTGATTTAAAGCTCTAAATTCACCTCGAGCACTATACTCTAAAAATTCCATCACCGTAAGAATGCCAGTACTACTTTCTACAATAGCAGTTGTAGCCGTATCAAGTTGCGCCCTCGATACTATTTCGCGACTCATAGTGGCATATAGTATAAACTATATATACTTTAAGTCAAATATGGAGCGTCAGGACAGACTATTTATTAAATCATTTGTATACTATTCTTACTGTATTTTGTCCCGGTCTTACACCGGGGTTAAATCAGTCTAGAATGCGTTATACCCGGAACAATTTCAATTGTGAAGGGTATATCAAGCGATAAGATCATGAAGGTAACATGTGACTTTACACGAAGCGTGGTGTAGGATAGGCAAGAGTTATGGAAAAGGCGGAAAGAATTGTCATTTTTGGTAACGGCAGGCTCCTTGTATACTACGTGCGGCAGATCCGTAAGAGTGACTACATTATTGGAGTAGACCGGGCGGCGTATTGGCTCATTACTCACGGTGTGGTGCCAAATGTGGCAATCGGAGATTTTGACTCTGTTTCGGAGAAAGAATTTAAGTTTATCAAATCAAGGGTGCCGCGCGTTTTGTCGTATCCTGCTGAAAAAGACGCCACAGACATGGAATTGGCTGTTGATCACGCGCTGACTCTAAAACCCAAGGAGATCTTCATATATGGCGGATTTGGGACACGTCAGGACCATACGTTAGCCAACTTGCATCTATTATGGAAATGCCATGAACAGAGGATTAGGGCGTATCTTATAGACAGTCGAAACCTCGTGTATCTTCTGTCAGGAACAGATATGATTTCTCCCACTACCATCTATCGATACTTCTCAATTATTCCTTACACTTCACTCTTGACAGTGACACTGTCTGGGTTTAAATATGACGTTTTGCGTAAAAGCATAATGAGGCAGGAAACCATTGGAGTGAGCAATGAACTGAAAGCTCAATCTGCAACCGTGACTATACACATGGGGATTGCGGTCGTCATTCGAAGCCGGGATACATAGGCTGTGTGTTATAGAAAAATAAAACCTGATTTAAAATCTTCTTTTCACGGGTCCTGACGCGGGTTTTCCCCAAAAAGCACAAATTACAATTAATAGTTGTAATAATGCTTAAAATATAGTAATCTGTATCAAAAGAGATCAAGCGATGAGCACACTCTCACCAGAATTTATACGAGGAGGTAATCTAGTCGTACTCCATGAGCTTGCCCAGCGCGAGTTGCCGACAGAGGGCCGATTTCAGAGGGATGCACGCAAAATGTTCGGAGCATTCCTACTTGCTAAATTTACCGGTAACGTGAGCCTTTTAACTAATACTATGATTTGGTGCGATCATTATGAAGCTATTGCTCAAGAACTTGCTCGGGGAATGCAGTTTCTTCCAGTAGAAAGCTATGCGGTTGCCCATGCATTTGTCCATGGTGCGGTAAAATCAGTAATTCCTGGAGTTAGGCACGCCAGATATGGTTTCCAACCAGAAAGATTTCTTATGATCCAACCGCGAGCTGATATCTCCAATGCCGTCAAGTCTCAAGGAGGCTATATTGATGCTTATGATACGGAGGTTGTTCGTTGGGTTGATGGACTCTATACACTTGGGAAAAGTCTTTCTCATAGATTTACTGCGTCTCAATTAATTGTACCTCAAGTCCAGGCGCTTCTTGAATCGGGGAGAGTTTCTATCCCACTACTCAGACCGACTCTCAGTGGCATACAGTTAGAAGTTGTCAAACCGCCCGCTGCCAATTATTCTTTTACTATTTACGGAAAAAAATATGAGTCTCCGCACTGGATAACCTCACGTTAAAAGTACCAACTAAGGATTCCCATCTTTTCCAGCTGGCTCCAATAATAATATCGTAATCCAGTAATACCACCTATCCAAACACGTACTTTAAGAGATATAACTTCATATTTACGAATCTAGCAAAGTGCACTATAATCCAACCTGTTTCCTGCCCGACGTATATGGGATACAGGAAACAACACGTCGTAGAAATCGGAGAAGATGATCTTTACGTCACCATTAAAGTAAAACAATGCGGTAATAAAATCGTTACTTATGAAATATATCGGGAAGGAAATGTATTAGCAGCAGAAAAACCAACGAAAAATTTTGGACCGGCACAGCGTACGTATCAGGTTATTTATCTTGAGAGCGGTCGCGTAGTCCATGAACACGATAAATCTCTTCGGGATAGGGAGATTTTCAATAGAGGCAAAGAACGATGTTAGAGCCTGTTTGAAAATTTAATTTTTACCCTTGAATGAACTTTTCATTAGAGAGACACTTGCGAAGCTGTTTATCAAAGTTTTCAAACAGCTTCTTAGAAGTATAGAACGTATATCAAAACCTTATGATTTAGGTCATTCTGGCAAGCCGAAGGCGCGTCCAGAATCCGACACGAGTTTACGGACTCTGGACAAGCCAGAGTGACAAATTTTGTTACAAGTTCTACTTTCTGTAAAGATAGGCTCAGGGGTAAAAGGTATATATTGTTCGAGAGTAGACGAGAACTACATTAAAGAAACTTCTCAACTCGCTACACTCGCTCGAAAAATAAAATATCGAATCTCTGAAATGTTACCTCACTTCATCACGATTGACAAGTACGGACTCATATAGTAAATAAAGCATATGGAACGTATCAAAGACTTCCATTCCTCGCTGCCCGGGGGTTATCTTAAACAAGAACATCAAGAATTTCACTCATTTCACCCGGATTTTATTAGATATATTTTCCTGCATGGGGGAGTAGGAGCCAAAGAAATCACGGAAATTCCCATATATCTGATTAATTTTTCAAAAACAGGTGGTAGAATCGGTGAAGAAATGTATGTCCTTGTTGATGGGTTACGCGAGCAAAGCTTATTGGATCCCAAATATATGTATATGGTTTGTCATTCTGGTGCAATCCAAAGGATAACCAGAACCGGAACTTTTGCAAATAATACGCAGGACCCAATATATTATGCAAGCAGAACATTTGCGATGATGACGGCGTCGGAATTTGATATTGCCAATGAAGAAGATCGTCTGGGAGTAAATTTATGGCAGAAGATGAAAACGTATTTAACTAAAAATTATAGAGTGCCGGGCCATACATGTACAATTGTAGTTTATCTGAGAGACCATTTTATTCATCCGATCAATAAAAGTGGCCAAGCCGATACTAGGAAATTAGTCTTTAAAAATCGTGACCGCAAACTTGAGGCAGTTGTGGCCATAGTAAAAGCAGTTGGAGTATTTACCTAAGAATTTTTTCCTTTTACAAAGTCATTTGCAAGGGGACCTCTTATAAACTTGCAAACTATGCAAACAATGTATACCCTTTAAACTCGAGCTTGTGCGAATCAAACTACCCCTAAGCTGCTGTGACAATCTTTCGGGTTGCAAATTAGCGTCAGAGGGGTATATAATAATTACTACGAGGATAATAATATATTGATTTTTCTATATAGAGAGATCTTATTTAGCTTGAGTTACTAAATTATTTGGATCGTCAGGATAGGTAATTCGTCATTATGGCCCGCTTCGCCAAACTTCAGCGAGGCGAGCAAGTCCAGAATCTAACGAGTTATGATGCTTTTGCCTTGATTAATTTATAGTAGATTTACTATCCAATACATCAGTGAACTGTTTGACTTGTAGTTTTTAAAATATGTCAAGAGAAATAAAAAGAAAAATGAGTCGCCAGGATTTTATACTTGGACGTTGGTTAAAGGCAAACCGCTCACCGGCTGACAAACCTGAAGGACAAACTCGAGATGCAGTTGTGGAATATGGAGGTGAGTTTGCCGGAATAAGCCTGATAGGCTTAATGGCACTGAGAGCTGCTAGAGAGAAACAGGTGCGCTTTATTCCCCGAGGAAAGCCATTTGCAAGTAATCATGATTTTGCCGGATATCAGAAAGCTACACAGGAAATTTCGGATTTAATGGTAGGTTTACCTTCCCAGCTGGCTGTGTTAGGCGATGCATGGAGATCAGCATACTCATATGAAGATCTTGAAGTAGAGTGGGTACCGGTAACTACATGTGATGCCAATGGTGCAAATTGTACCATCAAAACAGAGCCGAGATATAAAACCGTGACCAAATGGCGAGAACCGGAATCGTTAGTATCTAGTGGATTATCGTATGAAACGATTCGGGTTTGGAAGAGAAATACAGGTGAGATTCATAAAATAGCTCAGGAGGTATCATCGACTCTTCCGCAAGTATTTGATTTTTCCGGAGGTACTCGGTCAGTGGTTTTTGAGGAACATATTGAACCTCAAGGCACCACCAATGCTTTAGTAGCGATCGAATACGGATCAATTGCAGCCCTTTATGCATTTTATGAAGAGTCTGTCGATAAATTATATAAATATTACGGATATGACTATGATGATCCACCGATTGATTCAAATAAATTTATCAAACGCCGGACATTTTTAAAATTGTTACTATTATCATTTTCTACCCCCTTTGTCTCAAAAATGCAAGCTGCTTTGGCAGCGGAAAACGAACAATTAGCACGTGAGTTACGTCTCCATTTGCAAGAGGTGGTACGTGATATTGATACGCCAAGCGATATTAGATTTTCTCAAATGTATGGCCCAAGTCCAAAAGAGGTGCGGCAACTTTTGAGTAGCATCACTCAAGTCACGGGATCAGTGCTCGAAACGCATGGAAGTAGGCAGTCACAGGAGTTAGGAGAAAGTTGGCCTAATATCAGAGAACAGATGAGAGATATTCATGCATCAGCCAGAGACATGATCCAAAGGTTTGACGATTATTTTAGCTTCGATCGGCAAACAGAAGAATTGACAGTACCACAGGATTTGTTGACCGCCTTAAATAACGCGTGGGCAACTCGCGAAATTGTGGATTATACATCTGGGAGAAATGTCCGGCTTGATCTTAAGCACCACGCGGTCGCGGGCCTTTTAGGGCTCTACCTTTTTGCCGGATTATTTCTTTCCGAAAAAGTCGTCCTACCTGTATCAGACGCGGTAATTGATGCAATAGCCAGAGATTAAACTCCAAAGCAAAGCTTTGATATTGGCTGTACAAAGCCTTTTGCAAGGGGTCCCCTTGCAAACCCTTGCAAAAATAGCGCTAATGGTTGTAGCGTTTATTTTATAGATAATGAAACAGAGACTAAATCCGCTTTAGCAATTACTTTTCCTACTCTTCTTCTTATGGGCAGATTATAAGAAGCAATATCTTGAGGAGATTGCCGTCTATTTTCTGGTCGGATAAGGACAAGTTCTGGCGCGGTACGACGGGTATGTCTTTTACCTGGTTTATATTTTCCCCCGGGCCATACCAATGATTCAGGTATTTCAAAATGAGATCCACGTTCAAATGGCGTTAAGTCGGCCTCTATAATATGAACAGCCAGCATTCTTCCAACGGCTTCAGATATACCTTCTATCCGCAACACGTCTGCTCCCAAAATGGCCTCTATCTGGGGAAAAAACAATCGACCATCAAATGATGAAAGCTCTGTAATCGCTGCTTCAGGTATAAGAAGTAGTGCTTGTTTTCCATCAGGAGAAGGCAGCTCTATATAAAAAAAATTCCAGTAGAGTTCTGTCAATGTATCTTCAAAACCGGTACCTCCTGTGAAATCTGGTACGTTTTGGAAGCGCAAGGATTGATCGTGCGGTCTGAGTTCTTGAAGTAGAACTCTTCTTAAAGCAAATAACCGCTCTGTCAAATCAGGTAACGCAGGTCGTTGTTGGTAGGCTTCGTGAAAATTTTCTGGAAGAAGAGGATTACCCTGAAGATATCTTGCGGCATGTGCTGCCTGAGTAGCTTGAGAGTCATTGAAAATATCATCATTAGGGTCTGCTGGTTGGAATAATAATTCAGACAGACGTGTTGGAGGATGAATTGAAAACAACGCATATCCTAAAAAGTCAGGATGCGCAGGAGTGCCAGGAATATCTACAAATTGTTCAGCCAGAATTTCTCTTCGGATAACACTTACAGTTATGGGAGCCAGCCCAGATTCGTCACCTCTTATTTTATTAAAATGATTTTGTGCTGCCAGAACGACTTCATGAGCTAAAGGAGTTGCTTCGATTGGATCTTGTAAGCCTATATACGGGTCAAGATTTAAAAATTTATCTCTTCTAGTTTTATCACGAGTAAGATCTATCCGACGTACAGTTTCAGAGCCAAGTACGCCTGCTCCTGCCCCTGCTGCTGCCCCTGTGCCTAATAATACTTGTTTTAAAAACCTTCGTCTTTCTTCTCCTGCCATGTCTTATATTATACTACATGATATCTTGATGTAAAGCTCCAGATATTAGATTGCTTATAAAGAGAGTTCGGGATTTCTCAAGCAGTCTTTCTTAGGAAATTAGCAATTTTTATATTCTGTCAGCCCGGAAGTAAAATAGAGCATCGTAAACGTACGTATCTCCAATTTAGAATTTTCCAGGTGCCAAGCCCTGCCTGTAAATTATTGGATTGCGATAACGGGTAAGTATTCCACCTCCTAGGTGGATTATAGGCTACAGAAAATTCACTTCAACGTCGGGTTTCATACTTAATATTACAAAATATATCAAATTAACATATATGTATCTCTTTTATATACTATCGGATAGAAATATACATATGCATGAATTAGGAAAGTACTTAGGGGCTTTTAGGACTATAGGACTTAGGAAATTACTTGAGCAGATTCGGGTTGCTCGTGAGTATTTTACGCCGGACATGATTCGAGTTATTCAGAGTGAAACTCGGATACCGGATGCAGAGTTTCCAGAGCAACTAGATTTGACAAATACCGGTTTTTGGAGGACTATCACTGCCTTTGATAATGTGGTGGGTAAAAAGCGCAAAGGGTTGATTTCTGGAGAAGATGCATTTTGGCAGGAGTATAATCGCAGCATTTATGATGTTGATGGCCATCCAGTAATCGGACCTACCAGTCCTGGAGGTGATGCTAAGGCTTCAATTGCCAGAAAAACCTCAGGAGAACCGCACATTTCTAATAAAAGAATATGGCACCACTCACATCCTACACGTCAGTCATTTTCTCCAGTAGATTTAGGAATTATTGTTCGGGCGCGATTTCCAGAGTCACAGATTACAGAAGACAGGGAAATGCCATGGCCACCACTGCGATTACTCGGTCTAAGTACCTCTGATGGAAGTCATTTTTTTACTTTTTCCTCTCAAGAAACACCACTTACCACCAGGGACGATTTGAAAGAATTGGGGATGGTACATCCACCACCTGAAGGGTACTACCAATCACTTTTTTCAAGCTTATGGCAGGAGTTACGATCAAAGTATGATACAACTGCCTTTACTGGAGAAAATACGCGTGGTAGAAGTGCGTATCCATTAAATGCAAATGAAGATGGCATTGCACTCATCACTCTGGCAGATGTTCTGAAAAGAAGCGCAATATTTAGACTTCCATTTTATAATGGGGCTCCGGGAAGTCCCGTATTTAGACGAATTCGAAATCTTGAAGATGTCTATCCTAGCCTAAGACTTCATTGAATATTTGTTCAATGTTTAAAAATCATCTTGCCGATACTGTGAGACAGCGGATGAGATAAATAAGTGGCGGAGTAGTGGGATCAGGCACACGGTATCCTTCTGACCTGACTCTATAGTCTGAAGTGCTTTCAGTACCACGCTCTACTGCAGCTTCGTGAACCTTAGGTTCAGGACCCAATGATCCTTCATCCCGACCCTTACTAAACTGTCGCCGTTCAGCTGTAATTTTTTTAATTTCGGCTATTTCTTCTGGTAATAAATTAATTTGTAAATCACCTTTACTTGATGGTAATTTATTATGCTTAAGAAAGGGGATAAGGATGAGAGCTACATGGCTTACTTCATTTAAAGTTACTCCATTTTGACCCAGCTCATTTTCAACATATGCCCCAGACGCACTTGAGACTCCCAAAGTTCGCCATAAACTACGTCTGCCATGTTCTCCGATGACATGTGCCAGATTTGTTGAGATTCCAACTGTATCAGGAGTCGGATCAAGTTCTTCGATACAATCTACTCGTTTTCCACCAATCATCGCGTAGCAGCGATACACTCTTTCCGGAGCAGCTAAATCACTCTGGCTCCAGAGTATTTGAGGTACAAATTCAGTCACAAAACTGCCATCTTGAGATGTAGGAAGCACTGCCAGCAACCGCAGTATGTGGGGGTTGAGTATTCTTCCTTGAACATGGAATGGAAATTCATTACGGATCTCTCTAAATATTTGTAGAGCAAAATCAGCAGCAATCCCGTCAGTTTCTCTCAGCTCATTCAGTCGCTCCGGAGATAAAGAAGTGATATGCGGTCTGACCTGAACTTGGCTTAAATCAGGTAAGTTACTAGTATCATTTGATACCATATAACCTGCTGATTCGATCGCTACTGGCATTTCACTTAAAAAATAATTCATCCTTGATCCGGCGATAGACAACTTAATAGCTGATGGATCATATGTTCGGCCAGAGCCACGAATATTAGGTAATATCCCAATTCTCACCAGAGGAAATGGGTATTGATGGCGATATGGAGAGATTTTATTAGTTTTATCTTCTTTAATAATTGGTAAACTAAATCCTTGTAAATAAACTCTGATAGCTTCAGCGTCTTGAGTTTCACCAAACAAGCTACCGAGATCTAGTTCTAGTTTATCTACTCTTTGCGCGTCGATCAAGCGCAAGACTCTATTTGCGGCAGCTACAGCAGGTAAGAACCGGCCTAATACCACTTCTCTTGCTTCAGCAACTTCTGCCAGTTGTTTCCTTAACTCCGCTTCTTGAGTATTAAGACGAGCTTCAATTGATTGAAATTCTGGTGTCGAACCAGTCTCTGGGCTGGGCATACTCGCATAAGTGTACCATATCTTATAGTATTTTAACAAGCTATATATTTCATCATCTTCCACATCGCGTAAACTCCAAAGCTGTACTTTGATATTGTTTGTAGCATTGGGACGGGCTAAAGAAATTATACTTGTGGATAGGTTGATAAATTCTATTCTAAGACCAAGATAAACCACTCTCGACGTGCCAAGCGGGTCATCTGAGCTACATACTGCAAATTACAGCTGGCATTGACACTATTAATTATTTTTGGTATAAAATAGTCATGTTACAACCAAAAGTATACACTCCAGAACAAGTTGCTGACATGTTGCAACTTTCTAAAAATACGATTTATGAACTTATTAATCGTGGCGAAATTGTGGTTAAAAGAATTGGTAAGGTGTACAGAATACCAGTCACCTCCCTATTTTTTGCCTTCAGTGGTCTCGATTACGACTTATACCAGGCTGAACAGATTGATTTAGAAAAACTGCCTAAAATACAACAAGAACTCTCTAAAGCACGAACTACTTAATGAAACAACCGCTGACTGTTTTTGTAGATTCTGATGTGGTTGTTTCTTCTCTAATTTCACCATCCGGTGCGGCGTTTCTTCTAGTCAATAATTCTAATCTTATACTTTTGGATACTTAAATATTTCTGAATATAGCTATACAGAGGAAAAATTCGGTTTCAACTCAATAATACAGAAACTAAAGGTACATTATTAAACTACAATCTTTCGCTTAGTTGCCTTATTTCTTCTAAGAAAGCAGTATCGCCATTAATTTTTGCCGAACCTACGAGCCAGGTGAGAAGAACATATGTCGGGTTTTGTCCCAAAGTAGTATCCGAGACAGTGTCTCCTGCAAGTAATTCTGTGAGTAATAATCTGGGGCTTCTAATTGTGCCTAAGCCGGTTCCTGTAAAATAATACGAGAGCCAAATACTAAGTAGATCTTTCCGTACATCGCTATTTAATAAGAGCGCCAATCGCACCATTGGTTCATTTAGAGTAGTGTAGAGATCTTGGTTTACTTGACTGGAAAAGCGCTGGTATTTATCGACCATGTCAGTCAATGCTTTGATAAAATTTCCAGCAGCAGACTGATAATCTTGTGCTTCACGGCGATGAGACTTTAGGTTTGCTCTTCTTGTAGCTAGCGCATCAGTCCATTTGTCTGGTTTGAATGCTTTTCCTTGCTCTAGCAAACTTTTTATATTATTAAGTCCAATTCTGCGCCAGAGGGTTCCATTTACTCCTCCATGCATAAGTCCTACTAATTCATGGACTTGTGGCGACAAAGAATAAAGCTCCAGTAATTCATACAAAGTGAGAAAGTTATCTTGAGTAGATGTTTCGGTATCAAGTCTTGCCGGAAATTTATAGTCTAAACCTTGCCTGATACTAGGATAGCAAAGGAGATGGTACTCAAATAAATCATCAGCTTGGCCAATTTCCTCAATTATTTTTAGGATTGAGGGATCTATAACTGATTTAATCTGGTTGATATCAAGAGGAGTGTCAAGTTTGGAAAGTATAAAGTCTCCGGCCATGAGTTTAATCATGTGTCCTAAAACTAACCGAACGTGATTAAGATCTGATAAATCAAGTGCTTGTGCCTGTCGTAATGCTTCAATTTGATCGGCGGTATAGTGCATAAGTTGTTCGCGGAGAATTTCACCCTGTATAGAGCGGGGTTCTGCGATCACTGCAACTACTTCGTTTGGTAAATAAATTAGCGCGTCGAGTATTGAATGATCAGCTTCATATGAATTAAAAATATCACTTGCGACTCCGTATCTAGTTTCTAGATGAGAAGTACCAGGAGGTAATGTTTGCGGATCTGGTACTTGGTGTCCATATACTGCAGCATGGATGACTGTTTCGACAAACTTGGTATAAGTAGTCGCTACTCGAAAAGCAGAGTTATATGCGCCGTGTGAATTTGTGTCATGCGTATCATGGATCCGAGACCAGCGATCTTTATACGTAGACAAAAAAGAGTCGCGTCGTTCATGATATTTATCCGGCGGTGTCGACAAAACAAAACGGGTGTAAGCGAGAGTAAATTCCTCCAGATCAAATTCTGCTACTATATTTACTGCAAGCAGATCGCGTGCATCATCAGGAGTTCTTATACGCGAATCTATTGCGAAAGGGTGTCCAATTACTATCGCAGATGCATCACGCACCTCGTCTTCGGTTACCGGTG
>CAYPMW010000015.1:26360-44086 GCA_964412165.1 uncultured Gammaproteobacteria bacterium | reverse complement strand
GCCTAGCGCTCTTAAGTTTAATATCTAGATTAGTTTGGGGTGCTACTTTTATTATCAATCTCTCAACCGCCTGGAATTGTTTGCCATGGTGGCGAATCTTTAATGTCGTACAATTATACTTTTGCGACGTCAAAGTAGAAAATAGTGAGAGCAGTAATCATTAAAGTAAATCCTCTAAATTCAATTGAATTTTCGAGATTAAATACGCTTCTTCTAAATAGTATTATCACCTG
The DNA here is from genome assembly GCA_964412165.1 of uncultured Gammaproteobacteria bacterium. GTDB lineage: Bacteria > Patescibacteriota > Microgenomatia > UBA10105 > UBA10105 > CAYPMW01. Next base: position 43,853 of record CAYPMW010000015.1, on the reverse strand, counting down.
TCCTCCACAAATAACCATGGAAGTAAAAATCAGCCTTCTTAGGGCATTACAGAGGCTCACAATTAGGCACGTGTTAATCTCTTGAAACAAGAGCTTTGAGAATCCTTAAGTTTCGCGGATGGTTTGTTTCTGGTTCAACAAGTGCAAACACCGGAAAACTTTTGTAGACAGACAAGAGCTCAATCATTTCACTGCGGTTTGGAACGGCCTCAGTCGAGGTAAATTCGTCATAATAGAGGCAACCGTGATAATCGGTGCCATTATACGGCGGAATGATATAGCTGACGTGGAGTAGTTTGGTAAATGGTATAAGACGTCGCGCAATATGAAACAATTCAGATTTGAGGTAACTACGGTCGCTTGATTCAATTCCACCGACAGTATGACCAAAGTCATTGGCAAAATAGAGGTTCGCGATTTTCCCAAACAGGTGTTCGATATGTGCCAAGCGCATCTCACTTATCTCAAGCGGGTTGATTCTTGAGTTTTTACCGTGCCACGGGCGTCCCAAAGCCAGGCGCGGCACGCTTTCAAGACAAATTGGGACGCCAACATTTTCCGCGTAACTCGAGATTTGTATAATCGACTCAGTAAAAATCTCGACACTTTGTGAGGCAGATACAGAGCCTGGTAACGGCGCAAATTCTTCCTGCTCAAAATCAACTCTAGTGAGACGCAGGCCCGATGGATGGATATTAACATACGCTGCTTTGTGTTTTGCCGCAGTATCAATGGTTTTTTGAACCAGTTTCAGTGATTGTTGAAGTATCTTCTTGTTTGGATAACCAAGGTTAGCTAATGTGCCATCCTCAAGAGCGCCCCAAAAATGAATACCGATCTCCAGTTTATGTGCATGTAGGTAAGCAAATAGCTGGTCGTAGTCTTCAATTTTGCCGCTATGGAACCAAATTTCGCAAAATTCAGGACAAGCTTCATCAATATCCGCAAATGGATGGCCACGCAGCCCTACTTTAATACCTAATTTCATCCACCTATTTTACTGGAATGCAAACCTTCTGACAAATACAATAAGACGTCGCACAATTTATATCTGTTAAGCGTACTAATGCCACCACTTCCCTACCATTCACGTGAAAATTCTTTAATTTCAAATTTTAGTAACCGAGTTGATATTTAAAAGTATATCCAAAATGATTTTAGCATGTCAGTTTTTTTTCTATGGAGTTCACCAACCGTGGTGAGATTATATTGGCGAGCTAATTTTAAATCAGCTGAAGTTATCGCATATCGATCATCAAGTAAGTCTAAAATAACCACTTTGACAATACTTGCAAAAGTTTCATCTGAATAATCTTCCCATTTGTAATGATCCCCCCAATCTCGTATTAAGTCAAGATCGTCAACTTCTTTTACCAGCCTTACTTCCGGTTTTTCGTCATCTCCTGGAATTTCTTCGAACAAACCCACTGAAAAACTAGTCACAGTATAATACGGCGTGATCTGATTAACTATAACTTGTCCAGCGTTTAAAACATATACGGTTAGCTGTGGTAATTGTATTCCTTGGAGTGGATCAATAATCTGGCTGGGAATTTTATCTAGTGAAGATTCAATCAATCCAATAATCTTACCCATATGCTCTAATTCTTGATTAGTTGGTAAACGAAACTGCGTGGTTGGAGTTTCAACAGCGGTCCACATTTCGTGTGATTTTAGTTGTTCGGGAGCCATAATACGCTCTAAGTATATTGACGTACACTAGAAATGTCAACTGATTGACAAAATCGATGAAAGGTCGCACAATACAAATTGTGCAAACGTTTTATTAAACGCCTGAAAATTTAGTCGGCATTGTTACGATATTAAAAAAATCGCAAAATGTCTCAAATAAAACTTCCGTTACAAGTATGTCTTTAGAAAAGTTGATCATAGATTTTCTTGAATACCTACAGATCGAACGCAACGTCTCTCCCCTGACGATTGCCAATTACCGACACTATCTGACAAGATTCCATGAATGGTTGAATAATTCATCTACATCACCTCCAACACCAAAAGATATTTCCCCCGATGTAATCAGAAGATATCGCGTATATTTAGCTCGTTTAACCGATTCCCACGGGTTGACTTTAAAGCGCGTCACACAAAATTATCATTTGATTGCATTACGAGCTTTATTTAAATTTATCACCAGAAAGAATATTCGAGTCCTGTCGGCTGAAAAAATAGAACTGGCAAAAGCTGAATCTCGAAGTCTCAAATTCCTCAACCCTGAACAACTCGGTCGACTATTTTCGCAGCCGGATCTTTCAACAGCGCAAGGACTTCGCGACCGGGCGATCATGGAACTTTTATTTTCAACAGGGCTGAGGATTTCAGAGCTTGTGAAACTCAACCGCGACCGGATTGATCTGAAAAATAGGGAAATTGGTGTTATCGGTAAAGGCGACCGGGCCCGGGTGGTCTACATATCAGATACCGCTTCTACGTGGCTCCATAAATATTTGTCCTATCGGGAAGACAATTATAAACCGTTGTTTGTTCGCTATTCGGGAAAAAGAGTGAGTCAGGATCAAGGGGAGGAAGGGATTCGGCTGACCGCCCGAAGTATTCAAAGAAACGTGGAAAATTATGTCAGACGTGCCCGCTTACCCATCAAGATTACTCCACACGGACTGAGGCACACGTTTGCCACCGATTTACTCCGCGGTGGCGCTGATCTGCGTGCAATTCAGGAAATGTTGGGACACAAAAATATTTCGACCACACAGATTTATACTCATGTCACCAATCCCCAGCTGAAAGAGATTCATAAAAAATATCACGATCAGCAACCAGAGAAAAAAACTGAATAGAAGTGTCTATAGAATCCGAGGTCCACCAGCTGGCGGATCAGCCTTCGGAGCTTCAATTCTTGGATTTTCCTTTGGGAGCCGGCTGTTCGGTGATGAGTAAAAGTTTTCCTAACTCTTGGGTAAAATGCTTGGCATGTTCCCGGCTCATGCCGATACGAGCCACAATCCGGGCTCCACTGCCGACTTTCTGAGTCACGTCAAACGTCAAACCATAGGTATTGACGGAAATAAATACCCGATCAGTATAAAGAATCGGGGTTGTATCCGGATTGACATTTACTTGGACTCCAGACTGAGAAGTTTTAGGTTTTTCCATATCTCTCCTTTCGGGGTGTATTATAGCGCATTGTAGATGCTCCGGTTTGAGTAAGGTTTTTTGTGTAAATCGCCGCTTGAAGTAGCATAAATACGCCGAATTTTGGATTTGAGAAACCGTTCCGTTTCTCTCCAGAAACGCACCGCACCATCATCACCGAGCTCCAGCGATTTAGTGGAAGAGAAGCTTGTAAATGTACTCCACTCAAGCATGCGAGAGAAAATTCCTTCGTGTAAGCACCAGTAAATGAAGTGAGCCGCTTTCAGAGAATCCTCAGGTAGGTTAAGAGAACGCCAACTCCTTGCGCGAACTAAAATGCTGTTTTTGAGATTTAGCGGGTTATTATTTGCTGATTGATACCAGAGGTAAGCCTGATCACTTTCGGTGGGAAGTAGCCTATGTCGGCGCAAAAAGTAGAGATTATCATATTCTTGTCTGCCAACAGGTGGAGCAAATAGGAGTAGTACCCCGCCTCTTTTAAGAGGGTTTATCAGCGACTTAAATGACTGTTCACTCGGTTTGGTGATTTCTAATGTAATGATACTGCGTGCAAATAACAGTTCATATGCGGTGACGATCTCGCGATCGTGAGTCGACGTGTAGATATGGACATAATCACGCCGCTCCATGTTTTGCAGAAAACGATGAGTAGACTCGCTCGTTTTAGAGACTACATGAAATATAAAACGCGCGGATAGGCGATGGAGCTGCTCTATAATATAGGTAAGGTATGGTAGTCCTACTGCCCCACCAGATATAGGGACAGATATGTGAATCAATGATTTATTACTCGGGTTTACTTGTCTGGATCGATCAGCGAACTCTTGTTTGGTTAAGATTTCAGTCAGTTTGAGACTGACAGGGTAAGGAACGGTTCTAAAGCGAGTTGGTAGCAGTCGGGCGGTTCGCCCGTATTGTGCCAAAAGCTTTCCGGTTTGTGCGCTAGGGACAAAAATAAGATCTGCACGAGGTACATACCAGATATGCTGTGGACTATCATCTGTCACTTGAACGATCACAATAAGCCGGACGCCCTTTTCTTTGTCTAGTTTGTCTTTGACTTCCACTAGCTGGTGAGCGAGTCCAAAATGGGTACACACCACCACCAGCGTGGAAATCACATGCATACTTTGGCCAAGTATGGTGGTGAGCTGTTCGTATAACCCTTCGGTACTTCTACCTAAAAAGGATCTGTACATATACGTAAAGAAATCTTCCGGTGCGCCGCTTTGGGCAAATTCAAAAAATTCGCGTACCAAGTGATTGGAGCTAATGACGTGATGAATTTGGGCGATGGTTTTGTCATGCGAACCAAGAAGCAGAGTGTTTAAACCTTCAGGCAAGCTACTATACAAAGCATGGGTGACTCGTAAGTGGCCAAGTCCGGCTGGGGCATAGGCAAAAATTACCAAAACGTCTTTCCGTCTCAAAAAAGACAAAGCTTCCTTCATAAATTTAGTCTATACTCTAAACATTTGAATTTGCAATCGGTATTGTAGTGTGAGATGGTACTCTGTGAGTATGATCCAGAAACCTTGTCACCTTTTGATATAATAATCATATGTTTATCCTCTCCGCAACACTTGAAGATTTGCCTGTAATACTTGCCTTAAATCATAAATTATTTACTTACGAGCAAACTTACACTAATACGTATTCTCTTGATTGGACGTATTCTGATATTGGTAAGGCTTATTTTTCCGGTCGGATCATGGAAAAAAACGGTATCTGTCTCATCGCACATAAAAAAAATAAAATCATCGGTTATGCATGTGGCTATACGTATTTTTTTTCTGCCAGAAATCCTTCACAGTTGGCAGAACTTGAAAATATATATGTTGAAGAAGCGTATAGAAGCCGTGGAGTTGGTTCACAGTTGGTGAATGCATTTGAAGCCAGAGCGCGAAGAAAAGGTGCAAAGATTCTTAAAATCCGTGCGCTGATAAAAAACACTCAAGCTCATGCGTTTTATAAGCACACAGGGTTTAATGAGGCCGGAGTTATTTTTGAAAAATTACTCTGAAAGTCTGTCAACTATATCGACAGTCGAAATTGCGACGAAGCTCCGTCGCAAACATTTTGCATGAGGCAGGCCACGTTTACTGGTCCGACTCCTCCCGGGGTAGGAGTGTAAAAGGCGGTATTTTGCTCTGCCCATGAGTTATCATAATCACCAACTAATTTTCCATCGATACTCGCAAGCCCCACACCAATAAGGATAGCCTCCTTACGCACAACCTTAAAATTAACTGCATCTGGTTTGCCGATTGAACTGATGATCACCTCTCCAGACCCAAGATATTTTTCCGGATTTTGAGTGGTTGAAGTCACCATTTCGTACAAAATCCCAAATTTGGACAATGTTTGGGCAATCGGTGCGCCGGCAGTTTCACCTTTTCCCAGAAGCACAATTCTTTTTTGACTGAACCAGTCTAAAAATTCGACTGAAGTATCTGAATCGGGTTTGACCGTGCCTTTCACATGGGTAAAGTAAATCTTATTAAGGATTTTAAGAACTGCCCGAGCCACCGGTGCGGTGAAAGGCGAAGCGGGTAGGAATCCATCGACATCTTTCTTAGGACTTACGGTTTGACGGATCAGGTCTTTAAAGGAATAAGGCGATGGCAACGGCCGTTGAAGAATAAGTCCGTGTACTTGAGGATCATGATTATACTGATGCAACTTTTTTATTAGCACATCCGTACCAGGGAGAGTTTCGCTGTGGTCGAGGGTAAAGCGGACTCCTACGTTATGCGCATTTTTTTGCTTTTGGCTGATATACACAAGGGAATTTAGATCTTTTCCTACGAAAACGACCGCCAGGTGCGGATAAATACCTTTCGAGCTCATTTCCTTAACGCGACTTGCGACAGTTTCAAGTATCTCCTGAGCCAAGAGCTTACCATCTATTTTCATACACGCTCCTATTGTAACACCCAGAAACGGTTAAATACAGGCAGCTGCGGAGACAGTATCGCTTCTATCTGTAAACCGCATCAGGATGACTCCTTGGGTTGCCCGGGTAAGTTTGGGGACAGACGTTATTGGAAGTTTAACTACCTGGCCCTTGAGAGACGTGAGGATCACCGCTTCACATTCAGGCGGAATAAACTGTGATACAATTACTTTGCCCGTGCGAGGCGTTATTTCAGCCACTTTCACGCCTTGACCTCCGCGTTTCTGCTTGGGGAAATTGGAGATGGCAGTTTTTTTGCCTAATCCCCGTTCCATCACAGTCAGAAACTGGGCATCTTTCTTATCTTCATTGATAATATCCATGCTCACGACAAAATCATCTTTTTTAAGAAGAATACCTCTTACTCCCATCGTATCTCTGCCAGTGGGTCTGACTTCCCGTTCATGGAACCGGATTGATTTGCCGTCGTGTGTGACTAATAGTATTTCATCGCTTCCGGTAGTAAGGGCTGTCCAGGAAAGGGTATCTCCTTGATCGAGTTTAATCGCCACCAGTCCATTTCTTCTGATTTTTTCGTACTCAGCAATTACCGTTTTTTTGACGATACCCTTTCTCGTTGCCATAAAAATGTATTTCACCTTGTCAGACATGGTTTTACCGTACGTCAGAAGCGAGGTGACCTGTTCACCTTGATCAATATTTATGAGGTTTACGATCGCTTGGCCTTTGGATTGGCGCGAGGTTTCAGGTAAGTCCCAGGCTTTGATTTGATACACTTTACCTTTGTTGGTAAAAAAGAGAACGTTGTCGTGAGTCATTGCCGATACTATTTTGTCAACCTCATCTTCTGCTTTAGTAGTCATGCCAATTACCCCTTTACCGCCCCGGCTTTGGGTTTTGAAGGCAGTACGGGGAAGTCGTTTGATATAGCCGCTTCGAGTAATCGTAATAATAGTTTCTTCATTGGCAATCAGATCTTCTTCGGCAAATTCACTGACTTTTGATTTAAACACACGCGTACGGCGTTCATCTGCGAAGCGGTCTTTGATTTTGGTAAGTTCTTCTTTAATGACTTTGAGCATCTTTTTTGGGTGAGATAAGAGATCTTCAAGGTACGCAATTGTTTCCTTGACCATCGCATATTCGTCTTCTAACTTTTGGCGTTCTAGAGCCGCGAGTCGACGAAGTTGCATATCAAGTATGGCGATTGCCTGAATCTCAGTCAGCTTGAAAGTTAGTATCAGATTGGTTTTGGCAGCGTCAGCGTCTTTTGATTTGCGGATCGTGTCAATCACTTCATCAATATTATTAACAGCGATAAGTAATCCCTCAAGGATATGGGCTCGTTCTTTGGCTCGGGTAAGCTCAAATTCGCTTCTTTTTCTGACCACCTCAAGCCGGTGTTTGATATATTCTTCAAGGATCATTTTCAGAGTCATCGTACGCGGCGTACCGCCAACGAGCGCTACCATATTAACTGGAAAGACTGTTTGAAGCGAAGTATGCTCATAGAGGTTATTTAAGACTGATTTCGGTTTGGAATCCCTTTTAAGTTCAACCACGACTCGAATTCCGTGCCGGTCTGATTCGTCGCGGAGGTCTGATATACCGTCAAGCTTCTTGTCTTTGACCAAATCAGCGATCCTGGCTACAAGTAGTGCTTTGTTTACCTGATACGGCAGTTCAGTTATAATAATCGCACTTTTCCCTTGTCCGATATCATCAATTTCGGCTTTGCCGCGGATAATGATCCGGCCTCTCCCTGTACCATACATTTGCATGATTTCGATTTTGTCATAGATGGCGCCGTGTGTAGGAAAATCCGGACCCTTGATAAACTCGGTGAGTTGTTCAACGGTCAAATCAGAGGAAAATACTGTCTCATCATCCTCTTTGACAATTTTACCCGTGTCTATCATATGCACTATCCCCTCTACTACTTCAGCCAGATTGTGTGGCGGGATTTTGGTGGCCATACCCACGGCAATGCCTTCTGCACCCATGAGAAGAAGATTGGGCAGTTTTGCAGGGAGATATTTGGGTTCTTCCAGTGTTCCGTCAAAATTAGATTCAAAATCAACTGTTTGTTTGTCAATGTCGAGAATCATCTCAGTCGCTAAGGGGTGAAGTCTACATTCGGTATATCTCATGGCAGCTGGTGGATCACCGTCAATGGAACCGAAATTTCCTTGTCCATCTATTAAGGGATACCGCATGGAAAACATTTGAGCGAGTCTGACAAGGGAATCATAGACTGGCATATCGCCGTGAGGGTGATACTTACCTAGTACCTCACCTACCACTTTGGCAGATTTAGTATAGCGACTTGGATGCATGAGACCCATTTGGGACATGGCGTAAAGCACCCGGCGGTGTACAGGTTTAAGACCATCACGAACATCAGGTAATGCCCGAGCCACGATCACGCTCATGGCGTAATCAAGATAGGATTTCTCGACAGCCGCGACGATTTCAGTTTTAACTATTTTTCCTGGGTCCATACTCTATGTATATTTTGTAAGTAAATCTTTAAATTACAATTACTTTAAACCTCTTCTTACTTCTTCGAGCGCTGCTTCTTTGCCTTTCCAATCTTTGACTTTAACCCATTTTCCCACTTCAAGTTCTTTATATTTTTCAAAAAAGTGTTTGATCCGATTTCTAGTTGCTTCATCGACATCGCTTAGATCTTTAAACCTACCAAAGAAGGGGTCGACTTTCATGGGTGGTACAGCGATAACTTTGGCGTCAATTCCCGATTCATCCTCCATTGCGAGTAGCCCGATCGGAAGTGCCGGGATTACCGTCCCCGGATGGACTGGATAGATTGATAAAACCAAGACATCCACGGGATCGCCGTCTCCCGACACTGTATTTGGGACAAATCCGTAGTTGGCCGGATATCCCATGGTGGTGAATGCAAACCGGTCGACAAAGAGGTAGCCTGAATCTTTATCGAGCTCGTATTTAACAAGTGACCCTTGCGGAATCTCAATTACCACATTGATTTCCTCGGGCGGATTTTTACCAGAACTTAAGTTGTTCATAACCCTCCTTTAATTAGCATTTAAGTTCCTTAAGAAACTTAAGTTACTTAATTATTTATACGTCTAAAGTAGCGAGCTTCGCATGGGTTTGGATGAAGCGTTTTCTAGGCGGCACCTCATCACCCATGAGCATGCTAAAGGTCATATCTGCTTGTGCCCCGTCTTCGATGGTGATCTGTTTGAGTGTCCGGTTGACTGGGTTCATAGTCGTTTCCCACAGTTGGTCAGGATTCATTTCGCCAAGACCTTTATACCGTTGAATCACAGCACTAGTTTTCGCCTGACTATCTCCTTTCTTGGCGTTTGATTTAAGGATAAGTTCTCGCTCTTCATCGCTGTAAGCGTAGTAAACTTGTTTATTTAATTGGATCTTATATAAAGGTGGCATAGCGACATAAAGATGTCCACTTTGGATGATATATGGCAGGTGCCGATAGAAAAATGTCAGGAGAAGCGTCATTATATGTTCTCCGTCAACGTCGGCATCGGTCATGATAATTATGCGGTGGTACCTGAGTTTCTCAGTGGATAATGTTTCACCAATTCCCATGCCAAGAGCAATCACTAAATTTTTTAGCTCTTCAAATTCAATAATTTTATCCAGTCGCGCCCGCTCGGTATTGAGGATTTTTCCTCGCAACGGGAGTATCGCCTGGAATTTGCGGTCGCGACCTTGTTTGGCCGATCCTCCGGCCGAATCACCTTCTACAATATATAATTCACTGCGAGCGGGATTTCTCTCCTGACAATCTGCTAATTTCCCCGGTAATGATCCACCTTCGAAAGCACCTTTTCTGATAATCGCGTCCTTGGCAGCTTTGGCAGCAAGTCTTGCTTTAACTGCCAAGAGTACTTTTTCCAGAATTTTTCGACCGTCAGTTGGATTTTCCTCAAAATATGTTTCTAAACCTTCTTTTACCGCTGTCAATACGATCGGCTGAATTTCATTGTTTCCAAGTTTGGTTTTGGTTTGCCCCTCAAACTGCAAGTTTTGTGATGGCATTTTGATATATACGATAGCGGTCAAGCCTTCACGGGTATCCTCACCCAATATTCCCTCTTCCCCATCCTTCAAAGCGCCAGTTTTTTTCGCATAGTCATTGATAGCGCGGGTGAGTGCCATGCGAAATCCAGTCAGGTGGGTTCCGCCTTCTATAGTATTGGTGACATTGACAAATGATTCAACATTTTCGGAAAATGTGTCGTTATATTGGATCGCGACTTCAAGCTCAACTTCACCGACTTGTTTTTTAATGAGGATCGGATCATGAAAGGTATTTTTGGTTTTATTGAGAGTACTGATAAGAGAAACTATCCCGCCTTCGAAATAATAGTGCATTTCTTTTCCAGACCGTTCATCAAAGAGATGGAAAAATATCCGCGATATTAAATACGCGCGTTCCTTGATTGAACGTTTTAGAGTATCAAAATCGATGGCAATACCCTCACGGAAAATCTGAACGTCTGGCATAAACACTGTGGTGGTTCCACTTGATCTTTTTAGGGAATCTGAGAATTTACCCGTGGCAGTGATAGGTCCGAGAGGCTTACCACGTGAATAATCTTGGCTAAACTGCTTAGAGTTTCGGATAACTTCGACGTGCATCAGAGAAGAAAGCGCATTGACCACAGAGGCTCCCACTCCGTGAAGTCCGCCTGAAATTTTATACGCCTTACCCTCGAATTTACCTCCAGCGTGGAGTTTGGTCATGACGATTTCGAGAGCTGAAATGCCGTATTTGGGAATTTTGTCAACCGGAATGCCTCTACCATCATCCGACACTTTGATGGAATTATCTTTTTGGATGGTGACCCAGATATTTTTAGCAAACCCTGCAAGGGCTTCGTCGATTGAATTATCCACAATTTCTTTGACGCAGTGATAGACACCGGTAAGCGACGTAGAACCAATATACATTGCGGGGCGTTTACGTACGGGCTCAAGTCCTTCAAGCACCACAATCTGGTCGCCTGTATAAGATTTACTTGATGATGATGCCTCTAGTTTTCCTTTTTTTACATCGTTCATAATCAATCAAATTCTCACCACATGGTATCTTTATCGAAAAGTAGTGGTTTTAGGTATAAGTATGTATAGTGAACTACGTGTATAACTGAAACAATCCACCATAGCAAATTTTATCCACATACGCAACGGCTTTATTAGAAAAAAGAGGTCTTCCTTGCCTTCGAAGTAGGAACGGAGACCATCCGTATTATACTACACGTACACCCTCATTCACAAACCGATTTAGGGGCTTTTTTCCTTCAGCTTGCTCGTAAACGGGAGACTCAGAAAAATCATATCCAAGGCGAGTCGGGGTGAAATATTATTACGGGTTAAACTCCAAGCCGTGAGTAATTTATCTAAAATAGTTCTCACAACTTGCGGAGAAATCTCGAGTCGCGACCGTTCCAAAATTGACGCGTACAGTTCGCAGCGGAAAAAATGTATCTGTTTTGTGAGCCATGTTTTAAACTCACCCGTGTCAAAGTGGAATACCCCTGATTGTTTTAGACGTTCTCCAAGCGGGACGCGGAAAACTTTTGTCCAAAATAAAGTCATTTCGTGAAGTTCGTCAGATGTGAGTAATGATTCAAACGGCGATGTAAGTCGGATCATCTGGCAGCGTGATTCTATGGTTGGCAGTAGCATACTACCTGTGGTGACACTCAAGTATATGAATGTATTGCGGGGTGGTTCCTCAAGCGTCTTAAGAAGTGCTTGTTGGGCTTCAGGAGTCAGGTAGTCTCCCGCTATAACTGCCGCTTTGGCGCCTGATACAAACGGTTTTCGCGCCAGTTTCCCAATAAGCGAGCGGATTAAAGCAATCGTAATAGTATTTTCATTAAGAAAAAACTGGTCGATTGGATGAATTTTTTTTTGGGATAATTGAGTGGCAATAAATTGATCTCGGACTTGCGGATCAAGATGGATGATACAGAGAGCATGTGGCAGAGTATAATTTAATTGTCCGGTCATAGTGTCGTTGACATTGTAACACGTTAGAATATAACGTATAATTAATATACCCTTCACCCCGCTAAGCGGGGTTCCGGGTATAACGCATTCTAGACTGATCCACCAGTTGGCGGATACAGAAAGAATAGTATACAAATATAAGACTTTTTCCGGTGCGATAAATTATTTCGTTAAACGAAATAGTCTATCTGTAAGCTTTACTCGGAACTTATGGCATAATAGTCTGGGGTTTATCCTCAACTAATTATAGTCTTTATGATTGCTGCCCAGAAACTACTTGATGCGCTGACAGAACTCAATTTTATTGACGAACAAGCGCGGATAAGGATTGGGAACGAGATTGTCCAAACTGGTCAATCAATCAGTGATTATCTTTTAAAAAAGAAAATCGTCACTGAAGATCAGTTTGCCCAGGCTAAAGCCAAAGTACTTGATGTACCGTATGTGCTTCTATCTGGTAAAGGCGTTTCGCCTGAGGTCATCAATTTCATCCCCGAACCTGTTGCGAGAAGGTATGCGATTTTTCCATTTGAATTCGACCCACCGAACAATATCCTCATGGTGGCGATGGAAGACCCTTTGGATCTCAATATCATTGAATTTTTAGAGCAAAAAACCAACAAGCGCATCCGGCCCTATTTAGCAATCAAAACAGATATTGTCTCAGCAATTGATGAGCGCTACACCCAAAGCCTAGGAGCTGAAGTGACTGCAGCCCTTAAAGAAACAGATGTACCAGTTATTCGGACTATCGAGGCGGGCAAATTGGGCGATATCATCAAGGAAGCGCCAATCGCCAAGATCGTCTCAACTCTACTCGAATTTGCCACCAAAAACCGGGTCTCTGATGTCCATATTGAACCGCTCGAAGGGAAAACAAGGATACGCTACCGAATTGACGGTATACTTCATGAAAAACTAGCGCTGCCTAAATCAGTCCATTTGGCAGTGATATCTCGTATCAAGATCCTTTCAAATATGAAAATTGACGAAAAGCGGCTGCCTCAAGATGGCCGTTTCAATTTCCGGATGGGTATAGATGAAGTGGACTTGCGTGTTTCGACGCTACCGACTGTTTGGGGTGAAAAAATTGTCATGCGTCTACTTCGGAAAACTGGCGGAATCCCGACATTATCTGAACTAGGGCTTAGGGGTCTTGAGCTTAAACGGCTTGAAGTAAATATCGCCCGACCCCATGGGATAATACTTGTGACTGGTCCTACAGGATCAGGTAAAACCACGACTCTCTACTCAATTTTATCCCGTTTAAATACTACGAAAGTAAATATCATTACGATCGAAGACCCAATTGAGTATCAAATTGCGGGTGTCAATCAAGTCCAGGTAAATCCGGCTGCCGGCCTTATTTTTTCCACAGGCCTAAGATCTTTTTTGCGTCAGGATCCAAATATAATTCTGGTGGGTGAGATCCGTGACCGAGAGACCACAGATCTGTCGATACAGGCAGCGCTTACCGGACATCTGATGTTTTCCACACTACATACGAACAACGCGTCTGGAGCAATCCCAAGACTATTGGATCTGGGGGCTGAACCGTTTCTCGTGGCATCAAGTCTTAATTGTGTAGTTGCCCAGCGGATCGTACGTAAGGTTTGTCATTTCTGCCGAAAAGACTTCGTCCCTACAAAAGATATACTTGATAATATGCATGAGGTGTTAGGTAAACTCTTTCCCGTACCCCCAACCAAAGACCTGGTAAACCCCGGCGTCCGCCTGTTTCATGGTGAAGGGTGTAATGAGTGTAATAATACCGGTTACCTTGACAGAATAGGAATTTTTGAAGTCTTGCCAATTACCGACAAACTTGCCAGAATGATAGTAGAACGGGCAACGGATGCCGAAATCGAAAAACAGGCGGTTGAAGAAAGCATGATCACTCTCAAACAAGACGGGTTTCTTAAAGTACTCGAAGGATACACTACGATTGAGGAGGTATTGCGCGTGGCGCAAGACTAACGTATGAATAAAATTCAAGAGTTACTTGATATTACCATTCAACACGAGGCTTCTGATCTCCATCTGTTAGTTGGATATCCACCGATGATTCGGATAGATGGCGAGCTTCAGGTGGCACACAATACGGTTGATCTAACTGAGGAAATAGCCCAGGAAATCATATTTCTGCTATTTTCAAATGAACAACGGGATTTGTTTCTGGCAAATAAAGAAATTGATTTTTCCTATTCGTATAAAGGGGCGCGATTTAGGGTAAATGTATATTACCAGAAAGGGACAGTAGCCGCGGCCTTAAGACATCTACCTCAAAAAATACGAACCATTGAAGAATTGAACTTACCGCAAATTTGCCACCAATTTACCAAACTTCGTAAAGGCTTCATCTTAGTCACGGGTCCAACAGGACACGGTAAAACTACGACGCTTGCATCAGTTCTTGATGAGATAAACAATACCCGCAGCGTCAACATTATTACTATCGAAGATCCGGTCGAATACGTATATTCCCGTAAAAAATCAATCATCTCGCAGAGGGAGCTTCATTCCGATACTCATTCATGGAATGTGGCCTTGCGCAGTATATTACGGGAAGATCCAGATGTAGTGCTTATTGGCGAAATGCGGGATTATGAGACGATTGCTGCAGCCCTTACCATTGCCGAAACAGGTCACCTCGTGTTTGCTACCCTGCATACCAATTCAGCTTCTCAAACTATTGATCGGATCGTTGACGTGTTTCCGGAAAAACAACAGGCGCAGATAAGACTCCAACTATCAGCCACACTTGAGGCAGTATTGTCGCAGCGTCTACTTCCAGCAATTGGCGGTGGTCGGGTGCCGGCAACAGAACTTCTGATTGCTACTCCAGCTGTTCAAACTGGGATACGCGAAGGTAAATCGCATCTTATGGATAATATCATTCAGACTTCAGGCGACGTAGGAATGCATTTACTTGAAGCGTCACTTGGTAGACTTGTCAAATCTGGGATCATCACCCACAAAACCGCCCAGGAATATGGCATGCGGCCTGAGGAGATGATGCGGATGATTACTCCTGGTTAAATATTATGCCCATTTTTAAATATAAATCACGTGATAATACGGGAAAACTTCTTATTGGTACGGTGGAAGCCAAAAACGAACATGAGGCGGCGACACTGATCAGAGAACGACAACTTTTGCTCATTGATCTGAGGGAACAGCAAATTATACATTTGACCCTTCCATTATTTTCATTTCGGCATCGCATCAGATTTAATGATATCGTCAATTTTACGCGTCAGCTGTCTACTATGATTACGGCAGGGTTACAAATCCAAGACACACTAACGCTTCTCAAAAACCAGTCCACTAATCCAGCCTTTATTGAACTGGTGGGCAATGTATCTAGGGAAATCAGGGGCGGCGGCAACTTGACACAGGCTCTTTCCAAATACCCAAAGTACTTTTCCCCTACCTATTTGGCACTTGTCAGAGCCGGAGAATCTTCTGGTTCGCTTGATAAAATCCTAGAGCGGTTGGCGCAAACGCTTGAAAAACAGCAGGAACTCAAGCGCAGGGTGAGAAGTGCGCTGTTATACCCTATGATCGTGTTTGTGGCCATGGTGGCGCTGTTTATTTTTCTTTTGATATTTGTGATTCCTAAACTCGCCGATTTATATTCGCAATTTGAACTTGATCTGCCGCCCATCACTCAGTTTATTATAGATTTTTCCAGATTTGTGCAATCAAATTGGTATTTTCTCGTGGCGGGGGTAGTAGTAGTTCCTTGGCTTTTCCAGAGGTGGAAATCAACCAAACCCGGACGAAAAACGTATGACCTGATTAAACTTAAACTGCCTTACGTCGGAGGACTCTTGGTCCAGATGATGCTCGTTGAGTTTACCCGCACCATGGGAATGCTCGTAGGAGCAGGAGTCCATATTCTCGATACGCTTAATATCCTCATTAATACTATGGAAAACGTCCATTTTGAGGAGTCTCTTTTGGAAATCAAAAGCAAAGTCGAAAAGGGGTTTTCACTAGGGGTATTGTTTGCCCAGTATCCCCTATTTCCACCGATTGTGGCCCAGATGGTCAAGATTGGCGAAGAAACTGGCAAGATGGATGAGACCTTGAGCAAACTGTCCGCTTTTTTTGAAGCGGAATCGGATCACACCATCAAAAATTTGACGACGTTTATTGAACCGGTATTTATCATCATGCTCGCAATTGGCATCGCTTTTATCTTTTTTGCAGTATTCATACCTATATTTAAACTGACCAGCTCCATCGGTTAAATAAAACCTTGACAAGCATTTTTTAAGCAATTACTATGAAGGTACGAGTGAGTATTTTTTGTAATAAACACTCACCATGAGAGGAGGTGAAAAATGAAAGTAACTACTCTCAAATCAAAAAAAGGTTTTACCCTGCTTGAAATTTTGGTCGTGGTGGGTATTTTATCAGTGATCGCGATCGGGCTTCTGGCTGCGCTTGATCCATTAGAGCAGCTTCGAAAGGGTCGGGATTCAAACAAGAGAAACCTGGCAACTGCATATTATAATGCTATTGTTCGGTATCAGGCAGCGTATGGTTCGTATCCATACGGAAATTTAGCTGTTGCTTCATCAACGATGAATATCGCTACAGTCACTGCTATTACTGGTGAATTAGTAGCTAAAAGTGAACTAAAACAAGGACTTGCGACTAATTCGAATGACTGGGCAACCCTGGTTTTTTCAGCAACTGCATTTGCTAGAAACGATCCGACTGTATGCTTTATACCTGAATCACGATCCGTTGAACTTGATAGTTCTCAAGCAAGATTTATTGATGGAACTGCAGGAACTGGAGCAGGTTGTCCGACTAATGTTGCGAATAACTGCTATGTGTGCATATTCTAATGGTATAATGTAATGCATAATGATCGAGAACGAGTGTAAAAGGAGGGGATAAATATTGCGATCCTTATAAGCATATTTTATTTCCTCCTTTTTGTTTCGACCCAATCAGTCAGTGTTTTTGGCGGTGATACGGGAGAACTCGTATCAGCAGCGTTTGTACGAGGAATTGCTCATCCTCCCGGGTACCCTCTATATACTTTTCTTGGGTGGCTTTTGACTTTACTTCCCTTTAAAACAGTGGCCTGGAGAGTAGGGCTTTTATCAAGTATTTCCATGGCTTTGAGTTTAGGAATATATTACTCTATCCTCCATCGGTTCACCAATAACAAGTTTGTATCTTTTTTAACTACTTTTGTCATAGGCTTCAGTTATCTCATCTGGTTGTATGCAATTGTGGCCGAAGTATTTGCAGTACATGTTCTTTTGATTGTAAGCATTTTATGGTTGCTGATTCGACTTAACGAAACTCAACAACTAAAGTATCTTTCTCTAGCAATATTTCTTTTTGGAGTGTCCCTGAGCCACCATCATACGATAGTGTTGCTTATTCCG
>CAYPMW010000015.1:0-26350 GCA_964412165.1 uncultured Gammaproteobacteria bacterium | reverse complement strand
GGGTTTTATTTTTTTTATTTGGAAAAATGTACAGAAATTTAAATTTAAACAAGTCCTGTTATTAAAATGGAGTGGATTATTTTTACTCGGTTTAGTGCCCTATGTATATGTATTTTGGGCAGCTTTGAGCACACCATTTGTGCAATGGGAAGATGTCCTCTCATTAACTGGTTTTATAAGACTAATTACCCGTGCTGTGTATGGAAGTTTTCAAGCTAATAGCGGGTTTGGGCTACATCCAGTTGACCGGAATTTCCAAATACTTTTTTTCTTTGAAACTTTGTATATTGATTTCACCAAACTGGGTATACTTCTGAGCATTTTAGGTGCTATATATTTATTTTTTAAGCACAGAATCCTTTTTTGGCAAATCGGGGTATTTTTTATTTTCAGCGGACCGTTATTTGCCTATTATGCAGCGTTCCCCCTGAGTAATGACTTTTTTATGGCTACATCCGAACGGTTCATTATCATACCTATTCTGTTTATTGGTGCGTATTTAGCATACGGAATGATAATGATCTCGAATGTACTTGATTCAATTATGACACGAATAATTAATAAAAAATATGCTTTTAGTGCCGCTATTTTTATTCTTTATCCGGGGGTATTATTTTTTACAAATTTTAATAAACTTGCTCCACTCCGGGAAGATTTAACTGCCGAGAGATTTGGTATAGATGTTCTCAACACAGTAGAAGATAATGGAGTCATCATACTTCATTCCGACTCACCTATCTTCAATACAGAATATGTGTATTTGACCAGCGGAGGCAAAGCAGGAAACAGAAATATCAAGCTGTTAATGACGCCATTAATTGGTCAAACTCATTATGAAAAAATATTAGAAAAATATTTTCCGGAACTTTTAACTGATAAATCTCCCGAACAAAAAACAGACCAGCGTAAATTCATACTCCACACGGGAGAAAAGTTTCCCGTATATTCTGATATCGCCTTCTCGATTAGCGATGAGTTTGACTGGGTACCATATGGATTTCTTTTTCGATTAACTAAAAAGAGTGAAATTGAAAATCTGGACATTGAAAGTTATATTGCCAAAAATATAAATTTATTTTCAAAATACCAAAATCCAAAGCAAGGAATAATGAATACCCATAATCTGGTGTTTATTACTCATCTGGGAACATACTATTCCGGCGGCAGAAGAGACGTGGGAAGGTTTTTATTACAAAAAGGTCAATATGCGATAGCAGAAACTTATTTTCGCGAATCCATTGAGTTTAATGATCGCGACAAGGCTACATGGAATTTTTTAATTAAAGCACGGTTAGTACAAAATAAATGTCCTGAAACGAAATCAAATCTTGATGAAAGTCAAATTAAATTTCCTGATGACGCAGAAATCCTCCAACTTTATTCTTATTATTATCAATTTTGTGAGATAAATGATCAAAAAAGTGAAGAATACCTGAAATTATATGAAGAAAAAACTAAACAGACCAAAACGAAACTTGATTCATAGATACGATTCTTAATTTTTTTGTTAGTTTTTAGGATATTTTTAATAGTAATAATTAGAAATAATTGCAGTTTGTATACTCTCCATTTTGTTATAATCTTACTCATTATTTCTGAATTGATTTACTTACCATCAGATTATCTTAAAATGTATGAGTACATCTCGTAAAAGTTACATCTCGGCAATATCCCCTATTTACGATGAGGAGGAAAATGTTCAATTGCATTATCAGAAATTATCAAAAATATTATCAATATTACCGTATAAATACGAAATTATTTTTGTCAATGACGGTTCGACTGATGGAAGTTCTAAGTTACTTAGTAAAATTGCCGAGTCAGATACACGAGTAAAGATTATAGAATTAAACCGGAATTATGGACAAACAGCTGCAATTTCTGCAGGAATTGCTCACGCAACCGGAGAAATTGTCGTTCTCATTGATTCAGACCTTCAAAACGATCCTAATGATATTCCATCGATGCTTGATAAGATCAAAGAAGGATATGATGTGGTTTCGGGATGGAGAGAAAATAGAAAAGATTCTTTGATCACGAAAAAAATTCCATCAGTAGTGGCAAACTGGATTATTTCATTTGTTTTGGGCGTAAATCTTCATGATTACGGCTGCACTTTAAAAGCATACAGAAAAGAAGTGCTCAATAATTTCAATTTATACGGCGAAATGCACCGTTTTATCCCTGCATATGCTGCGCTTACTGGCGCAAAAATTACCGAAATTCCGGTCAATCATTATCCAAGAAAATTCGGGAAGTCCCATTACTCGCTCTCAAGGGTAGTAAAAGTGATTTTTGATCTGATCACTACTAAATTTCTTCACGATTTTTCCACAAAACCACTCTATTTTTTCGGTACGATGGGACTCATGATATTTTTACTGGGAATATTACTTTTTGTTTTGGTAACTATAAGAGTAATTTTTCTACAAGGTGGATGGATTAGTCCCATGATTCTACTTTCCGGACTAATGATTATTCTGAGTTTTCAATTTATATTCATAGGACTTTTAGCGGAAATTCTAATTCGTATATATTTTGAGTCGCAGAAAAAGACGCCCTATATTGTAAAGAGAACGATGAATTTATAACTATGTGCGGAATTGCCGGATTTATCTCAGATAAACCCCACCGGGATAATAATAGAATCTTACGAGATATGCTCCACTCGATATCTCATCGCGGTCCGGATGATGACGGAATATATATTCATAAAAATACGGCTATGGGCATGACGAGGTTATCGATTGTCGATGTTAAAGGGGGTAAACAACCCTTAACAAACGAGGACTGCACAATAAAAGTTTTTTTGAATGGTGAAATTTATAATTTTCTGGAACTAAGAAAAAAACTTGAAAAAAGAAGACATCGCTTCAAAACGCAATCAGACACTGAGGTGATTGCCCACCTGTATGAGGAAAAAAAAGATCAGCTTTTTGATAATTTGACTGGTATGTTTGCGCTTGCAATTTGGGATGAAAACGAACAAATGCTGATACTAGCCAGGGATAGGATGGGCGAAAAACCACTTTATTACACTGAGTCTGAGGGAACATTTGTTTTTGGTTCAGAACTTAAAGCTATCATCCGTCATCCCAGTGTTAAAAAAGAACTCGATTTAAATTCTCTTAATAGATTTTTGACATTTGAGTACGTACCCTCACCTTTCTCTATCCTTAAAAATATACATAAACTAGAGCCAGGCCACTATCTAATTTATAAGGACCAAAAATTAAAAAAAGCTATATATTGGGATATTAAGTTTGATTCTGAATTAGCATTGACAGAGGATAACGCGGTATACATACTGGATAAATTAATCGATCAGTCAATCAAAGGACAATTAATAGCCGATGTGCCGTTAGGAATATTTTTAAGCGGCGGTATTGATTCTTCAACGGTAGCTTATTATGCTACAAAGAATTCCAACAAGAAACTCAAATCCTTCTCAATTGGATTCGAAGATGAATCGTTTGATGAGAGTAGATATTCTTTGTTAGTTGCCCGATATTTGGATTTAGACCATTATCAATACAGATATAAAGAAAAAGAATTATTAGATACAATTCCGTTAATCACACAATCTGTTGATGAACCGTTTGCTGATGCATCGATACTGCCTACATATTTGCTTTCAAGATATACAAGAAAAAAGGTGACAGTTACCCTCGGCGGAGACGGCGGAGACGAATTGTTTACGGGATATCCTACCTTTCAGGCGCATAGAATTGCTGAACTATATAATTTGATTCCCAAACGTATAAATACCCATCTTGTACTTCCTATAATTCAAAAACTTCCGGTTTCTTATGACAACTACAGCCTTGATTTTCTGGCGAAGCGTTTTTTCACCCATGCATATAGCGAAATGCTTACTAGAAACCAGTTATGGCTTGGTGCTTTTGCTGCAAGCGAAATAAGAAATGGTCTATTGAGACCAGAAATTTTAGCGCAGTTAAACTCAGAAGATCCTATTGATGAATCGATCCGGATAAACCGGATGAGACGGTTTCCCATATGGGAAAACCTCATTTACCAATATCAAAAGACATATTTGACTGACGATATCCTTTTTAAAGTTGACCGCGCCAGTATGCTCAATTCTTTGGAAGTTCGCTCTCCATTTTTAGACCATCATCTGGTATCTTTTATCAATTATTTGCCAGTCAATTTTAAATTGAGAGGACTGACGACAAAATACTTATTGAAAAAGTTAATGAAAAATAGGTTGCCAAAGGAGATATTACACCGAAAAAAACACGGGTTTAGCATTCCCCTATCGAAATGGTTAAATACCACTTTAAAAAATATGCTTTTGGATATATTAAGCGAAAAAAAACTCAAACGTGATGGAATATTCAATGAAAAGTATATTTCACAATTAATTAATGAGCATTTAGGTATGAAAAAAGATAACCGTAAATTACTCTGGACGATACTTATGTTTGAAAATTGGAAGAAAAATTGGATATTATGACTTTATCGAAAAAAAGTTGTGATATTAAACAATCTAGTAGGAAGATTTTAGGATATTTTTATAATTTTTTTATTGCAATCATTTTAAATTCAATTTCTTCAAACCCCCCCACATAGAAGCACCAAACTCGGCTACAAAAATACGGATTAAGATTTGCCAAAAAATTGATAATTCTATCTCCTATCTTTGCCATAAATATTGTAAAAGCACCGATTCCTGATTTTCGTAAAAGTTCAGGATTTTGTAGCCATTTAAATTTAATTGAGACTACTTTAAATTCTAAGCCAAAAAAACCTGAACCTAAGAAGTATTTATTAAAATACAATGGGTATGTTACATCAAAACCAACACGGTGATCCGCGCTTGTGAAACCTCTGCTAAAATGGGGAACTTTTAGGATGAGTAATCCATTGACTTTTAGAATTCTATGTAATTCGGAAATTACTTTAAAATTATTATATAGATGTTCTATTACATGCGAACAGTAGATTTCTTTAAATTGATTTTTTTTAAATGGATAGGGTAGATTATTTAAGTCATAAATGATATCAGGGTTGACTAAACTATTGCTATCTATATTTAAATACCCTTTTTTGTAGTCCCATCCACATCCAAGGTTTAATTTATCAAACGTATATTTCATACTCCTTTATTCTTTAGCATGTTACTTTGATAGAAAGACACTGACATAAATAAGATTATTAATGAACTTATAAAAGTATAGTAATTTAAGAACGCTTGTGTGAAAAATAGTGTTGCTGAAAAAGTGACAATAACGAAGTTATGCAGAAAACCTATAAGACTTTTTTTAGTAATTTTAAAAGCAATAATTGCAAAAAAGATAAATCCAAGTATGTGAACCAGTTGTGGAATATCAACGGTGTATGTATTGTTGAAAAAACCCACGAAGTTCAGTGATTGTGTTATTGGTGCGGTATTATAAATCTGATTTTGTTTGGTGATTGTCATATCAAATATAAAGTCCATTGGACTCCATAAGTAAAAAGGAATGATTAGTGCTAATACTACAAAACTGGTTATTAACAATTGTTTGCGATTTGACTCTAATTTAAGAAGCGCGGGATATAAGAACAAAGCAATGTGTTTGATAGTTATGCTTAAACCTAGTATTATAAAATTTGATAAAGAATTTGGTTTTTTCAAATAATAATATGTGAAAAGATATATAAAAAAAGCCAAAACAGGATCTATCCATGATTGCTCGATAACAAAAAGAGACATAGGATTATATAAAAATATAATTGGTATTAGTTCAATTATCGTTGATCGATCATCGTGATCGTGTTTATATTTTGAATAGATTAAAGTCTTTTTTAAGATTTGATAAAGAATTAAGGCTGCGAGTAAATCACTTATTATATGGGCGGTTCGAGGATCACTAAAGAATAATGAAATAGAAGCAAAAATTATGAGTGATCCAGGTGGATATGCATATACCACAGGTTTATGATTTGGATATATTACAGGATAAATTAATTGGTAAGGATTTCTTCCTTCAAGAAGTGCTTTCGAGCCTAATTGTAACTGGTCAAAAACATCTATCACCGGGTGAGGTGAAGATATGATCATAAAAATGCGCAAAATAAATGCCACTACAATAAAAATCTGAAATTTATATCTATTTAGGGTGGGAAATCTTGGATTTTCTTTCAAGTAAAGAAACGATAATGGAATCAAGAAAAATGAAATCCATTGACTGGTGACAATGAGAAATGTATTTGATTGATATAAACCTCCATAAAAAATAAAAGATAAAACGAGAGATATAAAAAGTGTAAAAAATAATAAGAGTGATAACTGGTTTAATTTTTGAGGAGGTTTGATGGGCAAGAAAAGAAGTATAAAAAAAGCAAGTAAAATCGAAAGAAATCCTCCGAATGAATAGAAACCCCGAGTAAACGTATACCCAAATATAAGGAGTAAATATATCAGTATAAGTTTTATTTGTGTTTCCGCTTCGCTAAACATCACACATCAATCTTCAATTATTAATTCTTTTATTTAATTTCCTTACCAATTCTATCATTAATCCTCTTGGATATGATATATATACAATGTTTGTGGTTTGATGATGAAATATGAATAAAAAGGATATTTTGTATTTTTCGTTACTTCTTATCAGCATATTACTGTTTCACGTTAGGATAATTTTCTATTCTAACTTTATCGATACTCCAGATTTCGGACGAAGTGACGCGTTTCATATGAGCATTTCCACAAAGTACATTTTGTGGAAAAATTTGCAAAATAACACGATTCCTTTGTGGTCGAGCCAGATCGGTACCGGTTTTCCAGTCCTTGCCGAAGGCCAGATCGGTACGTTTCACCTGCCGAATTTAGTGCTTTATACGTTATTCGATTTTCCTCTAGCCTACAATGCCTCAATTGTCCTGGCTTATATACTTTTTGCGCTGGGAACGTATGTTTATTTCAGGCAGATCGGATTTGATAGTCTTTTTTCTTTTTTAGGTAGCCTTACGTTGACCTTTTCAGGCCTTCTTGCTACACACCTGACTCATATCACCCTGCTTCAGAGCTTGAGCCTCATGCCGTGGATATTTTTTACAGTTCACACGCTGACAGAAAAACGGAATTTAGTCTGGGCAGGTATTACGGCTATTATTTTCTCGCAGCAGTTCCTGGCCGGTTTTCCACAGCTGACGTTTATCGCGCTTTTATACTCATTGGCCATTGTGTTGTGGCAGGGAAAGGTTTTGGGCACATGGCGAAAAAGCCTTTTATTATTTGCTATTGCCTGTATTATAACCGGGCTTCTTTCAGCTATCCAGTTGTTGCCGTCTCAGGAGTTTTTAAAGCAAACCGCTGACCCGAACGGATTTGACGCGCGAACTGCTTCCTATTATTCGTACCCTTTGAAGCATCTCTTAACCTTTATTAGCCCCTTTTTACTCGGAAATCCCAGGGAAGGCACTTATCCCCCATTTTCCCAATTTAACGGCAGTATCTTCTGGGAGAATACCGGATATTTCGGGATCATCCCTTTAGTTTTTTTACCATTTGCTATACTTCAGGAACGCCGAAAGAAAGACCAAAAATTGCGCTTATTTTTTGTCAGCGTAGCAGCTGGGACATTCCTTCTTATGCTTGGCAAGTATTCGCCACTCTATTTTATTTATTCGTACTGGCCGTTTAACTTATTCCGGGTGCCTTCTCGTTTCATAATTCTGTTTGTTTTTGCATTGGTCTCGCTTTGTTTTTTGGGGATATACAATTATTATTCTGCGGTCAAACACCAATTAGCCAGGTTTGTAATAGTAGCGCTAATACTTGTAAATGCAGTTTATCTTATGCAGGTTTGGAATAGATACCACAGTTTCAATCCGGTTGAAGTTTGGCTCGAAAAACCAGAGATCACCAAATATGTCTCTTCTTCTGACCGGGTTTACACCGTAGGCAATGAAAGAGTGCATAACGAGACGTTTTATTCATCCGGTTGGAAATCTATCAAGCCATATGTATTTCTTAAAAATTCGCTCTACCCGAATAGTAATGCAATTTGGGACATATCTCACGCCCAGGCCTCGGTAGGCAGATTTCTTCGGCGCAACAGTTTTATGGACCAAAGTATCCGTGACCTCGCTGTAGGTGGCGTCGATAAATCTGAATTGAATGATCAGGCGTTGAAGCTTCTGCGTATCCAAGGGGTAAATAAAATTGTGGCGCTTGAAAAAATTGAAAATAAAACTACACTCAAACCGGCGGAAACGTTATCAAGTGATACCGCCACATTGCAACTATTTAATCTGGAGATTCAAAATCCCCGGTTTTATGCCGCACGCACAACTAACAATGCTACAACAGTTGAGGATGCATTTAAGATATTTTTTTCAGACGAGTACACGCCACAACAAACGGTGCTTTTGGAAAGTGAGATTGGTATCAGTACTCCGAGTGCCGAAGTGGCGATAGACTTAAAAAAGGATACCGATACCAGGTTAGAGTTTGAAGTAACGCCTCAAAACAAATCAGGAATTCTTGTTCTTACCGATACCTATTATCCCGGATGGAAAGCGTATATTGACGACGTCCCAACTCCTATTTATCCAGCCAATATATCCGAGCGGGCGGTTGTAGTTCCGGAAGGAAAACACAAAGTGAAATTTGTGTTTGAATCCCAAAGTTTTCGCAGTGGTGTTGTAATTAGTGCAATCAGTTATAGTGTAGTTACGCTATACTTACTGGGTAGGTTAATACTAAACAAACGAAAACAATAAACGCATGGAACTCGGCATACTGCTTATCGTTTTTATTTTCGGCATTATTTTCGGATCTTTTTTTAACGTACTGATTGACCGCCTGCCACGTGGAGAAAGCCCGTTTAAAGGTAGATCCCATTGTGATCACTGCGGTAGAACTATTTCCGTGGCAGATCTTGTGCCAATACTTTCATACGTAAGACTCAACGGTAAGTGCCGGCAATGCAGGAAACGACTTTCAATTCAATATCCACTGGTGGAAATTTTTTCTGGGTTGCTTTTTGCGGCGGTGTTTCTTTATGTATTTACAAGTGCTGAGCTTGATATTTCAAATTTTTACACATGGTTTTATTTTCTCAGCCTGCTCATTACTGCCTCCTCTTTTTTAGTTATTTTTATCACCGATTTGAAATACCATATAATTCCGGATGAACTTATCATAGGTATAGCCATTTCAGCTATAATTTACAATCTACTTGAGAAAACTCCATTGGCTTCACTTATTATAGGAAGTATTTTCGGCTTTGGACTCTTTCTCCTTATTTATTTAGTAACGAAAGGCAAAGGGATGGGATTTGGCGACGTGAAACTCGCGTTAGTATTGGGAATTCTTCTGGGATTTCCTGCTATTATCACCGGTATCTATATAGCTTTCTTGACAGGAGGTGCGGTGTCACTCATACTTATATTACTTAGGCTTAAAAAATTTGGGCAGCAGATTGCGTTTGGGCCGTTTTTGATTCTTGGTGGCGTGGTGAGTTTTTTTATGAGTGATTATCTCGTCGCGCAATTTCTAAATTACCTCTAAAAGTTCAACAGTATGAGGCTACTAACTGATATTTATAAGGATATTGAAGAGGGTGGACTGACACTGGTTGAATTACTGATTACACTTTCACTCCTGAGCGTACTTTTGGTGGTTGGTGTATTTAATTTTATAGGTGCACAACGAAAAGCCCGTGACAACATCCGCATCCATGACCTTGAAGTGATCAAAAGCGCGCTCGAACTCTATAAAACCGATAACGGTATCTACCCTTGGGAACATAAATGCGATTCGAGCATCGGCTTCTATGGTACTACCGGGTGCAGTTGTTTTGATGGAATAAATCCGGGCCAGAGTATTATTGATGTTTGCGGGTATACGGATTTTGGAGAGGACTGGTCACATCTCGTGACTGATGCTCCGCCTCCAAACCCATTACTTCCGGAAAGTATTCAGTATGCAATGGAGTCGTACCTTACCAAAATTCCTGTAGATCCGATAAACAGTACCATCTATTTTTATACCTACGAGGGAAGGAGTAGTATTTCAGATCATTCGTGCGGTATCTCAACGGGAAATCCGTGTAATTTATACGTTCTGCGGGCCAGAATGGAATCGGAAAATAAGTTTTATGATTTGTATAGCCCTAATTATTATCCAATTCCGTCTCCGTCTCCCTAGGTTTTTTTCACCCCAAAACATATATCCTGGTTGACACGATACAAAGTTTTGATCATACTGACTATAATGGGCACAAATCGTAAAGGTTTGACTCTCATCGAATTACTCATTGTTTTAGCGCTATTATCAGTGCTTATTACAGTGGGAATTACTTCATATATCAGGTCGCAAAAAAATGCCCGAGACAGTAAGCGCAAAGTAGATTTGGAAAACATCCGCCAAGCACTAGAACTGTACCGGTTTGATAATGCTTCAGTGTATCCCACTGGCGAAAATTGTGAATCAAGTGTCGGTGGTGGACCGTGTATTTGTCATGGTCTTGGAAATGCGACACCTATTACAAACGAATGTTCAGGATACAAAAAATCCAACACCTGGCTGTCTGATTTAGATGGTGGTATACCAGTGCTTCCGTCTTTCCTCAGTACGTATATCCGTAATTTACCCGTGGATCCGATCAACAATGAATATTACTTTTATTCGTACGAATGTACGGCCGGCTGTACACTATATACGATCCGGGCTCGACTCGAAACAACAGGCGCTTTTTATGACTTACAAAACCCGTGATTTTATGTATAGAAAGTTAGGGAATACCAGCGGATTTACGTTGGTAGAAATTATTATTGTGATTGCCTTGATTTCTTTCATGTCTACGTGGGGAGTTGCTTCCTATATCGCCTCCCAAAAACATGCGCGGGACAATCAGCGCAAAGTAGATCTTGAGAGAATCCGACAGGCGCTCGAGCGGTATTATTCTGAAAACGGCTCATATCCAAGGGAAAACGCGTGCGATTCAAGCGTCGGTACTACAGTCTCTGGGTGTTCCTGTCACGCTGTGTCCATTTTTCCGGCATCTGGCTGCGGTGGAGTACGCACAGATTGGGATGATGGGACTGCCTCTCCGATCAAAACCGCACTCGAGCCCTTACTTAACAGCATGCCGAAAGACCCAAAAAATACTAGCGAACACTATTATACGTATGAACCTTCTACGGATGCAGCCGGACTGGTAGATTGTGTGGTGAGTGACTGCAAGTATTACGTACTTCGGGCACGACTTGAAGATCCAAAGAGCGCGTTTTATGACCTTAGTAATCCATGAAAAACCCGCCCCTGATACATACAGGTTTTACTCTCATAGAAATACTTCTTGTATTGTCTATGGCAGTACTGGCGATGACGTATATCGTTCCCCGCTTTCGGGACGTGAATGAAACCCAGACAATAAAAAGTGCCGGTGCGACACTAAAAAATTACCTGCGAACGATTCAATCCAACGCTACGGCTGGACTAAAACCAACTTCAGGTTGCACGACACTTGAAAGTTATAATGCCAGGTTTTCCAATACTTCCTCTGACTGCACATCAACACGACAAGGGTGTATCGTCTCAAATCCCGTTTGTAGTCCTGAGGGACTACTTACCGGAAAGTCCTATAAGCTACCAGAAGGGACATTTATATACGGCACGACGATGCCACCAGACTTAGAGTTTTACACACTGGGAAAAGGTACGTCAAATATCACGACTGTGTCAGTGGAAAACAGTAAAGAAAATAAGTTTTATACTATCTGTGTGGCTACTAGCGGTGAAATTCGTGATTGCGGATACAGTAGTGGTGGTAGTCCGGGAGCGTGTTCGCAACCCTGTAACTAATATGACTTTACATCAAGGAAACTCACTTATTGAAGTGGTCGTTGCTGCCGCAATCGTCGCTCTTATTTTAGTCGGGTTAGTAAATGTCACCACCACAAACCTTTCCAATTCTCAGTATTCGCGCAATAAGACTCTGGCCACTAAATATGCCGATGAAGCGCTGGAATGGATCAGGATTCAAAGGGATGCGTTGGGTTGGGACGCCTTAAGTTATTTTGCTAGTGCATCACCCCCTGATTATTGTATGAATACCTTGGTATGGACCTATGGCGGATTATGTGATAATACCGACGCTCGGATTGATGAATTATTTCACCGAGACGTAAATCTTTACTTAGATCCGCTTGAAACTGGTAAAATCACCGTGACAGTCAAAGTCAGTTGGGTACAAGGCGCATTAAACCCCAATGTGACCGTCAAAAGTATAGTAACATCACATTAAATAATGATATGCCCTTCACCCCGCTAAGCGGGGTTCCGGGTATAACGCATTCTAAACTGATCCGCCAGTTGGCGGATACAGTAAGAATAGTATACTGCCTATGAGAAGTAAATTCTATGGATTCGTGTCCGGCTATACACTAGTTGAACTCTTAGTAGTGCTCGGCCTCATGGCGCTGATTTCTGTCGCAGCTACAAATGCCCTTTACTCGCTTCTAAGTGGCACTGCCAAATCTCAAAATTTACTTGAAGTGAAACAAAACGGCGACTACGCTGTATCGGTGATGCAAGTAAAGATTCGTAACGCTCTTGATGCCTACCAAACATTAGATTCTCTTTGTGGTGGTTCGCCTACTGATTCGATCACTATCGATAACCAGGATGGCAATACTACCACATTTGCATGCAGTTCGAGGCAAATTACGCAACAAAATGAGGGAGGTCCAATAAGTAATCTGACCAGTTCTAGCGTACAAGTAACTCCTACTTCATGTGCGGCTATTTTTACCTGTACTTCAGACACAGGACCAAGAAGAATTACCATTAATTTTACTCTCGCACAGACTGGGGGCCCTATAAAAGAGGGTTCAACACAAGTATTCAAAACAATAGTTGCACTTCGAAACTAAAACCAGTAATACTATATATATGAGTAAAGAGATTGCCGATACAGTTGATAATCTTCGTGTATCAATACAGAAAAAATCGATGTGGAGTAAAGTGCTTCTGATAGGGGGCATCCTCGCCAGCTTTGGATTATTCATATATCTGCAAATTTTCAGGTTAAATAAAACTACAGTTCCCAGCTTGGAAAATTCTATCGGAATTGAAGCTCAACTGTCAAATAAGGGAGAAATAGTACTCAATGGCGAGTATTATGATGCCATCGCCGATCCCGAAGCTAAAGGTTATATGATTGCTAGTACGGGTTATATTACCAACGTAAATCCTCAGTCTTTCACTGTGACTATTGATGAGGAAGGAATAGGTAAAGCCTACGTTTTAGATGAATTTACCCACGTATTTTTTATCTATCAATTGCCCAAACGCGGTATCCGGAGACTGCGGAGGTTGTCACTCGTGGATTTTCGGGTAGGTTTGTATGCTACGATTTATAAAAAAGATGACCGCTACGCATTTTTAGTTGGAGAAGTGAAGTAAAATGAAAAGATTATTACTCATTATCGGTTTGTATCTTTTCCTGCCAGCAGTTCTGGATGGACTCGGTATTAGTTTCATTTCGAATCAAGTGAATGTTTTGGCACAGTCTTGCGCAAATCCGGGCCAGTCATGTGAAAATATACCATGTTGTAATTCGGATCGGACGTATTGCCAAGGGGCATCAGGTAGCCGGAAGTGTGAGCAGGACGGAGAAACCAAAAATAGCCATTGTCCAGATAGCTCATGCGGAAAAATAAATGGCTACCGCTGCGCAGCTCCTTTTGCGTCGGAGTGTCATGAAAGTTTACAGGCAAATTTTCCGACCTGGGAAAATGCTGCCAGCTATGTTTCAGGGTGCGGCCAGATTGATGAAGTGTGTTGGGGTGGTTCAAACATAGATCATCTCTGTGGAGACTTTGAAATTTTCAAGTCAAGTTGTCAATCACCCACACCGGTGTGTCCTTTTGATAGTACCCAGGCACAAGTGCAGCGGAGTGCTTCCGATCCATGGAATGATGCGAAAACAATTACCTTAGGCGAATCTGTCTACTTAGGTGGCTTTCATAACGGAACAGGTTTTTTTGCCGGTGACAAAACTAATAATACCTATACTCCCAATGAAAAAGATGTAGATTTTTTCTTAGTCGATCCAGTCAGTGGCGCTGAGATCGTCAAACAGCCAAACACGAATTATCCGATTGTGTATACGCCCAAAAAAATCGGTGTCTATAATTACCAAGGTAAAACCAGAATTGACCCTCAAGATCCAACTCAAGGATATTTTTCCGAACTGGCTTGCACTGATCTAGGTAAAATCAAAGTATCACCCGTCCCTACACCACCCGCTCTATCCTTCACTCAGGAATGTTCAGAAGCACAATTATCCTGGACAGCTGTCAAAAATACCAATGATTACCATCTGGAGCGGTGTACAGGTGCATCGTGCTCAAATTTTACCGCGCTCGCAACTGTCGCATCTACCTCAACCACGTATCGTGATTCAGGACTCGTATCTACAAAGGCTTATAACTACCGTGTCAAAGGGCATTTCCATAATAATCCGGATTCATCGACTGCCTGGTCAAATACAGTCACTGCTCGACCGGTCTGTCCATCTCCCTCCCCTTCACCTTCAGGCACGATCAGGGTCCGAATCGTCCGAGTTGAACCGCAATCCGATCCGAACTCGTGTACGATTACCCAGTCGGGAAACTTACCGGGAGCTTCTCCCAATTTAGAGCTAAAAGGTCCAACTGCCGCGAGCGGAACTGTGGGTACAGATTACAGTTATTTTGAAGATTTAAATTTCGGTACCTATACGCTTTCATTTAATTCCCTGCCGAGTGGATATTCGGTACGGCAGGCTTGTGCTGCCAATTCCTTGACTTCACCCGGGCTAAATCCTGATCTCGATTTACGCAGGACTCTCGGGTCAAACGGGACTACGTGGGATTTGGGTTTAAGTACCGCAGCTGGTTGGTTTCAAGTGCGTGGTGGCAATATCCATTCAAACAACAATATATTTGTTTCAGTTCCAGATGGTAAAAATTTCATGCTGTCTGAAGAACCAGATTCAGTACCGAAACCGTTAAGTGCAGGTATTGTCAGCTTTGCCAGTAGCGCTCAAGGCCTAGCTCTTGTTCCCGGTGTCGGGTATCTCGTAGAAGAAAGCCGCTCACATAAAAAATTTGTAGAAAATGGGGATTATTATAATTACTTTAGCGGCAAATTTCCTACAAAACTCACGTTGGTCGATACCTCAGACGATCTCCTTCCTGCTCCCGGAACATATCTTAGAAATGGCAATCTTACCTTGAATGGAGTGACGCCTTGGACGGTCACGCGAGGCACTACAGTCGTTATCTTTGTAAATGGAGATTTGACGATCCAAAATAGTAGTAAAAAAATCAGAGTCGAGGAACCAAATGCAACTACGTACGGAGGATTTCTGGCATTTATAGTCAGTGGAAATATCTCTATTCATGGGTCAATTGGTCATACCATATCTGAAATTCCTGCTACACCTAACCGCTACTTAGATGCAGATATATCGGGAGTATATATCACCAACGGCGAATTTAGAACAGAAACAAATAGCGGATCAAATGATCGGCAGGTTATATTTGCCGGCACCTTTGTGGCTTCAAGTTTTAGACTGCAGCGTGACCTAGGAACCAACAATACCACGAATCCGGGTGAACTTTTTATTTATCGGCCGGATTTTTGGTTAAGTGCACCCAGAGAATTTTCTAGTCAATTATTACGTTGGGAGGAGGTCAATCCATAAGGTTTCTTCAATAATGAGAAACCTAGGATAGCTACATATGAAAAATACAGTTGTGATAATTTTGTTAGTTTTTCTTTTGGGTTTATTTAGCGTGACCGGATATTTTTTATATTTGCGCACCTTGCCACCGCCGGTTAATGATACCACTGATAAAGCGCCCATCTCAGGATACAAGGGATATTTATACCGAAATATTATTAAAGGCGAGGTGGAATCTGTTTCTGGAAGTGTGCTGAGCGTCGTGGATGGCGATTTAACCTATGAAGTGAGCATTGATAGTGAAGCACGGTTTTTTTCAGTATCACTTTCTGATCCGAGTCTGCCAAATGAAAAAGCAGCATTTAGCGATGGACCATGGTTGAAACCGGGTAGTAAAGAAGGGCTCGTTGAGGGTACTAGACTCGCCGGCATACGAGTCTATACCAATACTAAGAAACTTCAAGACAAAGGAGGTTTAGCGACAAAAATAGTTTATTATTCCGATTGAATATTACATTACATATGCACCAAATGAACCAAAAACACGGTAAGGAAGGACAGGCAATACTCATAATTCTCTTAGTTATAGTCGTTGGTTTATCATTGGGACTCCTCTTGGCCAGTCGAATTACCAGTGATATCACTACTACAACTAAAATCACCGATTCTTCGAGAGCATTCAATGCGGCTGAGGCTGGAATTGAAGAAGGGTTACGAACCGCGAGCATTATCGAGGGATCACCAATACCGGTAAGTAGAGGTGACCGAGCGACTTATCTGATTGAAAAAACTGCAATTGCCCCGATTGCCTTGGTGGGTAACGAAGGCGTGACAAATTATTTTTATCCAGAGGAAAAACAACCAGCGATAGAACAGGGAGAAGTGCTTACTGTATGGTTGAGCGAGCATGATACAAATGGAAAACCCAATTTTGCTAATCCATTAAAATGGTGGAAATTAAACGTATGTTTTGATGTCCCCGATACATCGGTGATGGGTAATGTTCCAGCGGTGGCCGCAACCATTTTTTTCCGGCATCTTGCGACAGGTATCATCAAAGCTGCTACTGTCGGATATGATATGAACCAAACGCGAACTCCCCAAAGCGGATTGATCACCCAAGGTCCGGGAACAAACCGGACGGGAAATGGTAACTGTACAGAAGACTTCGTAGTTCCACAACCAAATTCCGGCGGCATCCGGTCTGACAATCGAATTGAAATAATGTTTGATGACGATGGTAACGTGCCTCCGCAAAAAGGCCCTGATTTTGGTTATGAAATTGGAGAGGACGTATACTCTACGTATAAGCTGGTAGCTCTGCGGCTAAGGCCCTTATATAACCCCTCATCGATGGCAGCGTACGGTGCAAGTGGAGTGACTCATTTTTCTTCCATGGAACAGGGAGAAACTATAGACTCACTCGGTCAATTTGACAGTATCGCCCGCCGAATTAGAGTCGACTCGCCTTACGATGAACCTCCGCCATTT
Organism: uncultured Gammaproteobacteria bacterium; assembly: GCA_964412165.1. Taxonomy (GTDB): domain Bacteria; phylum Patescibacteriota; class Microgenomatia; order UBA10105; family UBA10105; genus CAYPMW01. The sequence continues at coordinate 9,170 of CAYPMW010000015.1, read as the reverse complement.
ATGGATTATGCAGTTTATAGTTTTGGCGATGGTGATATTGTGAAGTAAATTTTATTGAGACTTATGGCTAAAACTGTCCTGGGCCTTGATATTGGCACAAAATACATAAAATATGTTGTTCTTGAGCATTTAGGCAGAGACCGTTATCGACTTCTGAGTATCGGCATGTCTCCTTCGCCCGCACGTGGTATTGCTTCGGAAGTACAAGTTGACCAGGAGGCCTTGGCTCAAAATATAACGAAACTTCTCAAAGATGGCGGCGTTCGGCTCAAATCAGTAAATATCGCCTTACCTGAAGCTCAAGTTTTCACCAGAATCATCCAAGTACCGAAACTATCAGAGAGAGAACTGGCAAGCGCAATTCGATGGGAAGCTGAACAGTATATCCCACTTCCTTTGTCTGAAGTGCAGATGGATTTTAGTATTGTGGGTGAAACAATTGACGAAGAACAAAACCAACTTATTGACGTCCTCATCATCGCGGCTCCCAAAAAAATCATCGGCAGATACTCAGGGATTCTCGATATGTGCGATCTGATACCAGAAGTCATGGAAACAGAGATTATATCAGCTTCCAGGTCTTTACTTCCTGCGGTGACTGAAAAGCCAATATCAGTGATGGTTATAAATCTTGGCGCTCAATCGACCGATTTTTCCATTCTTAAAGGCGGTGTGATTGCCTTTACCAGAACTCTTCCCACTGGAGGAAATAATTTTACCCGCGCGTTATCGCAGAACTTAGGAATTCCTCTCCCCCAAGCGGAAGAATACAAAAAAACCTATGGGCTCGAAGAAGATAAGCTTGAAGCAAAAGTATACAAATCAATCCAACCAATATTCAGCGTGATGGTTGAGGAAATGAAACGGGCTATCACCTATTTCCAAAACAAATATCCAGACGAATCCGTCTCCACCATTATACTTTCAGGCGGTTCAGCAAAACTCCCGGGTTTGGTAGCCCATATCACTGATGCGGTCAGTATTGAAACCCAAGTCGGGAATCCTTGGACCCGTATAGAAAAGGACCAAGCGCGTTTTGGAAAGATCGAAGAGGAAGGGCCTGTTTTTGCGGTAGCAACAGGTCTGGCCATGAGACTACCATAAAACGTTACACAAGTATGGCTACACGAGAAATAAACCTCATTTCATCCCTGCACCGTTTGTCCGCAGAAGAACTTCAGCTTAAGCATAAGCTGACGATTTTAGTACCTTTAAGTGTAGGTCTTTACTGTCTCATACTCGTGGCAATTCTTGTGTATTCACAGATTTTAAATCAAAGGGCTTCAAAAATTGAGAGTCAAATCACATCTGAACGCGAGCGGATTACATCACTCTCCCAAAATGAATCTTTGTACGCGGTTTTAAAACAGAAAGCCAAAGTGATCAACGAGATCGAAACCACACGGTTTCCCTACGAAGAACTTTATAAGTTTGTCAAAGAATTTGACTTAAGCTATCCAATCAACGGATATTCCTTTAATGAATTGGGTGAGGTGAGTTTTACAATCAAAATTTCTGATACCGTGGCCCTTGACGAATTCGTAAATACTATCGTTGTTAAAGGAGAGTCGAAGTTTAAACTGATTCAAATTACGTCTATCAACTACATTTCCGGTGGTAGTTACGAACTGGTGGTATCCATGTTAGCAAGTTAAATGTCTAGACAATTACGCAAAATTTATCTGAAATATGAGATCTATCTTCCACTGGTAGTTGCAGTGGTAACGCTTATTTTCATCACTATCTTAGTGACGGTTCCCCGATTAAACGAAATTCAGTTAAAGCAAGAAATCATTAAATCAAATGCGATACATCTTGATAAACTGATAAAAAAAAGAGCAGCGCTTGAATCAGTAACGTCTAGGGAAACGACGTCACTACTTGAGATCGCTCAAGTTACACTCCCAGACGACAAAGATATTCCAGGAATCATCACGACGTTTGAAAATTTAGTACTTCTGACAAAGGTAGGACTTGATAGTATTAATTTGACACCCGGATTCGTATCGAGTGAATCTGGTAAACCCAAAGAGTCGCTCCTTACAGTCAACGCGGGTACTCGAAAAAACGCGTATTTTCTGCCATTGTCGATCGATCTTATCGGGACCGAAGCTCAAGTACTTGAATTTTTACGCATCATCCAAGCATCAAAACGAATTTATGACCTCAATACACTCACTTTAAATGAAATTGAAATCGCGAGTGAGGAAGAGACGTATGTGTCTGCTAAAATTGGATTGAATGTGTACTTCTTGCCGCCCATTACTCAAATTGGAGACGTTGATCAAGCGCTCAATGAAATCACCACTGAGGAAAAGATAACATTGGAAAAAATCGCCACCTTTCCGGTATATAGCGAGCTACTGCTTCCCGGAGCAGGCGATTCTTTGCCCATTGGGAAAGATAACTTATTTTTTATTGATTAGGTTCTGATGACTTTTGTTCCATGCTTTGATCTCCCGATGATTGCCTGATAGTAGTACGTCTGGAACACGCATTCCTTTATATTCTTGTGGCCTTGTATATTGTGGTGGAGCATAAGATGCATCATTGAACGATTCGTCTGCGGTTGCTTCAGGTTTTAGAACTGCCGGGACTAGCCGGGTGACACTATCAACGACTATCATAGCAGGAAGTTCTCCCCCGGTAACAATAAAATTTCCCAGAGAATATACCTCGTCCACGAGTTGATAGGAGCGCGCATCAATTCCTTCGTAATGTCCCGTGACGATAATTATATCATCAAAGCGTACCAAGTCCCTGGTTTCAGTTTGGCTGTACAGTTTTCCTCGAGGATCGACGAGTATTGAACGGACTGTGTGGTTTAAGGGAATTTGGGATCTGGCAAATGACAAAGCTCTATCAATCACGTCTACTTTGAGGATCATCCCTACTCCTCCACCAAATGGTCGATCATCAACTGTTTTATATTTGTCAGATGCGAAATCTCTGATATTTACAAATTTAACTGAAATTTTTCCTTGATCACGAGCGCGTTTGATGACTGAGTGGAAAAGGCAATCAAACATCTGCGGGAAAAGAGTCAGGATACAGAAATTCATGAATGTTTATTCAACCAGGGTCACATCAACATGTTTGTTTTGCTTGAGTGCCAGGATTTTTACTACATCACGAATGCTTTTTATAATTTTTCCTTCTTTCCCTATGACTCTTCCCATATCATCTCGGGCAACTTTAACCCGAACTTGCACTGAACCGTTTTCATTATTTTCCTGTGTAATTTCAATATCATCGGGGTGTTCGACGATATGTTCCAAAATGTAGGTTATCACGTCTTTCATTGATTTTTGATGAGTTTTTTTACTGCATCGGTGACAAATGCGCCTTTTGAGGTCCAATAGGCAAGTCTCTCATTATCCACTTTGACAGGCACTTTTTTATTATTAGGGTCGTAATAACCAAGATATTCAATTGCTTTACCGTCGCGTCTTTCTTTTTGGTCAATGGCTACAATCCGGAAACTTCTCATATTCCGTTTGCCAGTGAGAGTAAGTCGAATTTTTACAGCCATATATAATTAAGAAGTTTGGTAGCTTAGTTACTTAGAAGCTTAAAATGTTATTAAGTAACAAATTTTAGCCAAAGGCTAGTTGTCCTTTGGACAAAACTAAACTTCTAAGCTTCAAGTTTACTATATTTTCCCCATTTTCTCAAGAGTTTTAGCAGCGGCTTGTTGTTCGGCTTCTTGTTTGGATTTGCCGGTGCCGATTTCCTGTTCTTTTGCATCAACGACCACCGTCACCCAAAATTGCTTTGCATGGTCTGGTCCTAAAGCTTTGATGACTTTGTATGTCGGTGGAGTGGGAGAGAATTCCTGGACAAGTTCCTGGAGCCTACTCTTGTAATCAGTATTCAGTTGCCTAGATACTATTTCTGATACTTTGGGTATAAGTATGTGACTGAGAAAATTTTTGACCGCACTTAATCCTTGATCGACAAATAGACTGCCGAGTAGTGCCTCAAACGTATCAGCAAGTAGAGATGGATTACTTCTTCCTCCGCCTTTTTCTTCTCCCTTACTAAGAAAGAGATACTTTCCCAGTTCGAGTGATTCGGCCATCGACGCCAATGTTTCTGTTTTTACAATGGTAGAGCGAATATTGGTGAGCACTCCCTCAGGATATTCGGAGTAAGTATTAAACAGATACTCCGATATTAAAAACGATAGAATCGCGTCTCCCAAGAATTCGAGACGTTCATTGGAACGCCTATCCTTACCTGCTTCATTTAGGTAGGAGCGGTGAGTAAAGGCTTCTTCGAGTAGTCTCAGGTCATGAAACGAGAGGCCTAATTTTTCTAAGAATGAGCGGTAGTCAATTTTGTTCATGTGTATTTTTTAGTATAGCTCCTAAAACTCCGTTAATAAATGAGGGACTGGTATCATTGCCGTACACTTTGGCGATTTCTACCGCTTCATCAACGACAACTTTTGCTGGTGCAGACTGTTTGACGCACAACTCATATATGGAAAGTCTTAAGATTGCTAAGTCAATTTTCGCAATTTTGTTTACTGGCCATTGCGGAGCGTGTTCCCCAATATATGCGTCTATGAGATTCAAATTAGTGATGATTTCTTGTATCGGTTTGGTAGCAATCTTGCCGGGTGAGAAGCTATAGGCAAATAAGTATTTGACGAGCGCAATCCGTTTTTGATGCCGTGGATCAGAAGCTGTTTTCATTGTTTCTATTGAGATTAGGGAGTTGCCGTGTGTTTTTTCTGATGTTTCTCTTTTTTTATAGTCAATACCTGTCTACCGTCATAATATCCACACCGAGCACACACCCGATGGGGTATCCGGAGCGCTCCGCATTGGGAGCAGGTGGTAAGCGCAACCGTTGGTCTTGTAAGAGCACGTGTGCGCTTTGCTTGTCTTCTCGATGAATGTCTGCGTTTTGGTAAGGGTGTCATATCTTAAAGTCCTAGTAAGTTAGAATCTTAGTTACTTAAGAATCCGCCAGTTGGCGGACTAAGTAACTAATTAACTAAGCTACTATGTTAGTCTGGTGTAACTTCCTGTATTGTATCCGATAGAACGCGCTGTTTCAAGAGCGGATAACGGGAAAGTTGGGCGTCTTCCCGAATCAAGATTTTTGCTTCCTGAAGCGTCGTTTGAATTAGGTGAAAATCACAATATGAGGCCGCTTTGAGTTCTATTTGGCCATGCTGAAGCGTGCCGAAATAAGATCCCGGACCACGCAATTTCAAATCAAGTTCGGCTAGTTGAGCGCCGTTGAAGATTCGCTCAAGACTTTTTAATCTCGCATTTTCTTGGGACGTAGACGAAAAAAGTAGACAATAAGACTGCTTTTCTCCTCTTCCCACTCGTCCCCTCAGCTGATGAAGTTGCGCAAGTCCAAACCGATCTGCTCCCTCAATCAAAATGATGGTTGCCTCGGGAATATCTATACCGACTTCAACCACCGGGGTTGATACGAGTATCTGATAATTTCCCATACGGAAATCGTTTAGTATCCTCAATTTTTCTTTGGGATGCAGTTTACCGTGAAGTAACCCTAGTGATACGTCAGGAAAAATTTTTTCGCTCAGATGAGTAAATTCTTTTACCGCTGCTTTTACAGTGGTGAGTGATTCAGACGGTTCGATAAAGGGACAAATAATGAATGTACGATTTTTTTTATCACTTTCTTTGATATGACGCGAGATCCATCGATATGCGTCAATTCGTTTGTTTTCCGGGACTACCCACGTTTTGATTCTTTTTCTACCGCTTGGTAATTCTTCAAGCTGAGAAAGTTCAAGGTCGCCGTGAAGTGTAAGAGCTATAGTACGTGGTATGGGAGTGGCAGTCATAGTCAGAACATGCGGATTGGCACCTTTTTTACGTAAAATTGAACGTTGACGGACACCGAACCGGTGCTGCTCATCAATTACTACAAGACCGACATGAGTCGCGCTGACGTGATTTTCAAGTAGCGCATGCGTACCTACCAAAATATCAAAGTCGTCCGCTGCCTTTTTCAGATTTGAATTCTTAGTCCTAAAAAAAGTTTTATTTGACGCAGTTTGGATACCCACACGGATTCTGAAAGGCACAAAAAGCCGCTTTAGCGTTTCAAAATGCTGGAGAGCTAGTATTTCAGTTGGCGCCATAAGAATTGACCGTGCCCCGTTTAAACTCGCTATATACATCGCCACAGCAGCAACCACAGTTTTCCCTGATCCGACATCTCCCTGAAGTAGCCGGTTCATCGAATGGGGTTTTGAGAGGTCGGAGACTATTTCGTCAATAGCTTGTAATTGTGACGGTGTAAGGGTAAATGGTAGCGCACCAATAAACTGTTTTAATGATTCAGGTGGTATAAGTATAGGTTTTCCTTTAGCGATGCGTGCCCACTCAAGTCGCTTTTGGAGTGCCCGCAGTTCTAAAATAATGAGTTCATCAAATGCCAAACGCAGTTTTCCTTTCTCCGGATCGCGAGGACTGACTGGAAAATGCGTAAGCCGAATTGCTTCATCGATGGGCAATAAATGGTATTTTAAGATTAGATGCTGAGGAAGATATTCCTTAAAAAGATGAAGTGCGAGAAGTTCATGAATACGTGTCCGTAGCCACTTAGAAGAAATGCCTTGGGTTTCAGGATAGATTGGTACGAGACGCCCTGCACTTACAAGTTCGCTCTTATCTTTGACTATTTCGTACTCAGGAGACTGTAAGTTTAAGACCCGATTAAATTGATATACTTTACCGGTGAGCGCCACATTCATACTAGGAGCAAGAATTTTCACCAGAAACGGTTGGTTGTACCACACCACTTCTATTTCGCCACTGGTGTCATAGACTAGAGCTTTTTGAAGTTGTTTGCCGGAGCTGAGAAAAATATTTTTTATAGAACGAACTGTAACAATCACAGTCACCTGCTCTCCTTCCTGAAGACGCGCTATTTCAGAGGTGATCCGGTAATCTTCATACCTGGATGGTAGATGCCAGAGTAAATCCGCCACAGTATAAATTGCGAGTTTGGCGAGGCGCCGGGCAAATACCGGACCGACATGAGGAATAAACCGTGCTGGTGTCGCCAGATCCATAATCTGTTTATTATACAGTGGATTTAAGTAGTTACGGAAATAAGTATACTAAAAACGGAGCAAACGAGGTCATCACCAGGGCAGATACCGCAATTATGACGATGAGTTTCCAAAACCAGCGATTTTTTTGTATCCAATTCATATATTGAAATTAAACAAAGCGAAGAAAGCGCTTTTTACCGACACGTAAAGTCATACCGGGCTTAAGCGTCACATTGGTTTGCAGCATGTCTACAATTGTTTGATCAATTTCGACTGCATTTTGGATGACTAGACGCTTGGCCTGAGATTTACTAGTCGCCATATTTGTAGCGATTAAAAGGTCAATAATAGAAAGCGGATTTCCTGGAAGCGTGCTGAGGGGAAATTCTTCCACTTCAGTGCTAATCATGCCTTTTTGAAATGTGTCTTCAAAGTAGATTTGGGCTTGTTGAGCTAGTTCCATAGTGTTTAATGCAGCAGTTAGGGTAAAAGCTAGTTGTTTTTTATATTTCATTGGATTTTCGCCCTGTTTGATTGCTTGTTCCATATGAATTATCTCTTCCGTAGATGTATCTGTAAGGAGAGTAAAGCAGGAAATGATCGCCTCATCAGCTAAGGCCATAATTTTTCCATAAAAGTCATTTGGTGGATCGGTCAAACCTATCACATTACCCTCAGTCTTACCGATTTTCCTACCGGATCGATCAGCGAGTAATGGTACAGTCATGACAAATTTTTCTTTTTTGAGATACGCTTGGACTAGTGTACGTCCGGTAAGCATATTAAACGTTTGGTCTGAGCCTCCCAGCTCCATATCAACCTCCATGGCAACAGAATCATAACCCTGAAGAAGTGGATAGAGAAACTCCCGTATTGACAGGGGTACTTGAGTTTTCAGTCTTTCCTGGTATAAATCCCTTTCTAGCATTTGTTGGAGCGTAAAATGCCCTGCAATATCAAGAATGTCGACCAGTCGTAATTTATTAAGCCAGTCGCCATTGTAGAGAATCTTGACGGGATTAGGCCCAGCGAATAGCATGATTTTTGCCGATTGCATGACGTAATCCTTGCCGTTTTGTCGCAATTCCTCTTGAGTAAAAAATTTTTCGCGCGCTGTTTTTTTCCCTGATGGATCCCCTGCTTGTCCGGTACCGTCACCGATGAGGAAAATAACTTCATGCCCTAAGTCCTGGAATTGGCGTAATTTTCTAAAACCCACTGCGTGTCCGATATGAAGCTGCGTACCCGTCGGGTCAAAACCTTGGTAGAGTTTTAGCTTTTTCCCCGATCGTAATTCTTTCTCCAGCGCCTCACGGCTCGGGTAAATCTGATCCACGCCTCTCGTCAATAAATTCTCAATTGCATCCATATAGTCTCCTTCCTTAACTATATCATATTTCTAAGCTCAGGATGCTTAGAAAAAAAATGTTGATCTGCTATTTGTGCAGCCTGTTGTCCATGACAATCCGTAACAATACGCATTGCTAATCGCCGTTTGGCGGCGATGGCGTGAGCATCTCGTTGGATAATTATATTGGTTACCAGATCAAAAAACGTCGGTGTGTCCTCATCTCTAACTTTCCTTTCAGGGCAATAAAAAAACCCTTGCAAATCTTCCTGATTTCTATCAGGAAAACTTACAAGGGCTGATTAATTTATGTATGAGATTGTTTAACTTACAACCTACAACTCACAACTAATCTAGCGGTACCACCTTGTTTTACTAAGGAGTCTAACATCCCTCAGGCGCTTTCTTCTCGCCTTTTCAGTGCTATTTCCGCCAAATGCGGACAGGCGTACACGGTCCTAAAAGTGCTTTGGAGGGATAGTATTTGCTAAACTCGAATACTCATTAAGCAACCACTAAAAAACCGACCGAGGTCGGTTTACCTTAGCCTCATTCGAACGCTCCGTTTCCGACACGCTCTTTCTGCTATCACGGGCTTACCCGGATCTCCCTATCCACCAATTGGCGGATTCAAGAGTCAGCTCAGAAGGGTATTTCGATTTGCTGTATTCGGGAGGTCTTGCACCCTTCGACTTCGCTCAAGGCAAAGCCTACTCCGCCTCCTCTCTGATGTCACTATAAATTCTCTACTTCGTCTTCGTCACAGCATTT
>CAYPMW010000014.1:0-44322 GCA_964412165.1 uncultured Gammaproteobacteria bacterium | reverse complement strand
CTGGTAAAACCTTGTTAATAGTCACCGCCAAAGGCGGTGGCTAGGCATGAGTCTATAATGACATACCAATCTGATCAACGTGCCGGGGAGGAGTTTTTCCTAAATGTTTATACGCATGAGAAGTCACCATCCTCCCCCGACGAGTTCGTTTTAAAAAACCGATCTGTAAAAGATAGGGTTCCAAAACACCCTCTACGGTTCCAATATCCTCGGAAATGACTGCTGCTAAAGTTTCAATTCCCACCGGACCGCCGTTATGTTTTTCTATAATTGCCAGAAGTAGCGATCGGTCCATTTCATCAAGTCCTACAGAATCCACTTGTAAGATTTCAAATGCTTCGGAAAGAAGAGCAATGGTTACTATACCGCTTCCCTTGACCTCAGCAATGTCCCGAATGCGCTTGAGAAGTTTTAGAGCAATCCGGGGAGTACCACGAGACCGTTGCGCAAGTTCTGTGAGCGCCTCCTTATCAATAGTTATTCCTAATATCTGCGCCGCCCGTCTAATAATTACCACCAGTTCCGGTATGGAATAATAATAGAGCCTCAAAATCATTGCAAATCGATCGCGAAGTGGCGCGGTGAGTAAACCAATGCGAGTCGTTGCTCCAATAAGTGTAAACCGGGGTAGATCCAGACGTACTGTTCGAGCAGATGGTCCCTTGCCAATAATCACATCAAGAACATAATCTTCCATTGCAGGGTAGAGCGTCTCTTCAACCGCTCGGTTGAGACGGTGAATCTCGTCGATAAAAAGTACATCACGTTGGCTTAAATTTGTAAGTAGGGCTGCAACATCACCTGCCCGTTCAAGCGCCGGACCAGAGATGATTTTTATATTTACTCTCATGGATCTGGCAACGAGATATGCAAGAGTCGTTTTTCCCAAACCTGGTGGACCATATAGAAGTATATGCTCCAGCGGTTCTTTGCGTCTCTCGGCAGCAGATATTGCGATACTTAACGCTTCTTTTGTTTTTAACTGGCCATAAAAATCTTTCCAAGTACCCGCCCTCAGCGATGTGAAAAGCTGCTCGTCTTCGGTTGTTGTTTCAGGAACTATGCTGTTGTGGTTTTGTGGTATAAGCACCATGTTTATTTTTTGGCTAACAATTTAAAAGCCTGACGCAATTTTTCCTCAATACTTTTTTGATTACTATCTACTTTTGATAACGCTTGCTTAGCCTCGGTCTTTGAAAATCCCATCCGGATGAGCGCTTGAACCACATCCTCTGCTTCATCGAGGACAAACGTCGTATCTGTTATATCTAAACTATTTTTAAGTTTCGAAGACAATTCGATAATGATCTTTTGTGCATTTTTAGTACCTACCCGTGGAATTGAAGTAAAAAATGATACATTTTTATCCATAATCGCTTTTTTTACGCTTTGTGTCCCTGATGAAAGTATGAGTAAGGCTGTTTTTGGACCTACACCTGATACGGAAATAAGTTTTTCATAAAGTATGATATCCTCGCGATCTTGAAAACCATACAAATCAATGGCGCGATCCTGTACATGGGTATAAATATAAAGAAATACAGATGAATTGTCCTTCAACTGTCTCAATAAATGAATGGGGACCGAAACTTTATACCCCACTCCATGAACCGATATTAAAATGGTGTTTCCCAGGATGGAAATAATAGTGCCCTCTAGCGAACCGATCATAAAAAATGTGTCAACATTATACCACTTGAAATACTTGTTCCCTAGGACACGTACTCACTCAATATTATTGCGCCGGAATCGGGTCGCCCGAACAAATAATATTTGATACATTCACGGGTTTTTTTCCGCTCGGAGTGTCAATATATTCGCACGTAAATGTGGGAGGTTGTAGGGCCCCGATCCCGGTCGCCGGAGAGACATTCGTTTGTCCTGATGAAGCGACGGGCTGAAACACATAGGTACTAGATTTTACTGATTGATAGGAGGAAGGTGAAGGATATATGGCGGTAGTAATATCTCCCTCTAAAAGTTCGATCGTTCGAATAAGATTTTGAATTGAGCTCACCGCATTATTACTTCTGATAAAATACACTCTGGTACCCTCATCGGTTTCAACAGTTATTTTGTAAATATATCCGTCATCTTCAGTTTCATAGGCAGATAAATTGTGCTCGTGTAAAAATTGAAACAAGTCGAGAAGGCTTTCGGAATCGTTAATCCGGCGGGCATCAGTGACGCGTTCACCGCATTGATCATAGGTTCGTGCTACCGCATCGCTTGAAACTTCAATACAGGTAGAAGAATCCTTTTTTTGGATGATGATTTTTTTAATCTCGACTCTTTTTGGTTGACTCCCGTCCTGTTCTATTGGAGTTGTGGTAAACTGCCGTAGTCCCTGTCCATATCGCATACCGATGTTTGAAATCATAAAGGTTACTGTAGCAATAACCACTGTAAATAAAATGAACACGAAAATGAGAATTTTTCTTTTACTGAAGCCATCCATATCAACCCTTCTCCTCACTGTAACTAATGCACACCCGAAATGCAAACAAAATTGTAATGTTACACTACAGGATGATATAATACATGTAAGGAAGCCGGACGCTCACCCCACCAATTTCATGTTGGATGGGGAGGAAAGTCCAGACAGATCACAGAAGGGGGATTCCGGGTAACCGGTAATCTCGCCTTCATAAAACGTTTATGATTGGCGAGACTGGTGTCCCCATTCCGAAAGGAATCGGGAACGATGTCTGAATAGACAGGCTGAGAGAGCCACAGAGACGAATCTCGCCCTTCTTTTTATATAAAAGATGGGCGGGAAGTGAAACGAGGCAATCCCACTCCCTGCAACTTCCGAACGGTGTGAGTACCGTTTCCGTGGGTCACCCTTCTCATATTTTTTTAGGAAGGGAAAACACACCAAAGCATGAAGGCATCCCGATAGTATCGGGACAGTAGTGGCAAATGATCACGACTGAGAGGAATGAGTGTCTGCTCGTCAGTTTCATGTGCATCATGATTGACGAAGGAAACAGAATCTGGCTTACGAGCTTCCTTACCAAAACAAATAAGCCATCTCCTGATGGCTTATTTGATATCTTCCATCAAAAATTCGTGGAAAATTTATCGATTTACCGTGATAACAGCTCCAGGTGTAAGCTCACTCGTTGCTGTGGCAACTAATCGGCCGTTTGCATCTTTATACATTGTATACTGCGTATTAGCTGCTGTACCATTTGACGGATCTTTTGGTATCTCAACCAAATATTTCGGTGCCAACCAGGTGGTCAAATCAAGACCTGTCGACGTACCTACTTGTGTAGGTGATTCTGATATTACATCCGGCAAATTACCGTTATTTTCTGTTGCATATTGATATATTGCGCTCGTCAGAGCGTTCAAATCCGCTCTTCTTTGGGTATCGCGAGCTGATGCAAATTGTCGACCAGGGTTAACTGCATAAACTACGACTCCTGCTAAAATCGTAATTATTCCGATTACTACCAATAACTCTATAAGTGTAAAACCAGCTTGTTTGAGGAGCTTTCCTTTATGGGAATAAATCACCTTCTCACCTCCCTTCAAATTCAGACGTATTTGAATTTTTGCCACAAAATATCCAATAAAATAGTGGTAAATTCAGCCTAACAAAACCGAAATTGCTTGTCAACAATTTTGAAATATATCCCACTCTTATTTATTAAGCGTCTCAATCGCTTTATTTACCGTCTCCTCATTGACTAATTGACTTGGTGTAACCTCTGTATTTGAGGATCTTAGTGTTTTCAGCGCCAAGGTGAATATTACACCGTTTGTCGCCAATGAAATGATCATCGCAATGTAAACGATAATTTTCATTAGTGTCTCTTTATTTTGCGGCGTACGGATTTTGTACATATAATTTAAACCCCAATGTGACTTCAATGCCTCCGTCAAAACTGCCGGGGGTCTTCATGTCAATTGAAGTTATGTGAATAAAATAACGCAACTTCTCTGTCGTTTCTAAAAAATCGGTGAACCTGGTAAAATCAGTTTTCATAGTTATGGTCAGCGGCAAAAACAGGTTTTCTTTTTCCTTAAGTGGAGTAAGAGCGTTAAATTTTAGCTTGGATTCATCAGCATATTTTCCGATTTCTCCCTCAAACTGTTCAATAAAAATAGGCATGGTTGTTTCGTTTGGAAAAGCACTTGACACCGCAATAATCTCTTCCTTATACGAATCAATAATTCCACTCGCAAGCGCGTTGAACTGCTCGGTTTGGAGTACTAGGAAATATTCCTTTTCGAGAAGTCCTAAAGTTGAAATTTTACTACTGACAAAATAAAGAAGTATGCCATTAAAAACCACCAGGATAATAAGTATTGATATCCTGATGATTAAGGAATTATACTTTTTTTTAATATCATCCATAACGAATTATTTTTTTATAAATGAAATAGTAAAAGAAATGTTTTCTGGAGTCTCAAGAGTCTCAAGTGGCAATATCACTTTTGTAAAGTTTCCAGACTGTTCAAGTTTCTGCCTGAATAAAAGAAGCGAATCTCTCTCCCGCGCAGTTCCCGCAAGAGTATAAAGAAGTTTTGAGTCATTATAACTTATCTGATTTACTCCAATTCCCTCGGGAACAAGACTTTTAAGCGTGATTAAATCATCAACTGGTGTATCTCGCACGACATCAAGCTCAACAATTTTCTTAGCTTGAGCATTAAACTGGAGTAGTACCTGCGTATTGGGAGTTTGTTCTTGAGAAGTTTCATTGACCTCTCCAATCTTCCCTTCGATAGTTTGTTGCTTCAGGTTCATACCCAAATAAAAAAAAATGGAAATGCTAAATAGTATTAAAGTTAGGACTGTAAACTGGGTAATGAGTAATCCACCAAGTTGTCGGGTCTGTTCCGTATTGTATGTTTTCTGCAAAACTGTAGGCAACAAGTTGATGGAGTATATATCATAGGGAGAAGCTATGATACCTCTTGCTGCTGCAAATGCGGTGTTAAACGATGGATTTTGAAGTGAAGTATTAAGAATTTTTACCGGAATCTGCACATTTTCCGCGAGCGCCTTTGCCCATTCAGTCGTTGCCAGTTCGCCCGACAAGATAATCTGAGGTACACTTTGCTTGAGTATCCCTTTTTGCATGTAGTACCTAACTGTTTCACTTATTGTCTGCGTGATATTAGCCAGATATGAAGATGACGTGTCACTTGAGGTAAACGGGACTATTGAAGTAAAGAGTGATTTTTCTCCTTCAACCAGCGTTACATAGGATTCATGTTTGCTTAAGTCAATTAGCAAAGCTTGTTCTTCTATTTTAAGAGAGAGCATTGTCGCGATAGCAGATGCTCCGGGTTGAAAACTTATGGGCTTGAGTTTCACGGTATGAAACGCTTCGATTAAAGGATTAAGAATTTTTTTCTGTACTGCCATTACCCCTACCTTTATTGTTTTATCGGTGGAAAGAATCTTCCAGTCAAAGTATAGTTCTTCTTCGGGAAATGGAAATAAATCTTTCACTTTCCACGCCACAGCTTCGTGAATTTCTTCGAGGGGTAATTCTGGTAAATCATATTCGCGGCTATAAGCATAACCTTCTGAGAAACACACTGTAACATATGGGGATGAAAAATGCCCATCACGGATCATTCTTTGAAGTGATGATACGAATTGGGTTTTATCAACTAAAACACCTTTATTAAAAACCGTATCGGCAAACGGTACTTCGATACTCACATTCACTTTCCCACGGAAATCCAATTCAACGGCTCTGAGAGTATCTCTACCTATTACCAATCCGAAACGACTTTTTTTCGCAGATAAAATTCTAGGCAGAATGTTCATATACTAAACGCGGATGTCCTGAAAGTATTATATAGCACATGACTCAGCAGAGCCACTCAACTTATCTGATATATAAAAGATTGCAACTTTGTTCGCAAAAGAAGTGAAATTCTTTACTTCACCAAACTATGATACGACGGCGCTTGTCACCTGTTTTTAAAATGCGTAAGATACAATTATAGAATTAAAAATATAATGAATGCACATCGAGGCTACACTCTCCTTGAGACACTCATTGCCCTGACGATTGTGGGAATTTTTTTTACTGTTATAGTCATAATCCTCAGACAAATTATAGATAACCTCGGACATGCCCGAGTCAGAACCACGGCCCTTTCTTTAGCGCAATCCAAAATGGAAATCATCCGTAACCTTCCATATGATGAAGTCGGCACACAAGGAGGCATTCCCCAAGGACCTATACAGCCCATTGAAGAAATCATCATTAACAGCATATCCTTTACTGTAACTACCTCAATTATTTATATTGACGACCCATATGACGGACTTACTTCCACTGATCTTATCAATACAGACTACAAGCGGGTTCGTGTAGAAATTTCCTGGGAAGGCGCGTTCCCATCACGATCCCCATTAACTTTAGTAACTACTATCGTCCCCAAAGGCATTGAGTCAGTTGTCGGAGGAGGCACTATTACTATACAGGCATTTAATTCCGTGGGTGAACCGGTTTCAAATGCTTCTGTTACCATCACTAATCAGACGGTGAATCCCGCTATCAACATGTCTACTCTTACCGACCACACTGGTATAGTTATCCTTCCAGGTGCACCTGCGTGTAATGAATGTTATCAGATTACTGTCACTAAACCGAATTTTTCGACTGATCGCACATATGGTACCCAAGAGGTTGTAAATCCCATTAGTCCTCACGCAACTGTTTTGGAAGGTCAGTTGACGCACGTTTCATTTGCCATTGATGAAAAATCATCTGTAACTGTCAAATCTTATGGCAGTCGTGAAACAGGGTACCCTCCAGTCGCCAACGTCTTTTTTACCCTTCGTGGCGGCAAAATTATAGGGTATGACACCCAAGATGAACCGGTGTATAAATATGTCTATACGACGAACACTGGCGGTGGTAGTGTCTCCATCCCTGATCTTGAGTGGGATACGTATGAATTGGATTTTACCAACTCAAGTCATAATCTCGCCGGTTCCAATCCGATTGTACCGCTTGCAGTAATACCAAAATCATCACCGGTCATTTCCATTGTAGCAGTGCCAAAAACGACTCATTCAGTTTTAATTGCCACTATAAACCCCCAGCAACAACTTCTTGCTTCTGTCAGTGCAGAACTGACTAATACCGCACTTCAGTATAGTAATCAAAAAACTACTGGTGCTACTGGATCAGCAGACTTCGGCCAGGTTTTTTTTGGCGGACTGACCGAAACTACCTACAAACTAACTTTAGATTTATCCGGATATCAAGAAACAACAAGCTCGTTGTCCGTATCAGGTCCGGTGCAACAAACATTTATACTTAACCCGCAATGAGAAAAACGATATATACCTATAAAAATGGTTTTACTATCATTGAAATACTCATCACCTTGTTTTTATTTACTACCGTGGTAGGATTAGTTGTAAGTCTCTCGATACTTTTTTTCTCCAACGTAACGTTTTCCTTTGAAGAACAACAATCAATCGAGCTTGCTCAAAACTCCCTTACGTTGTTGGTTAGAGAAATAAGAGAGATGCGCATCTCGGAAAACGGCGCCTGGCCGCTTATAGAGACTAATGATAATACTCTTGCCTTTTATTCTGATGTCACTAATGATGGACGGACGGATAGAGTCCGATTTTTTCTTGAAGACTCGGTACTCAAAAGGGGTGTAATTGAACCAACGAGTACAGCCGTAACCTACCCAATAGAAAACGAAAAAGTTACAATTATTACGTCAAAGGTAGACAATGTGAGTAAACCTTTCTTCACCTATTACAATGGTTCCTGGCCAAGTGACACGGTTAATAATCCTTTGGCACCGGAAAATCGGTTGCTCGATACTCGACTTATCACAATCTATTTACGTATAAATGTAAGTAATACCAACGCAGTAGATGCATATGAACTGACTTCTTCGGTACATTTACGAAATTTAAAAAATAATTTATAAAATGAATACAGGCGGAATTTCGGTATTAGTCTTAGTTTTTGGAGTAGTGTTTTCCCTTGCTATAAGTGGTTTGGTACTTATCACGGCCACACAATATGTTTCTTCAACGCGTACCGAAGCGTTTGAAAAAGCGCTAACTGTAGCACAAGCTGGTGCTGATTATTACCGCTGGCATTTAGCCCACAATCCTACTGATTTTACAGACGGGACAGGGCAACCTGGTCCTTATATGCATGAATTTACGGATCCTTACGGCAACGCGAGCACGTTTAGTCTAACAATTGATTCACCTGCGTCAGGTTCAAGTTTAACAACGATCACATCTCAAGGATGGGTAAATGCATATCCGGATGTAAGACGAACAGTGCGGGTGAAGTACGGTATACCCTCAATCGCCAAGTACGCATTTCTTCATAATGCCAATGTCTGGTTTGGTTCTAAAATAACCATCCATGGCAAGATCTTTTCCAATGGTGGTATCCGGATGGATGGAACACATGACTCAACAGTCCAAAGTGCAAAAGAAACCTACACTTGTGGTTCTGAGACTGGCTGTAGTACACCAACAACCAAACCCGGAGTTTGGGGTGACGGCGGTCCCCAGGATCTGTGGGAATTTCCTGTCACTCCGGTCGATTTCAACAGTATCGCCGCCGACTTTAATACCCTCAAAACAAGTGCGATTGACAACGGCACTTATCTTGGTCCTTCAAACGCCTATGGCTATCATCTGGTATTTACGTCCAATGGTTCTTATGAGATACGCAAGGTAACAGGCGCCCAAAATAAGCGTGGGTGGAGCGTAGAAAAAGGCTGTGAAAACTTGTATCAAAAAATAACTCAGGAAACGATACTTGGAACGTACCAATTGTCTTCTCGTTCCTTGATTTTTGCTGAAGATCATGTGTGGATTGATGGGGTTGTAAATGGCAAAGGAATAGTAGTAGCTGCACGTTTTCCGCTTGAGGTAAATTCGATGAACATTTGGATAAATAACAACCTCACCTATACCGCAAAAGATAATAGTAATAACTTGGGTATTGTAGCGCAGAACAATATTATCTTTCCATTAAGCATACCCCAAATATATGAAATAAACGCTGCTCTGCTTGCCCAAAAAGGCAGGATTATCCGACACAATTACCGTGTCTCGAGCTGCGCCATGGAACAGGAAGCAGTGAGGCAGGAATTGATCATATATGGGGCTCTTATCAGTAACCAGAAATCGTATTGGAATTATGGTCAGGGAAATGCCGGTTTTGGATCTCAACCTGCTTCAGGATTTTCACATCGGGATATCACGTATGACGCAAATCTTTTTTTTAACCCCCCTCCTTATTTTCCGTCACAGGGCGAGTACGAATTTATCTCTTGGGAGGAATATTAATACTTAGCGAGGGGAAACGCTACCTTGAGTTGCTTGCTGAAGGCTACCAATAACACTATAAATCGGGGCGATAATTGAGAGTATAAGTCCACACACGGCAATACCTACTAACAGCATCATCACCGGTTCAATCACAGCTGTGACATTTTTAAGTTCTTCCTCAACTTCTTCTTCATAAAAGGAAGCTAAATCAGATAACGTCTCATCCAATGTCCCGGTTTTTTCGCCTGCTGCCACCATTTGTACCATCAGGGTAGGAAAAATTTTACGGTTACGAATCACGGATTCAAACGACTTACCTTTTTTGATTTCTTCGGCAAGTACAGAAGACAAATTCTTATATTCATACCATGACAGCGATTTAAGCGAAATCTCCAAAGCATCAGTGATCGGTACAGCGCTTTTCAGAAGCGTTGAAAAAATCCGGTTAAACCGTGCCATATCTACACGTTTAATTAGCTCCCGGATAAGGGGAATCGGTTGAATTAGATAAAACAGGAGCATCCGCACTTTGGGTTTTTTGAACGCAAAATATCCACCTATAAGCGTCGCCGCTCCGGCTATCATAAAGTGCCAAAAAAATCCCTGGAGCTTTATACTCGCATTAAACAAAAAACTAGTATAAAAAGGTAGATTAAGCTTTAGTTTGAGAAAGACCTTGGCAATCTGGGGTAATACAAAAAAGAATACCAGAACTCCAATGCCAATCATGGCGCTGAATACGATAATGGGATAAAGAAGTGCTCCTTTTATCTTGGCTATCAAACTGTATTCTGACCGGAGTTCACTTTCTAAGTACTTAAATACATCCGCCAGTTTTCCGCTCACTTCGCCGGCCTTCGTCAGAGTCAAAAAATACGGCTCGAAAATATTCGGATACCGTTCAAAAACAGTCGATAATTCTTGTCCCTGCTCTAGACTGTAACTCATATCAGCAAGAACACTTCTTAACACTGGGTGTTTTGATTCTTCTCGCAGTACGTTCAACCCTTCGGTGAGCGACAAACCTGATGCAAGCATCGTAGACAGATATCGACAAAAGGTGATTTTTTCTATCGCTGGTAGTGTTCTGCGATTAGCAGAATTCTCTGGCAGTTGTTTTATACTAACCGGAGTGAGATTTTGTTTACCCAGTAGTTGGGCGATTTCAAATTTGGTTTTAGCAGACAGTCTGCCTTCCTGAATCCGCTTATACTGATCAAGAGCTTTGTATGTAAATTGTGGCATAAATAAGAGAATAAAACTTCACTACACCAATCACCACAAGTGGTATACAGTGTTTTAAACTGATAAAACACGCGGGACTAGTTATGTTTACTCCCTGACGACACGCAGTACCTCCTCAATCGTAGTTATACCTCCGCTGGCTTTATTTAAACCGTCGCGTATGAGCGGAATCATTCCGTTACGCAGTCCCACTTGCATGATTTCTGCAGCCGGAACTTGTTTCAGCACTAAAGATCGGATTTCATCATTCACTTCAAGCACTTCAAAAATCCCGATTCTTCCCTTGTATCCTCTATTTCCGCATTCGATACATCCCTTACCGTGGTAAAATTTTTTTGATACTTCCTGTTCACCGAAAATTTTTTTCAGATGGGATATAAGCTCAGGCCCGGGTTCATAAGCCTCAATACATGTCGAACAAATTTTTCTCACTAAGCGCTGAGCAATTACCAAATTAACCGTGGATGCGACTAAAAAGCCTTCTGCACCCATGTCGAGAAACCGAGGTATAGCACCAGCTGCATCATTCGTATGAAGTGTTGATAATACGAGATGTCCAGTGAGTGATGAATGGATCGCCATCTCTGCTGTTTCTTCATCTCGGACTTCTCCCACCATGATAATATCCGGATCATGCCTGAGAAGTGCCCGAAGTCCCGCGGCAAACGTAAGACCTGCTTGTGGGTTAATTTGGATCTGATTGACTCGATTAATGCCGTACTCAATTGGATCTTCAATAGTACAGATATTCACTTCCGTGGTATTGAGAATCGTCAGTACACTATATAAAGTGGTGGTCTTTCCGGATCCAGTCGGACCAGTAACTAACATCATTCCGTGTGGTTTTTTGATATTATGCTTAATTAACTCTAAATTGTGACCCGTGAGCCCTAATTCCTCAAGCGCCAGAGGTCTAGCTGATTCCGGTAAAATCCGCAGTACAATATTTTCTCCGTAAAAACCGGGGAGTATGGATACCCGAAGAGCTATAAATGTATCGTTAACTTTAAACTTAAACCTGCCATCCTGAGGAATCCGATGTTCGTCAATTTTGAGATGGGAGAGTATTTTAATGCGGGCTACTATTCCAGACTGCATCTGTTTCGGAAGCGTCAAGATATCGCGTAATACACCGTCAACTCGGAACCTGACTAAAAATGCAGACTCCATTACTTCCAAATGTACATCTGAAGCGCCCTCGGCAAAAGCATAATCTAAAATAGTATCAAGTATTTTGATTATCGGTAAATCGTTCGCGGACTGGGAAACATCTCCTCCTTTTCCAACAGTTTTTTTGACATTCTCGTCGATGATTTTAGTAAATTCATCCTCAAGACTCCCTTTATATTGACCCAGGGCATGGATTAAATCTGCCGGGATAGTATAAAATATTTTTACATTCATCCCTGTCCGGCGTTTGGCAAATTCCCGTGCTTCCAAATCACTCGGATCTTCCATAACCAAGCTCATTTCATCACCTTTCACCTCAAACGGCAACATATGAAAAGCTGTTGCTGCCTCTTCCGAAATGTACTCCAGTACATGAGGAGAAATTCGTTTATTTCGGAGACTCAGGTACGGTACTTTATAATATTCAGCAATCAGCTGCCCCAAAACATCCTCGCTAATAAGACCGCGATATATAAGCACATCGGTTAGAGGTTTACCAAGCTCGTTTGAAGTTTTGACAGCTCCGTCAAAATCTTGGGGTGAAATAAATCCCGATTTGAGAATAATATCTCTTAGCGTTTCGGGCAGAATCATATATTTACTATTCACTATCCTCACCAAACAGTCAAGTGAGGCGCAATTCACCAAAAAGTGAGACTTCAATCATTAAAGATTTAAGACTGACGAACTGGAGATGCGGGTGTAAGGTAAGATTTGATTTTATTTACCATCTCAGTAGGAGATAAATTGGCTTTGACGATGAATTCGCTTGCACCCAACTTCCGTGCCCGCGTTATTTCGTCTTCTTGGGCTAAATTTGAGTAAATTAGAACTGGTTTTTGTGCCAATTTTTCATTAGCCCGAACTTTTTCGAGCACTCCAAATCCATCCATTTTCGGCATCATCACATCAAGGACGATAAGATCCGGGATTTCCGTTTCGGCAAGACGGAGTCCATCTTCACCATTATCAGCAGATATTACTTGGTGTCCATCTGCAATTAGGCGGGTCGCGTAAATTTTTACAATCAACGGATCATCCTCAACAAATAATATTTTTGCCATAATTTACGTATTATACACTATAGTTAAGCAACCGGGAGGGAAAAATAAAATGAACTCCCTTTCCCAATCATTGATTCGAGCCAGATTTTACCATGCAGCCCTTCAACAATCTGCTTGCTGATGTAAAGTCCCAATCCAGTACCGCCTGATTGCTTTGCATAATTGCCGTTTACTTGGGAGAATTTTTGGAAAAGGAGTTCCTGATCTGCTTTGGTTATACCTGGGCCGGTATCCATCACTGACACTCTCACAGTTGCACCATCAATCTGGGTACCGACTGTAATTCCTCCTTCCTTCGTAAACTTAATCGCATTGCCGATGAGGTTGATGATGACTTCACGAACTTTATCTTCATCAGCATTCACCAAAGGTAAGGGTAACTGGTTATCAAATTTTAAAAATATATTTTTTTCCTTAACTGCCATCTGCAGATTTTTAACTACCTCGGTAATCAATTTTTCCAAATCTACCTTAGTCACGGTGAAAGTAAATTTGCCCGCTTCAATCCGAGAAATATTAAGTAAATTATTCACCAGCCGGAGGAGTCTATCATTTTCGTTATACGCAGCAGTCAAGAAATCACGTGCGGTGAGAGATACATCTCCCGCATAACCCTCAAGAATTGTAGACAGTGAACCTTTAATAGCAGTCATGGGCGTGCGTAGTTCATGAGACGCAAAGGATACAAATTCATCCTTAAGCTTATCAAGTTCTTGTAGTCTGATATTTGCTTTCCGTAAATCTATAGTTGCTCTATCAATCTCTTCCTGCAACGTAATATTAAACCGTCTGATTTCCTCATATGCTTTTGCATTTTGTATAGCGACAGCGGCTTCTGGGGCTAATATTTCTAATAATTCTAAATCTTGCTCCGAATAGATATCCCCTGATGCCTTATTACCTAAGACTAACAGTCCAACTTGCTCGCCCTCTGTATGCATATGAATCACCGCTGAGATATCGAGTTTGCGCATAATATTTTTAAGTTCTCCTTCCTCGAGTTCATCTATAAGCAGTGAAGCACGAGAGTGACTAAGTTTTTTTATCTCATTTTCATCTAAAATTGGCAGTTTCTCAAAGTTTTCACTTTTTACATCAGAAATCAAATCATTATTCATTAAAATAAAAGCACCTTTCGTGATACGCATTTCTTTGAATAGTAACTGCAACATCTGATGTGTCAAGTCTTCTAAACGCAGAGTCGAAGCCATGATAAGCGTCAAATCATATAAAAGTTTTTGTGCATCGTAATGATCTTTATAAAAGATCTTGTCGGTAATTTTCTCAAATCTTCGTCTCAGAGGTTGAAAAGCAAAAACCATCGAAATTGCGAATGTAGCTGAAACAATAATCATATGATAATCCAATACTTTTGAGATGAAAAATATAGAAGATATCGCAACAATTACTCCATATAACAATCCGAATAATAATACTAGTAATGTAAAAGATGCCGTTCGGGCCACTACAAATCGTATATCCATTAAACGGTGTTTAATAATCGCGTATGTAGTAAAACCAAGAAAAAATAATGTATAAATTGGAATAAGTGAAACAAAATAATTTATTTTTAATATTACAACCGGCAATAAAACGGTAGTGATAATTAACCCCAGCATTAAACCAATTCCAAACATTACAATTTGATATTGATGTCGTTCTAGTCCTTTAGTTGTATAAATTTTCTTAACTAAATTAATAATTGCAAGAAGACTAAACAAAGTAGTAACAATGGAAAAAGGAAGTATTCCTGGTCCGGGTGTTGGATGGGGAGAACTATTAAATATTTCAACTGCTGTAAAAGTATATGGACTGATCGCTAATAACATTACAATTACAGTAATAAAAGTCATTACATACAATTTTGTTTTACTCAATTGAATTTTATCTTTTGGTAATGTAATAGCTAGTAAATAAAAAAAAGTACTTAGAGGAGCGGCACAAAAAATGCTTAATCTAATAAGCAGCAAACTATAATCTAAAAAAATCGGTTCAATTGAAAGAAAATTGAGTGTTAACCATATGGCAATTATTAAACTGAGAAATGTATAAATTTTATTAGTGGCACTTTTAGAATTATTTTTAATTACCAATAGTGCTAGAAATCCATTTATAATTACTGTCACTAAAAGAAGAATTAACTTAATTACAGGTAAAATCATATAGGCCGTTATAAACTTATCTAACCAAATAATCTAAAACAATCTTATTAAAATATATACTATTTTCTATAGAAGGTACATGTCCAGAACCCTTAAAAGAAATTAATTTTATATTTGGAAATGACTTGTAAACTTCTATCACTTTTGTTAATGGGATTAACGGATCTTTTGCACCATGTAATACTAGAATTTTTTTAGTAATATTTTTTAAATCATCAAGGAGCAAATATTTCCTATTAATTTTAAATTTATCAGTCAAACTATTGATAAACTTTAATGGATGTCTTAAATTTTTATCGAGTGTTATCGATTCAAAGTAATAATCAACAAAAGCATCGGAAATGGTATCCTTATTTTCCAAAACACTTTTCAGATAGTGAGCCATATTTTCTCTGCTTGGTTTAAGAACAGTTCGCATGAGAATTTGTACAACTAAATCAATCGATGTCGGCATATATTGTAAAGGTAAAAAGTTTGTCATACCCATCGGGTTCGTTAATATTATTTTATTAATTAACTTATGATTACGTGATAATAATTTTATTGCTATTAAACCTCCGAAGGAATGGCCAACAACATTAATTCTCTTCATTCCTAGCTTTTTGATAAAAATTTGAAGAGGATGAATATAATCTTTATCTAGATCAGCATCTTCATAATTTATTATTGATGACTTTCCACTACCAACTAAATCTATTGCATAAACCTTAAAATATTTTGAAAATTCAGCGATATTAGGGTACCATTGCCCCCATCCAATATTTGCTCCATGCAACAAAACTAAAGTTTCTCCTTTACCCGAAACAGCATAATTAATCACATATGAACCAACCTTAATTTTATGGGTACTGATGTTTACATTGATACTGTCAATTAATTTTTTTTCGCTCTTAGCTAAGAGTTTCATAAATATATTTATCAATGGATTTCTAAAATATTTTCTAAAGGTATTCGCGGACTTCGTACAATTTTATTATTCGAGAATCCTAGTCTAAAAAATACTTGAATTCTTTTGCTTTTAGATATACCGATAATCTCTGTTACTTTTTTATTTAGCGTTTCTAACTCTATAATTGATGCCAGTGTCCCATTGTGAATTCCTTTCGTTGCTGCATATAATACAATTTGTTCATATACCATACCTGCCCGTACCCACATGGTGGGAGAGTCTTTTGTTGAAGCAACTATCACCAATAATGGCGATCCGATTAGTTTTTGTTTAACTCCAACACCCGTAGACATATTAAAGTGTTTAATTAAAAAAGGCCCTATGATTGATTGAATGTCCTCGATACCTGCAGTAAATCCCGGCATTCCATTTTCTTTTCTCGTGTAATTGTGCCGTAACCACTGCGATAATTCAGTTCGAAAGTCATCATTCTCCATAATCTGTGCTTCACCAGTTTGAACACATTGTGCAACTTGCACTTTAATATCTATGTCTGTGATTAATTTAACTTCTAAGACTGAGTCTTGGTTTATTTGTTTAATGTAATCAAGAATTGTTTTAGGTATATCTTTGGAAAGGTATTTTTGCTTATCAGAAAAACGCAACATTATTCCCCGAAATAAGTCATCTTGTTTCGATTTTTTATTTATATCTTCAGAAAATACGATTGTCGCTACATGGAGTGGATCAGTTGTTGGAAATAACGTATAATTTACTGAGAAAGAAAAGTGGTCCAACGCAATAAGCAAATTCATTAAACAAGCTCCTAAACTAATATACATCTCTCTTCTTGTTGGATCGGAGATCGTAAGTTCCCGAGAAATATCTGCATAGAGCTTAATACTGTTGCCTTGTAAAGAAAATCGCCAAGGCTGAGTATTATGCGACGAGGGGGCCATTAATGCATACTTTAAAATGAATTTTATTTTCTCAGAAACAGTACTGTTTTTTGGATAATTACGTTCTGAAATGTTCCATAATGAATAATTTTCGTACGGAATAAGTTTTGGGTTATTAATATATTGTTCTAGACGTTTAGTTTTATTACGACGTGCTAGAATTTTTTTCTTAGAAGAATAATCTTTTGTGAATAACTGATCAAGAGGAATATGGGTTTTTCCTGATTGAATCCTCCCACCCAATGCTATTTTTTTAATTACATAAGTAAGGATAGTGCCACCGGTAAGAGCCGAAATACCTAATTGGGGCCATGAAACAATATCTTTACCCACACGCATGAGCGAATCCTGCATGCGCGGAGTAGCATTCTTTGCTCCTACCAAACGGGTTGCCAATCTCACTTTTTCTAAAATATTTAAATTTAAAGATTCCCCATACGTGATTCCTTTAACGACTGTATCTAAATCCATTAATGGCATCCCCTTAAATGACGGAGTGTATGGAGTATGATCAAACCGTTCAATATCAATGATTGCATTATCACCATTATCAGTTGCCATCACGAGTGGTATTTTCACAGCTCGTGCGGCAAGACGAATAAAGATTTTCATTTTCAAATCATCCATCTCATCAACTACTAATTGCAGTTTAGGATCGGAAATAAAAAATTCTTTGATAGTATGCTCATTTAAACCTTCCGGATAAAGTACAAGCTTCGCATACGGATTTATTTCATAAATCTGCTGGGCTGCTACATACACTTTTTTTACCCCAATATAATAAGCAGGAACCCGAACACGATTCAGGTTGGTCGCGGAAAATGAATCGGGGTCAGCAAGTTTCATTTGTTCACACCCACCACTATATACAAGAGAAAGTGCAATACTATTCCCTAAACTTAATCCTGCTATACCTACAACATACTTACGAAAGGTCTCCTGTTCTTTGGAGGTAACCAAAAATTTATTTCTCGCCGTCCGAATTTCCTGATATTCTTCTGGAGGAAGAAAATGATCCAGATTACCCGTCCAAGGATAATAAACCCACACCCCTAGATAAAGCGGATCTTTTCCCTGTAAATAATCTTCTTTAAAAGAGCGATATTTTACCTTAAATGTACTTGATCCTAGATCTAATTGGGGGTGACGAATATGAAAGAGTTCAGCTAACTGTTTTTCGTAAGTATTAAAAATTCTCGTTATAGGATTAGCTTCTAAAAAAAGTGTAAATCGGGCTTCGAATCCGGTATTCTGTGTCGAAAAAATAACGGGTGTTGGAGGATACGTTAATTTATTATTACTCGTTTTCTGCCCTAGTGTGTTTAGAATCGATTTTAAATTTAATTTCATTTTTTGACCCACTTTTGTTTTACACCCGGTTTAAAATATGTCGGATCCTCATACAACCAGAGTTTGATTTTGGGATAGATGCGAGTAGCGTATTCGTCATGGGTTTTGCGATATTCGGAGTTTTCCGAAAGAAGATATCTAACACAAGCAAGTTGAATATGCTTTTTAAGTGCATTACTTTCGTTCACTCCTGATTTCAACTCGACGTTTATTTCAAACTGCTGATTGCCATGTGCGTCATAGGAAACCAGCATGGTGAATTTACCGGTGATACTACCTTCAAGTTCTTTTCCCTGCAGCGCCTTGCGTATAGTTTCCGGATATATTTGAAAGGCAAAGAAACTTACAGAAAAATCACTCCGTTCGTAAACGTATACTAAAGGGAGTTGATAAATCGTATGATCGATTCCTGCTTCTTGAATTTCACTATCAATCCCAAAATCCACCATCTTTTGCATCAGTGAGGCGTAAGACAAAATACCACCATGATCTTTAAGATCATATCGTACCAATGGCAACCCACTTGGTGAGGAACAGATCAAATTACCCATTACTTCTTCGAAATAAAACATTTCCGGATTGAATTGAGTTAAAGTGGGAAGCTTCGTCACTTGTCCAAACAAGAATTCGAAGAGTTTACTATTTTTTACAGCCATACGGCGGATGAGGATTGACAGTGGCGTTTCATGAGCCATAGTACCAAGATCAACCGTACCGTATATATTGAGGGTTTGCATGTACGGATTGGTTGTACCTGTAGTTTTAATGACGTAATCCCTGAATGTTTCTGAGAATCCTTCAGCTGCAAATACAAAACCCATGTGGTGTTTCTCCCACTCAATTCCCATCTGCTTGCCATCATCTAGGGTATCTTTGAGAAATGGTGCGTAACTGCCAATGATAATCTGATCAAAATGACTCCCCAAATTCTTTACAGCTTTGAGTATTTCAAGTTTATTAATGCCAGGTGTTGCGATGCTTAATTTATAATTATTACTGTTGGCAATCATTTTCAATATCGTGTAAGTAAATATTCCTCCGATCCAGATCCCCATCGGAAACCCGATAATAAACAATGTACTTTTTTTATCGATATTGAAGTTAGTGAGTAAGAAATGTTCGGCGGTGATAGCATAATATACATCTTGAGTTGATTGCCGGGGAAAATAAAATGGCTCACCTGTTGACCCTGATGTAGTTGCAATCACCCATTGCTTGCCGTCAAAAATCCCGTCCCAACAGAGGGCATCACGTGGATACACCCGCAGATAATTGTTTTTGTCAATCGTTGGGACGCTTTTAAAATCTTTTATCGTTTTAATCTTATCCGGATCTACTGAATGATTTTTCAAAAAATCCTTATATGCAGGTACACGACGAGCCATTTGGTGAAATAATTTGAGAACCCGCTGCTCACCTCTTTTTACCCAGTATGATTCGGGTTCGTGTTTTAATTTAGTGAGAATTTGTAGCGGACGAGTATATCCCTGTGGTAATCCAAATGCATGTTTCATGCAAATCGCCTGAATATTTTTTCTGCTAATTCATTTGCAATCCGGTGAGTACCCCGTTTTTCTTTTTTACTTCTTGTGATTACCGTTCTCAAGGTCTGTTTGATTTTTTGGACACGGGAAATTATTTTTTCTTTAGTGTTTTTTCCGTTTTCATATTCATCAACTACCGTTATTAACCCGCCTGCATTCACAATGTAATCAGGCGCATACAAGATTCCCAATTTATATAACAAATCACCGATATGCACATTTTCGAGCTGGCTATTGGCACTTCCAGTAATAATTGGACACTGAAGATCAGTCACGGTATCATAATTGATTGCATAACTTAAAGCACAGGGGGAAAACACATCAACTTTTTGTCTGTATATCTCATCTAATTTTACCACCTCAACCGCCGGGTATCTGGTTTTAATATCTTTGATTCGTTTTCTATTGATGTCAGTCACATAAATTTTCCCTGCTTTACTGTATAGTAAATCCAACAATCCTTCACCCGTCTTACCCAACCCCTGTATCGCAAACGTCTTTCCTTCAATTGAATCCGATCCGAAGATTTCTTTGAGACAAACCCCAATAGCATAATACACACCAAGTACCGTATATTTTACGGGATCACTTCTAATCCCGACTATGTACTTGCTATAAGCTGCCATAATTTCAATGTCTTTATGGTTGACTCCAACATCTGCTCCGGTAATAAAATGCCCGTTGAGATAATTTATATATCGCATATACGCCTTAAGAAGCTGCGTTCGGTTGCTCGAAATCTTTGGGTCTATAAGCACTGCCTTGGCTCCTCCATAATAAAGCCCTGCCATTGCTGATTTATACGTCATGACGCGGGATAATTCCAAAGCATCTTTGATAGCGTCGGATTCGCTTTTATATGCCCAAATACGAGTCGCACCAAACGCCGGCTTTTCAAACCCACCCCGGTGTATTGCTATGAACCCTTTGAGTCCTGTTTTTTGATCATAAATGGTATGAATCAGGCGGTGATTATCAAATTCCGGCAATTTATCGTAGTTAAGCGAGTTACCATTCATAGTATCTACTTTATGTCTAACAAACTAATAATTGCAACACGAATCGTATAAAATTACTTACAGACAGGTACTAAATGGTCTATTTTAATACCCTATAGAATTATATTATAAGAAATAATACTTAATAAAGCAAGTCGGTGAGAAATGTAGTTTATATTTCTTTAGGGGTATTTTTGTAGAGTAATTCTGCAAAGAGTGTTTGTACTACTAATAAAATTGGTACTGACAGTATGATGCCTAGTATGCCTCCCAATCGCCCTCCAACCATAAGAGCAAGTAAGCTGGCAAGGGGGGCTACTCCCACTGCCTTCCGCATTACTGCAGGCACAAGTATATTGTTTTCAACCTGCTGAATAAGAAAATAGAGGCCGACGACGCCGAGTGCAAGTCCTGGAGAAATGGTAAGCGCCACTAGTACTGCCGGAACTCCTGAAATAATTGGTCCAATTATTGGTACCACCTCAAGGATACCCGCAATCAATGCTAAGGGTAAAGCGTAGTTAATACCTAACAGTAGAAGACCGATGTATGAGAATACTCCAATAATAAGAGCTAATAACATTTGCCCTCTTACCCACGCTCCCAGACGTTCCTCAATCTTAGCTAGTACTCTTATTGTGCGCTTGCTCCACTCCTCACCAATAAAAGTATTGAGCGTGTTTTCCAAATGATTGTGTTCGAGTAAGAAATAGAAGGTGAATACAGCAACAGTAAAGATAGTTATAATATTTGCAAAAACTCCGAGTGTTAGACGCAAGACATTTTGCCCAATAGGCGCAACCTGCTGTATCAAAGTGTTAATATCGATACTTGCATATGGGGCTAACTGATTTACGAAATTGGGCAGTGCGTTAAAAAAGTGCCCGGTTTCATTAACCAGCGGAGGTAAAATCATTCTACCAAACCCAACAAAGATGCTTACGATCAGAATATACGTGATCAGAATAGCCAAGAATCGAGGAAGCCGCATTTTAACTATCCATTCCACCAAAGGCTTGAGTGCTGTCATAAGAATATAAGACACAAATAGCAGTGCCAAAATATCTCTGATAAGATAAAGTAGCCAGCCACTTATTGCGATAGCACCAACCCAAAGAAGTGTTTTCGGCGCGATTTCCAAACGGTTCGGCATAAAATTACTACTTATTATACCATTTTGCAATCATTTCTTTCATATTACGCAGATTTATAGTTGAAGCATCATGCCATAGTATATGGGGCTGTTTTTTGAACCACACTATCTGCCTTTTAGCATACTGTAACTCATCTTGTATCCATTTTTGGATAACTTTTTCTTTCGATTTTTTGTGTTCAAAAAAATCCCGCCACTGTCGATATCCTAAGCCGCTCATTGCCGGTAAATTCCACCCGTATCCCTTATCACGTAGCCTATTAATCTCATCCAGAAGTCCCCGATCTAACCGAGCTTTTATTCGCTCTCGAATTCGTGCCTCCAATTCAACATTTTTGAGATGCAATCCCAGTATCATTGTATTAAGACCGCGATAATAACTTTCATATAGATTTGTATTCAGATGATTTTGATTATTCCAAAGGGCAATCTCCAAAGCGCGGATTAGCCGGCGGGGATTGGCTTGATCAGAAGTATTCATATCCTCAAGACGTTTTCTATCAGTCTGCTGAAGTTCAGTCTGTAATATTCTGACTGACCGCTGTTCCCATATTTTACGTAGCTTAAGGTTTCGCGGGATTGCTATATTTTCTAGCGGTTCTAGTAATGCCCGAATATAAAGTCCAGTTCCGCCAACTACGATCGGCAATCTCCCCCTCTTCCAAATTCCCTGAATCACTTCAATTGCTAGATGCCTAAAGTGGGCTAGGCTAAATTCCTCATCTGGATTTACCACATCATACATCCAAATGTTCGTCTTTCCATCAGTATAAACAGGTAATGCATAAATTTTCTTATTAAATCCAATCTTGATTTTTGATTTTTGATTTTTGAACTCACTCGGAATATCTTTCCCAGTACCTATATCCATACCTTTATATACTTGCCTGCTGTCAGCTGAAATGAGGTCACCATTAAACTTTTTTGCAAGCGAGAGAGCGAGGCTGGTTTTTCCAGTTGTAGTCGGACCACATATAACGAGTAATTTATTCATAATACGAGCATGTATAAATTTACGCTGATCGCATTCGTGCGCGGACCTATGTATTGATGGAGAGATGAAAGACGATTCCCCCGCGAGTTGCGGATCAAGTAAATTTTCATTGCGAGTATTTAATCTTTGGTGTGTGGATCAATCGTATATGTCCCATCCCGTAAATTTTTCTGATTAATCATTTTATCCAAGATTTCCCACCTGCGTTTTTTCACAGCGTGCGGAACATCATTTTTAAATACGTTATGTGCAGCAGTCATGGGACGGTCGGAGTACATAGCTATATACGCTTTGGAAAAGCCAATCCTTCGGACCAGATCAACAGTATTTTGAAATTGTGTTTCGGTCTCACCGCAAAATCCGACGATAATATCAGTTGAAAATGACATTTCGGGAATTACTTTTCTAATTTTATGGGTGAGGGTAAGATATTCTTCACGAGTATACCAGCGATTCATACGGCGTAATACCTCGTTATCTCCTGACTGAAGGGCAAAGTGGAGGTGTCGAACCATTTTTTTATTCTTTTTAATTGTTTCGATTAACTCATCAGTAAAATCCCATGGATTTGAGGAAATAAAGTCTACTTTTTCAATACCGTCAATCTTGCATACTTCATCAAGTAAAAATGGAAATAAAGTCGGAATCCGCAATCTTCCTAAGTGCTTCACGTAAACCGGAGAAACTTTTAATCCATTCGGTAATCCATATCCTTCGTAAGGAATGAGATCATTTGTTACTTTCCCATTCTCATTTTTGATCTTTGATCCGCCAGCTGGCGGATGATCTTTGATTTTCCTAAAATATGTTCCTGCATCTATATCACGAAGTACATGAACGTTGTTTTTACCTAAAATCAAATCCGCACCGTATGAATTTACATTTTGTCCCACCAAGGTGATTTCTCGATATCCCCTTTTTGCCAATTCTTCTACCTCGTGAATTATTTCATGAAAAGGGCGACTCACCTCCCGACCACGGGTAAAAGGCACGACGCAGAAAGTGCAGAAGTTATTACATCCATTGGAGATGGGAATCCACGCATGAATATAGTTGGTTCTCACAGGAGCAAAATCAAATCCAACCTCCTCGATGGGTAAAAATTCATCTACTTCCGGCAACGCAGCGCGGATTTTTTTGAGGAATTTCCCGGTACTGTCTCTGGCTGCCATGCCTATCATACAACCGGTAACCACGATTTTCAAATTTGGTTCTCGCCGTTTACGTTTTGCCAAGTTATTAACCAACCCATATACCCGATTTTCAGCTGATTCCCGAATCATACAGGTGTTTATCACGACATGCTCCGCCTCATTAAGCGTTTTTGCAGGCACCATCCCCCGCGCTTCGAGCATTGCTGCTACCCGCTCGCTATCAGCCTTATTCGCCTGACAACCAAAAGTAACAATATGATATTTCATGCAATTTCTGCAAATTATAAACTATGCTATACAGCGTTACAAATTTATTTATTGCAAATTTAGAATAAATTTCTCAATAACTGTGGCGACTCCGTCTTCCTCAACCGATGGAGCGATAAAATCGGCAATGGCTTTAAGTTCCTCAACCGCATTCCCCATGGCAATTTTCAACCCGCACGCCATGAGTAAAGGAAAATCGTTGTACCCATCTCCTACCCCGATCATTTCCTGCGTATTAATATTTAGCCTCTTAGCTACTTCTACAATGCCATGGAGCTTTGATGCTTCAGCATGGGAAACGATTAAACTCAAGAGGTTTTTTTTATAGGAAATAATTTTATTTGCTGAGATATCAGAACGGATGCTCAAATCCTTCATGATACTATCAACTATTTGTGGTTTTACTTGATCGATCCACAAGCAGTAAATGTTATTTTTCTCAACATTTCCGTCAAACGGGTACTCGTCCCAACCATCAAATTGCCTTATTTGTGAACTATACTTTTTTAATGTTTCGTATACGAACGGAACTGCTTCTTTGGAAAGTGGTTTTTCCCAAATGATTGATTGTTTTTGAGGATCATAAATTTGGATTCCATTAGAAATGACACACAATCCGGACAGTTTGAGATGACTCACAATATCCTCGATATGAGGAAGAATCCTACCTGTCGCCAAACAAACATGCATTTTACTACTTATTTGATTGATGGCAGCTGAAACCCTTGGAGTAGGTAGGTATTCCAACCCGTGTTTCACCAATGTTCCGTCTATATCAAGAAAGAGCGCCTTGTACTTCATACTAATGCTGTCCCGATGGCCTGTGAGATTTGTGTATACCCGTCTTTCTGCAGAAGATTTACAAGACCTGAGTTAATTTGGCCGATAAGAGATGGTCCTTGATACACCATCCCGGTGATGAGTTGAACAAGCGAGGCACCAAGTTTTATTTTCGTATATGCATCTTCAGCATTAAACACTCCACCGCAACCGATTATCACAAACCGCTTTTTGTAGCGTTTAAATGCCGCCTGTATTAAGCGGTTAGATCTATCCCATGTCGGTTTGCCGCTGAAATTTCCCACTTTGTACTTATTCCGTTCTGTCGGATGAATCAAAGGATTCCCTCTGTCCTTGGTTAAATTACCAAAAATGAGTCCTATCACCCTATACTTCGTGATTACTTCCACAAGTTTAGTTGCTTCTTCAACTGATGTATCAACCGGCATTTTGATAAAAAGTGGCCGCCTGAGTTTCAACTTCTCAATTTCCCTAAGCAGCCGCTGAAGCTTAAGAGGCTCAGTAAACGGTTCTCCGCCAAACGCATTGGGACAACTGATATTCAGTTCATAATAGGAAGGGATGTGCGTTTTCTCAAACTGGATAAAGCTTTCGATATAATCGGCAATACCCCTTTTTTCCTCCACCACATCGGGTGAATTTGTCCTGGCAATGCTTATTCCGACCGGTATTTTAAACTTTAGAGTTTTGAGACTTGCAATAATTTTAGGAGTACCTACATTTTTCAAACCCTTGTTTACCATGAGAGATCTTGATAAAGGAAGCCTCCCTAAACGTGGTTTTGGATTACCTGCATATGGTTTTGCCGTAACTGATCCTACACTCATAAATCCAAATCCGAGACTCGGAAGTATCTGGGTTAGTTTAGCGTGATAATCAAAGCCCGCAGAAAGTCCAATGGGGTTGGCAAACTTAATTCCGGATACGGTTTGAGTCAGATTGAGACTTTGATACGCATACACTTTCCTTAGAAGGCGGCACATACTTTGATTCTTCCCCAACCACTCACCGGTATTTACCATTGTTTCATGCACGGTCTCAGGATCAATTTGAAAAAGGAGTGGTTTGAGCGTGTAAGTGTATACCAGTCCGGTTAAATTTGACAG
Source organism: uncultured Gammaproteobacteria bacterium (assembly GCA_964412165.1). Lineage (GTDB taxonomy): Bacteria > Patescibacteriota > Microgenomatia > UBA10105 > UBA10105 > CAYPMW01. The sequence goes on along the minus strand of CAYPMW010000014.1, from coordinate 18,159 downwards.
CGCATGAATCATACGACGCATTGTATCACGAGTAAAGTAATAGGAGTTAACTTGAGGCCGAAGTATACCTCCTTAAGGAATACTGCCAAAATTGCAAACTTCCATAAAAAAGCACGATTCCTATTACACATGAAATAAACAGCATTGTCGGTGTCAATAATCCAAAAAGAGCTTTCGGGGGAAACGTCATCATGATGCCTACTGGTATCACAAACGTAATAAATCCCTTAAGTGGTTCTTTATATATGTCCACTGGAAATCTAGCCATACTGGTCACATCACGGTAAATCATGATGGCATGATCGATTTCGGTAGTGAGAATCCCGAGAGCGAGAACCGCAATATGAAAAGAAGAAGCTATAAGAAATGAGTTTATAATTAACAGTAAGTAAGCAAGAAATGAATATAGGGCAAACGGCACAAGCGTCAAAAGATAAACAAGAACCACGAGATACGGTAACAAAACCACCAGGTCAAGCGGATCTGCTCCTCCCATAAGCACGATAAACAATGAGCTTATTGGTTTAATAAGCGTGAGATCAAAATCGCCGCTGACAATTTTTTCCCGGAATCGGTACACGTCACGGAATAAAAGCTGGGCTGTCGTATCAATAATATTGTATGTCAAAAAAAATATAAGCGATTGGGTAAGAGTGTAACCCGCGAGCGTTTCCGTGCGGGTGACGATAAACACAACTATCATTACAAAAAACCCAAACCGGAGAAATTTCGCTACCGTAAAAAGTAAAGCACCCAGTCGCGATACCAACGCCACCTGAAACGAACTGAGTGACAAACGCAACCATGTTCGAACATAATATGCCAGTCGGTCCATATTATTAGCGCCCCTGAGCTCCGTACACTTTTAGTCCTTGATACCAAACGACGTGTACAGCAAATATAAGAAAAAATACCCAAACTCCCATCACAAAAAACCCTTGAGCTATAAATCCTTCGGTAACCTCACCTAAATATATTCTGGCTGGAAAATAGAACATATAAGGAAAAGGGGTATACATTAGCACATTTGCTATTAATTTTGGAAGGATATCAGTCGGAAAAAAGTTTCCGGCTAAAAAATCAAGGATGATGATGAAAATAAACCGAGTTGCCCACACCTCTGAGGTCCAAAAACCCAACAAACCAAGCAGTGAACTGAGTAAGAAATAAATTATTACTGACCCACAAAAAGCCAAAAAACTTATTGACACAAACATCATGTCAGTCTGCCAAAAAAAGGGTGGGTTAAGTAAGGTAAAAAGCATGATAAGTTCAACTAGGGTAAAACTGAGGTTTAGAAGTTTATCGCTCGTGTCACGGGCTAATATAAATAGAAAATAGTTCAGCGGCTTAAGAAGATAATTTGTCAAGTTTCCTTCATGTATCTCATCACCGATATCTTGCGTTCGGGTAGCATAGACAAAATTCCCCAATAAATATACGAGTAGAAGATAGGTAAGCATTGTTCTGCGGTTGTATCCCAATAAGTCTATGTCTTGTGAAAAAATTGATGACCAGAGAAAAAAAGTTATTAAAAACCGTACGATTACTCTGACTCGCCAGAAAATGAAATTCATTCGATACACCATATATTCATTCCATGTATTAAGTGCGATCCGGTAAAATGTGACTTTGCCCATATCAGCTGTTGACGCTCGTATAGTATTTGAGCGAAAAAAACCACAATTTTCTGGATACGACCAGGAATATTGCAGCAACGCAGAAAGAAGCAATTATTAATAACGGATTGATTTTATTAAGAAGAATCTGGGCGGGTACCGAAGTGATCACTACAAGCGGCAAAAGTACAATCACCAAAAACGTACTGACATGTCTTAGCATTTCTAGCGGATATCTGGTTATTCCAGTAAGATGCAAAAATAATTCATGCAGATTAAATAAATACGTCAGCCAGATACTAAGTGTCGCAAACATAAACCAGATGCTATAGACTACGGAGCTACTGATAAAGGAAAAAAGGGCAAACATAATAATTTTAAACACTGTAATATCAACGCCTAATTTTCCTAAACCGTAGATAATCACGCATCCACCCATAAAAGCCCTCGCTAGCTGAAAAATGCGCACCTCTGAAAATGAAACTAAAAACTGACTATCAAGCGGCTTTAGGAGTGTGAAGTCAAGATCCCCCCACCGCACTGACCGCATGAGTTTTTTAAAGCTTTCAATGAACAAAAAATACATGATACCCAAAATCACTGAGTATATTCCTTGCACCACAAACAGTTCATATTTATTCCATCCGCCAATTTCGCTTGACTGGTATGTCAGCACGCTGATACTTGTTAAAGCCAAAATAAGCCAAAGGGATGTACCAATCGCACCGGAATATAATGAAGCACGGTACGTAAACGCAATTTTAAGATGCATATATATAATCAGGTAAAGTATGTTCAAATACCGTTTCATCTACCTTCTCCGCTGAATTTTTTAAGTCCGCGTTTCCATAGAAACCAGTTGATGAAACCCAACATAATTATCCAAAAAAGTAGCATTTCGAAAAATTGGATGGTCATCAAAGAGGACAGACGGTTAAGACTGAGTGCCACCGGAAAATATAACATATATTGAAACGGTAATACCGCGCTTATCGCCTTAAGTATTGGCGGAAAGAAAAAAACCGGAATGCCTACACCGGAAAAAAGAATGGTCACCACTTCTATGAGACTGAAAATCCCGTGCGTATCCTCAAACCAAAACGTAAGAAGTGCAAAACTCATTTGGACCAGAAATGAGAGTAAATAACAAAAACCTATCAGAAGCAGAGCGATAAATATAAGAGGAAGGGAGAAATTAATTTGGTTATGGTATAAAAGAACAAAAACTGCAATTGCCGGAAACGACATGAGAAACGCGAGTAACCTCCAGGGTATTTCGACTAGCATCTCATAGAGAAAAAAGGGGAATGGCTTTAAAAGGAACACCGACAATTCTCCGCGCTTGATATATTCATCAGCCACTTCGCCGGCGACATATGAATTAACCAGCTGGTTAAAAAACAGGACTGCGAGAAAATAAGAAATAATCAGAGAAAATGACTCTTCTGCCTGAAACGAAGGATTTCGGTATATGACATTCCATATCAATATCGAAAGGGTTATATTAATAAGAGACAAAAGAAGATAGATAAGCCCGATTCCTCGATATACGAGCGCGCGTTTTCCGGCAATCTGTAAAATCACGGCATATTTTTTCATAACTCATACCAATTCCTTACCGCGAAACATATGTCTTATGATATCTTCGATATCCGGCTCTTCAATATTGATATCTTCAATAGGGAATTTCTTTAAAAGTTCTACTGCCACCTGATTAGATCTAGAACGCATAACTGATAAAATTAATTTCGGATGCTCATAAGATTTCACCTTGCCAAGTTTTACAAATCTTGCCGGATCAACTTTCTCATCAAAAACGACAGTGATATTTTTATGGGTGGCGATTTTTTTAACAATATTTTCCAATAGTCCATCGTAAATTATATTCCCATGATCAATCACGATGACACGCTTACAAAGCTCCTTGACATCCTCCATATAATGTGAGGTGAGCAGGATTGTTGCACTGTGACGGCGGTTGTATTCTCGAATAAAATCGCGCAACTTCTCCTGCATAATGACGTCAAGTCCAATCGTCGGTTCGTCCAAAAAAAGCACTTTTGGTTGGTGGATTAAAGCGGCGATAAGCTCCATTTTCATTCTCTGACCAAGTGATAGTTTGCGGACTTGGGTCTTCATTATATCGGCAACTTCAAGAAGCTCAATCAACTCAGTAATTGTTTTGTGAAAAACACCATCGGGAATTTCATAGATTTCTTTGTTGAGAAGAAACGTATCTTCTGCTGGTAAATCCCACCATAGCTGATTTTTTTGACCCATCACCAGAGATATCTGCTTAAGAAACGAGTGTTTTCGCTCAAAGGGAGTAAATCCAAGTACGTTTACGTTACCGGTTGTCGGATAAAGAAGCCCTGACAGACATTTTAACGTGGTAGTTTTACCCGCGCCGTTGGGTCCGATAAACCCTACCAACTCACCTTTACTAATAGTGAATGATATCTCTGACACCGCCCGAACTTGTTTGTATTTTCTTTGGAATAATGATTTGACAGATCCTGAAAATCCTGGTTCTTTTTGCGGAATTTGAAAAATTTTTGTGAGTTTGGATACGGAGATAATCTGCATATATGTATTGTACCATGATGCAAATAAAAAGCGGATCGTAGAGATCCGTTTGCCGCATGAAGTGATTCGCCGTTTAAGCGAATCACTTCAAATATAATGTCTGTCTATTAACGAATAGATTTCTTCAGCGCTTTTCCTGCAGTAAATCCCGGAGTTTTGCGGGCGGCGATGTTAATCGTAGCACCCGTTTGTGGGTTTCTACCAACCCGAGCTGCTCGAGAACGCACCATAAACGTACCAAAACCGGTCACGACTACCTTCTCCCCCTTTTTGAGTGCATCCTCAATCGCTTTAAAAATAGCTTGAACTGCTTCTTTTGCTGCTTTGTTAGTGAGATTTACCTTTTTGGCAATCACTTCAATCAGGTCTGCTTTTGTCATAATGTATTCACCTCCTTTCTCAAGCTCCCCAGAGATCACGCCACCAGCCGCGCGGCGTATGTCCGCCTTTGGCGGAAATAGTAGGTAAGGCAAGTAACAAGATCTCGTGGATTTATAATAATTGCATAATGTTTTTCGGAAGAAAATGATGTTTGAAAAATTAACTTTTTTTTCACGGCTGTCATAATCAGCTAAAACAGGCAGGAATTTTTAATTAGAAGATCAGAATAAGATTACTTACCCAATGTAGTAATTTTTCGTTGTCTTGTCAAGCAGATCTTTACTATGAGATCAAAATTTCTTGTGAAGACAGGCTAAGTTTAAAGTTATAGGGATTTATATTGATAAAGCTTAATAAATGATAATTTAAAGTTTTAATCAAGTCGAGGACGTCTTATGTGGTAAAATTAAATTCCAATAAAATTACTAATTATGATAGCTATAATCCATATAAAAAATACTAGGAGAAGTAAAATGAAGATTTTTTTATTTCTAAGAAATATTTTTCTTTTACTTTGATTATTCTTACTTCGCCAAAAGCTTATCAATCCAAGCAATATTTCGATCAAAGCCCATGATCCCAACAAACGTATCATTATTCCAGTAATGAATAAAACAATCTGGGAAAAATAGAAAGAATTCATATAATTAAGTGGCGAATTAAGAGAATTAAGTAGATCTCGTATATATATAGATTCAGAATATATTCTTGTGAAGTAAGATTTGATAGAAAAAGGTATTAAGACTAATACCAATAAGACAATTAGCGCTCTTTTCAAGCGATATAGCGCACGATTGTTAGCAATGGAGTCATTATATGGAAACAATAATGAAGTAATGTTAATACCTAGTTCAGTTATTACCCAACCAATAAGCAGTATCGGGAAAATAAAAATTATATCCACGTTTTAAGGATAGCATTTTTCTAAATTACTTCGCAATGTCGACTGCCCGGAACTCACGGATCACGGTGACACGGATCTGTCCCGGGTAGGTGAGTTTTTTCTCAATCTCTTCTTTGACTTTGTGGGCGATGATGGTCGATTTTGAATCATCTACTATTTCGGGTTTGACGATAATCCTGAGTTCCCTCCCTGCCTGGAAGGCAAATGCCTCTTTGACGCCTTCATGTGATTTGGCAATCTCTTCCAAATCTTTGAGCCGTTTAATGTAAGATTCAATATCCTCATACCGCGCACCCGGACGGCTGCCTGATATCGCATCAGCAATATATACAAGCATCGACTCAACCGAGGAAAACGGCTCGTCCTCATGATGCTGGGCTACACAATCAATTACCGACTGGGGCATGCCATATTTACGGAGAAGATCGACTCCGAGCTGTATATGCGTCCCCTCCTTATCAGTAATAATTTTCCCGATATCGTGAAGGAGGCATCCCAGACGAACCACATTGATATCTGCTTTTACCTCATGAGCGAGGGCAACACCAATTTTTGTTTCCTCAAGCGTATGGGCAATCATATTCTGCCCGTATGAGAAACGATATTTAAATCTTCCTAAAAGTGCAATCAGAGGATGGGGCATATTAAATACTCCCACAGCATGACAAAGCCGTTCTCCTTCTTCAAACATTATCCGTTCAATGTCTTTACGAACCTGTTCAACGAGTTCTTCAATTCTTCCCGGTTGAATCCGACCGTCTTTCATGAGCCGTTCAAGCGTCACCCGGGCAATTTCACGGCGTACCGGATCAAAGGAAGACAGTTTAATTACTCCTTCTTCATCTAAATCAACATCTACCCCAGTTACTTGCTCGAAAGTCCTGATATTTCGGCCTTCCTTACCAATGATTCTCCCCTTCATGTCCTCATCCGGAAGTTTCACTGCTGACACTGTATATTCAGCCACGTAGTCGGTAGCTCCATGCCGCATAGCATCTACCAACATTTCCTGCGCTTTTTTATTTGCAGATTCTCGCGCCGCCTCATCAGCTTCTCGAATAAGTTTGGCAATTTCTTCTTGCAAATTGCTTTCTACTGCATCAAGTATAAGTTTGCGTGCTTCTTCTCGAGTGAGATGCGCTGCCCGCTCAAGTTTTAGGAGTTGCTCTGCCTTGATTTTTTCAATTTCAGCAAGACGTTTGGTAATGTTTGTCTCTTCTTGTTCAAGCTGACGCGCTCTCTCTTCAATTGAACTTATTCGTCGCTCGAGCGTTTCCTCCTTACGCCGAATATCTTCCTGGGCTTCGCGGATGATGTGAAGCGCGTCATCCCTAGCTTCAAGTACGATATTTTTGGCATCGCGCTGCGCAGTTAGAATTTTTTCTTCAATAGCTTGTTGGCTAACACCGGGAAGCTGGGTTATTACTTGTTTCGGTTGTTTCTTTTTTAGTTGTCGCGGCTCGGGATGAAATCGTTTACCAGAAAAAAGTTGTGAGACGGAATCAAAAATACCCATAGGGTCTCCTTTACCAAGGTATTAGGATAAGAACATGAAGAATCCCCTTAAAGGTCTAAGGGGTGAGTGAATAGAGTATATGTAATACAAACGTGTTGTTTACTCACTGCTGCCATGTTCTTCCTAAAAAGTGTTAATACGTAAAATTGTCTGGAACTATTCTACCTGTTTTATTAGAATACGTCAAATATTTTACGCTAATCCCAACTCAATAACTGCCTGTTTAACAACCTCCCACGAATATCCATACCGGGCCAGGAGCGTTTGGATTTTATACCGTTGTACAGTTTTCGGTAATGTAGCGAACCTTTTAAGCTTTTTCCGTGCCAAGAATACTACCGTTTTGGCTTCACTTTGCTTACTCAATGCTTCATCAAGCGCTTTGTTGATGACAGAATCTACCACTCCTTTAAGCTTCAATTCTGCTTCAAGGAAGCGCCTGCTTCTTGGGCGGAAAACCAATCGTTCACCGATAAACCAAAGGGCAAAGGAATAGTCATTGAGGAGTTTCTGGCTTTCCAATTTTTCAAGTAATATTTTTTCCGTTCTCTCACCAACTTCGTGGGACTTTAAAAAATCGGTCAACTCTTTTCTGCTGCGAGGGCGGGCGGCAATAAGTTTGAGAAGTCTCGCATACCACCCACCTACTTCATTTTCCTGTATTAAGCGCTCTACTTCTCGGTTTGATATTTCTTTATTAAGAGTCAAATGGTAGGTAAGTATGAGTTCTTTTTCGAGCGAAAATGCATACAATCCGTCAAGATAAATATTTATTCTGCGCGGATTTTTTTTTTGGGGAGTAATGTCTGTAATGATCATGGGCGACGTCAATCTGCATCCTCGTCATCATTTTCCGTTCCGACTTCAACGGGAATCGAACCTGTTTTTACCGATTTCCATATATTTCCTAAGAGCTCTTTGGTCACTTTCTGGTTTTCTTTGAGAAAGAGTTTTGCCGCTTCCCGCCCTTGTCCGAGCATCTGGCCATTATATTTAAGAAACGCACCAGATTTAGATATCACTTCCAATTCAAGTCCAACATCCAGAATACCAGCTTCTTTGGAAATCCCATCCACCATGACGTCAAACTCCGCAATCCGGAATGGGGGAGACACTTTGTTTTTGACAATTCGCACCCGGTGGCGACTACCGATTGCTTTATCTCCGTCTTTAATCGTTTCGATTTTCCGGATATCCATGCGAATTGAGGCGTAAAATTTGAGTGCCAAACCTCCGGTAGTTGTCTCGGGATTACCAAACATGATCCCAATCTTTTGGCGGAGCTGGTTGGTGAATATCACTATAGTTTTTGATTTAGATATTACTCCAGTAAGTTTTCGTAAAGCCTGGGACATGAGCCGGGCTTGCACCCCCACCATCGCATCCCCCATTTCGCCTTCAATTTCAGCTCTAGGTACGAGTGCAGCCACCGAGTCAATGACGATGACATCTACCCCGCCGCTCCTTATGAGCGTCTCGGCTATCTCAAGCGCCTGTTCACCGGTGTCAGGTTGGGATATGAGCAGGTCTTGCAGTTTTACACCTAATTTCTCCGCCCACACCGGGTCAAGTGCGTGCTCTGCATCAATAAATGCGGCTACCCCACCTATTTTTTGCGCTTCGGCAATGACCGACAAACAAACCGAGGTTTTTCCAGAAGCCTCAGGACCGTAGATTTCGATGATGCGGCCACGAGGAAGTCCACCAACTCCTAATGCCATATCCAGGGGAAGCGAACCGGTCGGGATGACTTCAAATGTGAGCTTCCCATCAAACTTATCCCCAAACTTCATGATCGAGCCTTTCCCGTACTGCCGCTCGATTTGCTCCATCGCCATTTTGATTGCCTGAAGTTTTTGGTCCTGTGCCATAAAGTCCTCCTTTAGAAACAGTTTACGATCCTGAATTAGTGAAGAAGAGTAAATACTGTTTCTTAAGTCCTCCTAAGATCGCTCTTTGGGCCGTGTTCGCATAGAACCTTAAGGCACAAAGTAAGATCAGAAGGAAATGATTATTATACTAATTTTCGGGCAGATTTTGGTTCCATTTAAACACAATCTTTGGTAAAATACAAGCATATTTTGAGACCAACAGAATGCTTTGAAATACGTTTGGAGAGGTGCTGGAGTGGTTTAACAGGTTAGTCTTGAAAACTAAAAAGGGCGCAAGCTCTTCGTGGGTTCGAATCCCACCCTCTCCGCCAGTTAGGAAATGAGAGTCTAGGCTCGCCCGCTACGCGGGCTCTCTAGCCGATTTTAAGCGTAAAAATTGAATCTGGCACAACGCCGAATCCGACAATTCAAACGGTGGCAAAAATTGCAAAAGGATTAGGCGTTTCTTTAGATGAGTTGGTAAAATAATTTTGTGAAAATAAATATTTTCCAATGGATAGTTGCAATTTTAGCGGGGCTGACTATAGCCGTAGCCACATTTTTTGTTTTCAAAAATTTTGGTAGAGATACCGAAGGGAACTGGAAAATAATGCAGGGTCAGGAAAAACCGTTGCGAGCAGTACATATGGGCGGCAATTGGGGAGGCACTCGAAGGCTAGTAGAGATTCCTGATGAAAAATATTTTGAGTACTTGCGTGATTTAGGAGTCAACTGGGTGGGCATTTCTGTCTCTCTGCATATTGCAGATAGCATGGATTCAATCGTAGAGAGAGTATATTCCGAAGTAGATATTCCAACTTTTACAGATGAAAATTTAATTCGTATGATCGATCACCTGCAGAAACATGGCTTTCGAGTCTATCTAGCATTAGCTTTTGAAGATCAGGAGTCTCAGAAAGCTACTCGACCTGTTCGTCGTTGGCAACTGGGAGATCCTAACGCGGTTATCAATGGTGAGGTTAAAAATTTTCAAGATTGGCCCTGGGCACCCAACCACCCAAATCATACACAGTTTGTGGAAGAATTCTGGCAAACTTACACTGATCAGGCGGTACATTTTGCCAGGATCGCTGAAGATGCTGGTGTAGAACTTTACTCGATCGGCACAGAGACAGAGCAATTGTTCAGAAGCCGTCCTGATGCTGATCACCCCAACCATTTTAAAGATCAAATCGCGGAAATGGTCAGAGAGACGCGGCAAGTTTATAACGGTCAAATAACTTATGATATGCATTATGCGGCATTGCTCTATGACTGGCCCGGCTCTAAATACCTTTTTGAAGATATAGAGTTTGATGTTGTTGGGATAAGTGCTTATTTTGAGCTCGTTGATCAATCTCCGGCAAGAGTCTTAACTGTTAATAAATTAGAAAAGTCTTGGGATGCTGTATTCCAGAAATACTTAATTCCTCTAAAAAATCAATATCCTCGTAAACCGATCGTGTTCACGGAATTTGGTTACGTGACAGCGGTTGAAGCACCATATAATCCACCTTCCGAGGAACGAAGAAATACGGTTGAAAAGATGGTCGACAAAGACAATAACGGACTTGACGATGCCCAGGAACAACAAGCTAATATTTATGAAGCTTTCTATAACACTGTTGAGAAATACCCCGGTACGGTAGAAGGAGCATTTACTTGGCAAGAATCCTTCCCTGAAGCTTGGGCGCCCGCGGATATCTGGAGTGTACGGGGCAAGCTTGCAGAAAACATCGTGAAAAAATACTATACAAAATGGCGGGACGTTTCAGAGTAATATCAACCGCCAAAGATCAACATCGGCTATGATTTTGCTAGTCCGTTCCGGTTCCCGCCTTCACTCAAGAGTTTCGGTCGGGCAAGCAAAGCGAGGCGGACACGGTCCGCCTAGATCGCGAAGGAAAGAAAATCAAAAATTATTTTAGCTTGGAGCTGACAGGGGACGGGATTAGAACCTAAAAATATATGTATATATATACCCCAGAAAACGCAAAAATTTATAGCGAACTTGGTGTCGTTGGTACGACATACGAAGTGAGCTTCAATGAAATGACACGACTGTTGGGTGATTTGCGTGGGATGACCGTTTTGGATTACGGAACAGGTGCTGGTCGCTCTGCACGACTTCTTCAGACGCTTGGGGCGTGGAAAGTGATAGGAGTTGACCATGATCCAAATATGATTGGTCAGGCAAAACTTAATGCAATTACGGAAATAGAGTTCCATGAGATTACAAATGATCAGATTCCATTGCCTGATAACTCGGTGGATTCAGTGGTCAGCGCTCATGTGTTCGTTGAGATGAAGACAGTGGAAGTAATGCAACACGCAGCAGGTGAGATCTTCAGAGTTTTAAAGCCGGGTGGAGCGTTTGTTCTTATTTCGACAAGCCCTGCATCTATCGGTCATGATTACGTAAGCTATCAATATAAAAAAAGAGAAAACTTGAAAAGTGGCGACCCAATTACCTGTGTTGTGAAGGGTGAAAAACCATTTGAAATTGATGATACGTATTGGACAGAGCCAGATTATCGCGCGTCTCTTGAAGGTATAGGTTTTACTATAGCTGAGATTACATACCCTCTTGCAGAGGGTGATGGATGGCTTGAGGAAACAATGGTCGCCCCTGATATTTTATTAAAAGCAATAAAACCTTTATAGACAAAAAATTATGAAGATAACCCTCGTAATGGCCACCACTATAAACGGATTTGTTGCGGGCGTGAATGATGATACAGAATGGGTGAAGGATTTCGATTTGTTTTATAAAACCGTCGCGGATTTTGGGGTCGCGGTCATGGGAAAAAGAACATACCATGAATGTGTCAAATATAACGTATTTCCTTATAAAGGCTCGCTTAATATCGTGATGACGCACGATAAAAATTTATTAGCAAGAATACAAGAAAGCGTATTATTTACTGATCTTTCACCGAAAGAAGTTGTAGCGACGGTTGAGAAAAAAGGATTTCAACGATTGCTCATCATCGGAGGTGGTCATATAAATGGATCGTTTTTAAAAGACAGATTAATTGATGAGATAATATTAGACATTCATCCGATGATTATGGCAAAAGGGATTCAAATATTCGAAAGCGATTTTCCCTACCAACATTTGGAGCTCGTAAGCTTTAAACAGATGAATGATCAGATAATGCAGATAAGATATAAAGTGAGGACTCCCCGCGTCTGACGTGGGGCTTCTCTTTTATATAGTCTGAAATCCCGTACCGAAAGCCCTAAGAAGACTTCCCTGCCTACCGGCAGGCAGGCAGGCATTCATCCCCACCATGAATGGTGGGGCTTTCTGGTACTGGGGTAAAGAAGTAAGAGTCCAGAACTAGAAATCTGAAAGGTCTAGACTATAAATCAATTGCTTAGGAGGCAATATGGTGATCTTAGTGTATGTTGTATTTAATTTACTCCCGCTTTTTTTTTAATTGCATTTTTAATTGCATTTATTACCATGGTAGTAGGATTAGTAGGGTGGATAGTGACTTCGATAAAAAAACCGCGCCAATAAAGTAAAAGAAAAAACCGAACAAAATAGTTTTGAAATTACTTTCATACGTGGGTTAATCGCTTATTCAGTAATATTATTTCTATCACTTACACTTTTTCTAGCCTTTATTTTGTATTTAGAAAGTACTAATTTTTCCTTGCCCTAAATTCTCCAATATTCGGTATAGTTAATCAGTCGTCACTCTCTGAGTCTGAGTTAGAAATACTATTATCAGTAACTACACACGCTAAAGTGAGCGTCTACAACTTGATCCAACTTATTTATAAGTTTTAAAATATATATCATGCATCGTTTACTGAATCCACTTGTAGTAGGAGGACTAAGTATTTGGATTTTTGGGCTTTTTGCTGCAATTTTTCTCCATTCACCTTATTGGTACAGTATGTACACAGTCGGAGGATTTTTATTGTTTGAAGGCTTCAACGCTCCCTATGGCTTTTCCTTCTTGAAATATCCTCTAAGGTTTTTCTTTACGTGGCTGATTTTAAATATCCTAGGAATATTTGTGGAAATTCTGGGCATACGCATACTTCATCTTTGGTACTACCCCTCTTATGACCTTTTCAACTACGTTCTTCATGTAGCGCTCATCGGTTATGCTTTTACGGGATTTTTCGGATTAGGATTTCTCGTATGGTTACAACGGGTGGTGAAACCGGGCACGAAGCAGATATTCGTTTTACTTATAGCTGCATGGTTATTCGGCTATGCGGTGGAACTGCCAAATTTATTCGCCTATGAATGGAAATATACAAATTGGCCGATAGGGGATTTCTTAGGAATCCCAATTTTTATATCCGTATTATGGCTTTTAATACTCGGCACTCTTCTTTTCAAACCTTTCTTTCAATTTATATATAAAAAATAGGATTTGATTAAACTGCTATAATCAGAGCATGAAATTGACCAAAAAGTTAATCCATGATTTTCTATCACAACACCAACTCATGAGCCTGGCAACATATGGAGAGCATCCCTGGATTGCCTCAGTCTACTACTCGTTTGATAAAGATCTCAATCTCTATTTCTTAAGTGATCCGGCTACACTTCATTGCCGGCAAATTGCAAAAAATAATCAAGTAGCGATCTCAATTGCTGACAGTCGGCAAGAGGTAAGTATTCTTAAAAAAGGTTTACAAATATATGGCATTGCCAAGCGTATTTCGGAAGTAAAAAAAATTAAGCATGCTTTGAGCATGTGGAAAGAAACTCTCAAAGTTACCAATCCGGAACTCACCTACAGCAATATGCTGAAAAAAGTCATTAAGGGCAGGATGTACCAAATCACTCCTAAAAAAATCAAATTCTTCAATCAGGAGCTATTTCCTGTTGAAGACGGCCAGGAACCGATATTAGACCTATAAAAAACCTCCTCTTCCATATATTATCCTATAGTTTACGTAGGGGGTATTTTAACGTATAATACCTTAATGGCTTACGAATACGAAGTATCAAGAGATCCGGCTGTAGCTCGTGCAATTGCATATAGTACAGCTATCTCTCCAATTGGAACTGAATCAAGTATCACAAGACAAGAAATTCAAGATGTTGAGCTAAAAGATTTACCTCCGCCTATTTTCTGGGATGATGAATTTGGTAAGGCTTCGCTTTGCTTCGGCGGACTGCGAGGAGTTAACCTCATGAAACCACTCGCTATCCTTTACACCGAGTTCGATCAGACTCGTAAACCAATTACACTCCTTTTAAATAACCTATTAAATGGCGGCTGGTATTTCGTGAGAAATCCTCGTCAACGTTTTTCCTGCCTCTCCGATGAAGGTGAAAAGGCAGTATTTTTTAGTTGGGAACATTTACAAACCCGTCAATTTCTGTTTGCTTTGTTACACGAGATAAGACACACGCACCAGGCACACTTTGTAGGGGATCTTCTTAGAATTGTTCGTTCAGATAAACCTAAAGCTACGGCTGAAGCTTTACTCGGCAATTACCCGAGATACGCACAATACATATCTGATTTGTATCATATAGTAGGGTATGCCTATACCACCGGTAAACAGCGTGAAGCTTTTGCTAAAAAAATTAGGCATACGGGGCCAAACGGCGTAAATCCTAGAGGATTGACGCCACAACTTCGGGATAATTTTGAAGTATTCCTTCAAAATTTCGGCGGATACCAAAATCCCCTGGGACCGGTACATCCAGCTGGAATATTTTTTGTAAATCCTTTTTACGCGGAATTTCCCGCATTGTTCCACGTGATTGATCCACTCGTTGAGCGTTTTGCCTGGGAAACAGCTACGCCGCTTGATAAATCGTATACTGGTGAACTCTCACCAATTCATGAATCTGAAAGGGGAGTGGTACAATGTGGGTTCTATAGTCTTGCCGAACGGAAGTTATTTATGGGTTACGGTTTAGGAACGTATAATAACCACTACCGGACAAACAATTACACGCAGTGGTTAACAGATTTTACCTAAACATCTTCCCCAATTCCTATATTCTGCATTCGTTGTAATCAAGATATAATCAATAAAAATTATTTTCTCAATTTTTTCTAAAATTCGGTTTTTTTCTATGAACTCAACACAAATTACCGCCTTCCGGGAAAAAATCTACGCGTACTTTAAACACCACGGCCGGACTCTCCCCTGGCGCAGGGGTAACCAAGAGGGGAGTACCTCCCCTTTTGAAATATTTGTCTCCGAAGTCATGCTCCAACAAACGCAAGTTTCCAGGGTTCTCAAAAAATTTCCAGAGTATATCCAGGAATTTCCCAACTTCCCTACCCTGGCTCATGCGACAACCAAAAGACTTCTTCAGGCTTGGAGCGGATTAGGCTATAATCGCAGAGCTCTTTATCTAAGAAATGCAGCACAAATAATTGTGGAAAAATTCAACTGCGTTCTCCCCGATTCACCAGAGATTTTAGATGCATTGCCGGGCATTGGCCATACTACAGCAGCCTCAATTGTAGTATTTGCTTTTAATAAACCTGCTGTGTTTATTGAAACGAACATAAGAACTGTCTATATACATGAATTTTTTATTAACGTGCAAAGCGTATCTGATAAAGAAATATTACCTCTGGTCGAAAAAACTTTGGACAGGAAAAATCCACGTGTGTGGTTTTGGGCACTCATGGATTACGGTACGATGATAAAAAACACGACTCCTAATCCTAATCGCAGAAGTATTCATTATAAAAAACAAAGCCCTTTCAAAGATTCAAACCGCAGAATCAGAGGATTAGTCATTAGACATTTATTAGCATACGACTTTGCAACATTTAACACACTATCCGACTCCCTACAGAGTAACCCAAATAAACTGCATACCATTTTAGATGATTTAGTGAGTGAAAAAATTATTTCCGTAAACGGTAACAAGTATTCTCTGGATCGTCATTGAAATTCTGGTCAAAATAGTGTGTAATACTTTAATCAACAAGTTTATTAAAACCTAAATCTATGCTGAAACAAACCCGCGAGCGAGCTTCAATTGCCAAGGAACTTTTGGGGTTTTTGTGGAAAGAAAAGATGTGGTGGATGATACCTATGATGGTGACGCTACTACTCCTGGGGGTGCTCATGATTTTTGCCCAAAGCTCTCCCATTGCCCCATTTGTGTATACTCTATTTTAATCTATGAAGAGACTTCTCACCCTCGCCTGGAACAGGTGGAAACAGGTAACTCATGTGATCGGCGCGTTTCAATCAAGATTCATCCTGACCGTTTTTTATTTCATACCTCTGCTTCCGCTCGGATTGATAGGAAAGTTTTTTATGGATCCACTGAAACTTAAAACAAAGCAGCCCAAAATGTGGCTTGAACATCCTGCCAAACCTGACCTTGCCGCACTGAAAGATCAATATTAACTGATGAAAATTTTAGGTATATCCTGTTATTATCATGATGCTGCCGCAGCTCTAATTGATAACGAAGTGGTTGTCGCTGCGGCAGAAGAAGAGCGGTTTTCGCGTAAAAAACACGACTCGGCGTTTCCCAAACACGCTATCGCCTTTTGCTTGAAACAGGCAAATATAAGTGCGCCACAACTTGATTACGTAGTATTTTACGAAAAACCTTTCCGTAAATTTCAACGCATCATCAATTCCATTCTTGCCACCTACCCCAAAACATACAAGGTTTTTCGTGAAGCGATGATCACCTGGCTCACTCAAAAACTCTGGGTCAAGCAGGAAATTACTACCCATTTAAATATCAATCCGAGTAAAATCCTTTTTAGTGAGCATCATCTCTCACACGCGGCGAGTTGTTTCTATCCCTCGCCATTTCATGAAGCGGCGTTTCTCACAGTTGACGGTGTTGGCGAATGGACAACTACCACATACGGTGTCGGATATGGTAACGAAATTACAATTCTCAAAGAGATACATTACCCACAATCATTGGGACTTCTCTATTCTGCGTTTACTGCTTTTCTGGGGTTTGAAGTCAATGAAGGCGAGTGGAAAGTCATGGGACTGGCTCCTTACGGCAAACCTAAATACACTGAAAAAATTTGGAAAATCGTCACTCCTCGAAGCGATGGATCTTTTTTTTTGGACATGTCGTATTTTTCTTTTCACCACTCCGACTCAACCACATACTCACCTAAGTTTACCGAACTCTTCGGAACGCCTATACCTCCACGAGAATCACATCGCATTACGCCCTTTGCCGCTAACATGGCTGCGAGCATCCAGATCGTCACCGAAGAACTGCTTTTAAACATGGCACGCGCGGTAAAAAAACAAACTCACATGGAGAATCTTTGTATCGCCGGCGGTGTAGCTTTAAATAGCGTGGCTAACTACCGTATTTTACGGGAGAGCGGATTTAAAAATATCTTTGTCCAACCAGCGGCAGGCGATTCGGGAGGAGCGATGGGCGCGGCTTTATATACGTATCATCATGCACTCGGTAAGAACGCCAGGGCAAAATGGATCCATGCTTATTTGGGCGAGTCATATGGTATTGCTGAAATTGAAGTATTTCTAAAAAAAAACCGGTTAACATATAAAAAATTTACCCATGAAAAACTGGTCGATTATATTTCAGAGAGAATCAGAGAGGGTAAAGTGATCGGTTGGATGCAAGGTAGATTTGAGTGGGGACCAAGAGCCCTGGGAAATAGAAGTATTCTTGCAGATCCCAGAAATCCGAATATGAAAGATATCATCAATTCAAAAGTCAAATTCAGGGAGGCTTTCCGTCCATTTGCACCCTCGGTATTGGCGGAACACGCCCATCTTCCTTTTGACCTACCACATGATCCCGAGAAACACCAGCCACTCGAATTCATGCTCTACGTAGTCCCGGTGAGGAAAGAGTGGAGAAAAAAAGTACCTGCCATTAACCACGCGGATAATACTGCCAGACCCCAGCTTGTCTATAAAAATACCAATCCCCTTTACCACGCTCTTATTTCCAAGTTTTACCAAAAAACCGGTGTGCCGCTTGTATTAAATACATCATTTAACCTCAAAGGTGAACCGATCGTAAATACGCCGGAAGATGCTTATTCGACCTTCTCCCGCTCTGGTATTGATATTCTGGCCATGGGAAATTTTGTGCTGGAAAAATAACCAAATATTACTGCCCTTTACTCCCTCCTCTTGGAACGCCATGGTTTTAGGGTATAATACACATGCTCGGGGCGTAGTTCAGTTGGCTAGAATGTACGCATGGGGTGCGTAAGGTCGGCGGTTCAAGTCCGCCCGCCCCGACCAAGTCGAATTTTTGGCGGCGCCACTCCGCCAGCTGGCGGACGCTAAAAAAATTGTACGGCT
>CAYPMW010000013.1:12199-46308 GCA_964412165.1 uncultured Gammaproteobacteria bacterium | reverse complement strand
AACAATGCCTTTCAGGCTGGTATCATGCCACCACCTCTGGTGGTGGTCGTTGACTATTGCAGCAATAGATTTATTCGGCTAAATTGAGGCGAGTTGAAAGGTTTATCTGTTCTTCTGCAAGGGTGGCATCTTCTTCTGAAAATGATTTTTCTTCCTCATTCAACCACTGGTTTGCTTCCATGCGTTTAATTATCTGTTCAGCCCGTTTAATTCGGAGAGCAATAATTTCATTTATCCTATCTACATCCTGTTTATATTTTATGTAGAACGGTTCATATGTTTTTAAATCCTGCCATCCGGATTGGATACTTAGTAAGCTGTCTTTAAGATTTCTCCAGCTGTCTATGGTTTCTAGAGAATAATTGGGTGGAATGTAGCCTGCAAAGTGAAGTACAATCACCTGCGCTGGACAACCGTCAATTGATCCTTCCACCTCGCTAATACCAATCTCTTCAAAATCCTTTTTCAAAATGAATTCTTTCCAGCTTGGAATTTCCTGTAAGGATTCGGCAAGTTCCTCCGCTTCGTAATATCCGAGAACATAGGTTTCACCCCAGACGATATTTGAATATCCACTGTCTGACATAGCCCGACCCATAGTATATCCACTTCGGGTAGCTTCAAAAGAAAAATCGTTATAATGAAGCATCGCTTTTCCCCGAAGTGCGGCCGATGAGTCGAGTTTAGGCTGGGTTGTGAGCGGACTCAGTCCTCCTTTGACGCGGATGTCATTTACCAGGCTGATAAATTGGGACTTATTCAGCCGGCTTTTGGAGTAATCCTCGGTATCAAAGATCGTATTTCTCCAATTTTTATCTAAGACCCTTTTTTGTTTACTGAGTGGAATGACAAATCGCACATCCTGGATGTCGACAAACCCTAAATCGTGACGTGAATCTCCGCTTCCTTTGCGGTTGTCTCCCATGACAATAAGTTTATTTTGTGGCACTACTAATTCTTTACATTCTTGAATAAATGCGCCGCCAAACGTCGAGCGGGCCTTGGCGATATACGGTTCATCAATAGTAACGCCGTTAATTTTGACCAGCCCTCCACGAATTTCAAATACATCTCTCGGCATGGCAATAACTCGTTTTATAAATCCTGACTCATCATCGTAAAGTTTTTTTGTAATTTCCCGGGTTTTTTCATTATCAAACAAAACGATATCTCCTCGCTCGAGCAGATGTCCCAAGTACCTTTTTTCAAAAATAGTAATCCCATTTGGATATGGGATCACATCGGCAAAACCGACCGTTTCTTGAGCCAGATCTTTAAGAGTTCTGCTTGTGCCTTTAGGAAAAGTTGGATACATTGATCCGGTGCCAGCAATGGGAAAGGAAACCTCATAATATTCTAAACCCCTGAGGATAAAATGTTCCGACCAGGTATATAAAGCTTGCCACATGAATAAGGTCAGAGTAATAAGCACAAGATGTTCGAAGGTAACAACCACCGGGTGTTTGCGTGAATACAAAATTGAATTAGTGCGGGAAGCAATAAGATCAAACAAAGTAGCTATAAAATATACGAGTGAAAACAAACTGGTTAAAGATAGAAGCTTTATATAAATCGGAAACTGGGACGAATTTCCCAGGGCAGTATCACTTAGTGCCCGGGTAAAATGATCGCTCGCACGTGAAAAAAGATATACCAGTCCACTAAAAGACGCCATAAAACAAATAAAACATATAAGAATTAAAATATAATATAGAGTAGATCGTTTCATAGGTGTATTGTACTAAAATTCATCACCGGTCTTATATAGATTCATTTTAATAAAATTCTTTTCCAATGGTATTGTGTTAACTATATGCCTTATATTACTTGCATCTTATGACTGTTCGCGATAAGGTGAGAGAGGAATCTTCGTATGCTTGCAAAAGTATTATCAGGTGCAACCATAGGTCTGGAAAGCGTTCTCGTTACGGTTGAAGTGGATATCTCTTCGCAAGGTTTGCCTTCATTTACGATCGTTGGTCTCCCCGATAAGGCAGTTGAAGAATCAAAAGAGCGGGTGAGATCCGCTCTTAAAAATTCGGGCGCTGATTTCCCCGGTCACCGGATCACAGTGAATTTAGCTCCGGCAGACTTGCCGAAAGAAGGTCCGCAGTATGATGTGCCGATTGCTGTGGGTATCTTGGTTGCCTCAGGGCAAATTACCACTGATCTGGTAGACTCTCTTTTTATGGGTGAATTGTCCCTTGATGGTTCACTCCGTCATACTCATGGGATTTTGCCACTGGCAATTCTTGCTAAAGAGCGAAGTATCTCCGGTATTTTTATACCTGAAGTAGACGGTAATGAAGCTGGAGTCATATCAGGAGTTGCAGTGTATCCGGTAACCTCACTAATTAGTCTTTACAGACATTTTACCAATAGTACGAAAATTGAAGTTTTACCTCACGTATCCTTTTCAGAAATCAACTCTCAAACACAACACGAAATTGATTTTCAAGACATTCAAGGTCAGGAACAAGCAAAGCGGGCTCTTGAGATAGCTGCAGCTGGAGGACATAATATTCTCCTCAAAGGACCGCCAGGAGCCGGAAAAACTATGCTTGCCCGCAGTATCCCCTCAATTCTTCCAGATTTGACTGAGGAGGAAGCATTTGAAGTAACAAAGATATATTCAGTCACCGGGAATCTTCCCCCAGGTGAATCTATCATGAAGTATAGGCCATTTCGTGCTCCGCATCATACTACGAGCAGGATCGGACTTATTGGTGGAGGAACAAAACCCTTGCCTGGTGAGATATCCTTGTCACACAGGGGAGTATTATTTCTGGACGAGTTTCCGGAGTTTCCCCGGAGTGTGCTTGAAGCCTTACGGCAACCGCTTGAAGACGGGGTAGTAACGATATCAAGGGCCGCGGGTACCGTTCTTTATCCGGCAAGATTTGTATTGGTAGCAGCTGCCAACCCCTGTCCGTGCGGCAATTACGGGAGTTCGGATAAAAAATGTACCTGTCTTCCAGGAAATATCATGCGTTACCAAAAACGGATATCGGGACCAATCCTTGACCGAATTGATCTTCACGTTGAAGTACCAGCTGTCGAAACCGAAAAATTAACTCACCCTGATCAGAGCAGAGAACCCAGTAGGAATGTCAAAATGCGCATTGAACACGCGAGACTTCATCAGAAAAACCGATTTGCTAAACGTGCTATCTATACAAATGCCGAAATGACCACTAAATATATTAAGGAACTTGTTTCTTTGTCTTCCGATTGCCAGATGCTTCTTAAACAAGCAATTAACACATATTCTCTATCAGCCAGAAGTTATTACAAAATCATCAAAGTGGCACGCACGATCGCTGATTTAGAAGAAGAACGTTATGTAAGTGTATCTCATCTTGCTGAAGCGCTTCAGTATCGACCGCGATACGAATCATAACTACCTTGATTTCTTGCTGTATTATTATCAAGTACTTATACGAAGCTAACATGATGTAATTACTAGAATATACGGTGTATGTTTATGGCAGTAGGACTAAATACAGTCGGTTTCCGTAGAGGTCATAAGAAAAATGTTTTGTTATCAGTGGGACATTAGTGTTAATAGTACTTTATTAATTGAGTTTACTTGATTGACATAACCTACTTGATTGATTTATCCTTTGTCTAAGGACTGTATATGGATTTCTTACGTTTTGCTCCAAAATTAGTGTATATTTTAGGCATTACCAATCTCGTGTCACTCTTATTAGTACTTTTTTCCTGCCGGTGCATGATGGGTGTCAGGCTCTTTGCGCAGCTTATGAAACGATCTTGGTACAAGCGCTTTTATACCAGCCACTGTTACTATTGGTGGGTGTTTGTAATTTCAGTAGCGTTCCACTCAGTATTGGCACTCGTGGCTTTTGGCAACCCACTTTTTTGAATAAACAAAACCCTCGCCGGAACGACGAGGGATTGTTTATTAAGTGAAAAGAAGCATCAACCGCCAATTTTGTACATACCCGTTCCACAGACCGGACACTTGCCTTTCATGGCGGGTTTACCATTTTTCATAGTGACTTTAACCGCATTGGGGTCATCTCTTTTTGCACGGCATTTGACGCAATACATAGAAGCCATAAAATACATTCACCCCCCTTCAGACAAAATTATCGAAAACGGTAATAATAAATAGCTAAACCAACCTCAAATCCTATAAATAGTAGAGCTAGGATCAGAGTTTTGATTAGATCCTGGCGAACATATGCTGTAAGGTGAGGTTGTGGTTTCATAGCAGCGTAAAACGTTTCTTTAACTTCGTAGGTATAGGTAAATGGTTCACTTGCTTTACGTTTTTCGCTTAACAATTTCTCTTTTTTCGTTTTTCGTGGCATATCGAGCCTCGTGTACGAGGTATAGCATAAATATTTCGAGCTTGTCAAATAGTAAAGCCCTTTGGGGAGGACTAGTTACAAGAGAAATATTATTTGGATCTTAGGAAAGCTCTTTGATTGAATATTACTACACCGTGTGAACGAATACAGATATTGAGATATTGCTTTGACGATTGGAAAAATTTATTACGAGCCAAGTATTACAATATGAGTCGCTTTTCCGTTGACAAAGGGATAAATTCCCGCGTAGAATGATTGTTATCGATGACGGAAGATGGAATGAATATACTAGTATGGATTATAGTAGTGGGGGTTATCGGGTGGTTGGGGTTTGTCAGCTTCATACTTTTTAAAGCTGTGGCAAATTATAACCGATTGACCCAAGGGGTTGACGGTCAAACGCTGTCAGAAATTTTAAGTAAACTTCTCGACCAAGGGAGTCAGTCCCGAGAATTGATGAAAAAGCTGGATATGGAGATGTTGCGTTTGGAAAGACAGTCCCGGGAAAGTATCAAAAAGATAGGTTTAGTGCGGTTTAATCCTTTTTCCGACACTGGCGGATATCAAAGCGTGGCTATCGCTCTGCTTGATGAAAATAATAACGGAATCGTCATGACCTCCCTTTATGCCCGTACTGGAGTCAGATGGTATGTGAAAACCGTAAAAAAAGGCAAGGGGATCGAACATGACTTATCAAATGAGGAACAGGAAGCAGTGAAAAAAGCCAACAAGTAATGTTATATTTATGGTATGATAGCATGATTGTAATAGCTAAGAAATGAAAAATAAATTCGTTTACATAATTGGAGCAGTAATTCTTTATCTTATATCAACAGGCGGGTCGTATGCAACTTTTTCGATTCTGAGTAAAGGCGATTCGACGACTGTGGTGCCTATTCCTGCCGATATAGACGGAAATCTAACTCTTGATCCAGGGTTACCCAAGACCGAAGAATGCCCTCTTAACGGGCAATTGTTTACTAAACCAGAACGTGACATTTGGGAGACACGTCGACCACTCGCTGTTATGATTGAAAACCATGAAGAAGCCAGACCCCAATCCGGGATTTCTTATGCGGATATTGTGTATGAGGCTGTGGCTGAGGGGGGTATCACCCGTTTTATGGGTGTATATTACTGCGGCACAGCTGCCAAAAATGTAGCTTTAGCACCAGTGCGTAGTGCCCGAACGTACTATGTAGACTGGGTTTCGGAATATGATGCGCTTTACAATCATGTTGGTGGAGCGGGCAGATGTAATGACCCGACGGTTGACGAGCGAGTAAAGGCGCTATGCCAGATCGACAAATACGGCATTAAAGATTTAGACCAATTTGCCATCCCGTTCCCCACCTGTTACCGTAACTACGATAGACTCGATCATCCAGTTGCCACAGAGCATACCATGGTATGTTTCACCAATAAACTATACGAACTGGCTGCCAAAAGAATATGGACCAATGTAGATGAGGAAGGTGTTCCCTGGGACAAAGCGTTTGAACCGTGGAAATTCAAAGACGAAGTCACAGAAGGCGAACGCGGAACAAAAAAGTCAGTATCTTTTACCCACTGGGATGGGTACAGCGAGAAATACGGTGTGATATGGGAATATGATACTACAACTAATTCATATAAACGTATCAATGGAGGCGTACCGCACATTGATATGGAAACAAAACAGCAGATTACGGCTAAGAATATCGCCATTCAATTTGTCAGAGAAACTGATAGTGTGGATGAACACGGACATATTCTCTACGGAACGATAGGTACCGGCAAGGCGCTTGTATTCCAGGAAAGTAGGGTAGTCACTGGCATATGGAAAAAAACCACGAGAACATCTCGGACGAAGTTTTTTGATGACAAAGGGAAAGAAATAGCTTTCATACGCGGTCCAATATGGATAGAAGTTGTAGCGACCGACACAAAGATCGAGTATTGATGGCGCAGATTCCTTGCCTTTATACTGCCTCAGCTGTCCACGCCCGAAGGAGGAAGGTATGTTAAGCGATATTATTACTTCACGTGTTCGAGTAAAACTTTTGACATTGCTTCTTGTGAGTCCTACCGAGATGATTCATGTCCGGGATATGGTACGCAGAATAGATGAAGAGATCAATGCCGTGCGCAGGGAACTCGCTCATATGGAAAAGTGCGGGATGGTAATTAAAGAGCGGCGTGCCAACAGGCTCTACTACAGTTTCAGAAAAACGTACTCCCTTTATTTTGAGCTTTTGGAGTTGGTGATCAAAACGTCTCACTTGGGAGGAAATATTCTCAAAAACCGCGCAAAGCTCGGAAAGATAAAATTTGCCATGATGTCGGGAAAATTTGCCCGTAATATCCATCATGCTTCCACAGAGGTAGATGTGCTGATTGTGGGAACAGTTGTACTTCCTGAACTCGGACAGCTCGTTCGGCTAGAAGAGGGTAGACGCGGACGGGAAATTAATTATACAGTGATGACCGAGGAAGAGTTTGATTTCCGTAAACGGAGACGTGATCCGTTTATATTATCCATCATTCAGGGATCCCGCATCATGCTCATTGGCGATGAAGAGGAGCTTCTTGCCTGACGAATTATATAAGTTACCTGTCCTATGCATGTGAATAAATCGCCACTTATTCTTATACTAGTACTCGTGATTATAGCGGTGTTAATTGATATGCCTAGAGGAATTCCTGTCAAATTTTCACTGGGACCTGTCAAAATTGACCGAGTGACCGCGCCACCGACACTGACTATTCCATCGCTTGGAATAGATAAAGAATTTACCACTCATTTAGGACTTGATCTTCAGGGAGGGACGCAGTTGGTACTTGAGGCGGATATGAAGGATATTGCTTCTAGTGAGAGAAACCGGGCGCTTGAAGGCATCCAGGAAGTGGTTGAGCGGAGGGTAAATTTCTTCGGTGTAGCGGAACCTGTCATACAAACTGCTCAGGTAAGTGAAAGCTATCGAGTGATTGTTGAACTTCCGGGTGTAAAAGACGTGGATCAAGCAGTAGAAACACTTGGTCAAACTGCTCGGCTTGAACTGCGAGAAATAGATGAAACAGCTTCACCTGCAGGTATTTTTATTACACCTGAAACGACAAAACCCATCGGTATCACTGGTAAGGAACTTAAAAAAGCCGAGGTGGTGTTTGATCCAACTAGCGGTAAACCACAGGTAGCGTTTGAGTTGACTGATGAGGGCGCTAGAATCTTTGCGGAGGTAACAAAACGGCTTATAGGTAAACAATTACCGATATTTTTAGATGATTTACCCGTAAGTGCTCCGGTTGTGACGAATGAAATTCCCGACGGTAAAGGAGTCATTTCATCAGAAACATTTACTCGTGAGGAAGCAAGACAGCTTGCATTACAACTCTCAGCAGGTGCACTTCCTACGCCAATAAAAGTTATCGAACAGCGCACTGTGGGTGCAACCTTGGGCAGGGAATCAGTTGAGACAAGTATTCGCGCAGGGCTTTTGGGTCTTTTTTTGGTAACACTATTTATGGTGATGTATTACGGCAAGCTTGGGCTTATTGCCGACGCAGCGCTTGTTATTTACGGACTCTTGACTTACGGCCTCTTTCGCCTCATTCCGGTCACGTTGACTCTACCAGGTATTGCTGGTTTTATCCTTTCAATCGGGATGGCGGTTGACAGTAATATTTTGATTTTTGAGCGGATGAAAGAGGAGATTCGAAAAGGAAAACCGTGGCAAATAGCAATGGAACTTGGGTTCGGAAAAGCGTGGGATTCAATCAGGGACGCCAATTTTACGACGCTTCTAACAGCTTTTATTCTCTATAACCCTCTGAACTGGGCGTTTTTGCCAGCTTCGGGCATGGTAAGAGGGTTTGCTTTGACCCTGGCTGTTGGAGTTGGGACGAGTTTGTTTACTGGTATAGTAGTGACGAGAAATTTCATGAGAGCGTTTTATAGGCAAAAAAAGCGTGAAGCGTGACGCGCTAAGCTAAAAAAAATAATCTAACGCGTGACGCTTTTCGCTAGATATTTAATAGTATGATTAACTTCATGAGATATAGAGTGATTTATATAATAATTTCCTTAATTATATTGGTGCCGGGTATTTTTAGTTTAGCGCGTTTTGGTTTAAAACCGGCAATAGATTTTACCGGAGGATCGCTTCTTGAACTTAAAATGGATAAGACGGAAGATACAGAAAATATCATTCGGGCTGTACTCAAAACCAAGGAAATCGAACATCCCGTGATACAACCGACAAATATAGGAAGCTTCGTCGTCCGATTTCAGCCGATCTCTAAAGATGAACACGATGGGCTAGTGACAGAACTCAAAAAATCAGTTACTGGGTTTGAGGAACTGCGTTATGAAACAACTGGTCCTTCACTCGGAAAAGAGCTTTTATATAAAACTTTTGTGGCTGCTGCCCTTGCTGTTTTGGGGATTCTTCTCTATGTTGCGTGGGCATTTAAAAATATCCGTTTTGGCGTATCGGCAATCATCGCCTTATTCCATGATGTATTAATTGTAATAGGGATTTTTTCTCTTCTTGGTATTTGGCTGGAAGTCGAGGTTGATGCTCTGTTTGTCACGGCTATCCTTACCACCATGAGTTTTTCAGTTCATGATACGATCGTGGTTTTTGACCGGATCAGGGAATATCAGAAAAAAAGCCCGGAACTGTCCTTGGAAGAGCAGATAAATCATGCGCTCACCGAAACTATGAGCAGATCTCTTAACAATTCACTCACCATCATCTTCATGCTTTTAGCTCTTGTACTTCTCGGTGGAGAAACGATCAAATGGTTTGCCCTGGCCCTTCTCATCGGGACAATTTCAGGAACGTATTCGTCACCTTTTATCGCTACCCCCGTATTGTATACATGGAGTAAATTACGAAAGATTTAATGTAATGGTGAACTGGTTCTAACCTATTTCATTACGGAGAAATAAATTAAGTAGTCTTTTTAAAAGTAGCAGTAAGATCTGATTTCATCTCCACAAGCTTTTGTAGAAGTGCATCACGATCATTTTTAATTTTGTCCATCGCCACTTCATTAAACAGTTCACCGAGAATTTTTCCCACCAGCGGTCCAGGGGATATACCATAAATCTTCATCACGTCATAACCGTCAACTTTGAGATCAATCACCGTAAACGGCTGTTTCTGGACTTCCTCGAGTCGTTTCATGAAAAGCCTTAATCTCCACGAAGTTTGCACAGCCCCGCCTCCCAATCGGTCGCCAATCCGCAAATCGAGGATATCTTTGAGATTTTCCTTGCCAATCTTATTAATAAATCGGCGGAGTGTCGCATCTGTTTGACGTTCATCTACCGTAAACTGGTGCCATCTTACGAGTGTCACGATTTTTTCTAAGTCTTTTTTGGAAAAATTGAGCCGCCGGGCGATAGTGAGGGCAATACGGGCGCCAACCACCTCGTGATTGTAAAAGGTGATCAGACCGTCTTTGGGATTTTTACGAAAAACTCGCGGTTTGCCGATATCATGCAGTAGGGTGGCAAGTCTTATTACCGGATTAGTACTTGGCGTGTGACGGAGTGACTCGATAAGGTGTGTACCAACATCATAGATATGGTGTCGTTTGGGGCTTTGTTGGGGGACACCAAAGGTTTGTTCGAGTTCCGGCAGTATTACCGCCAGGATGCCTGAATTTTTAAGAAGCATCACTCCATCTGCCGGGAAATCGCTAGCCATGATCCGCATGAACTCTTCTCGAATGCGGTCGCTTGAGACGTTTTGGAGTAGTGGCACATGACGTTTGATGGCCTCAAATGTTTGCGGTTCGATCACAAACCCAAGTTCGCTCGCAAGGCGAACAGCTCTCAGGAGCCGGAGCGCATCCTCGTTAAATCGTTCATCAGGGTTACGTACAGTACGAATGATTTTTTGGGTGATATCCAGTTTGCCTGTAAACGGATCAATGATTTGAGTTCCATCTGTAGCTATCGCATTGATGGTAAAATCGCGGCGGGCAAGATCTTCTTCAAGCGTTTGACCCCAAACCACACGGTTAGGATGGCGGTGATCACTGTAGCCTTTTTCGCTTCTATACGTGGTGATTTCAAATACATCGACTGTCTCACCTGACTGCGATTTTATTTTAACGCCCACAGTACCAAAAGTATTATCATAAAAACTGTCAGAAAACAGTGTTTGGATTTGGGAAGGAGTAGCATTGGTCGTAAAATCCCAAGACTTGGTGGGACGGCGCATAAGCATATCGCGCACCGATCCGCCGACCGCATAGGCTTCAAATCCGTGTTTAATAAAAGTTTTAATCACCGCTTGAACTGGTTGAGGTAAAGCTAACATGCTGTTATTATACCTGTTGTGAAGATAAAGTGGAAAATATTGGAAAGTAATAAACGCAAGAAGCATCTTTCACCAGCGCAACTTCTGGTAGAAATTATTAAGAACCGGGGGTTTACAACTAAAAAAACACAGCACGAGTTCCTGAGTCCCAAACCGCTAAAAAAAATCACCTCCCGTGATGTGGCTATCGACGAACAATGGCTTGAGTCTTCTTTGAACCGGATCAAAAAAGCGGTAATAGATAAGGAATCAATCGTTGTCTACGCCGATTATGACGCTGATGGTATTACGGCAGGTGCCATCATGTGGGAGACGCTTCACCGACTTGGTGCTCGCGTCATGCCCTATATTCCGCACCGGGTTGAAGAAGGATACGGTTTTTCCCTCAAAGGTATTGATACGGTTATGAAGCTACACCATCCGGCACTCGTTATTTCAGTTGATCATGGCATCACTGCCAGAGAAAAAGTAATCTATGCCAAATCTTTAGGGATTGATGTAGTTATCACCGATCATCACGTTCTGCCAAAAAAGCTGCCTGATACTTTCATAGTTCATACTACCTTGCTTTCTGGAGCTGGAGTTTCATGGTTTGTAGCTCGGCAGTTACTTCGTGAATTTAATACGTCAGACGCAAATTTCAACCAAGAGCTCATAGCTCTTGCCGCTATCGGAACAATTGCCGATATGGTGCCGCTTGTTGGTGCGAACAGAAGTATTGCCAAATACGGCCTTGAAGCAATCAATCAAACTGAGCGGGTAGGGCTTAAGGCACTTCTCGAAGAAGCAGGTGTGACGTTGGGAAAAGTAAAAACGTATGAAATATCGCATATACTTGCACCTCGGTTAAATGCCATGGGCAGGCTACTTCATGCGCTTGATGCATTGAGGCTTCTGTGCACCAAAAATACTCAGAAAGCCCGGGAGCTCGCGCAAAAATTGGGGTTGACCAATAGGGAACGCCAGGAACTGATGCTCGCAACCACGATCCGTGCAAAGGAATTTTTAAGTCAAAATTACCTAGTGAATACCATGCCGAAACTTTTATTTGTAAGCCATGCAACATACAACCAAGGAGTGATCGGACTCGTTGCTGGGAAACTAGTGGAGGAATATTACCTACCAGCTGTAGTGGTGGCCCGTGGGGAAATGGTTTCCAAAGCCTCAGCCCGTTCAATCAATGGGTTTAATATCGTTGAGGCTATAAGGAGCTGTAGTGACATAGTTGTTGAGGTCGGTGGGCACCCGATGGCAGCAGGATTCACGGTCGAAACGCGCCATCTTGAGAGATTAAAAGCTCGTCTTGAATCGCTTGCTGCAAAAATACTCATTCCTGAAAAATTAGAAAAAATACTTATAATTGAAACAGAACTTTCATTTAAAAATCTTTCGCTTGAGCTAGCTGAGGTTTTAGCGGCACTTGAGCCTTATGGATTTGGTAATCCTCAACCAATTTTTGCCTCTCTTAAAACAGTGCTTAATGACGCACGTTTGATTGGTAAAGACGGGAGACATCTCAGGCTTCACTGCTCTCAGGACGGAATTGAATTTACCGCCGTCGGATTTGGCATGGGAGATCGGTTCAAGGATCTTTCACCTGGCATCCATCTTGATCTTGCCTATGCGCTTTATGTCGACACCTGGAACGGCACCAAGAAACTCCAACTGAAACTGAGGGATTTTAGAAAAAGCTGACTCGGGAAGCTTCTAAAAAAGGAAGATTATATTTACTGTATATTCTATTTCCTACTGCTTTACTATTACTTATTATCTCATTTTAACTTATAGGGTACCCATTGCCACCGATTGGTGTATAGCCATTTATCCATAAAGTGGATGCAATTTGCTGCGTTTCTCGTGAGGAAGCTCGCTGGATTTCGCTGTCGACTAATGCAATTTTACCAAATGATGAGTCAGTCACGTGTCCCGAACGCATTGCTTGATAGAGTCCTTGAGTGAGTCGTTGACTAAAGCGTCTAAGGTAATCATGGGTTTTTGCCTGACCATCTCCCTGAATAGCACCTTTTTCAACTATTAATAATCCATCACCGGTGAGAAAATAGAAAGCAGATAATGCCCTGCCGATAGCATACCCTCGCCATTGAACAGGCGTATTGTTGCTCATGTAAGATGTAATAATTCTACGGGTATTCTCATCGTTTGTGAGCAAAGCAACAAGTTCTTCAGATTGAGGCGAGAGTATTGGTCCATCATGCACAGGATATTTTTCGACTAAAATATTGGGATTTTCCATTAAGACAAATCCCTGCCATAAGTCTTGTTGACTAGGACCTGGTCGTTTTAATTCAGTTAACATTTTCTCTCCACAAAAAAACCTCCCATTTCTGATTTGGGAGGTTGCGGTTGATACTTAAAATTTCCTTACGCCGCGGGACCTCCCTTTCCAATAAGGAGGTTGACAAGGCTAAAAACTCGATTTTGCAAGGAATTCATATGATATTGAAGCTATTCTAGCAAAAATTCGCGTCTTGTCAAGACAATAAAATTTTGGTACTATATCGCAAAGCTAGAAAACGCAAACACGTTTTTTTCCAAAATAGGAAAGCTGTTGGAAGAAAACCCGCCTTCTCCGCCAACGGGCAGATTCGGCGAGGTAAATAGAACCAGCCGGGTAAGCCCGTGATAGCATTAACGAGAGGAGCTTAGAAGTTTAGTTAATTAGTTGCTTAGTAATCCGCCAGCTAGCGGACTAAGTAACTAAGCTACTAAGCCACTATGCTTCTGAATAAAGGTGGTACCACGGAAGAGTTGAAAGTTAAGAATTAAGAGTTAAGAATTCTTACTATTCCGTCCTTGAATCTACTAGATTGTTGGTGGATGAGAGGACTTTTTTTGTGGCAGTTAACGACTCAAGCAAGTATTACTGCCACATATGGTGAGGACTGAAAGGACTTACCATTTTATGGTCGAACGAACTAAAGCACAACTTTTACGTCAAGCAAAAGCAATGGCTGTTCCTGTCGAAAAGGGCAGGGGGATTGCCGTATGGGCAGAGGATTATTTACTGTATTTGAATCCGGTTCATATCAGGTTGACACCGGGTCAACATTTAGGCGCGGTTAGGTTGTCTATGGAAAATGGTCGTTTCACACCTAAACCACATCCCTGGACAGATCGTGTATTTACGCCTCTAAACGGTCTAGTATTGGACTATCAATTACGCCAATTACCATATTTCTGTTATTACGTAGCTCCGTATAGACAAGGATTATTTTGGATTGAGTATGCCGGCAAAGGCTTTGTCCAAAGAAATGAGAGTGAGTTTAAGTATGGACCGGTATACCGTCTCAGTAGGCTTGCATTTTATTAAAGCAAAAAGTATGCACAGGCTATATAATAAAGGAGAATAGTATGAGAACGCTTGCCAAAGAAACTACTCAAAAAGTTGGCCAGGAAATAGTTCTTATGGGATGGGTAGATAAACGCCGAGATCATGGCGGTATCATGTTTTTGGATCTCAGGGATGGCTCAGGAATTGTCCAGATAGTGGATACCCAAATGCTCGCTGAGGTGCGGCCGGAGGATGTCGTCTCAGTCAAAGGCATAGTTAAGAAACGGCCGGTGGCAATGGTCAACCCCAAGCTTGAAACTGGTACGGTAGAGGTAGAAGCCAAAGAAGTGATGATTCTTGGGAAAGCCCGGGAACTACCGTTTCCTATTGACACTGACGGGTATGAAATTGGCGAGGAGATAAGGCTTAAATACCGTTACTTAGATTTGAGAAGGCCGCGTCTACAACGAAATATCCGGGTCAGGTCGGCGTACATTCAGGCTGCACGTGAGTACTTATTTTCGCAGAATTTTACTGAAATTGAGACACCGATACTCACCAAATCGACTCCTGAGGGATCTCGGGATTTTATTGTTCCGTCCCGGCTCTACCCCGGTAAATTTTTTGCACTTCCCCAAAGTCCTCAGCAGTATAAACAGCTCTTAATGACCGCTGGTTTTGAGCGTTACTTTCAAATTGCCCGGTGTTTGCGGGATGAAGATCCTCGGGCAGATCGGGGATTTGAACATACACAAATTGATATAGAGATAAGTTTTGTAGAGCGTGAGGATGTCATGAAACTCGTTGAAGAGATGACTATTTATGCTTTAGAAAAAATCGGAGCGACGATTGCCAAAAAACCTTTTCCAGTGATTACTTATAGAGAGGCTATGGAGACATATGGTGCGGACAAATTTGATTTGCGGGCTCCAAAAGAGAAGGAAGACGGAGTCTTATCCTTAGCATGGGTTGTCGACTTCCCATTTTTTAAAAAAGATAAGGAAGGTAACTGGACTTTTACCCATAACCCTTTCTCCAAGCCAATCCCTGAGCACGAAGAATGGTTACTTCACAAAACTAATATTGGAGAAATTCTCACCACACAGTACGACCTTGTGTGTAACGGCTATGAAGTGAGTGGCGGCAGTATTCGTTCGCATAAACCTGAGCTTCTGCGAGCGGTTTTTGAGATCATAGGTTACTCTAAGGAAGAAACAGCGGTTAAATTCGGTCATATGCTGGAAGCATTTACTTACGGGACTCCACCCCATGGTGGGTGTGCCCAGGGATTTGAGCGACTGCTCATGGCTTACCTCGGCGAAGAGTATATCCGCGAAGTCCAGGCTTTCCCGCAGACTGGGTCAGGCCGGACAAGTGTCATGGACGCGCCAAACGAATTGACTTCTACCCAACTTGCGGAATTAGGTATCACTACGTTGAAGCCGATTGCGAGTATCAGTGACGTATATAGTAGAGTCACGAAACTACTTGATCAGCGGCAAGTTGCCTATAAGGTTTATGAACACAAGGCAGTCTATACCTCTGAGGAAGCAGCTAAGGAACGGGGTACATCGCTTCATCAGGGGGCAAAGGCTTTGGTGATGGTGGGTGACGGAAAGCCCTTGATGGTGGTAGTACCGGCTGATCTGAAAATTGATACTCACGTATTTAAAAAATTATACGGTATGAAAGATTTGCGGTTTGCAACTCGCGAGGAAGTGATGAAATTTACAGGAGTCGGCGTTGGTGCGGTACCGCCGTTTGGAAGTTTATTTCAGATGCCGCTTTTTATGGATAGCCGGCTCCGAGAAAATAAAGAAATTGTATTTAATGCCGGTATCCACACGAAGTCTATCGCCATACCGACTTCTGATTTTGAACAGGTGGCCGAGCCTACAGTTGGAAAATTCAGCCGGGAAGTCGCTTAAACGCATGAGTAAACGCACCCATTCGTCAAAAAAACGCTTTGCTGTAGGATATTACATTGTCCAAATCACACGGCTTGCCCTCGTATTTGTACTGATTGTTTTTTTTCCACCGCAAAATCTATATCAACTGCGCGCCATGACTGAAAGTATTACGCCTGTCAAAGAACTTGCCGCACCTACTCCCGCGCCTTTCCCGGTAAATACTTCAAATTCTCCCGCGCCTGATATTTCCGCCGAAGGGGTAGTTGTGGTAGACACACTGTCAGGTGTGTATTTATATGAAAAAAATCCCACACTTCGGTTGTATCCGGCATCAACTACCAAGGTGATGACCGCGCTTATCGCTCTTGAAGAGTATTCACTAGATGATGTGGTGACGGTAAAGACTGTAGTGACTGAAGGGCAGATCATGGGGCTTGTTCCTGGTGAAACTATCACCGTAGAAAATCTCTTGTACGGTATACTCGTCCATTCAGCTAATGACGGAGCTTATGCGTTAGCTGAGCATTATAAAGAAGGCGTAGAAGCATTTGTTGCTCGGATGAATGTCAAAGCCCAAGAACTTTTTTTGGAAGATACTCACTTTGTCAATCCGAACGGTTTTGACGACCCCAACCATTATACGACCGTAAAAGATCTCTCTCGGCTGACTCTTGTAGCATTGCAAAATCCGATCATCCAAAAAATCGTCGGTGTTGCCCAGATCACTGTAGCGGATACAACATTTTC
Organism: uncultured Gammaproteobacteria bacterium; assembly: GCA_964412165.1. Lineage (GTDB taxonomy): Bacteria > Patescibacteriota > Microgenomatia > UBA10105 > UBA10105 > CAYPMW01. The sequence continues at coordinate 29,708 of CAYPMW010000013.1, read as the reverse complement.
ACAATTTCATTATTTAAAAAACGTGAATGAACTTTTGGGAAGAGTACCAGGTGTATCGGGAGTAAAAACCGGCTATACCGAGATCGCTGGGCAGGCTTTGGTTACCACGATACAACGAAATGGAAGAAAGATACTTATCGTTATGTTAAAAAGTACCGACCGTTTTGGGGAGACAGAAGCTCTTGTTCAGTGGGTATTTACCAATTTTACTTGGAAAGAATTTCATCCGCCGGTCACGTTTGGTAAAACGGAAGTTATTCCGTGAGCGCCGGTACATAGGCAAAAAAACCTTGCTCGCCCTCAAATACGTACACCGGTCGGAAATAATATTGGGGAGTAGTACTATCGTAATAGGCTAAATAAACATTGGTGATGACGTAATTAGTCTGATTGTGGGGGAATGAAGCAAAATAAGCGTTTCCAGATTTAAGTTCATTCCAGGCATCCTGGGGTTTTTTTAAGGGGTAGTAACAGGGTTTGCGAGGAGTTTCAATCGGCCAGTAGGTATAGTTGACGGCGACGAACTTTTTATCAAGGTCGCTTGAGGAGTTAAACGTGATATTGACAAGTCCTTGCTCAGGATGGTCTGATACAGTTCGAATGCCGTTGTACGGCATACGGTAGAAATCCACGCGTGCCGCCTGGGCTTGAGATTGACTGGTTGCTGACTCAAGCTTATCACCAACTAGTTTTAAATACGTTTGCTTGGCAAATCGGGGAGATAGATCGGGTTGAAGTAGTTGTAATGATTCAAAATATTCGTAAGCCGTTTCTATCGTATCAACAGGTGACTGCATAGAACTTCCTTGAAAAATGGATAACTCTTGGGTGTAGGCGTATTTGAGAGTAAACGTCTTATTGACAATATCCATATCAATGGTTCTTAGAGGTGCATTTGGGTCTATCCAGTGGTACATGGTTTGGTTGGCTGCTTGTTTGGGAGTTGCAGTAAATCCCAACTGCTGCACAAATGATTGGGCGTTTGAAAGTGAGAGCAAATTAATGATATTTTTCGGCATGAAATAGACTCGTGCCGCAGTAGATGCCTCAGGAAGCTCGCCGTCAGCGGTTTGTAAGGTATACGTTAGCTGTCCTGAAGGAGATGCATTATTTGGAAATGCAATTTGGGGTAGTTTCCCCCAGCAGTAATCAGGTTTCGGAGGCTTCGGTAGTTTGGAGAGATAATCAACTACTGCAAGAAATACGAGTCTTAAAATTATAAGCATGACAAAGCCGATAGATCCCCATAAAATAAATTTTCTAGAATAGTACGATGTTTCGGTGAGTGTTGCCATCGAAAGCAGCTAAGAAGTTTAGTTTTGTCCAATGGGCAATTAGCCTTTGGCTAAATTAGTTACTTAAACTGCCAGTTTGTGGTTACTAAGTAACTAAGCTACTAAGCTTCTGATATCTTTGAGTATACGCTGTTTACATGATACAATTCAAGTAAGTCACGTTGTATCAATCCTTTTACAAATCATGCGTTCGCCGATCAGAACCAGAATTGCTCCATCACCAACAGGCTTTCCCCATATTGGTACCATCTACCAGACACTTTTTGATTACGCCTTTGCTCATAAGCACAACGGACAATTTATCGTGCGGATTGAAGATACAGACCGGTCGCGAATTATTGCCGATGCCGAACAGGTGATTTATGATTCGCTTGACTGGTTTAGACTAATACCCGATGAGAGTCCAGAGAAAGGCGGTCCCTATGGCCCGTACCGCCAATCGGAGCGGTTGGATATATATAGGAAGCATGCTCAGGAACTAGTCAACAAAGAGTACGCCTACTACTGTTTTTGTACTCCGGAGAGACTTGAGGATATGCGCAGGCAACAGCAAGAAAAAAAACAGTCGCCCATGTATGACAAACGTTGTCTCGCTCTCAGAAAGGATAAGATTGAGGCTAATCTGCGTACCGGAATGCCGTATATTATCAGGATGAAGATTCCCGAAGATCGCATTATAGCGGTCGAGGATGTCATTGTTGGAACAGTCGAGTTTGACAGTAATCTCATTGATCATCAGGTAATACTTAAATCCGATGGCTTTCCGACGTACCATCTAGCCGTGGTAGTTGACGATCATTTGATGCATATCACTCATGTCATTCGCGGTAGGGAGTGGCTGTCATCTACTCCGAAACATGTACTTCTCTACGAGTTTTTCGGGTGGGATATTCCTCACTATGCACATCTACCGCTGATTCTCAACCCCGACGGCAAAGGCAAGCTGTCCAAACGTCACGGACATGCTTCGGTCGAGTATTACCGGACTGCTGGGTATCTACCTGAGGCGGTACTTAATTATCTTTCAAATATCGTCTGGAATCATCCTAAGGGAAAAGAAATTTATCCGTTGGAAGAATTTATGCTGTTATTTAGGCTGGAAGACATCAATTCCCAGGGAGCCCGTTTCGATGTCACTAAATTGGATTGGATGAACGGCGAGTATATCCGGCACGTGGATACGGAAGATTTAGTGAAGAGACTGAAGCCATTTGTTCCCCAAAACGTGCGAAGTGATTTACTTACCTTACTCGTACCAATCGCCCGGGAGCGGATAAAAAAGCTGTCGGAATTTTCCCATTATCTTAAACCCTTTATTGCATTTCATCGGTCTACTTTAACATCCGAGATGAAGAGATATGTTACGTATTTCCTGGCAGCGTTTTCTTTGCTGGATTACTGGAATGCTAAGAGGCTTGAATCAGTATCCAGACAGGTCGTGCAAAAAGAAAAAATGCCGATACGGGATGCGTTTATGGCCTTGCGTTTGGCAGCGACCGGCGAAAGAATTGGTCTCCCTCTATTTGAGACGTTTGAAATATTGGGAAAAACGGAAGTGCTAAATCGGTTAAAGGAAGCTACATAACATATGCCCACGCCGACTGCCACACTTTTTTTAAACGACTTAGCCCAAAAAAAAGACCGGCTGAGTAAAACCTTCAGACAAAAACACCACGTAGCATACCAGTATCTTACTCAGGAAGGTAGTTCGATTCAATCGCTTAGGGACCGTTCAGCCAAGCTTCTCACGAGTGCAACGTTAAGTGGAGTACTGCTACTTTCAGCTCCGCAGGTGCCGCTTTGGGGAACGGGAAATGCGCATATCAGGGTCCTTTACCAGACGCTTTCCGAATTTCTTAAACGCCTCGAGGGAAATTCCAAACTGGAGCTTAGTACTTCAGATGAACAAACTATAGAGGAAAATATCAAAAAATTTTACGGCGTTAATACTGCGTTTGTGATGGATAACCACCGTCTTCCTTCGTATTATGGGCTTATAGGTCTTGAGCAGCATCTCCCGAGGCGCCCAGGTGATACCGCGTCTCAGCATGATGAGTATCCTGAAGTGGGGATGGCGACGTCACGCGGAGCATTCGGCTATTTTGATGAGCCGGGAAAAGATCCCCAAAAAGTAATCGAGCAGGAAAAATATTATATTGTTCTTCAGACGTTTACTGTCAAAGAATGGAATTCCGAATGGCAAATTCTCAAACCTTGGTATAAATTCCGAAAATTTGTGGTAATAAACCCAGAGAATGGCACAGCGGTAGTGGCAATACTGGGTGATTCCGGGCCTGGTGTACAAACAGGCAAGCAGTTTGGCGGTTCTCCTGAAGTCATGGCAGCATTAGGGTATTATCCGAAAATGGCAAAAGGGAATGTAATCGTACTATTTTTAGACGATCCGGAGGATCGGGTGCCTCTTGGCTCACTGAGTGTGAAAGGAGAGTAAATATGTCAAAAGTATTTTATGATCATTTGATAGTTATTGGTGATATCATCGAAGAAATCGAAATTCTCCAAATCTCGGATAGTGAAAAAGATAGTGCCCGAAAAATGGTTGATGAGATTGTTCACCACCAGGTGCTTGATACCATCCTAATGATGCTTCCCTCCAGTTTTCATAAAGAGTTTCTCGCGCGTTTTCATGAGTGCCCGTTTGCACTTGAACACTTAGTGTACCTAGAAAATCGTACGGATAAAAACGTCAAGGCGGAGCTTATTTCCACCGGTAAAAAAATAAAACGTGAACTCTCGCGTTTAATAAAAAAACACGTCCCGCGACACGTATGAAGATTAAAGATAGAATTTACGGCTCAGTTGAAGTTGTGGAGCAGGTAATCATCGACCTTTTAGGTTCGTCATCTCTCGCGCGGCTAAAAGGCATTAACCAAGCCGGTCCATCAAAATACCTCTATCCTTGGAAAAACATTTCGCGATACGACCATTCAATCGGAGTTATGCTTCTTCTCAAATCATTTGGTGCTTCGCTTGAAGCACAAATTGCCGGACTTCTTCATGATTTACCTCATACAGCGTTTTCACATGTCATTGATTATGTATTTGAAAGCGAAGATCATACGTATCATGAGAAATATTTCCGGCAGATGGTAGAAACTGGAGATATTGTGCACATTTTAAAATCACACAATATTGCGATTGAGACCATTGATCCTGAGAAACACCCGCTACTTGAGCGCCCGATTCCGGATATCTGTGCTGATAGGATCGATTATGCGCTGCGCGATCATTTTGCTTGGACACAAGACTTTCATCGGCTGCAGCAAAAATTAAATGGCCTCAGTGTATTTGCGCGCGAGTTTGTCTTTAAAGATAAAAAGTCAGCAAAAACGTTTACCGATGATTACCTTCGTATGGATGAAACTTCTTGGTCAACCCCGAGAGAACTCGCGATTTATAAACTACTTGCTTTAGCGATAAAATATGCACTTGATCAAAGGATACTCACCCACGAAGATTTATTTACTGAAGACGATGTAGTGATAGATAAACTCAAAACTTCAGGTGACAGATATATTGCTGAAAAACTTGCTTATCTTACCTCCGGCTTTCACGTGGCCGAGGGGAGTCCGGCACTTCATGATGTATTTGTCAAACCTAAAGTACGCTACGTTGACCCAAAAATAATTGTTGGGGGTAGTCTCAGACGACTTTCAGAAGTGTACCCTGAATATTTACAAATAATTTCAGAGCATACTGCCCGTTCAGAAAAAGGTAGGTTTATCCGCGTATTTAGATGAATAGTTTCTACCATGTTTCCTGCCAATGAGGATCGACTTCGACAGTGAGATCAATAAATACCCGTTTACCCGAGGCTTGTTCGAGCTCTTTCCGTACTGCCATGCCGATTTCTTTGATCATTTTGCCGCGAGCGCCAATGACCATAACCTTATATCGGTCGGCGGTAGTGATGATTTTTCCCTTTATGTATAGATGTCCGCTACTGCGTTCTTCGATAGTATCTACAGCTGTATTGATGGTATAGGGCACCTCGTCGCGGAGGTTAAGGAATGCTTTCTCGCGGATGATCTCAGAAATAAACATCTTACTATCAATATTTAAACCTGGTTGGACCATTTGGGAAGTATCAACGAGCGGTTCACGCTCGGGAAGGCGTTTAAAGATGGCATCGAGAAGTAAATTTAGATTTGTTTTGTGAAGCGCTGAAATTTTAATAATTTCATCAAACTCCTCCTCATAAAACATATACTCGGCTGAAAAATCGGGAGATTTCAGATCTATTTTATTTACCGCGAGTATTTTAGGTACATCAATTTTCCGTGTCATACCGAGGGTTTTATTTTCCTCGGTGTTTCTTGGACGATTAAAATCAACAAGATATACAATGAGGTCAACCTCACCCCGCAGCACTTCTTCGGTTTTTAAATTAACCGATTGTACCAACGGATCATCAGATTTACTATAAATACCAGGAGTGTCGATAAATATGATTTGCCCGCGTTCATCCTCATACACTGCTTGAAGAGGGAAACGCGTCGTTTGCGGCTTTGGCGAGGTGATGGCGACTTTATGCCCCAAGAGATTATTCACTAAGGTTGATTTACCAACATTTGGCCGACCAACAAGCGCTACAATTCCTGATTTCATAAAGGGTATTGTAGCATAGGGTGGTGTAATTCTCCTCTTGATAATGTCTGAGTGAAACGATACGCTAGACTGTATCGTAATATACAAAAATCGACCTCAATGAAAGCGCTCACAGTTTCGGCTCTGATCGGGCTGTCTTTTATACTTATTTTAATGCTTGTCTATCCCAGCTGACACGTTTACTCAATTCTTTGCTTCTGGTTTGATATAATTACCTTACTCTCACTATTGCGGGGTCGATCAACGGTAGGTCGCAACACTCTGAATGTTGTCATCGGGGTTCGAATCCCTGCCCCGCAGCATAGATTGACGATACTCTGGCAAGAGGAGTATGTCATAGGGTTGTTTGAAGCTAAATTGTAGCTTTTTATCTTGAAGAATGAGGTTCTCACCGACAGACAAAAGTAACTTCCTTTTTTCTTCCACAGTACCTGCTAACAGAATATCTCGTGCACGAAATGCATTGTTCAAGTATTCCTCTGTGAGTTCCAACCAGTTACGAGCAGAAAGTTTTATATCTTTGATTCGTGATTCTACACCAGCAACATCTTTGAGTATCTTTGCTTTTTGAACCATAAACTCCTCACGAGTAAGTTCACCATCAGCTCTCATATCAACTAGATTGTTGAGTTTCTCCTGCAATGTATGGAATTCACTTTCATGATGTTTGAGTTGATTCAAATTGAACCCTGCCTCCTCTTTGTGTCTCCCTTTGAGTAGCTTTATACCTAATGTCCATGCCTCCTCATCAACAGTTATTTTGGACACCGCATCAAGTACCATTTGCTCTAATGTTCTGATTGGTATAGGAGGTTGAGTACAATTGTCTCTACGATGGGTACAATGTGCGTAGGAGTAAGTTATTGTTCTATCCGTACCTTTGTAGTACTTGGTTTTATTGGAAACTGTAATAGCACAACCGCAAACTCCACAGTATGCAAGACCATTCCACTTGCTTTCCCATGATGTTACCTTTGGTTTTGACCTGTCTTGCAGTGCCTTTTGTGCCATATCCCATACTGATTTTGATACCAGTGGTTCAAAGTTACCTTTGTACAACTCACCATTTTGATAGAAGTAACCATAATAGGTTGGAGATTTGAGAATAATATGTACATGACTTTTACTGATATTCTTACCAGTTTTAGTTTTGAGACCCTTCTTCCCAGCATACTCTGCCAAGTATGCAAGTGAATAATTGCCAGTAGTTGCAAGTTCAAACATCTCTTTGAGTATCGGTGCTTCGAATTGATGAAGTACGATATTGCGTTGACCTCTATCTCCTTTGCCTTCGTAGCCAACTGGTGCTGGTCGTGGATACTCACCCCGTTCGCATTTGTGATTGAGTCCTCGTTTTACATTTTGACTCAAGTTGCGGGAGTATTGATTTGCCATACCGAAATGAATTTGTAGTATTAAGTGGTCAGAATCAGGCGTGAAGATTTCCCCAGTAACACAACGAATTTCTTTGAGGATTCCATCTTGAAGAAGTTGAAGTAAATGTCCTCCTTCTTTTGGATTTCTACAAAGTCTATCTGGCTTCCAAGTCAAAATTGCATCAGCTTGATAAGATTCAATAAGAGCAATCATTTTGTCGAATTCAGGTCTGTTATTTGGTTTGAAGGCTGAATGACTTTCATCCAGCTTGTATGACACTTTGAGTGAATCTCTTACCTCTACTTGGTCACATTCAAGATTCTGGTCGTTGATGGATAGTGCTTGTCTTTCCTTTGCTTCTGAAGATTTCCGTGAGTATCTGATGTAGCGTAAATTATTCATATTCATCTCAATCTTTGTACATTATGACACTTACAAGATTAGTTTTCAATGGGAATAGTACTTACATATTCATATAGTAACTATAACTAACAAGTAACAATGACTTATAAAGTAACAAACTCTTATAGTAACTAGTAAAATTTCCTTTTAAGGGAAAGTGTTACTTTACTAGTTCCTATATCCCACATAGTTATTATTAGTTATTTATCATCTCCTTTGCTTCGAGCTAAAAAATAAGCATCATAGATTTTAGTTTCTAGTTCATACCACTTCTCCGTATCTTCAAAAAACACTCTGTCTAACCATCTTCCCCAAACATTTCTTTGAAGAGGTTTGATATTGATATATTCCTGGAGCCTATTATTGATATTTTTACTTCGCCAGATTTGAAAATCTTTGAGGGTAATAAAACCAAAATATACTGTTTCAAGGGTTACAGTTGCATTTGCTAATAAATGTCCCTTGTCCTTGATAAAAATTCTAATTTTGACATGTTCATCTGAAATTTCCATAAATTTTTATTTATTGATTGTTGCTGAATATCAAATCCTTCAAAACTCTTAGGCCATCAACGAATTTCCGTGCATTCACATCAACTGTTCCAGAAAAAAACTGCTGTTGAAGTTTCTCGCATAACTCATGGTTTTCAAAAACAAAAAAACACAGCCCGTTACTTCGGTTGATTCCCACAAACGGGATATTTTTTCCGTATAACATTCCAGCTAAGTACAAATCCTTCGTCAAAAAATGGTCGTTCATATTCATTTCTCCAAAAAAGCTGTTACTGCTAACTCGAAATCTTGAGGATTCTCATACTCACCGTCATTATGAAAGTTGGTCAATCTTCCAGACTGATCAATAAACTTTCCATAAGAGACTCTGACATACACTTTTTTGACCCCATTTTGCCAATTTATCGTGCGTGTCTGGTTGAGAAACCTACGCAATGATGAAGTTTCGTATCTTTGTATCCCCTGAGCTCCGTAAACTTTCAAAGTGAAGTTTCTCTTTTGCTTTTTAGGTTGACCATTACTTTCCATAATCAACCCTCCATTTCATCTTGAAAAATACTTCTAGGAGTTGAGTTAGATTCTCGGCAATAACAATTACTTCAGAATTGGTTAGAGGGCGTTTGTAACGAGGTTCAAAAACTTTGCGAACTTCTCCTTTGAGTTGCGGAGTTAGCCATTTCGGATTCATTTCCATATCTGCTCTATTGAAGCAGAAAGAATCGAGCCTGTAGATGGACTGCTAGTGGTTCACTAAAAGTTCGGAGAAGTTATTTGGAGTGTCTTACGATGAGATTCCTATAATCTTTGATTGCCTGTCTGATTGTATCTTCCATTGCCATAGCATCATACTTTGCGTCTGTTTCGCTTATCGCTTTCTGACCTGCAATATCCAGTGCGATACGGTAATAACTTTTGCCTTCACCATCTTGAGATTTTGGTAGATGTTGCCAATACCACTTTCTATGAGTTACAACCTCACTTTTAGTGTCCGATAATGGCTGAACAAGTTCGTAGTATCCAGTCAAATCTTCTGGTTCCTCTCGTTTTGCAGCTCTTTTGACGGCTTGTTTTATCTCGCCATACTCTTTTGCGACCTCTCGTCTCGTTGCCTCCATTGGAGTAATCAACGCATACTCATAATCTTCGTTGCCAATGGTATCGTCAGCAGCAACATACAATTCTGCTAAATCTCTACGGGGTATAGGGACACTCAACACTCTGGAAAAGCGGGTTACCTTGCCAGTAATAATCGCTTCTTCCAACACGGGAATGAATACTGGCGAAATCTGATTTTTTACAATCAAGTCAATAATATCATTCACAAATGTGATTTTAAGACCCGTGTCTTTCCATGCTCTTACGGTGGGGTAAGTCTTACCATCAGTCCACTTGTCCCGTAATTGAGCTATTCCCGTTCGTACATCTTGCCTATCGATTACTAATGCTACTTGGGTGAATAACGAGGCATCTTCAATCTCGATATCAATCTTCATGTAGCATGATTATAGACTAATTATGCCTATATCATGCTGATTATTTTTGGAGATACAAACACATTTACAACTCTCGGTACCTATTTTTTGTTCTATTTGCTCTCATATATCTCTTTATATTATCTACATGTAGTTATATACGGTTTATATTATTGATAATAGAGATAAAGTAATAATAATGATGGTAAAAGGTACGAAAAGGTACCTTTTGAAGGTTTGTAAAAACCCCTTGTATTAGGCAGGATTTTTTGAGAAACTGAAACTATATGGAAATGGATAACAAACCAACTACTAATCCTCCCAATGAAACTGCTGATACAACTAAGCAAACTTTTCCATCACAGCCTCAAGTTGACAACCAAATGCCAAAACCGAGTAGTACTCGTCAACCTGGTGTGGTAGTTATTGCTATTGTGGTGCTAATCCTTTTTGCCTTAGCTGGTGGAATAGGATATTACTTGTTCTTTGGAAGGAATAATGTTGTTACCACCCGAAATGATGCCACTGACAAAAGCACCACCAAATCATCTCCAATGATTTTTCAAACGATTTCATTATCGGATACCAATTTAGGCGATTCTGCGACAAGTTTGTATTTCAGCGATGCAAATAAGGTGTACAAAGCCCAGTTAGATGGGTCTCAACCGCAGGAAGCAGTCTCATTACCTCACAATGTTGCAACGATGGCTATGCTGACAAATGGTACTTTGTTGATAAACACTGATAACAGTAAATATGAGAAGGTAATCAATAAACAACCTGGTGACCCAGATTATAAACAAACAGTAGTGGGTTATGGTTACTGGATACTTGCACCCAATTCAACAAAAGCCGAAGAACTTGATGAGCAGAAATATCAAGCTCTGACTAGACTAAAAGATAATACAAGAGTTGAAAGGATTTATACAAAAGAGCTTTCCAATGGGCAGGCGGATATCATGCTGGATAAATTTGATGGAACTTCGCCTACAAAGATAGGACTTTTGAAGGAGAAACCGCTAAGAGTTCAGGTCTGTGAGGTTGGTGATAACTGTCTGGAGATGAAATATCCAGGTGAATTCTATCCATCTTTCAACGGTACTTACTTACTAAACAAACCTCCAGGCGGTGGTGGACTTGGTGAGCCAGGAGTTGTTGTATCAAGAGACGGAAGTAAAGTCTATAAGATTGATTTCTACTGGTATGTTTCATCAGCCATTTGGATTGGTGATAATAGATTACTTACGAAGGGACAGGATGGTAAACAAAAAATTGTAACTTTCAAAGAGGATAGGACTTTTAGCGAGTCTCCATTACAGCAAGATTTAGGTGGATATTTCAGTCAAGATACCCTATCTTCTTCTGGGAAGTTATTGTTTGTATCCGATGGAGTAAAGCAAAACTCAATTTACGATTTGGAGCAAAATAGGAGCATACCAGTAGAGAATCTGAATGAAGCACAAGTAAGACAGAAATATAACTTATTAGCTGAAGAAATAATTGAACAAAGGTACTACTTCTTAGGTTGGAATAAAAATTCTGACAAGGTGCTGTATGCAGATACCACCGGTGCAATCTCCAGTGCTCATAACAATGACCGAACAATTGAACAAAAAATAAAAGTTTTTGATGTCAAAACTGGTAAGGTTTCAATAGTTGCAATACTCAATCCTCTACCAAAAAATCCCGATGAGTATTTGTTGACTGGCAAACCCACTGCAAATATCAACCACTTCGCAATAAAATAAGTTCAACTTCAACCACTACGAGTTTCAAAAAATATCTCGCAGATTTCCGAGCTGTTATATTGACTTTGGTAGTCAAGATTATGGGGTGGGTAGGGGTTATCTTGTAAGAGCTAGCGCAGGTTGAAGTTGCGAAGGGTACGCAAGACTTGAGATTTGCTCTTTGAAGAAATTCGTAACATAATCAACCAGTGCCAGCACTGCTGGCGCTGTACCGAAAAATTCGAACTTCTTTCTGAGCTCGGCCTTCGGCCTCGCTTTGTTTGCGCGGCGGTGCGGGCGCCGCGCTTCCGAAACCGTCGGCTTGAATCGTTTTGTTATCCAGAAAACCCACAAAAATTTTAGCTTTGATTTCAAAAATGGCGTGCCTGTTGAAATCAGTCAGGATCGCTCCCTTCTGACAAGCGCGCCATTAAAAAAGCGATCCGTAAAGACTGGTTTCGGGTAAAATATAATCCAATGAAAAAAATCTGCAATATTAGTAAGTATATAGATTTATAACAACTTTATATTATTCTTGAGACATAACATTCTGGGGCAATACAAAAATAATAAATTCACTAGCGGCAAATTGCTGTTCGTCATTTTGTACGTATCTTCCTTCAACAATGACTGAAGATTGTTCATCTGCCTTCCAGACACGAAGAGTTCGAAATAACACATTCTTTTCCCTGCTTATATCAAAACTGCTTATGGCACCGTTCAATTCCTCATTGAGTTCAACTGACGATATTTCCGTCAAATCACCAACATATTCTTCAACGCTATCTCAAACATCAATCATATCTGAACTCAATGCTACGCCCCCATGTTTACCGTCTACGAAATCTGATAACAATTGTCTATCGGATTCTATAATTTCCAGTACTTCCCTCGAATAAACGGATTGTTCTGGAGTCTCAGATTTTAATAATTGATAGCATTTTTCAAGACCTGTTACTAAAAAGGGCATCCAGGCTGATTCGTTAACGCTATCATGCATCGCGTTTTCTGCTGCCCGTCCGACTGGAGTATTTTGTTCATACGTGATTCCAAATAATTGACTCTGTATTGCTTGTAAATCCATGTTTTGTTTATATTTTTTCCCCAATAAAATTCTTTTTTTGTAGTTTATTATTTGACCTCTAAGGAAATTAAGTAATTCACCTGTAGGCCGTTTTTCCATTGCATCATTTAATAGAGCTGTGTGTTCAGTATCTCCTGATGGTTCTCCACCATCCACCATTCGTTGCGCATCATATGTTTCATGAGCAGCTACCCACCATCCTAGGCTCGCCTGAAGATAACCGTATGTATCAGCTATATTTATTTGTGCTGCCTGACCAACGGTATACACGCTTTGAGCGATTCGAAACTTCGTATCTTCAAATATTATTGACGCTTCGTCCTCTTTCTTCTGCGCGCTTTGAAGACTTTTATTCAAATCATTTAATACAGCACCCTGCTGAACCATTTTTTCGAATTGATCGTGCGGCTGTTGATCCATATCTGTATTAATTTTAACAGAACGAGCAAAACTGGGATAGAACTTCTTTTTATGAATAAAAGTCCTTGACTCTGGTATAATTATTTGAGAATCCTATTATTAGATGGAGATTTTATGATAATAGTACCTATACCGATATTCTTCCAACCATATACTAAAAAAGAGGATGTAAGAGATATTCCAAATTGGCAGAGGAAAGGATCAGCACTTGTACTTATCGGTCTGACCGTAGTAATTGGTATAATGCATTTATTTGTAGTACCTAGATTGACTAATCTCTACAATAATTTGAATACTCCAACTCTTCTCCTTACTCAATCTTCAACCTATATAACTGGAATTATTGCAATCGGAGCACTAATAGCTGCTGTCTATTTGCTTACCACCAAACCAGATTATTCAAAGGTTGACGTAGTAGCGAGTAAGTACAAAGATGGGGAAATGATAAAGACAAAAGAGTTGATGGATAACAAGTTGCAGTGGATTCCAATGATTTTGGTCTTTCTGGGAGTGGGTTACTTAGTGCTAAGTATTATCTTGCCTATTTATTCACTTACAAGCCAGTACAAATAAGTTTCTCCACAATCTCCACTTCAGATTGCTCGAGTACGAGTTTCAAAAAGTTTATTGCAGATTTTGAGCTATAATATTGATTTTTGATAGTTGAAATTTTGGGTGGTATGGGGGTCAATTTGCAAGAGCCAGTGCGGGTTGAAGTTGTGCTGGGTACGAAAGATTTGCAAGTTGTTCGTTGAAGTAGGTCGATACATACTCAACCAGTGCCAACCAACCGATTCCTTTCAACATATATATACATTCAGGTAAAATTCTAAACCAGAGAGTGATTTTTTCTACTTAACACTCTGCTTGTAATATTTAAGTATTGACTTAATTAAGTGGATGGTTTATATTATTTTTAATGGACCCTTTTAATGTACTTGCGGAGCCGACTAGACGAGATATTATAGAACTACTTACCGAAAGTGGGCAGTTAACAGCCGGCGATATTTATGAAAAATTCTCCTCCACTCCCCCTGCAATCTCTCAACACTTAAAAGTTTTGCGCAAAGCAGAACTTGTTGTTATGGAAAAAAAAGCCCAAAAGCATATTTACAAAATTAATCCCAAGGCTAAAGGGTGGATTAGAAAGTTGATGATGCTTTGGAATGAAAGGTTTAATAGGTTGGAGGTGTTGATGAATAATGGATAAAGGAATTACTATTACACGAATTTTTGACGCGCCGAGAGAGTTAGTCTGGAAGGCTTGGACAGATCCCGAGATGGTCAAGAAAAGGTGGGGTCCTAAAGACTTTACCGCGCCATTTATAAAAATTGATCTACGAGTAGGTGGAAAATATGTTTTTGCTATGCACGGGCCGAAGGGCTCCGAGTGGGATAAAGATATTTACAGTGCAGGGGTTTATAAGGAAATCGTTCCAAATAAAAAACTGGTGGTTACAGACTATTTTTCTGATGAGAATGGAAATATGTTTGAGCCAGCCGATTTAGGACAAGATCCTAATTTCCCAAAAGAAACAACGGTTACCGTGCTTTTTGAAGACCTGCCTGCGCAGGTTGGGGTCGATGATCGAAAAACGAAGCTTTCAATTATCTATCCGAAACCTGAAACAGAGGAACAATGGCAGGCTATGCTTAAAAGCGGAATGCAGGAAGGATGGAACTCAAGTTTGGAAAAATTGGAGAAGGCTTTGAAATAGTTTAAGTATGTCTAAAAAGAACTCGCGTGAAGAAATCTTGGAGAGCATGTTTTTGTTGATTCGCAAGAATCCTGGGATTCGGCCGCGTGAGCTACATAAACACTTAAAAGTTGAGCATTCGGCAAATTTAAGAAATACGCTCATCAAGAGAGGAATGGTGAGAAAAGAAAGAAAAGGTGCAGCCGTACATTATTATCCGTTGCAGAAAGAAGGTAAATAATATAGCAAAAATACAGCAAAAAATCACACCACATTTGTGGTTCAACAAAGAAGCAAAGGAAGCGGTTAAGTTTTATACCTCTTTGTTTCCGGACTCAAAAATTACGAATATTACAACGCTTCATGACACACCGTCGGGAGATACCGACATTGTTTCGTTTGAACTTACGGGGCAGTCATTCATGGCCATCAGCGCCGGTCCGCTTTTTAAGTTTAATCCATCCATTTCTTTCCATGTTAAATGGAAGACCAGGGAAGAAGTCGATGCGATATGGGAAAAGCTCTCAAAGGGAGGCAAAGTGCTCATGGAGCTGGGCGAATATCCATTCAGTGAAAAATACGGATGGTGCAACGACAGATATGGTCTTTCATGGCAAGTGATATACGTGGGTGATCCGCCAGCTGGCGGAGAGATAAAGCAAAAAATTACTCCAGTACTTATGTTTGTCAGTAAAATGTGTGGCAAAGCAGAAGAGGCGGTTAATTTTTATGCTTCTGTGTTTAAAAATGCCAAAGTTGACAATATCATCCGCTACGGCAAAGGCGAGGAACCAGACAAGCACAGTTCTGTAAAGTACGCCGCTTTCACGCTTGAAGGCACAGAGTTTGGGGCTATGGACAGCGCCCATGAACACAAGTTCAGCTTTAACGAAGCAATATCGTTTATTGTTAAGTGTGATACGCAGGAAGATATAGACTACTACTGGGAAAAGCTTTCAGCAGCTCCTGAAGCCGAACAGTGTGGTTGGCTCAAAGATAGGTACGGCGTTTCGTGGCAAATTGTGCCTAGTGCTATGGACGAGATAATGAGGGCCAAAGACGAAAAGAAACTGGTACGAGTGACCGAAGCGTTTCTGAAGATGAAAAAGTTTGATATTGCAAAGCTAAAGAAGGCATACGCAGGATATTAAACTACTAATATTATCTTTAAAAAATAAGGAGGTGACACAGTATGACTATACTAAACACATATCTCAACTTTGCAGGCAACACGGAAGAAGCGTTCAACTTCTATAAATCTGTTTTTGGTGGAGAGTTAACGCCAATTGTCCGTTTCAAGGACATGCCGATGGAAGGTGTGAGTATTTCCAAAGAGGACGAGAACAAAGTCATGCACGTCGGTTTGTCGATTGGCAAAGACCACATGCTGATGGCGACCGATATACTTGAGTCGCTCGGACAAAAATTGGTGCAGGGAAACAATGTATACATTTCAATTCATCCGGAAAGCAAAGAAGAAGCGGATAGGATATTTAAGGCCCTCTCCGAGGGCGGCACGATAGAGATGCCAATCGCTAACCAGCCATGGGGCGATTACTACGGTAGTTTCAATGATAAATTTGGGGTACGGTGGATGGTGAACTACAGCTACCCAAAAGAGGCGAAAGAAGATAAATAAGAGTTTGCCGCCTCGTACCAAAGGCAGATCAGTCTCTGGCTGAAAAGTTATGGTTCGACAAGTTCGCCATCTTAAGTCAATTTCGAAGGGAAACCGCTCCTTATAACCATGAATTTGATGTTGTTAATGTAAGGTAATTGCTAGGATGTAAATGGGTTAAAAGAATAGTCCGAAGGTAATCCCATCTGGTCAACTAGTAAGTAAAACAAAGCCGTTGATCCTCTAAAAAGAAGTTCGAGCCAAGTTTGGCAAATATCTTTCTTTTCTTTGGTATGTCGCCATTGGCAAAATGCATCCGGGCGTAATAAGCAAAGTTAAAAGTCTCTTCAGTTAACTCAAACCATTGATCTGCTCTTCGATTGGTCTCCTTTAAAAGTCCATCCAGCCTAGTTATCTCTTTAGTTATCCTCTTCTTTTCCTCTTCGAACATTTGATCATCAATTTGTTCTCTAATTCGTAGCTGCGTAAGATTCCTCAATTCCTTACAGATATCTTTTTGTTGATTGTGAACATTAGCAAAAGAAAACTCTTCATTTTTGGCTTCATGTTGATTAGCATAAGTAAGATATTTCAAAGCCCAATCTTTAAAATTCTCTTCTGATGAAGTGGATTCTATAATTGTTAAGAAAAAATCACTTCAAGAATGACTGATATAAATTTCAGCTTTTAAGCAGTTCATTTGTCATTACATTTTCTTACTTGACAAAATAAATGGAATATATATACTTTAATATATGTTCAATCGTTCATACATTAAAGGGCATGAAGGGCATCCTCATTATTTTACTGATTCAAAAGTTACATCTTTACAAAAAACGGTAAATTTCTCTGCTGAAGAGAAGGATTTAGTTAGAATTATCCGTAATCTCTCTGACCCTACAAAACTAAAAATTTATCTACTGCTTCACAAAGTTGAAGAAATATCAGTAACTGATTTAGCGCAAATCCTTGGTTTGACACAATCAGGGATTTCACACGCTTTGGCAGATTTAAAAAATCTGGGTTTGGTTGAATCTCACAGATGTGGTCAACTTATTTGTTATTCATTAACTAATGGAAGGAAAAAGAATAAATTCTTAAACTTTTTTGAAAGATTCAAATAAACAGATTGGAGAAAATGAAAGGAGGTGAAAATATGAAAACACGATATATTGTTCTAGGGATTATAGCAGTTCTTCTTATTGGTGGAGGAATTGTCTTCTTCAACAGCCAATCAGCGCCGAAAGACTCATCATCTGCACAAAATGATACAGCA
>CAYPMW010000013.1:0-12189 GCA_964412165.1 uncultured Gammaproteobacteria bacterium | reverse complement strand
ACAAAATGCTGCAATTAAGCAGGAGGAAATAAAAACAGAAAAACCTGCAGAAGGAAGCATGATGGGTATCGGATATATCCTGAAAAACGGCAAGATGATGGTTGAAGAAAATGGCGAATTCAACCCCATGACAGAAGACGTTACATTGAAAGATAGCACAGTTGTTACTACATCAGGAAAGGTAACAAAAAAGGATGGATCAACGTTTACTCTAACTGAGGGGCAATCAATGTGGACTGATGGAAGTTTTGTGAAAGAAGAAGCAATGATGGAGGATGAGGGAGTAAACACTAACTCTACTTTTTCAACTCGCTATATTGATTACTCTTCTGACAACCTTGCTAAAGCAACTGCAAATAACGGAAAGGCTGTAATTTGGTTTGCAGCACTTGCATGGTGTCCTTCTTGTCAGGCTGCAGATCGTGATTTCAAAGCCCACTTTGATAAAGTGCCAAAAAACGTCACAATCATGAAGATTGATTATGATACTGCTAAAGAGTTGAAGCAGAAGTATGCAATCACAATGCAGGATACCTTTATACAAATAGATGGTCAAGGAAGCGAGATCATAAGGTGGAATAGCGGTGGACAAGGAATAGAAGCATTGCTTGCTAACCTAAAGTAGTTCATTTGTCTAGCATTAGGAGTACACGATTTTCCATAGTTGTTGCCCCTAATCCCAGGAAAATGAGTCCAATATAATTTGAATATTATGAAGGCGTCTAATATATTTTTTATAATTTTTTTAACAGCTATTTTGGCTGGATTGATCTACTTTAAAGACGGATTTAGTAAAATTGAAGCTAAATCGGATACTTCTGAGTCTTCTCAACCTCAAGTTTTGTATGACCGAATACAGTATCTCGATTACTCAAGTCAAAACTTTGTAGTCTCTCAAAAAAATGGTAGAACTCTTTTATTTTTTGCTGCAACCACTTGGTGTTCAAACTGTATTGAACTTGAAAAGCAAATAAAAGCGCATATTACTGAATTACCAAGAGACATCACCATACTTAAGGTAGATTATGATAATGATAAAGAAACAAAAGCTGAATATGCAGCAGCTATACAAACAACACTTGTCTTACTTGATAAAAATAGAAAAGAGATAAAACGCTGGATTGGCACAGGAAGTTTTGATGATTTAATGCGAAATATTGACTAGTATGTTTTTACTAATACCAATCGCTTTTATATCTGGCGTTCTTACCGTATTTTCTCCATGTGTTTTACCAATCTTACCAATTATTCTTGCAAGCGGAATTGACGGAAAGACAGGAAGGATAAGAGGAATGATAACAGGGCTTGTGGTAAGTTTTACTGTCGCCTCTCTCCTTCTTGCCACGGTCGTCAGGGCTTTTGGGATACCGGCTGATATAATTCGCAACTTCGCGGTAATTCTCCTTGTAATATTTGGTTTAAGTATGATTTTCCCTATTATTTGGGAAAAGGTACAAGTATTTATTGAAAGTCATTGGAGGATACAGCCTCTGCAAAATCAAAATAATGGTTTCGGAGGAGGTTTTTTAACGGGAGTCAGTCTTGGAATCGTCTGGACTCCTTGTATTGGTCCTGTTGTGGCGACTGTAGCTACTCTTGCGGCAGTTAATTCATTTTCAGTAATGACCGTGTTTATCGCCTTTGCCTATGCTTTGGGGACAGGTATTCCTCTTTATTTTATAGCAAAAGGTGGAAGGTCAGTAACAGCAAAGCTTGGTGTCTTTAAGGAAAATAATCAGAAAGTTAGGCAGATATTTGGAGTGATAATTCTTCTCACTGCCATCTTTATTTACTCAGGCATGGATAAGAAACTTCAAGCATGGACGCTTGGGAACTTACCAGAGTCCTGGACACAGCTAGCATCAACTTTTGAAAATAAACTTTCTGTAGGTGATGCGCTTGACGAACTTAAAACAAAAGATAAACAGGAAAAAGCAAAACCCGGCTCAACGGTTATTAGAGATGTTTCGCTTCAATCGGATTTTACAGGCTCAAAGATAAATTCTTCAGATTTAGTCGATGGATGCTCTGGTAAGGATTGTATTCCCGCGATTTCAAACCCAAAGTTTGAAAAAGTTCAAGAGGCATCTTGGCTTGCGGATAACGATATTGTCTTAACAATTTCGCACAAAGGTGTAAACCGAGCTTATCCCCAGCGTATTATGAACTGGCACGAAATCATAAATGACACAGTTGCAGATGACCCAATTGCAATTACATTTTGTCCGCTTTGCGGGTCAGCTGTTGCATTTGAGAGAAAAGTTGATGGAGTAATTACAGAGCTTGGTGTTTCAGGAAAATTACATGACAGCGATCTTGTTATGTATGACAGATACGAAGGGAACCTTTGGCAGCAGATAACAGGTGAAGGATTGGTTGGACCAGCGGCAAGACGAAATGAAAAACTGAAGCCAATTTTACTTGGAACAACCACATGGGTTAAGTGGAAAAAAGAGAATCTTGAAGGTGAAGTACTCTCCAAGGACACTGGTTACTCAAGAAATTATGATCAGTATCCTTATGGTACGTACGAACAAGATGATCAATTACTATTTGGAGTAAGGGGTCTGAACAAAAGTCTTCAGATAAAAACGGTAGTATACGGTGTGGAGATCGACGGTAGGTCTAAGGCTTATCCCGAAAGTGTTTTTGATAAACAACCTGTAATTGAAGACGCTATTGGAAATACAAAAATTCGACTGGAAAAAACCGACTCAGGACAAATTAAAATTATCAACATACAAACTCAAGAGGAAATTATTCCCATTCGGTTATTCTGGTTTGCCTGGGCCGCGTTTCATCCGGATACAGAACTATATCAATAAATATTATGAAAAAACTTATTGAACTATGGAAGACCAACTGTGAGCATTGTGAAGTAGTGAGACCTATCGTTGAAGAACTTGAAAAAGAAGGATTTGTATTCGAGAAACATAATATTGAGGCACAAGACGGGGAAGCTTTGTGGTATGAGTATGTCAATGAAATTGATGAAAATAATAAGAAAATGGGTTATGAACTGGGATACATATATACTCCAACATTTGTTAATTCAAAGACACGAAATATTCTTGCCTTTAACGATCGGGAACCAACAAAAGTAGAATTAATACAACTTGCGAAAGGAGGTGGATCAAAATGATGGGACATGGAAAACACGATAATTGCATGATGTGTCGGATGGGAAAAGCAGTGGGTATGATTGAAAAATGTACTGATAAGTATTGTACTGATGCGAGCCATAAGAATGAAAAGAAGCAAGATCCAGAACCAAAAAAGGAGGACTGAATTTATGAAGATTAAATTTTACGGAGCACCATGGTGTCCAGATTGTCGGAGGTCTAGGCAATTTCTCGATGAAAATAAAGTGAAGTATGAGTATATTAATCTGGGAGAAGACCCAAAGGCGGCTCAAGAGGTAGAAAAAATTAATGGTGGGTATCAATCTATCCCAACCATTGTATTTCCAAACGGAAAAATACTCGTTGAGCCTTCAAACGAAGAACTTAGACAGGCGATGGTAGATATAGAAGATTGTGTAATCTGTCACAAAACAGATAAAAAAGTTCATAATAAAGGAGGTGAGTAAATATGGATAATCAATCAAATAAATGTTCAATGTGCGGCAGTCAATTCAATTCTCAGCAAGAATTAGAAGCACACGTCAAACAAGCACACAGCAACCAGTCGAATCAGGATCAGCAAGAGCATGAAATATCTTGTTCAAAATGCGGTATGAAGGCAAAATCTCCACAAGATTTAGAAGCGCATGAGCAGCAACATAGTATGAGTAGTTAATAAAATAGCAATTAACTAATAAACTGGAAGAGACAATATGAAAAAATTTGATGTTTTAATTGTAGGATCAGGTGCAGGTCTTGAGGTAGCTTCATTTGCTGCTGAAAGGAATATGTCTGTTGCTTTAATAGAGGAGGGTCCGTTAGGCGGAACCTGTCTTAATCGTGGTTGTATCCCCTCTAAAATGTTGATTCACAGTGCCGATGTGGCAGAAACTATTAAAGAAAGTGCTAAGTTTGGCATTAAGAGTAAGATTGAGAGTATTGATTTTGCATCAATTGTTAAAAGAGTTTCAGAAGTTGTGGATACAGACTCCGCTGGTATTGAGAAGTCTATAAGAGAAAGTGGCAACCCTACCCTCTACAAGATAAGGGGTAAATTCATTGGTCCAAAACAAATGCAAGTTGGAGATGAACAGATTGAGGGTAATAAAGTGTTTATTGTGGGCGGAACAAGACCTTCGATCCCACCTCTTCCTGGTCTGGAAACTACGCCTTATCTTGATAGCACCAAAGCACTGCGACTCGAGAAACAACCAGAACATTTAGTGATTATAGGTGGTGGTTATATTGCAGCAGAACTAGCGCATTTTTACGGAGCATTGGGAACCAAAATTACTATTTTAGTTCGGAGGAAGCGAATGCTCGACAACGAGGATGAGGAAATAGCTGATTGGTTTACTAAGGAATTTTCTAAAAAGTATAAGATTTTGTTTGATACCGAAGCAGAAGCGGTTTCCTATCAGGATAATAAATTCATTATAAAGCTAAAAAACGATGGAGGAAAATTAGAAGCAGATCAACTTTTGATTGCTACAGGAAGAGTCTCCAACACTGACATTTTAGATGTAAAAGCAACTGGAGTGGAAACAAATGATAAGGGTTATATCAAGGTTAATGAATATCTTGAGACTAATATAAAAGGTATTTGGGCGTTTGGAGATATTATAGGAATTTTACCTTTTAGGCATACTGCCAATGATCAGGTAGGATTTTCCATTCGGAACGCCTTTACTGAACATAAAGTCCCCTTTGACCTCTTTGCAATAGGCCATGCAGTTTTCTCATCTCCTCAAGTTGGTGGTGTTGGGAAAACCGAGCAGGAACTTAAAAAAGACGGGATTAAATATAAAGTTGGAAAAGCGGAACTTAAAGATACGGCTATGGGCGGAGCTTTGCAGGAAAACGGGTTAGCAAAAGTTTTAATAGATGAAACAGGAGAGAAAATTTTAGGAGTTCACATTGTTGGACCGCAGGCTTCAGTTTTAATTCATGAAGCAATTGTGGCCATGAAAGCAAACGGAACAGTTAGCGCAATTACAAACTCTGTTTATATCCATCCGGCTTTACCCGAGTGGTTACAAAGAGCATTTATTGATATTGGATAACAAAAATAATTATGTACGACGAAAAGAAACTTTTACAATTTAGAGGACAAAAGAATGAGGCTTGGAAAAGCGATAAAGAGTCTCCTTTAACCGAAGACCAAAAGAGGGATTTTAAAGGGCTTAATTATTTTCCTGCTAACCCAAATTTAAGTTTCGAATTAACGCTCGATAAAAACATTCCCGATGTAGGCAAAGAGGTAATTATTAAAACCACAGGTGGAGAGGAGCAAGTTTATCTAAGAGCTGGAAAAATTACCTTTACAGTCGAAGGAGAAGAAATAGAAGCAATTGTCTTTGAAGACCCCGAACAAGAACAATTCCAATATTACTTACTGTTTAGGGACCAGACTACTGGTAAAGAAACTTATGAAAACGGCAGGATGCTGCAAATTCCCAAAAGCGGTTATAAATTAGTTATAGATTTTAACTACGCTTACAATCCCTACAGTTCTTATAATGACCAATGGGATTGTCCCATAACCCCAGAAGAAAATATCTTACCTGTTTCTATTAAAGCGGGTGAAAAGAAACTTATATGAACCAAAGCAAAAAGTTGATCTTTGTTTATAATGCTGATTCATCACTATTTAACCAAGTAGGTGGTTTAATTCACAAAACACTCTCACCAAAAACCTACCAATGCAATTTATGTGGATTAACTTATTCAGGAGTAGATATGAAAAATGATTGGAAGGATTTTGTAAACTCGTTACCTATAAAATCTGAGTTCTTACATAAAGATGAATTTTTCAAACAATACCCTAATAGACAAAATATTGCTCTACCCATAATCTTTATTTCGCAAAATGACAATTTGTTAGAATTAATATCAACACAGGAAATAAATCAAGCGAAAAATTTAGATGAATTGGAAAAACTGGTTTTAAAGAAGATTTCCGATATTAAGCATGAATAATAAGCATCAGTTATTTCAATTTAATCAAATAACAGATTTAATCTATCTTGGAACTAACCTTTGTTGTAATGCCATTTCTCACGTTAAAGTCCTGCTAGATTTGGGAATAAAAGCTGATATTGACCTTGAGGAGGAAAGACAGGAACAAACTTCAGGCGTAGATACGTATCTTTGGTTACCTGTGAAGGATCACCTGGCGCCTACACAGCAACAGTTTGATACTGGTGTAGCTGCAATTGATAGTTTAGTTAAAAATCAAATGAAAATTTATATTCATTGTAAAAACGGACATGGTAGATCTCCAACACTTCTAGCTGCATATTTTATTTATCAAGGCATGGAGGTAAATGAGGCTATAGATAAGGTTAAATCTAAAAGACCAGAAATTCACATAAGAGATAATCAAGCTCAAGTATTAAATGAATTTAAGCGGAGGAGGTGAAAGAATGAAAAAATTTATTGTTATTTATCACGCACCAGTATCGGCTGATCAAAATATGCAGGGTGATTCTACCGAAATGAAAGGTGTTATGGATGCATGGATGGAATGGGCAAAAAAATGTGGAGATGGAATGGTTGACCTTGGAACACCACTTGGTAATGGTCAAAAGCTTACTAAGTCAGGTACATCAAAAAGTGACAAAAATGTCGTTGGCTATTCTATTTTACAAGCAGAATCTATGGAGGACGCTTTAGAGATGCTTAAAGGACACCCACATTTGAACATGCCTGGTGCATGCGAGATTGAAGTCCATGAATCGATGCCTCTGCCAATGTAAAAGTTTGCATATAACTTTTAACATATCCTGTTACAATAAAAACAGGGTATGTTAGTTGTATTTATATGAATAAAATTATTCCTATATCCTTAATAATAATTATATTACTCTTTGGTGGTTATTTTATTTTCTCTAATTCTTATAAGAATTCAGGTGACATTACTAACCAGCAAGTGTCTCTTAGCGAGGGCACTGAGTCATCACCTCTTACACAAAAAGTCGATAAAAAGGCATCTTTCGCTATTTTTACCAATGGTACCTTTAGAATTTTTACCGCTGCGATGTATCACAATCTTTCTCAGAATGTTTATATTGAGGCGAGCAACCCCAATATAGTTCAGATTAAAAAGGCAGGTACAACTTGGAATGATTTTTTTGTAACCCTCCCTTTTAAATTAACTTCTGAATGTCTTACCACTGGAACAAAAGAAACATACTGCAATGGCAATGGTGGAACATTACAGTTTTATCTTAACGGAGAAAAAAATAACAATGCGCTTAATTTGGAAATCAAAGAAGGAGATAAACTACTCGTTACATTTGGCATCGAATCAGAAGAAGTAATTGAGCAGCAGATTCAAAAAATACCCCAAAATATAAATTAGTTAAAGATCAAAATTTATTCTATGAACAAATGATAAACATTTTGCTTTGAAACTGATAAAACTAAAGTATGAATAAAAAAATTGGTCAACAGCTCGCCCTTTATAATTAGCTTGTCACTACGGCCTAAACATACATTTTAATATCTTTTATTCTTAATTGGCCCACCATCTGATAATACGTTCGGACATATTAAATGTACTCCCAATTCTTATTTTGTGGGTATTTCAGTGCCTCTTTAAACTTATCCAGATCAAAGCCAATGATTTCACCATTTTCATCAACAGGGAAATGTTGTCTATCAACTTTCTCTTTCTCTTGTACTTTTACTGGGCCTGATGCTAAGGAAACCTCGACTCTGGACATGAGACCAATCGATAAAGCATCGTAAGTATGATCTTCACCGTCTGTATCCACATCTTCGGGGATGGTAGTTGAATAAACAAGTTCCGGAAGTGTTCTAATTGTGTTCTTACAATTAACATAAACCTGTAGGTATAGTTTACCATCAGTTGCCATACTTAAATATTGATGTGTGATTGCAAGCCTATTTTTCCGTGCATCCTTTTGTAATGTTCTTCCGGGTCTTATAGGAATACCGCGTTCTCGTTGAAACACATCAGCAATGGAATCTCTTCCGCCTAGTTTTGAGAAACAGTCATGAGGCAGCACTATATATTCAACCGGTTCAATTTGAATTAATGTTTTGATTTCTCTTGCCCATTGTAAGGTGGACCCCTTTGTCAATACAGTAAACGGCTGATTTTTAGACTAAATTATTCCTCCTTTCAAAATAGATTTCAGCCGGTGTTTGGTAATTATGTGACTGATGCTTCCTGTTTTGTTAATGTGCGAAACAATTTCCTTAGGGCTTACCTTGTGCTCACTCGTCAAATATGCCCATCTTTTTTTTAAGAAAATCCACTTCGACTTTGAGTCTACCAATTTGTCGGTAGAGCTCTTGGATTAACTCTTTGTCATCTTTTTCTTTCCGCTCCCGTTTACTTGAAAATCCCTGTGCTAAAATTTCCAGTGCCTGCTTCTTCCATTTGGTTATTTGAGTTTCGTGTATCCCATAAAAACTTGATAGTTGAGCAATTGTTTTTTGTTCCATTAGTGCATCAATTGCTACTTTTACCTTAAATACAGGTGGATGCACTCTGCGTATTTTTTGATCCATTTCTTCATTTTAACTTAGTCTAAGGTGACTGTGCAGTTTCTGGGGTCCAGTATATTGGGTGATACACCACCTTCTCAGCAGAATGCAAATATTTAGACATGAGTAAAGATTCACAATCACTATTGACCTTGATATTAGTTGCTGTAATAGCAGGTATGTATTTCTATATGGACTACCAGAAGGATAGAGGTATTGAGTGGGCGGTGTTAAAAATATGCCGGAGAGCAGCTGAAATGCACGCCATTTATCCAGATTCAGATTATATTGGGGATAAAATAAGCGAAGCAGAAATATTTGGAGAATCACCATTCACATTAAACATGGAAGAAAAACACTTTAATGGGCGATGTGTCAGTGCTACACGAGCAATGAATCTCATAGAGTAAAATTGGGATTTATGCTTAATATAGCTGCTGATTATTTTTTTGCTCATTGGTTTGACTGAGAGAAATTACAGAAGAAATGGATTTAATAATTGCTAAGAAAAAGACTCTATAAAAATACAAACTTGCATTTTATTATAATTACTCCTACACTATGTAGTAGATATGAACACAAGACAATTAAGTGAGTTGGAACAAGAGGTCATGAATATTGTTTGGGAACTGGATGAATGCTCGGTAAGGGATATACTTGAGAGAGTCAATAAAAACAAGCAGCTCGCCTATACCACTATTGCTACTATACTTCAAAGACTTTATCAAAAGGACTTGGTAATAAGAAAGGGAGAAGGTATTGCTTATATTTATTCTCCAAAACTTTCTAAAGAAAGATATAGCAAAAACTTAGCCCAATCATTTATTAGTAAGTTCTTCAATTCTTTTGGTGATGTGGGTCTTGCTTCGTTTGCACAGTCAATTGATAAACTCCCAAAGAAGAAGAGGGAGTATTTGCTGGATCTTCTTGAAAAATATGATAAAACCAAGTAGGTACTTTCTGGCATTTGCCAGTTTATTTGTCCTGTTGGGGACAGGGCTTTTTATCGCTTCTCAAAAATTCTTACCGATCCTCTTGCAACATACTGTATATTATTGTCAGTCAGCGCTCCGCTCATTTTCGATGCAGATTCCCGGTGGCACAGGCACTTTTTTAATGAGCTTGCTCCTTCTTCTCGTTGGATATGCCATTACCAAACTCATGTTGTCATATGTCAAAGTAGTGTCCTTTAGGGGGAAACTTCATGCACAAATGCAGGCGGATGAAGTATTTGACCAGTTAGTAGGTACATTGGGCTTACGGGGTAGAGCTTCCCTAGTAAGCAATAACAAACCATTTGCCTTTTGTCATGGAGTAAGGCATCCAGAAATTTATATTTCAACAGCTCTTTTTTCAATGATTACCCATCAAGAACTCGAAGCCGTCTTACTGCATGAGAAGTATCATTTAGAACATAAAGATTCTTTTATCTTGCTTTTAGCAGAGATAATGCGATCTCTTTTCCCATTCTTTCCGCTCCTTACTGATCTTATCCACAATTACCAGATTGAACGCGAACTGGAAGCAGACCATGAAGCAAGTCATAGTCTGGGAAGCTCTAGATCACTTGTTTCTGTTCTCAAAAAACTTCTTTTGGTTGAACCAGTTGAGCAATATACGTTTGCACCGGCTCTGGCTGATCATGAGACACTTGAGGTTCGAATTCAAACCTTAACAAAGAAAAACGCCCGCTTTATAAAATTTAGCTTTCTCAATGTCGTGCTTAGTGTTCTGTCGATCGTAGTTTTTGTAGTTTTAGTAAGTGTTCCAGTCCAGGCAATAGAAATGCATGAAGAGAATTCTGACGTCATGATGGTATGTCTCCAAAATGATGTCTGTGCATCCTGGTGTAAAGAAAATAGAACAGTCGTTCCTCGGTCTAAAACTCCAAATGCATCCTATCCTAACAGTCCGATGACTCCAGCGTTTCCCTCGGTTGAATAACTGATACTGATTGATATATTGACATTCAGAATCTTAGTTACTACAATTTGTAGTAGATAGTATTTAAAGTTATTATGCCAAACACAACAACGTATTCTCCAGTTTCACAGTTACCCAAAACATTCAATATTACGTCTGTTCTTGTTATTTTGTTAATCGTTTCTTCCTTTTTTATTGGTTCACTGTATACAAAAGTACAATATCTTGAAAAAGGTGGTGCAGTTGCGGGTACAACAAATCAGCAAGTAGCTGATGGTGGTAATCAGCCTGTGAATCCACCAGCCGGTGGACAACCTCAACCGCAACAGGCAACCAAGAAACCAGAAGTCACTGATAAAGACTACTACCGAGGCAATAAAAATGCGAAGGTGGTACTTGTTGAATATTCAGACCTTGAATGTCCATTTTGTAAAAGCTTCCATCCAACTATGCAACAAGTCATAAAAGAATATGGCGATAGGGTAAAGTGGATATATCGCCACTTTCCACTTTCTTTTCATGCTAATGCTCAAAAAGAAGCAGAAGCTGCTGAATGTGCGGGAAAACTTGGTGGTAATGATGCCTTCTGGAAATATATCGATGCTATTTTTGAACGGACCACCTCAAACGGTACCGGATTTGCATTGGATAAGCTGGTGCCACTTGCTAAAGAATTGGGACTTAGCGAAGCATCATTTAAGCAGTGTTTAGACTCCGATGAAATGGCCAATAAAGTAAAAGATCAAATGGCGCAAGGAACCGAGGAAGGCGTAACCGGAACACCAGGTACCATCGTTATTGACGCTAAGGGTGAAACCAAACTTATTCCTGGCGCTCTACCTTATGATCAGGTCAAAACGTATATCGATACAGCACTAAAATAACCTATGAACAATAATCAAAACCTCAAAAAAATGAATATAAAAATCAACGGCATGCACTGTGCCAGTTGCGAAGTGTTAATTGAACGCAAGTTCATGAAAGTCGCAGGGGTAGAAAAAGTAAACGTGAACCACGCTGATGGAATTGCTACCCTTTACTATTCGCGCGATCCAAATCTTAATGCCTTAGAAAATAGTATTGTTGATAATGGCTATAGCATCGCTTCTGCTACTGACCAGGGAATAGTAAATAGTAGCGGTGGCCATGTTAATACCTCTAAAGACTATCTCCAAATTGGTGCCATATTTCTTATAGTCGTTGCCCTTTATCTCGTATTTAAACAGTTTGGATTAGTGCCAAAGCTTGGTATTTCTGACAACATGAGCTATGGCTTTGTTTTTTTGATAGGCCTAGTTGCGGCCATGTCTACCTGCCTGGCTGTTACTGGTGGTTTGCTCATGGCAGTTGCAGCCAAGTACAATGAACAGAATCCACAGCTTGATGGGTGGCAGAAATTTAAACCTACACTTTATTTTAATATTGGCCGAGTTGTCTCATATACCGTGCTTGGTGGGGTGGTAGGAGCGTTGGGTTCAGTACTTACGCTGTCCCCCCAAGTCAATGGCATGGTTATGGTAGCTGCAAGCGCGGTAATGATCATTCTAGGCTTTCAACTTTTGAAGCTCTTTCCATGGCTTTCCCGGTTTCAGCCAAGGATGCCTAAATTTATTGGACACAAGATTCA
>CAYPMW010000012.1:0-46744 GCA_964412165.1 uncultured Gammaproteobacteria bacterium | reverse complement strand
CTACACCAAAATATTTCCCAACATCTTCCGCCAGCTTTCGGACATGCCCAAGAGCCTTGTTCCTCATTTGCGCTATCCAGAAGACATTTTTACAATGCAAACAGCAGTTTACACCACATATCATATGGATGATCCGCAGATCTTTTACAACAAAGAAGACCTGTGGGAAATACCAGCCATCGCCCAAGAAGGAGAGCAGCAGGCTGACGGCATGGTTCCCGCAATGACACCACGCCACATGATAATGAAGCTCCCAAGCGAGAAGAAAGAGGAATATATCCTTATGCTGCCGTTTGCTCCACGGGCCAAAGACAATCTTTCCGCCTGGATGGTTGCTAGAAATGACAACGAGCAATACGGCAAACTGGTTGTCTACCGCTTCCCCAAGGACAAACTGGTGTTCGGGCCGAAACAAGTCATTGGCCGGATCAACCAGGACGCGGAAGTCAGTCGACAGATCTCTTTATGGGATCAGCGTGGTTCTGCCGTCATCCAAGGGTCCCTTCTGGCTATCCCAATTGAAGAATCGCTTCTCTATGTTCGGCCGCTCTATCTCAAGGCAGATACCGGTAAAATCCCCGAACTCAAGCGGGTCATTGTCGCCTACGAAAATAAGATAGTTATGGAAGAGACGTTGGAGCAGGGACTGTCCAAACTCTTTGGCACGGGTATCGATCAACCAGCCAAACCGGGAGGAGTAACTGTTCCTTCAGTACTACCGCCCGACACGAGTGGCGAGAATCTCAACAAACAGGCTGCGGAGACGTACGATGCCGCTATCCGTGCCCAAAAGGAGGGAGATTGGGGAAGATACGGAGAAGAAATTAAAAAACTGGGAGAAATTCTGAATAAACTACGACCATGAACGTAAAAAAGTGGCTAACTATCATTATCATCACATTGGTGTTGCTCAGCTTTTTGCCATCTCTGTTTATGGCATATTAGGAGGAAGAATGATCGCATTTGCCCTAATCAGAAAGATACTGGTATCTATAGCGCCGCTGGCGCTTTTTTATCTATTAAGGAAAGTCGCAAGAAATCAACATGTGCCCAAAAGAAAAACTCACTCATCTGGTTTTGATAAAAGCCAGGTCGTGGAGGGAGAAATTGTGGAGGAGAAGAAATGAAAGCAGAGTTATCCTCTTCTATGCGATCAGTACTCATTGTGGGCACCACTCTTGCTGTTGTCCTTGGACTATTGTTTCTCCTTTTTCGTATACTCCAGCCGTTTCTCTTCATATTTCTTACTGCTTTCATCTTAGGCGTTTTTTTAAACCCATTATTTGTCTATTTTCACCAAAGATTCCGTTTGCCCAAGGCAGTCTCTTCTATCCTTGCGATCGTTATATTTATTCTCGTTGTATCCATGCCACTTTCAATGATTATCTCGCTTCTTATAAACGAGATAAGTGATCTGTTAGCCTTTATACAGGCTAATGCTGGATCGAAAAATGAACTGACGCAAGCAATCTACGGCTATTTGAATCGATGGGGAATTTCTGCGCAACACTTTGAGTATGAAGCCAGTAAATATATAGTCACGACACTCGGCTTTGTGTCAACAAGTTTAACTTCCATGCTCTCCCAAACGTTTGGACTTATTCTCAATGGTCTGCTTATTCACATTGTGACTTTTTACTTCCTCACGCAAAAAGTAACTATTGTACGTTATATCTATAGCGTAAATCCGCTGCGCTAAACAGACTGTCAAGTACTCCTTTTTTCAAGAACACTTTCTGCGAATTTTAGCTTAAACTGAACAGGCGACATTTTCAGCTTTATCTGAATTCTATCGTTGTTGTAATAG
Source organism: uncultured Gammaproteobacteria bacterium (assembly GCA_964412165.1). Lineage (GTDB taxonomy): Bacteria > Patescibacteriota > Microgenomatia > UBA10105 > UBA10105 > CAYPMW01. Next base: position 44,937 of record CAYPMW010000012.1, on the reverse strand, counting down.
TTTAAGTAGCTGCAGATATATTCAATAAATTCACCCAGAGTTTCAAATCTGCTCAAGTCTGCGGATTCCGTTTTAAACCTGTTGTATTCAAGAATCGATACTTCAGGTCTTGTCTGGTTTGACATCCAGGCATAGATTGTTTTTGTTGAGACTGCGTATTGTTTGGCTGCTTCATTAACCGTCATCCCGTTTTTAACTTTCTCAGCGATCTCATTTTTAGTTTCCCAAGGTATCCGTTTGAACATATTCCTCCAGTCTTACATGTTAGTCTATCTTAGAATATGTTCTTAATATACGGGGTACAGCCCAGGCAATAGACAGCTAAATACCGCTATCTATGCTATTGCCTTAACCCAGCTACGTTGCAATACCAAAGCCAAAGACTACTTTGGCAAAAAGACTGCTGAGGGAAAAACAAAAAAGCATGCCATCTGTTGTCTGATGAAAAGGATTGCCTGTATTGTTTACGGATTATTAAGAAGCAGTGAAAAATATCGCGGATAAGATAATCTGAGAAACCTATAGCGAATTGGTTCTTGACATAGATTGTCTCGAACCGATGCGAGAATGGATAAATGAAGCCGTTGACGCGGCTAATATCGCAAGGGGAGAAAACTTAAATGCGAAAAGGGTGTTGGTCTAAAAAAATCTTCGGCTCGAACCTTATCCTTTCCGACAAAAAAACCCGAGGAGACGCGATTATTCCCTGGGCGGCGCTTTGCGCCGCTCCGCCAACTCGGGGATGGGAGCCGACTGTCGGGATCGAACCGACGACCTACGCTTTACGAAAGCGTCGCTCTACCAACTGAGCTAAGTCGGCTTACAAATAGATTACAAGGCTGATTATATCAGATTTTTTTGCTAGTAATCTATTGAATTATGAACTTCAGAATTTGTAAATCTTAACAATTCTCACTATTATAACTTTATGTCACATATTTCGAAAAAACGCATTAAATTACTAATTTTTATCATTACACTAACTTTTTCAATTATGATCTATCTTTTTCGAGGTCAAATTAGTCAATTTACAAAATTTGGATATATCGGTATTTTTGTGGCGATGTTTTTGTCTTCCGCCACAATATTATTTCCCATACCGGGAGCTTTACTTGTCGTGGCAAGCGGAAGCTTTCTTAATCCCCTGATATTGGGAGTAGTGAGCGCTCTAGGAGAAACTCTGGGTGAAATGATCGGGTATACATTAGGCAGATCTGGGAGGCACTTGTTGATCGAAAATGACAATCAATATCAGAGGTTAAAAAATCTTATGCACCATTATGGTCTATTACCAGTTTTCATATTGGCCGCGATACCTAATCCATTATTTGATATTGTGGGTATTGCTTCAGGAATACTACATTTCTCTGTGTTAAAATTTCTAGTTGCCGTGTATTGTGGTAAATTTATTAAAAATATTACATTTGCAAAATTAGGAGGGTTATTGTAACGGCTGTAGAATTTAACCCTGGGGGCATTCTACCACTGAACTATTTGAGCGGCGGACCGGATTTGGACCGGCGACCTTCTCCTTGGGAAGGAGATATTCTACCACTGAACTACCGCCGCATACCTTCGCTGAAGCTTCGGCGTGCAAGCATATAAATTATACATTAAAAACCAGGAAAAGACTCTCACGACTTACTGTATAGTGGAAACACCATACAAATCTGTTCGCTGAATTTTTTTCCTGGTTGTCAATTATCTCGGTAATGTTAAATTATTACCTGGATGTATCAGATCTGGGTTGTTTAAATTATTAGATTTTGCTATTTTCGTCCACGAATAACAATCACCATACGCCCGACAAGCTATATGCCACAATGTATCCCCCTTTACGACGGTATATTCTGTACCGGTTATCGTTGCAGGAGAAGTAGGTTGTGGTGAAGCCGATGGTAGTACTACACTGACTGTCGGCGTTGGTTGAATTTCTGGTGACGCGAGTGCCACAGGACTTGAAGAAACAACTGTTGGTGCAGGTGGTATTACGAGTTGTTGGCCCTTTTCAAGTCTGGCATTTTCACTCAGTTTGTTCGCCTCGGCAATCAGTGTCCAATTAAATCCTGTGTTGTATGATTTTTCAGATATGCTCCAAAGCGTATCTCCTTCCTGAACAGTATAAGTGCTTCCTGGTTTGGCGACATTTGTCGCTTCCTCAGATGCTTTAACACTTTCCGACGGCTGAACTTCAGCAGGTGTTGATCTTTTTTGTGTAAAATAATTATACAAAAGTATACCTACTACCACTACTACTAATAAACCTAACCCTATAGAAATGTATGATTCGGAGATATCCTCTGTTTCTGGTTCACTTGGAACAAGTTTCGATTCTTTTTGCTTAGCCATAATCTTCCCTCCTTTCTAAGCAGATAAGTTATGTTCTTAGGGCAGATATAGGCTATAAGACGGTAATTTCTTTGACCTGTGAGCGGGCTCGAGCGGATTCGAACCGCCGATCTCGTCCTTGACAGGGACGCGTGTTAGGCCTCTACACCACGAGCCCATCATATATAAATAATCTGGAAAATGTCAACTACCAATTTGGGTAGTATTTACTATGATACCATCTGGATATTGAAGCGTCAATGAAAAATCACTACCTTTCTCTTCAAATATTTCCATTTTAGATATAGTAATCATGCTATTTTGCATACAAAAATGTCTTATAGTTAACTATATAGTTTATTACTCACAATAAGTATTTTTGAGTTCTGTCTCAATAACTTGATATAATAATACTATGAGCAACCAAGAATTGGCGCAGCTTCTCCGTAACGTGGCGGCTGCTTTGACGATCAAAGGAGAAAATCGATTCCGAATCATAGCTTATGAGAAAGCCGCAGATTCGATTGAGCATTTGACAAGTGAAGTTAAAGACCTGTGGGAAGAAGGCAAACTTGAGGAAATTCCCGGAATTGGTAAAACACTCGGCGAGTACATAGACGAACTTTTTCGAACAGGTAAAGTGAGACATTTTGAATCTGTTTTTAAAGGTCTTTCGCCTGCTTTGTTTGAACTTTTATTCGTTCCGGGGCTTGGGCCTAAACGTGCCTATCAGTTGACAAAAGAATTTAATATCACGAGTCCGAATACGGCGATTGAAAAATTAGAAAAGATAGCCAAAGAGGGTAAAATAGCACTTCTTGATCGGTGGGGAGAGAAATCCCAACAGGAGGTCCTCCAGGCTATTGGAGCGTATCGGAGGGGCCAAATAAAGGAAAATCGGATGGCACTTCCTTACGCCGATACGCTTGCACAAGAACTGATTGTGTACCTTAAAGAAATTAAAGAAGTATCCCAAATTGAGGCTCTCGGAAGCTTAAGAAGAAAAGTCGCCACAATTGGTGATATTGATTTGGCAGCAGCAACCAACGCACCTGAGAAAGTGATTGAGCATTTTGTTCGTTACCCAAATGCCCGCAAGGTAATTGATCGAGGACCAAAAGGCGCGTCAGTACTGCTTACCATTGGTAGACAAGTAGATCTGCGGGTAGCTAAACCTGATCAATTTGGTGCTATGCTTCAATATTTTACCGGTAGTAAACACCATAATATCCATCTACGGGAATACGCTCTGAAAAAAGGGCTGTCCCTGAGTGAGTATGGAATCAAAAATCTCAAGAGTAAAAAATTAAAGCATTATCGTGATGAAAAAACTTTCTATCACGATTTAGGTCTTGATTTTATACCACCTGAGATGCGGGAAGACGCTGGCGAGATTGAAGCCTCACTGAACCGCCAGCTGCCAGTTGTGGTAGATCAGAGTCAAATACGTGGGGATCTCCATATTCACTCAAATTATAACTTGGAACCATCGCACGACTTAGGTGTTTCTTCACTTCAGGAACTTCTTGATACAGCGGTAACGCTGGGATACGAATATATAGGCATTTCCGATCATAACCCAAGCGCATCTAATCATACTGATAACCAAATCATAAGTATATTAAAGAGACGTAAAAATAATATTGAGCAAATATATTCCTCATGGAAAAAACGTGTTCAATCGAGCCTGTCTGCCGACAAGCAAGTACATTTATTCACCATGTTGGAAATAGATATTGATGTAAAAGGAAATCTTTCGATTCCTGATGCTGCAACTGAATATTTAGATGCTTTCATCGTCTCCGTTCACTCAAGTTTTAATTTAGGACGGGAACAAATAACTAATCGAATATTATCTGGCCTTTCCCACCCCAAGGCCAAAATTCTTGGACACCCCACTGGAAGGTTACTTGGATCGCGGGAAAGTTATGACGCCGATTGGGACAAGATTTTCTCATTTTGTAATTCTCACAATAAAGCTCTGGAAATCAATTCATGGCCTGAACGGCTTGATCTACCCGACAGACAAGTGCATGATGCTGTCAAATCAGGCGTCAAATTGGTGATAAACACCGACGCTCACTTTAAAGACCAAATGAGACTTATAACGTATGGTGTTGGCGTGGCTCGTCGGGGATGGGCGACTCGTGATGATATTTTAAACACTTTAGAGTATAATAAATTCGCTGATTGGGTACTCAAACCATAAAAATTATATTAAGGAGGTGAAGTATGATCGTGTGGATATTACTGGCAGTATTTGTTTTGGGGCTACTTTTTCTGTGGAGTTTATACAACTCGCTTGTTACTCTCAAAGTCAGGATTAAGGAGGCAATGAGCGGAATTGACGTACAACTTAAGCGGCGAGCTGATCTTATACCGAATCTGGTCGAAACGGTGAAAGGATATGCTAAGCATGAAAAAAGCGTTTTTGAAAACGTCACTAAAGCTCGTGCAACGCTTATGGGAGCTCATACACCGGGGGAAAAAGCTGCTGCAGATAATATGCTTTCTGGCGCATTGAAATCACTGTTTGCTGTGGCGGAAAATTACCCGAATCTTAGAGCGTCGGATAATTTCCGTGAGCTTCAAAAGGAACTTTCCGATACCGAGGACAAAATAGCATATTCGCGGCAGTTTTATAACAGTGTCGTCATGGAATACAATACAAAAATAGCGCTATTTCCGAATTCGATACTGGCTAATTCAATGAGGTATGTGCCTGAGGAATTTTATGAAGCGATAGAAGAGGAGCGTAAAAAAGTGGACGTAAAATTTGAATAAGAATTTGGAAAAGAGCTTAAATACCTGTTACACGGCATATGTAAACAGGGTGTCGTATGAACATATATTCCCAAATTGAAAGCAATAAGACTAAAACATTTCTTCTTATGGTCGGATTTGTGGCATTTTTTGCGCTCGTCGCCTGGCTCATGGGTGAAGTATGGGGAGATGGAAGCGGTGCTTTTTATGCGATAGCCGCAATGTTACTCACTTTTATCATGAGTTTAGGAAGTTATTTTTTTGGTGATAAATTAGTAATTGCCATGTCTGGAGCCAGGCAGGCAGATAGAAAGAAAGATTTTAATCTTTTTACAGTGACTGAAAATTTGGCGATTGCGGCAGGCATCCCCAAACCGAAACTCTACGTGATCGACGATACGGCAATGAACGCATTTGCGACAGGTCGGGATCCACAGCATGCGGTGGTGGTAGCCACACGGGGAATTATTGACCAATTAGACCGTCGTGAACTTGAGGGAGTGATCGCTCATGAATTGTCTCACATCAAAAATTATGATATTCGACTTATGCTTATTGTGACAGTTCTAGTTGGAACACTAGTATATTTAACCGATTGGTTTTTGCGAAGTCTTTGGTGGGGAGGACGGAGTCGTGATGAAAGGGGTAATCGAGGAGGAGGGATTATTATTTTCCTCGGTATCATTATGGCAGTTCTGGCACCTTTTTTGGCAACTATCATTAAACTTGCCATTTCCCGACAGCGGGAGTATTTGGCGGATGCATCGGGGGCAATGCTGACGCGCTACCCAGACGGTTTGGCGAATGCACTTAAAAAACTTGCTGGTGACCGGGAAGTTTTGGAAGCAGCCAATGATGCAACAGCACATCTTTATATCACCAACCCCTTCAAAGGTAAGGATTTTGGCAGTTGGTTTGCCGGACTTTTCAATACCCACCCGCCGATTGAAGAACGGATAAAGAGATTAAGGAGTATGTGAGAAGCGTTATGCCTGAACCGCTTGAAATCAGGCCGGTGATACCCTCATATGAGTGAATGCGAGTAGCTTTATTTTTTCCAAACTAGAAATATTGGTTCTCCGCTAAGAGATTCGATATGTCGAAGAAATGAAGCCCTTTCATAGTACATCTGAAGCCAGGGCGCAATTTGTCCTCTTTCATTCATAACTCTGGTTGATAATCTTAAGTTAATTTGCGGAAGACGACTTTCCACAATTAGGTATTCACCCGGCCGATAACGTTGCAGATGGTCGGCATCAACATATCGCCATCCACGATGTCTGTCAGATTGCACAATCCATTCTGCAAGTTGAGTATGTTGTATCCGCTCAAAAAATTCCTGATCATTCAGTTCAACAAAATCATGAAGAGTTGGATACATATTTGGATTCTGGTTGATTATCGTAGCAAACATGATTTCAGGTCCAAGGACATTAGGATTTAGATAATAATCTGTAAATAAGACTGCACTTAGTCTAAATAACTTCTCTAAGCAAATATGATCAGTAACCACAAGTTGACCGTCAATCATAGTTATATGAGGTCTGATATCTAATTCACGCAGTGACATAAAGATTCGATCGGATGCATGATAATCTTCTAAATCAGAAAAGATAGTTAGCATCTTTTTTAATCTCTCCATCCTTCTAATAAAATCGGGGTCATCTAATTCAATATCAATCAATGATTGATCTGTTGATAATAAAAGAATTGGATAGATATTGGCGTCTATGACAGTATAAACCCAAAAGTCCAAGTCAAGTTCAGATTTGTTAGGGCCGTGACCGAGTTTTCCTGGAAGTGTCTTGTTTTGTCTGGTTATAACACCAGTGATGTAAGAGCGTAATTCCTCAAAACTTATATCGACTGCAAAATCGGATCGGATTCGCAGTAACCAATTCTGCCAAAATGACTTATATCTATCCTCAAAATAGTATTCGATCAAGTCTGGTTCGGATACACCCATCGCTATTTTTCCAGCCTCACCAAATGCCGGATGTAGGTCATGCATGACTCCACCAACAAAAGCCATGAGTTGGTCTTTTCTGGGAAGTTTGTGTTTAATAGCCATTTTTAAAGCTTCGAGTCCGACCTGGACAACATGTTGCCCACGAGAGGTAAAATTTGGAAACGGAAGTATTCGCTGTATGCCCAATTGTCCAACACCGAACATCCGTATGACGGGGGGAAATGTGATCAGATCATGGAAAGGTGAATCCGTACTTAACTCAAATGGGTCGATCATATCGCTGAATGGTTCACCAAATGGAGCTGCCGCCATGGTTAAAATACCACTTTTAACAATCTCTTTGATACTTCTGCTATTTCCTACATTTTGAGGCGAAATTCTGTCGTCTGGTTGATAAACTATACCCCAAAATCCAAGTTGTTCGACTAAATCTACGTAAAATTCATTGTCATTTGTTTCAACTACTTTCCTTGTAAGTACTTCAACCATAACTTCGAGATTATAAGTTATTTTTATTTAATAGCAAAAGAGATCTAGCTTTTTCCGATTCATAGCGCCCGGTTATAGTGGCAAGTGATCCAGGATGACAAATTGTATCAGGAATTCGGAGCTTTTAGGCTTCAAGTTCTAATTTGTTTTTTGGGAGTATTAGTAAGATAATGGAAGGAAAATATGGCGTTTCCGCTTGTTCCAGCGATAATCACTGCCAAAGGAGTACAGACTCTTACCAAAAACCTCAACCTGGGAGCAGGAGGCACGTGGCCGGGTGAAATTGTATTGAAATTGACTCCAGATGCTCTTAGACACCTGGGCAGTTCAATAAAAAAAGGCATCATTCTGGTGGTGGGCACCAATGGCAAAACGACGACCACTCTCATGATCAATAACATACTTGAACACGCAGGACATAAGGTGATTCACAATGGGAGTGGCGCCAATTTATTGAATGGCGTTGTTTCAGCATTTGTGGAAGATGCAAACTGGTTGGGAACAGTGGAGGCTGATTGGGGAGTTTTTGAAGTAGATGAGAATTCACTCCCAAAAGTGCTCACGTATCTAAAGCCTACAGCGATTGTGCTTTTAAACCTTTTCCGTGATCAACTTGACCGATATGGAGAAATTGATACCATTGCTGACAAATGGCAACAGGCACTCAGTGAAAATGTGGACAATACTCTCATAGTAGCAAATGGGGATGATCCGCTAGTAGCTCACATTGCGAATAAGCTTTCTTCCCCCAAAGCTTATTTCGGAATTTCGGATACTAATCGCTATGTCAAAGTACGGGAGCACGCAACTGATTCAATTTTTTGCAAAAACTGCGGCAACCGACTCTCTTACAAAGGTATCTTTTATTCACATCTTGGACATTGGTATTGCTCGCAGTGTGGTGAGAAAAGGCCAACTCCCACGCTGTCAAAATGGTTATCGCCACTGCCAGGACTATATAATATTTACAACACTTTAGGCGCAGTAGTCACGCTTAAAAAACTCGGGTTCCAAAACCAGCTGATTCGAGAGGCTTTGGATCATTTTAAACCCGCATTTGGTAGGCAAGAAGAATTTATGATTCAAGGCAAAAAGATAAGGGTGTTTTTATCAAAAAACCCAGCTGGATTTAACGCATCACTGAGAACCGTTATTGATCTAGGTCCGAAAACGATAGTACTTGCGCTTAATAATCGAATTCCTGATGGAAGAGATATATCCTGGATTTGGGATGTGGATTTCGAAATGCTGTCTAATACAATTACACTTATCGTCACAGGAGATCGGATGTATGATTTAGCCGTCAGATTAAAATACGCAAACATGATTGATGCGATGATTGTTGAACCAGAGTTAAAAACCGCTATAGATAGAGGTATATCTGTTAATTCTGAGATTTTATATATTCTGCCGACGTATACCGCCATGCTTGAGTGTAGGAAAATTTTGGGAGGGAGAAAAATCCTATGAAGTATTCGCTTAGCCTCGCTTGGCTCTATCCGGATCTTATGAGTACTTATGGTGATCGAGGAAACGTGATGGTTTTAAAAAAGCGCTCGGAATGGCGGGGAATAAAGGTTAGGGTAACAGAAGTAACACTTGAGACTTCGGAAAAGAAACTTGAAACATGTAATTTCATCTTCATGGGAGGTGCCCAGGATAGACAGCAGAAACTTGCAGGGAAAGATTTTCTTGAAAATAAAGGGTTGGTTGTTAAAAAGCTGGTTGAGGATGGCGTGCCAGCTTTGTTTGTATGTGCGGCTTACCAAGCAGTGGGGAAGTATTATAAACCCTACCAGGGGGATCCGATACCAGGTTTAGGGTTATTCGATTTGACTACTCAACATCCCGGAGATCAGGCAAAACGTTTAATTGGAAACGTGGTGGCAACTCTTCTAGAACCTGAACAATTGAAAGGAAATACTATTGTCGGTTTTGAAAACCACGGTGGAAGGACCCGTTTAGGAAAATTGATCAAACCGCTTGCTCGAATACAAAATGGATTCGGAAATAACGGAGAAGACAGTTATGAAGGTGCAATTTACAAAAATGCTATCGGTTCGTATTTTCATGGTCCTCTTCTGTCAAAAAATCCCCACCTAGCTGATTGGCTATTAAAAGAGGCGCTTGAAAAAAAATACGACCAAAAAATAGAATTATTAACCTTGGACGATGAACTTGAAATGAAGGCGCATAAATACGCGCTGACTATGGTGTAAAACGTATTATTCTTGTTTCATCTAGTTATGCAAGTATTTTTCCAGAGACCGGATCCGCGTCACTTGATGCCGATATAGTCGATTTTTGGGAATATCACTCGGATCACCCCCCAAAATTTTTCTGACAAATTACTCGAAAATTTACTGTATGAACTTCTTTCAGTGCTGCCGCACAGGATATTTTCGTAGCGTCTCACGACATAAAGTACCTCGCTACCAATTTTATTAAACTGTGCTTTTGCCGTTTCGGGATTAGCTATGAAAGCTTGATGCACTGGGGCAAACCGTTCGAACAGTTCTTCATTTTCCTCAAGCATGAGCCGGAAGATTTTTTCATATTTTTTCATATTCTTAACGCCAAATTGTATCTATCAATAATTAGGCTATAATAGCAAATATGACAATTAAAATATTAACCGAAGAGGATGTCAAGAAGATTGCGACTCTTGCCAGTCTTTCACTCACTAACGAAGAAATTACCAACTACACGAAGCAGTTGTCTTCAATACTTGAGTACGTGGGAAAACTCCAGAAAGTAAATACCGATAAAGTACCTCCAACCAGCCAGGTCACGGGACTTGAAAACGTATTCCGGGAAGACATAGTTGATCACGAACGGATGCTCTCCCAGGAAGACGCGCTTTCAAATGCTCCCGAGACTCACAACGGATACTTTGTCGTCAAAGCTATTTTTGAGGAGTAACTATGTTACTTGATAAAACTATCAATGAACTTGCGGAAGGGCTTAGCAGTAAAAAATTTTCATGCGCGGATATCGTCAAGGAGTGCTATGAAAACATTGAAAAGCACGGCGAGAAAATAAATGCCTTTATTACTTTGGTCGATAAATCGGAAGCTCTCAAAGAAGCAGAAAAAAAAGACAAGGAGAGAACCAATAAATCATCTCCTTTGCATGGATTGCCGTTTATCCTCAAAGATTCGTATGTCACCCGCGGCGTGCGCACAACAGCCGCCTCCAGTGTACTTAAAAACTTTATCCCTCAGTACAATGCAACTGTTTATGAAAAACTTTTAAGAGCCGGGGCAATACTTATCGGAAAAATGAATATGGATGCGTGGGGGCATGGTGGTTCAAGCGAAAATACTGATTTCGGTCCGGTAAAAAACCCCTGGGATATGACGCGGGTCGCTGGCGGATCAAGCGGCGGACCAGCGGCTGCAGTTGTCTCAAGAATGGCTGTATTTGCAATCGGAGAGGATACCGGTGGGTCAATCAGAAATCCAGCTGCTTGGTGCAACATCTCGGGACTCAAAGTGACGTACGGCAGGGTATCGCGTTATGGAACCATTGCGTATGCTTCATCATTTGATACAGTGGGACCGATGGCAAAAACAGCTGAGGACTGCGCGGTGATACTCGAGTATATTGCTGGTAAAGATCCATATGATGCAACCAGCAGTCGGCATGAAGTCCCCAAGTACAGTAAAGAACTTTCACAAAAAACTAAAAAAATAGTAATTGGCTTGCCTAAAGAGTTTTACGGTAAAGGATTAAACGAAGAGATTAAAGAAGCTATTTTGAAAGCCTCAATAATACTTGAAGCTCAAGGGGTGAAACTCAAAGAAGTATCCATGCCCATGTTTGATTACGGCATACCGGTATACTACCTCATCGGACCCAGCGAAACGAGTTCAAATCTAGCCCGTTACGATGGCGTAAGGTACGGCCAGGATAGGACTCATTTCACTTCGGAAACCAAGCGCAGGATCATGATCGGTACGTATGCCTTGTCAACCGGGTACTACGATGCATATTACAGAAAAGCCCAGCAAGCGCGCACACTCTTTATCAAAGAATATGAAAAAGCTTTCTCAGAGTGCGACGTCATCCTCATGCCGGTTACTCCAACACCGCCACCTAAAATCGGTAAACTTATGAGCGATCCTTTGACCAATATGCTCATAGACGTATACACCACTTCCCAAAATCCAGTGGGAGTACCATCACTTGCCATTCCCTGCGGGTTTACCAAAGACAATTTACCCATCGGTATGCAGTTCGTCTCTAAAATGTTTTCCGAGGCGATACTGCTTTCAATCGGATACACATACCAGCAGATAACCGACTGGCATATGAGAGTACCACCCGTACTTAAAGTATGAAAAAACCGAAAATTCTCATTGTTTTTTGCGGTGGAACGATAGCCATGGCTAAAAACCAGGAAGGTTATTTGGCTCCTTTTCTATCTGCAAAAGAACTACTTGCGAAATTCCCGGAAATCAAGGAGGTTGCCGATACAGACTGCACTGAGCTCTTTAATATTGATAGCACCAATATGCAACCTCATCATTGGACTCGTATCGCGGATACGATCTACCAAAACTATGAGAGTTATACTGGTTTCGTAGTGACGCATGGAACCGATACGATGGTATATTCGGCTGCGGCTCTTTCATTTGCTCTACAAAATTTAAGTAAACCGGTTGTATTTACCGGAGCCCAAAAACCTACGGATGAGATCGCAAGCGATGCCAGAAACAATCTCATTAACGCCTGCAAAGTCGCAGCTATGGATTTGGGTGAAGTATCAATCGTTTTCGGAAGTCAAATTTTAAGAGGTAACCGTACAAAAAAGAAAAGTGAAGTCATGCTGGATGCGTTTTGGTCACCGGTTACGCTACCTATTGGCACTATCAGCCTGGAACCGGTATTTATAAATCACTATTTGTGCAGAGCTAAGAAAAAATTGAAATATCAGCCGGGTTTTAACCCTAACGTGATCATGTTGGATGTCACACCGGGCATGAACCCAAAATACTTACAAAATATTCTGGAAATGGGAGTAGGAGGACTGGTATTAAACGCACCTGGTGCAGGTAATATCCCCCATGAGGAGAATTCTCTGGTTCCGTTTATCGAAAAAGCGTACCAAAAAAATATTCCGGTGGTAGTAACGACTCAGTGTCTCGAAGGTTCTGCGCAAATGCATCTTTACCAAGCAGGTGTTTTAGGGATGCGGGCGGGTGCTATATCTGCTGGCGACATGACCCATGAGGCGGCGACTGCAAAACTTATGTGGACGTTATGGCAAACTAAAGACTTCCGGAAAATAAAAGAAACGATGCAAAAAAATATTAGCGAGGAAATCACTGTAAAAAAGCATGAATCATAATTACCAACCGATCATCGGCATGGAGATACACGTGGAGCTGAAAACAGTCTCTAAGATGTTTTGTGGCTGTAAAAACGACCCTTTTTACGCGCCAAAGCCGAATATTTACATCTGTCCGGTGTGCCTGGGGTTTCCCGGTACACTTCCGGTTCCAAATCGGAAAGCGGTGGAGTGGACTATCATGCTGGGACTCGCATTAAACTGTACGATTCCAAAACTCTCAAAGTTTGATCGGAAAAACTATTTCTACCCGGATTTACCCAAGGGTTACCAGATTTCACAGTATGACCAACCAATCGCGACCCACGGGTCGCTCAAAATCAAAGATCAAATATCAAAAATCAAAAATGAAAAAGAAAAGATTATCGGGATACAGAGGGTGCATTTGGAGGAGGATACGGGAAAATTACTTCATGAAACGGTGCATGGTAAGCCGGTGACGCTCGTCGATTTTAACCGTTCTGGAGTACCGCTTGTCGAAATTGTAACCGAACCAGACATCCATTCGGCGGAAGAAGCTAAGACATTCCTCAAGAAACTTCACCAAGTTATCCGCTACCTTGAAATATCTGACGCAGACATGGAAAAGGGGAGCATGCGACTCGAACCGAATATTAGCGTAGGGCGGGAATCGGGAAGCGTTAATAAAGAAACCTTACCACCGTATAAAGTGGAGGTGAAGAATATCAATTCGTTTAAGTTTGTAAAAAAGGCCATAGATTACGAAGTGGATCGGCACATCGGGATTCTTGAACGGGGTGAGACGCCTGTCCAAGAGACGCGCGGTTGGGACGAGAAAAAGGGTATTACACTCCCCCAGCGGAGGAAAGAGGGGGCAGAGGACTACCGCTATTTTCCCGAGCCGGATATTCCGCCGATGAGATGGAGTGCAGATTTTATCGAATCGTTACGCCAGAAACTGTCGGAACTACCAGAGGCCAAATTCACGCGGTTTACCGCAGAATATCAACTGGCAGATCAGGATATAGTTCGCTTGATAGAATCGAGAGAATTGGCGGATTTTTTTGAAAAAGCAGTGTCTAGTGCAAAAGGTAAAGTGACTCCTAAGGATTTAGCCAATTGGCTTCTTAACCGAAATGTGGACATCACAAAAAATTCTTCCGAGGAATTAGTAAGACGAGTTTTGAATGCAAAGGCGATGGTGCATGTTGACGAAGCTGAACTCATGAAAATTATTAAGAAAGTAATCACAGCGAATCCAAAAGCGGTGAGTGATTTTAAATCGGGTAAAACTGGAAGTATCATGTTTCTTCTCGGTCAGGTGTTGAGGGGACTTAAGGGAAAAGGAGACCCACAAGCAATAATAAAAATGTTAAAATCATTACTTAAATAATCCATTTTATCTTGGTCCATCAATGACTCGGCGTTTTTTCATCACCCGAGCGAGTGTAACTAACTGTGAAGTTACATCAGGAGAATAATTTTCCGCACAAATGACAAATTTTTTAAGTTTAGCATCATGAGGATGCGGATATGTTATTAGTGTCACAAGCGCATAACCAGCGGTTTCTAATAGCGCTCTCATCACCCAAGATCGAGTGACCCTTTGAGAAAAAGCGTCTTGCATAATTGGATCTTTATTAGATATGGTGTCATGGAGAAAGGCGATTCCATTTGGCTTGAGTAATCTACGTACACTTATTAAATAAGCAAGAGCATCAGCATTAGTGAGTCTTCTCAGGTATTCATTTATTCCAATAGCGTCAAATGAAGACCGTGCGAAGGGAAAATATTCTTGCCGTCCCATTACCGCATGGTATCTCGCATGATGATTAGTACTCGGAAATTTAACTAAACGATTGTTAATCAGGTATGCATAGATAGCCTGAGAGAATGGATCACGTAGCCATACTGGTTGTCTGACACTCGTACGTGCCAATATGCCTTTATGTGTGTCTAATGCATAAATATCATATTTTTCGGCTGTTAATTCTTGAACTGAATCGGTAAGTTCATTTCCAAGTAATAAAATAGTTGCGTACAGAGGTGAATACCTTTTGAGATATTCCAGAAAATCTTCTCCGAATCGTTTTTGATTATGGGAATGATCGACATAATGAGGAACATCACCTTCACAAGCTTCGAAGTGGCGAAACTTTTCTGTTCGAACTACCATATTGTAAGAAAGGTTTTGGATGTATTATAGCAGGTTTAATCACTTGTGTCCTACCTATTGCACGGATGAAATAGAGTTTGATTATTGAGGTAATTTTCTACCCGGATGTCGACTAACGCCAAGGAAGGTTGCTATTACATGGGCTGTACTTTGTATAAAACTATCATCGACTAGTAACTGTGCCGCATACTCAGAAGAAGTAAGTTTAAATGTATTCCAAAGTGCGTCACCCTTTTTAATTCGAACTATATCATTTTCCCTACCTTGAGTAACGTGACTGTACATACGCAATTTAAATGTTAGTAGATTTTTACCTTAGTATTTTATAAATAACATTGTATAATGGATATTAATTGTAAAAAGTATGGCTGATTTTGTGCATCTTCACACGCATTCGGAATTTTCTCTTCTAGACGGGCTCGTAAGGATGGAGGATCTTATCACCAAAACCAAGGAACTTGGAATGGACACTCTAGCCCTCACCGATCATGGTGCCATGTATGGGGCCATCAAATTCTATAAACAGGCAACCGCTGCCGGTATAAAACCAATTATCGGTGTAGAAACATATATGGCTAAAAGATCCTATCATGATAAAGAAGGTGGACCGGATAAGGACAATTTTCACCTCGTGCTACTTGCCAAAAACAATACTGGTTACCGCAATCTTTTGAAACTTGTAACTATTGCCCATCTTGAGGGGTTTTATTATAAACCGCGTATCGATAGGGAACTTTTGGAAAAGTACAGCGAGGGAATAATCTGTTTATCCGGTTGCCTGGCTGGAGAAATCCCTACCTTGCTTCGCGAAAACCGTGATCAAGACGCTCTGACTCGGGCTCGTCAGTACCAGGAAATATTTAACGAAGATCATTTTTATTTGGAACTCCAAAGGCACCCTGCTTTCAGGGAGCAAGAGGAAGTAAACAAAAAGCTCATTGCCCTATCTCGCAAATTGGGAATACCACTTGTCGCGACCAATGACGTGCATTATCTGGAAAAAGATGATGCTGAAGCCCATGACATACTGCTTTGCGTCCAAACGCAACACACCATCCTTGAACGAAACCGGCCGTTATCACTGATCGATTCGCCCGATTTTTATCTCAAAAATCCTGAGGAAATAACGAATTTATTTACTGATTATCCGGAAGCAACCATAAATACCAGAAAAATTGCAGATATGTGTAATCTCGAGATTCCACTTGGTAGGTGGATCTTGCCGCCGTTTTCCGTTCCGAGTGGACACACTCCTATTACTCATCTTGAGGAAATCGTTTGGGAAGGAGCAAGGAAGGTATACGCAGATACGTATTCTGACAGCATACGTGATCGGGTTGAGTATGAGTTGTCAATTATCACCAAAAAAGGGTACTCGACATATTTTTTGATTGTGACCGATTTTGTTACGTGGGCAAAGCGCCAGGGAATATTTGTTGGACCGGGAAGAGGTTCAGCCGCAGGATCAGTCGTTTCGTATATTTTGGGTATTACGGGCATTGACCCGTTTTACTTTAATTTGCCGTTTGAACGGTTTCTCAATCCCATGCGTCCATCCCCGCCTGATATTGATCTTGATTTTGCAGATGACAGAAGAGACGAAGTTATCCAATACGTCACCCAAAAATACGGAGACGACAAGGTAGCACAAATTATTACCTTCGGCACTATGGAGGCGCGGCAAGCAGTTCGGGATACCGGTAGAGCACTTGGTATGCCATATGCTCAACCTGACCGAATCGCAAAAATGATTCCAATTGGCGCACAGGGATTTGCGATGACGATTGAAAAGGCTCTCACTCTTTCTCCCGATCTTAAAAAAGCCTACGACAGCGAACTGGAAACGAAACGACTGTTGGATTTGGCCCGTAAACTTGAGGGAATTGCCCGTCACGCGTCAGTACATGCTGCCGGCGTAGTGATTGCCGACAAGCCGCTTGTTGAATATACCCCACTTCAAAGAGAAACTAAAGGGGAAAAAATTGTCACTCAATATGATATGTATACGGTTGGAGAAGATGGGATTGGTCTTTTGAAAATGGATTTTTTGGGACTGAGGAATTTAACGATTATTGAACAAACGCTGAAATTTATCAAAGAACACCAAAAAGAGGATATCGACATTAGCAAAATTTCTCTCTCTGATGCAAAAACCTACGAGCTTCTTTCCAAGGGTGAAACGACAGGAATATTTCAGCTTGAATCAGCCGGCATGAGAAGATATATCAAGGATCTCAAACCAACCACCGTATTTGATCTCATGGCGATGGTCGCATTATACCGCCCCGGACCGATGCAGGTGATTCCTGAATTTATTTCGCGAAAACATGATGCGTCAAAAATAACCTACCCCCATCCAAAACTGGAAGATGTTCTCAATCAATCATATGGAGTTATTGCCTATCAGGATGATGTTCTCCTTACGGCGATTACGCTTGCTGGGTATTCATGGGGAGATGCTGACAAACTTCGCAAAGCAGTGGGCAAGAAAATTCCAGCTGAAATGAAGAAACAAGAAGAGAAATTTATCAATGGTTGTCAGAAAAATGATATTCCTAAAGAAAAAGCTGAAGAAATATTTCATCTGATCGAGCCCTTCGCGGGATACGGGTTTAATAAGGCTCATGCAGCGTGTTACGCGGTAATAGCCTACCAGACCGCATATTTAAAAACTCATTACCCGGTTGAATTTATGACAGCCGTTTTGACAGCGGAATCACGGGCAGTGACTGGACCACAACGTGAGGAAAAATTAGGACTTCTTATCGAAGAATGTAAACGGATGGGTATAAAGATAGTCGGTCCGGATATTAACTCGTCCCACGTGGAATTTACGATCGAGCAAACCCATAGAGGAAAACCTCGGATTCGGTGTGGATTATCCGCCATTAAAAATGTCGGAAGCGCCGCAATTGAAACTATATTATCAGCCCGGCGAAAGGGAGGTAATTTTACCTCACTCAGAGATTTCTGCACCCGGGTAGATCTGTCAAAAGTGAATAAAAAAACACTCGAGAGCCTCATCAGGGCCGGAGCATTTGATGATTTTGGTAAGCGGGCGGTACTTATGGCAGCAATGAGTATGGAAGTTGATGAAGCGCATAAAGAAAAAAAACATTCACAGAACGGACAGATTGGTCTTTTTGAAACATCTTCAGGACGGATGGAACCAAGTTACTTGCCTGAGGTAGAAGAATTTAGTAAGCGAGAACTTTTGCGATTTGAAAAAGATTTGTTTGGATTTTATCTTACCGAACATCCATTAACCCCCGTTTTTTCGCAACTTACGGAAAAGGTCACCCACCAGATTAATGATTTGGGAGATGGAGAGCAAGGTGCGACCGTCATGGTTGGAGGAGTAATTTCACAAATAAAAAAAATCATCACCAAAAGTAGCAGTCAGGAGATGGCGTTTATTAGACTATCCGATTTATCAGGATCAGTTGAGATTGTCGTATTCCCTCGAGTTTTTGCCCTCACAAAAAAATTCTTGGTCAGCGATGCAGTTATTCTCGTCAAGGGTCGGGTAGATCAAAAAGATGAGCGAGTGGTGATTATTGCAAATGATGTAATGGTGCCATAAGTGACATGAATATGTGTTTCTTAAACTCACAATCAGGTTGACTAAAAAACGCAAATACCTTACAATGAAAATCGAGAAACGGAAAAAACAAATACGTTTGGACGTACCACAAGGGTATATTACTGAAGAAAAGTCGGAAAAGAAAATACATCAAAAACTTCCGCTCCCTGTGCTTATGCAGGCTGCGGAGATTGGGTTTACCATCGCTCTTCCAATCACGTTGGGAGCGCTTTTTGGTTTATGGTTGGATAATAGGTTGATGACACATCCAAAACTGACCCTATCTTTCTTAGTGATAGGGATTATTGTGGCGTTTACAAACCTATTTACAGTGATTAAAAAATTTACGGATAAAGGTAAATAGTTGATGAATCAACCACATATTTCGCTAGCTGCCGAAAAAATTGGGTCACTATTTGGTTTACCAATAACAAATTCTATTCTGCTTACTTGGGTAGTGATGGGTTTTTTACTACTTTTCGCTTGGGTGATTGGTAGGAATTTATCCCTTGTACCTTCAACCCTCCAACAGATAGCTGAAATTATCATCGAGAGTCTCTATGATCTCTTTAAAAGTGTCGTGGGAGAGGGAAATATTAATAAATTTTTTCCAATTTTGGCGACAATATTTTTGTTTATAGTATTTGCAAACTGGTCAGGCCTGCTTCCTGGTGTTGGTTCGATTGGTTTTCGAAAAGGTGAGACGGAAGAAAAAATTACAGCGTATAATCCGCTGATTGCCCAGAGAGGAGTAGCTTTCGAAAAAGTAAAGAATACACGCGAAAATAGTGAAACGATGCCTTCTGAAACGAACAACGAAGAGGTGGAAGGTAAATTTACGCCTTTGCTTCGCGGACCAACAGCTGATTTGAATACGACCCTCGCTATCGCCTTGATATCATTTTTCTCAATGCAGTATTTTGGTCTTAAGGAATTAGGAGTACGGTATTTATCGCGTTATTTCAACTTTTCAAATCCAATTATGTTTTTTGTGGGGCTTCTAGAAATAGTTTCGGACTTATCAAAGATTATGTCGTTTGCTTTCAGGTTATTTGGTAACATTTTTGCCGGTGAAGTGTTACTTACCGTAATTGCGTTTCTTATGCCACTTGTTGCTCCCTTGCCATTTTTGGGTCTTGAACTTTTTGTTGGGTTTATCCAGGCGCTCGTATTTTCTCTGCTTACCGCAGTATTTCTGAATATGGCAACCATGGCTCATGATAGCCACGAAAGCCAGTAAAGGGAGGTGAAAGTATGGATCCTAAGATAATCATGACTGGTTTGACGATCGCTATCGGAGGTTTTGCACCAGCGCTGGCTATTGGCATGATTACCGCAAAAGCGGTTGAAGCGATGGGAAGAAATCCCGAAGCGGCAAACGATATCAGGACCGCGATGATTTTGGGTGCAGCATTTGCTGAAGCGATTGCGATTTATGCGCTCGTGATTGCACTTATACTTAAATTTACATAATAGCGAGTCTAGGAATTCCAGAAGGTAATAATTATGGAACAATTAGGCATAGAACTACCATTACTACTTACCCAGGTGGTAAATTTTGCTATCATGCTTGTTGTGTTAACAAAACTATTGTACAAACCGATTCTTAATGCCCTTAGCGAAAGGCGTAAAAAAATCGAGGAAGGATTGGCATTTACCGAAAAAGCAAAACAGGAAGAAGAAAAATTGGCTATGCGTAAACAAGAGATGCTCAGGGATACTAGAGACGAAGTCAAAGTGATCCTTGAGAATGCGCGCAGTGAAGCAAAACAAGCTCGGGAAGATCTCATAGCTGCGGCTCGGAAAGAAAGTGAAGCCGAGCGGAAACGCATGGAAAAAGAACTCGAATCTCGGTTTGAAGAAATGCGGAGAGATTTGTCAGTTCAAACAGTTGATATCGCTGCAGAGATGGTGAAACGTTTACTGGGGGATATATTAACAACTGAAGATCAGCACAAACTTATCTATAAACAGCTTGAAAGATTGGAAAAAAGACATGAAAAGCAACGGTGAACATCTTGCGGAAGCTTTAACTCTGGTGAAGTCAGAAAAGGGAGAGGTATTTGCGCAGCAACTTGAGGCAGCTGTCGAAGATGCACTCATAAAAACAAAAGGAGAGAAATTGGGGGTAGTGGAAAGTGCGGTTGTACTGACAGATGAAGAAAAACGGAAAATTCAAACAGTGCTTGAAAGAATCATTCAACGCAAATTGGAGATACAGTTTGCCACTTTCCCAAAACTTCTGGGGGGATTTAAAATCACTATTGGCGACTGGAAACTTGATGCGACTATTTTAAATCAGCTTGAAATGCTTAAGGAGCAAGTGACAGGAGGAAATAAGTCATGAATCAAGGCACGAGGCTAGCTCGAGAAATACTGGAGAAAATCGCTCGGTACAAACCGGAAGTTGAAGAACAGCTTACGGGAACGATCACTTCACTCGGTGATGGGGTAGCCAAATTATCCGGTTTATATGGGGTGTCTTATCTTGAGATGGTTGAGTTTCCGCATGGAGTGAAAGGAGTAGCTATAAATTTGGAAGAACGGGAAGTTGGCGTTATTATTTTAGGTGACTATACCAGACTGAAAGAGGGGGATGAAGCACGGAATACGGGAAAACTCTTGTCAGTACCGGTAGGGGAAGGGCTTATAGGCAGAGTCGTCGACCCGTTAGGTATGCCACTCGATGGTAAGGGAGACATTCGTACAAATGCCATGTATCCAGTAGAAAAAATAGCTCCCGGTGTCACCCTGCGCCAGCCAGTAAATTCGTCTCTCGCTACGGGTCTTAAGGCAATCGACGCGATGATTCCGATTGGGCGAGGACAAAGAGAGTTAATTATTGGTGACCGGGGTACTGGTAAAACCCAGATTACTCTCGATACCATCATTAATCAGGCAGGCCAAAAGGTCGTATGTATTTATGTCGCGATCGGGCAAAAGGCGGCTCGGGTAGCTCAAGTGATTGAGTCGCTTGTAAAACACAAAGCCCTGGATCATAGTATCGTCGTCGCGGCAAATGCTTCGGATCCAGCTTCCCTACAGTATTTAGCTCCGTATACTGGATGCGCAATTGGTGAATATTTTATGAATCAAGGTAAAGACGCTCTCGTGATCTATGATGATTTAACCAAACACGCTTGGAGTTACAGGCAGATTTCACTTATACTCAAACGGCCATCAGGTAGAGAAGCATACCCGGGAGACGTGTTTTATTTGCATTCAAGACTACTTGAACGTGCATGCCGATTGTCTGACAAAAACGGCGGTGGGTCATTGACTGCTTTACCGATCATCGAAACACAAGCAGGAGATTTGTCAGCATACATACCCACCAATGTGATTTCTATTACAGACGGACAAATTTTTCTTGAACCTGATCTTTTTTATGCTGGGATTCGGCCGGCAATATCAGTCGGTTTATCAGTATCTCGGGTAGGTGGAGCAGCCCAAATTAAGGCAATGAAGCAGGTAGCAGGTAAAATGCGTCTTGATTTAGCTCAATATCGAGATCTGGCTGCTTTCGCTCAGTTTGCCTCAGATCTTGACCCGACAACCAAGGCGCAGATCGAACGGGGAGCGCGAATGTCTGAGTTACTTAAACAGCCTCCGTTTGCTCCACTGCCGGTTGAAGAACAAGTTGTCGTCATCTGGTTGGGAGCAAATGGTTATCTTGACGACGTCAGGCGAAGTGATGTCACCCGGTTTGAAAAAGATTTTCTTGATTACATGCGTACGTCACAGAGAAAACTTCTTAAAACAATTGCCGATGAAAAAAAACTTACTGATACGGTTGAGAAACAACTGAAAACTATTGCACAGGAATTTAAGGATAGTTGGAAGTGATACATTTATGGCAAACGAACGGTTAATAAAACGAAGAATTAGGTCTGCCAAAAATATCGCCCAAATTACCAAAGCGATGCAGATGGTTGCCGCATCAAAGATGCGCCGCGCGCAAGTACAGGCTATTTCAGGTAGACCTTACGCTGAAAAAATTGCCGAGATGGTGCAAAAATTTACGCGTACCATTGAAGAAGAAAAACACCCACTACTTAAGCGTATGGGAATCGGAAAACGCTTGATAATCCTGATAAGTACAAATAAAGGTTTATGTGGTGGATTAAACGCCAATCTTTTCCGTTCACTAAGTGGTTGGTACGATAGGTCAGATATTGAGAATTGCCTGTTTGTGACGTTGGGGAAGAAAGGAGAGAATTTTTTGGTAAGAAGTGGTAGAAAACTGTTGGCTGATTTTTCAGAAAGATTACCGTTCAGCGACGCTATTCCCGCGTTAACGACTTTTATTACCGAAGGATTTCTTAAAAACGAATTTAATCAAATTGATATGACCTATAATAATTTTATTTCTGCTTTACGCCAAGAGCCAACGAAAAAGCAAATTCTTCCGATCGTCGGAAGCATTCGTATCAGTGGAGAAAAAGACACAAGAGAAGAGTCGCTTGATTTTTTGGTTGAGCCTTCCGTTGATGCGATTCTGGATATGCTTTTGTTTCATTATCTTGAGAATCAAATTCGGGATGCAGTACTTGAGGCAGAAGCATCTGAACATAGCGCGCGAATGATAGCCATGAAAAACGCTACTGATAATGCCAGAGAGTTAATCGACATTTTGACTCTCGAGTATAACAAAGCCCGTCAAGCAAAAATTACGTTTGAAATTGCGGATATGATCACCGCGCGTCTTGCAGTTGAATAAAGGAGAGTAATGGTAGATAAACAAATCTCAGGAAAAATTACCCAAATTATTGGTCCAGTAGTGGATGTGGATTTTGCGGGTATTCCACCACTGGTAAATACTGCCCTTCAAGTGTCGTCAAATGTCACTCTAAGCGGGGTGCTGACTTTAGAAGTTGCTGTTCATTTAGGTGAAGGTAAAGTGCGAACTATTGCTCTTGGTCCGACTGACGGATTGACGCGGGGTTTAGAGGTAATAAATACTGGTAGTCAAATTCAAGTGCCAGTCGGAAAAGAAATTTTGGGACGGATGTTTGATGTGGTTGGTGACCCAATTGATGGCAAGCCTAGACCAATAACCGAAAAAAGTTATCCTATTCACCGCCCATCACCGCAGCTCAAAGAACAGGAGGTTAAGGCTGAGATCTTCGAGACAGGGCTTAAGGTTATTGATCTTATCGCACCTTTTGTCAAGGGGGGTAAAGTAGCAGTGTTTGGTGGAGCCGGTGTTGGTAAAACGGTGCTTATTCAAGAACTCATTCGTAACGTCGCAACCATCCATGGTGGTGTGTCTGTGTTTGTGGGGGTGGGAGAAAGGTCACGTGAAGGCAATGATTTATGGCTAGAGATGAAAGAAACGGGAGTGATACATAAAACTGCTTTGGTATTCGGCCAAATGAATGAACCTCCAGGAGCACGGCTCAGGGTCGCGCTTTCAGGACTTGCTATGGCAGAATATTTCCGGGATGAAGAACATCAAGATGTACTTCTTTTTATCGATAACATTTTCCGATTCGCCCAAGCCGGAAGCGAGGTATCAGCACTACTTGGTCGTATTCCTTCGGCAGTAGGGTACCAACCCACACTCGCCTCAGAAATGGGAGCACTCCAGGAGCGAATCACCTCAACTAAAAAGGGATCAATCACCTCAGTTCAAGCAGTGTACGTACCAGCAGATGATTACACAGATCCTGCACCAGTCACGACCTTCTCTCACCTCGATGCCAGCATTTCGCTTGAACGGTCAATTTCTGAGATGGGAATTTACCCTGCGGTTGATCCACTCGCTTCAAGTTCCCGAATACTTACTCCTGACGTCGTTGGTAGTAAGCATTACGAAGTGGCCCAGGGAGTACAAAAAGTATTACAGCGGTACAAAGAGCTGCAAGATATTATTGCTATCTTAGGGTTGGAAGAGCTTTCTGAAGAGGACAAACAGGTGGTGGCGAGAGCTCGAAAAATTCAACGATTTTTTTCGCAGCCCATGTTTGTAGCAGAAACTTTTACCGCGCGAATTGGAAAATATGTCGCTCGAGAAGAAACGGTAAAAGGATTTAAAGAAATTCTTGAGGGAAAACACGACGACAAGCCAGAACAAGCCTTTTACATGATAGGATCAATTGATGAGGTTAAATAAGTGGTGCGAATGTCAATTTATAAGAGGAAAGATATAGAAAATAAAAATCATTTTTTTATCAATGGAGACATTTTTACTTGAACTTATTACACCAGATAGGATCGCTTTTTCCGAAAAAGTAGATATGGTGGTAGTTCCCGGAGTTTTAGGGGCTATGGGGATTCTTCCCCGACATGAGCCTTTGTTTGCTCAGCTCTCCGAAGGCGAACTGAAAATTATTCAAGGGATAAATGAACTCTATCTTTCAATTGGTGGAGGATTTATTGAAGTTACAAAAGAAAAAGTGATTGTGCTGGTGACTCGGGCGGTGAGAGCGCATGAATTAAACGAACAAGAGATCATCAAGGCCAAAGAGGAAGCTACTGAAGCTCTCAAACAAAAACCAAGTGGTAAAGCTCTTGAGACCGCGAGGATATCGCTTCGGCAGTCACTCGTTGATTTGCAAGTCCTGAGACGACGGAAAAAAGCTATCCATTGATTTACCTTATTCTTACCATTTATTAAAGTGTTTCATATATTTTAAGAGTAAAGTAGATAAAATTTACTTGATTGAAATATGAAAGTTGTTGAGCTCATGAATTCTCGTGTTATAACTGCACCAATTTCCTCGTCGCTTATTGAGGTATGGGACTTGATTTCAAGAAAACATATCCATGGTTTACCAATTGTGGATGAAAAGGGGTGTCTCAAGGGCATCATCGCCGAGGAGGACATCCTCAATAAATTGTACCCTGATTATACTGAAGTGATAACTGATCCTGATCAGGATATTGATGCAAACATGGAAGACAAATTGGCAGAAATGGGTAAAATGAAAGCTGGAAAAGTCATGAATACACGGGTTATTTATACTCGTAGCGATACAAGCCTGATGCGTGCATTATCGCGGATGATAGTACACAAAGTCAGGCAATTACCGGTCATTAATGATGAGAGTAAGGTGATTGGTATTATATCCAAGGGTGATATATTTGATGCGCTGTTTAATTTACGAAGTATCAGTTTACAATCTACATCGGGCCACAAATAATAGCGCCTCTTCAACCCTATTTTTTTCTGTTATACTTACCATTTGAATCGCAACTCCGAAGGTAAACCGTATGAAAGCTTGGCTATTTCTTGAAGATGGCATGCGCTACGAAGGCGTCCACTTTGGGTTTATCGGTAGAGCTTCAGGTGAAATAGTGTTTACCACCGGTATGACCGGTTATCCTGAAAGTCTTACCGATCCTTCGTTTGCCGGACAAATATTGGTAATGACATACCCTTTAATCGGCAATTATGGTGTACCAAAACGAACGTATGTTCAGAAAGATATTGTGGCAAATTTTGAATCAAAGACTATTTGGGTTAATGGTGTGGTGATTGCCGATTTGTGCGAAATACCTTCCCACATAAAAAGTAATGAATCGTTTGACGCATGGCTTACACGTAATAAAATCTCGGCACTTATGGGCATTGATACCCGAGCGCTAACCCAGCATATTCGCGAAAAAGGGACAATGAAGAGTATTATCAGTACCGATTCCTCTAAACCGAAATTCTCACCCCGAGAGTCAGAAGAGCTAGTGGCTATGGTGAGTTCAAAAACAGTGACCACCTATAAGCCCTTTAAGAAGAGAAGCAAACGTATCGCTTTAATTGACTGCGGTGTGAAACATGGGATTTTACGTACGCTTTTGGAATTGGGGCATGAAGTAACAAGGGTTCCTTGGAACATAAATCCTCTCGATATTGGATCATTTGACGGTGTGGTGGCATCAAACGGTCCTGGGGACCCCAAACAATGTGAAGTAACAGTGGCTCATATTCGTAAAATACTTACCAAAAACATTCCATTTTTGGGAATCTGTTTGGGTCATCAACTCATGTCGCTTGCGGTTGGTGCTGATACCTATAAACTGCCATATGGACACCGAGGGTTAAACCAACCCTGCCAAGATATGACGCGCGGAAAAGCATATATAACTAGTCAGAACCACGGATACGCTGTAAATCCCAAGACTTTACCGAAAGCATATACAGAGTGGTTTATAAACCTAAACGATGGGACAAATGAAGGTATCCGTCACAGAGGTAAACGCATTGCGAGTGTCCAGTTTCATCCTGAAGGGTCTCCCGGTCCGTTTGATACGGTGAAACTGTTTCGTATATTTGATTAATTGGGCGAAATATGTATAAGAAAGTACTACTTCTTGGCTCAGGTGCCTTAAAAATTGGCGAAGCTGGTGAATTTGATTATTCGGGTTCGCAAGCTATCAAAGCGCTTAGAGAAGAAAGGATATTCACAATTTTAGTTAACCCAAATATCGCCACGATCCAAACTTCCAAAGGACTCGCCGACAAAGTTTATTTTTTACCAGTCACACCAGAGTTTGTTGAGAAGGTCATACGAGTAGAAAAACCTGACGGGATAATCCTATCGTTCGGCGGTCAAACTGCTCTCAACTGCGGGGTTGCCCTTCATCGGCTGCACATTTTAAAGAAGCATGAAGTCGAGGTGCTCGGTACCTCAATTCAAACGATCATCGACACAGAAGACAGGCGTAAATTCGGTGAGAAAATCATGCGGTTAGGATTTAAAATTGCTAAAGGTCAAACTTGTGATTCTTTGACAAAGGCACTTACCTATGTTCAAAAGATTGAATTTCCGGTCATGGTGAGGGCTGGGTACGCACTTGGAGGGAGCGGCTCGGGTATTGCACAAGATATCAATACATTTGAAACACTCCTGAGGAAAGCATTTACCATCTCCCCTCAGGTTATAATCGAGGAAAATTTAAATGGATGGAAAGAGATTGAATATGAGGTGGTACGCGATCAGGACGATAACGCCATCGCCGTCTGCAATATGGAAAACATGGATCCAGTCGGAATTCACACCGGAGAGTCAATCGTTGTCGCGCCATCACAGACGCTTTCCAACTCCGAATACTACACACTTCGGCAAATTGCGATTGATATTATCCGGCATTTTAAAATTGTGGGAGAGTGCAATATTCAGTTTGCGATCCATCCTACTACACGGGATCTCAGGATTATCGAAGTAAACGCACGATTATCGAGATCGTCAGCTTTGGCCTCAAAAGCGACAGGGTATCCACTTGCGTATGTAGCGGCCAAACTAGCAATAGGTAAAAAACTCACAGACCTCACAAATTCGATCACTGGTAAAACCTCTGCCTTCTTTGAGCCAGCGCTTGATTATGTAGTCATAAAAATCCCTAGGTGGGATTTGGATAAATATGAAAGGGTAGAAACGGAGATCGGCAGTGAGATGAAAAGCGTTGGCGAAGTGATGAGTATTGCTCGATCCTTCGAAGAAGGAATTCAAAAGGCGTGTAGAATGCTCGGCAATGGCAATACTGGAGTGATAGATGAGTATTCTTTAAAGAAAACTAAATCAGAGCTAATCAGAGAGCTCGCGAAACCTACGAGCAAACGATTGCTTACCATTACATCCGCCCTTTATCGCGGAATAAGTATCAATAAAATCCAAGAATTAACCCGTATTGATCCGTGGTATTTGGAAAAACTCAAGCGCATTGTGAATCTCTTTCGCTCGATCCAACAGCATAAAAATGCGTGGACACCATACATCAAGGAAGCGAAACAGTGTGGTTTTTCAGATAAACAACTCGGCGATCTTGCCGGAGTTAGTGAGGAGGAGGTGAGAAAAATTCGTTTTAAAAAGCACATAGTTCCGGTAATCAAGCAAATTGATACTATGGCTGGTGAGTTTCCCGCCCGGACCAATTATTTATACCTCACGTACAATGGAAATTATTCAGATCGCCGGGTTCAAAAGAGCAAACCGAAAGCTATAGTTATCGGAGCCGGCCCATATTCTATCGGAACATCAGTGGAATTTGATTGGTGCGCGGTAAATACTGTCAGAGCGCTTAAAGATCAAAAGGTGCAAAGCGTCATGATAAATTGTAATCCAGAGACGGTATCAACGGATTACGATATCAGCGAAATCTTATATTTTGAAGAATTGACAATTGAACGAATACAAGATATCTATGAAACCGAGAAAGCCCCGATTATCGTTTCAGTAGGCGGTCAAATACCAAATACGTTAGTATCACAGCTGGCTGCCCGAAACATTCCCATTCTCGGAACTGCGCCTGAGATGATCCTTCAAGCTGAAAACCGGAAAAATTTCAGTAATCTCCTAGATAAGCTAAAAATTGGTCAACCCCGCTGGGGTAGAGCCGCTGGTATGAAAAGCACACTTCTTTTGGCCGGCTCTATCGGGTATCCGGTGCTTGTTAGGCCATCATTTGTGCTTTCGGGCAAAGGCATGGAAGTAATTTGGGATGAAAGCCAGCTGAGGTTATATTTGCAAACCATGCGGTCAAATAGGGAGATGTTTCCCATCGTCGTGTCCAAATACATTTCTCAGGCGAGCGAGTGCGACGTTGACGGAGTAGCTCATCGAGGTGATTTGATCGCGAGCGCTATCTCGGAACACGTGGAAGGAGCTGGTATTCATTCGGGTGATTCGACACTTCTATTACCTACTCGGTTTATAACGCAAAAAACTGAGGAGTTAATACTTCAATATACCAAACAGATTATCAAAGAGCTTAAAGTCAGCGGTCCGTTCAATATTCAGTATCTTATAAAAGATGAGATTCCATACGTGATTGAATGTAACCTTAGAGCTTCCCGCAGCTTTCCTTTTGTAAGTAAGGTGCTTAATTTAAATTTTATAAGTCTTGCGACAAAGGTACTTCTCGGTAAAAACGTACCCCAATTGGCTATTCCAAAGATAACTTTTCAGGCGGCAAAGGTACCGCAATTTTCATTTACCAAGCTACGCGGTTCAGACCCTGTACTCAGAGTAGAGATGCGTTCTACCGGTGAAGTCGCGGCCTTTGGAAAAGATATTTATGACGCATATTTAAAAGCAATTCTTGCAACAGGTATCAAATATCCGACGAAAAAAGCAGTTTTTTTGAGTCTGGGAGGTGAACAAGGAAAACTAAGCTTTATTAATAGCGCACGGAATTTGTCAAATCATGGTTACACAATATACGCGACCTCAGGCACAGCTTTATTTCTTAATGAAAACGGAATAAAGTCGCAACCAATAGGCAAATTGTATGAGGAAATTCATCCCAATTTTATTGATCTACTGAGTGACAAATCAATTGATTTTTCAGTTGTTCTTCCAACTACTTCGCATGAGGGTAAGATAAAAGACGGTCAGCAAGTGACTGATGGATATATCATCCGCCGATTGTCTATCGATTACGGGGTTCCGATTTTTACCACTTATGAAACAGCACAATTATTTGTGGATTCGCTCATCCAATACGTTATAGAAGACTTGGAAATCAAACCGTGGCAGGAGTACGTTGAGAGGGAAAGAATCCTTGTGTAAATACTCACTTCCAAAAGACCGTATAACAATGAAGGAGTTGATAATGCGATTTGGTTATTTATTTACGTATAATTGCCAAAAAATACTTATTGACAGGTTACGGATACTCTATATATAGTGTAATCCCAGGGAGTTCCCTAGCTATTATTATTTGAGAGCAAGAACCCGCTCTCTTTTTTTGGAGGTGCGTATGCCAGAAACAGAATCTCATCTTGGAGCAAGTAGTGCAAAGCAAGAATTTTCTGGTTTGGCGTTTCGCATTGAACCCCATTTTCTTGATAATGTCAGATTGCCTCGTGGCGTTTCACGAGATCCCGATCATCCCTCTAACATTCTATTCGAGAAAGGAGTAACATTGTGGCAAACAGCAACTTCAGACGGAGAACCAATGTTTTCTCCACCTAATTTACGGGCACATGCGGTAAGAGTGATGCCGGGTGATTTATTACATGTGCAAGTACGTACACCTGCGAAAGATGTTCTGGGAAGAGAAGTTACCATAATAGAAGATTTTTATCTTACGCTTCCTATCAAAGCTATTTAGAAATAATTGACTCATGAGGTAAGTTTTGGTATCTTAAACCATGCCCATCAAGCGGCCAGCATACATTTTCGTTTCGGGCGGAGTCCTATCAGGTCTAGGGAAAGGCGTTACCGCCGCATCGATTGCACTACTTCTTCAGACAAGAGGCTATCAAGTCACCCCAATAAAATGCGAAAACTATCTCAATATCGATTCGGGGCTTATAAACCCAATTGAACACGGTGATCCATTCCTTTGTGACGACGGAACTGAAGCGGATATGGATATGGGGACATATGAAAAATTTTTACACAAAAACGTTCTCAGACATAATTTCATCACCATGGGCCAAATTTACCTGGAAGTCATCCGCAAAGAACGAAACTTTGAGTATAATGGTGAAGACGTTGAAATGCCTCATGTAACTGATGAAATCATCCGTCGGATTGATGAAGCTGCAAAAATTGAAGAGTCTGATATTGTGGTAGTTGAACTTGGAGGGACGGCTGGCGAATATTTAAATGTATTGTATTACGAAGCATCTCGGGTATTAAAAATTGTTAAAAAAGCCGAAGTCGTACACGTACACGTGAGCTATCTACCTATGCCTACACATTTAGGGGAGCCTAAAACCAAACCGACCCAACTATCAGTTAAATTTTTACAAGGGATGGGGATTCAGCCTGATTTCATCGTATGCCGGGGCGAACAGGCGATTGACCGGCGGAGGCGGGAACGCTTAGCGATGTTTTGTAATGTTGATCCAGAACATGTAATCAATAATCCTGATGAAAGGACGGCCTACGCAGTGCCTTTAAACTTTGAAGCCCAAAGATTCGCCCAAAAACTTCTTAAAGCACTTGATCTCACAGAAAGACCGGCTGACTTAAGTAACTGGGAAAAATTAAACGTAAGTATAAAAGCCAGTAAAAAAAAGTCGCTTGAAGTAGCAATAGTCGGTAAATATTTTGCTACCGGTGATTATGAACTAAGGGATTCGTATGCAGCCCTACTTGATGCTTTACATCACGCCGGATGGGCAAGTGGCGCAGATA
Organism: uncultured Gammaproteobacteria bacterium; assembly: GCA_964412165.1. Taxonomy (GTDB): domain Bacteria; phylum Patescibacteriota; class Microgenomatia; order UBA10105; family UBA10105; genus CAYPMW01. The sequence continues at coordinate 13,230 of CAYPMW010000012.1, read as the reverse complement.
TTCAAATCCGTTATATCAACTCTGAACGAATTGAGCGAGGAGAGGAGATTACCAAGCTGGTTGAGGGAGCGTGTGGCATTATCGTTCCGATCGGATGGGGACCGCGCGGAGTCGAGGGGAAAATTGCCGCGATCAAATTTGCTAGGGAAAACAAAGTACCATATTTGGGGCTTTGTTACGGAATGCAGCTCGCTGTAGTCGAATTTACCCGCAATGTTTTGGGATTTAAAAGTGCCCATACGACAGAATGTGATTCAGATACCAAGTATCCGGTGATTCACCTCATTCCCACCCAAAAAGAAAAAATGGTGAGAAGAGCATATGGGGGTACGATGCGCCTTGGCAATTGGGAGTGTAAAGTAAAGGCAGGTACGATTGCTTTTGAGGCGTACAGTAAACATCCAACCTGGATACGGGATCACATAGTTGGAGAACGGCACCGCCACCGCTATGAATTCAACGAAGTGTATGCTAAGCAAATCGAAGACAAAGGTCTAGTGATTGCCGGCATGTCGGTAGTTGAGAATTTAGTGGAAATCATTGAACTGCCTAAGGATATGCACCCCTTTTTCCTCGGCACCCAATTTCACCCCGAGTACAAAAGCCGACCTCTCTCGCCGCACCCCTTATTTTTAGCTTACATCAAGGCCTGTTTGAAATAAATTTCTGAGCGATACTCAAATAAGCAAAAAATTTTCAAGCCAATAATTCCGGACATGTCGGTAATTTATACTGTTGACAAACCAAAATATTTGTTTTATACACATAGTGCAATCCTCTTGAAGTGGGGATTTTTTCGTATAAATATAGTGAAATAGGTGATGAAACCGACTGTTATTATTGGAAGTCAGTGGGGTGATGAGGGTAAAGGGAAATTGGTTGATGCGTTAGCGGGAAAATTTGATGTAGTGGGCAGGTTTAATGGCGGAAATAATGCCGGACATACGGTGATCTACAACGGTGAACCATGCAAGCTCCACGTCTTACCATCTGGAATATTTCAAAAAAAGAAGCTTCTCATCGCTCAAGGAGCGGTTTTTGATCCGACTGTATTGGAACAGGAAATAGAATTTTGCAATAAACACCGTTTGCCGCTTGATCTACTTATCGATTACCGCGTTAATCTGGTTATGCCCTATCATAAATTGATGGACAGGGCAAATGAACAGTGGAAAGGAAAAAAGGCAACGGGAAGTGTTACAGTAGGGATTGGCTACTGTTATGAAGACCGGAATAATCGTTCTGGTATACGGTGTGAGGATTTACTCTATCCTGACGAACTCATAGATAAACTTCACTCGATCGTTGACCTCAAACAGGCAATTCTCGCCAAGGTTTACGGTGTGAAGGAGAAATTGAACATTCACAAAATGCAAAGAGATCTTCTGCGATTTGGTAAGTTATTTAAAAAATATATCGGAGATGTGCGTGGATATTTGGAAAAAAATCTGGGAAGGAAAAAAATATTGTTTGAAGGAGCGATGGCTTCTATGCTTGATGGCCAGTTTGGGACATATCCGTATACAGTGGCAAATAACACTTTTGCATCGTCACTCTTTACTTCGCTTGGCATACCTGAAATACCACTTCACGTAACTGGTGTGGTTAAGGCATATACGACTCGCGTGGGTGGTGGACCCTTTCCCACCGAGCAGGCCAATGAAATTGGATCAATTCTGCAAACAGTTGGTAAAGAAATCGCTGCTACATCAGGTCGGATTCGCCGGTGCGGCTGGTTGGATCTACCTGTTGTACGTTTTGCCCACTCACTCAACCGTTTTTCGGAACTTATACTGACTAAACTTGATGTATTGTCTGTTTTTCCCAAAATTCTGGTGTGCATCGATTATGAAATAAAAGGTCAAACAATTGATAGGTATCCATCGGTATCGTATGATTTTTATCACTGCAGACCTCATTACAAAGAATTTACCGGATGGAATGTTCCGCTTACAGGAGTGAAGAAGTATTCTGATTTACCTCAAAATGCCAAACGTTATATTGATTTTTTGGAAGAACAAATTGCAGTACCCGTGACGTACGTATCGATTGGGCCTGAGCGAAACCAACTATTGAGGAGGGGACATGGTTGAATTTAATTTCGGCTATACGTATGACGACGTACTTCTGATACCTCAGAAATCGAGAATCAAATCACGCTCGGATGTGAGTACCAAGAGTAAAATATCTCGAAATATTGAACTTGCGATACCGTTTGTGTCCTCAAATGTCGATACGGTGACGGAATCTCAAATGGCCATCGCGATGGCAAAGCTCGGTGGTATAGGAATTATTCACCGCTTTATGACCATCGAAGAACAGGTATATGAAGTGGAAAAAGTCAAGCGATCGGAAGGATTTATTATGGGTAATCCGTTTGTGTTGACGCCAAATCATACCCTCGGTCAAGCTCGAACTCTCATGAGACAAAATAAACTTACGAGTTTTGTCGTAGTTGACACAGATAACCGCATACTCGGGCTCGTCAGCGAACGAGATATGTGGTTTGAAGACCGAAATGATCTAAAAATCACGAAACTTATGACACCTATAAACAGGCTTAAAATCGCACCCTCAAATATCACGCTAAAAACAGCGAAAGAACTTTTCAAAAAATATAAAGTTGAAAAACTTCCGTTAGTCGATGATCAGGGTCGACTTGTGGGGCTCATAACGTCTCGAACAGTCCTGAACGAAGATCGGTATCCATTTGCCACACGTGATGAAAAGGGGCGTCTTCGGGTAGGTGCAGCGGTGGGTGTGGCTGGTGACTACCTGGAGCGCGCAGAGGCACTTGTTAAAACAGGTGTTGATATTTTAGTGGTAGATATAGCCCATATCCACTCAACTCACGGAACGGAAGCGGTCAAGAAATTACGCAGTAAATTTGCTCGTATTGATCTGATTGGCGGAAATATTGCTACCGGTGAAGCAGCTTTTGATCTTATCCGGATAGGATGCGACGGGTTGAAAATCGGTATCGGTCCTGGTGGAATATGTATCACCCGTATAGTCGCTGGTGCAGGAGTACCGCAACTCACCGCAGTTATGGAATGCGCAAATGTTGCTCGAAGACATAAAATCCCGATTATAGCCGATGGTGGTACCAATTATCCTGGAGATATGACTAAAGCGCTCGCAGCTGGTGCCTCAACCGTCATGCTCACTGGGTGGCTTGCCGGTACTGATGAGAGTCCCGGATCAATCATCTTGCGAAATGGAGGCAAGTATAAAGTCCACCGTGGGGCAGCGTCGTTTTCAGCAGTCACCGCAAGGAAATTGGAAGGAGTTGCCGGCCAGATCCAGAAAGAATTGTCAAACGGAGATCTGGAAGAGGAACTTGGTAACGTAGTAGCTGAAGGTATTGAAACATTTATACTTTACAAAGGAGCAGTTAAAGACGTCATACATCAATTGACTGGAGCCCTAAGATCCGGGATGAGCTATTCAAATGCACGCACGGTTGAGGAGTTATGGAAAAATGCCCGATTTATTCGCATAACGGAAGCTGGTTTCCGTGAAAGCAAAGCCCACAATGTTGAGGAAGTATAAATGATAGAGTTTTCTCACGTTGTTTTTTTACTTACTCTTTGTTAAAATAAGCTGTTTTTGTGGACAATATCTTGATAAAATAAATATGGCAATTTCACTGATACACCAGGGAAAATCCATTCATGTCGGCGACACCGTGCGCGTTAATTACCGAATTATCGAAAGAGAAGTAGTTTCAGGTAAAACAAAGAAAGAAAAGCACGAAGAAAAAAAAGAACGCATTCAAGCTTTTGAAGGGATTGTAATCAGCATCAAAGGTAAGGATGAGGGTAAGTCTTTCGTTGTTAGGCATATGGGCGCAGGAAAGGTTGGAGTAGAGCGCATTTTTCCACTCATCAGTCCCTGGATTCACAGTGTTGAAACACTTAAGCTCGGAGATATCCGTAGAGCCAAACTATATTATTTACGTCAAAAAACCGGAAAAGAAGTTATTCGATTGGGAGAAATGATGAAAGAAGACAAAATAAAAACGAAAGCTAAGGTAAAAGTGATTCAAAAAATACAAGCACATGTTGCCAAAGCACCAAAACCTGCCTAAAGGTCGACTTGGTGAAGTAATCGCCGAAAAGTTCCTCATTCACCACGGATACCGCATTATCACAAGAAATTTCAAAGGTCGGTATGGTGAAATTGATATTATCGCGACTAAAAAAAATACTCTGATTTTTATAGAAGTAAAAACCCGATGGAGTAATGAATACGGTAGCCCTGAAGAAGCAGTGACTTATTGGAAGCTCAATTCCATCACTCGAACTGCCCAGTACTTTAAGCTTACACATCCTAAACTTCCAGAATCAATGCAAATTGATGTCGTATCGGTTGAATTAGGGGATGAGAATAAGCTTCTTCGCCTCCATCACTTGCAAAATGTGACGGGATAAAAGATTGCCTCGAGCGGTAGAGATTTGATATACTAATCGAGCTCAAAATAATCATTAGGGTCCAAAGTTCAACCGTAGATCCGCCAGCAGCCGGATTTTTAAACTATATATTGGGTAAATGTTGTGAGATGCAAGTGAAGTGGCAAAATATATATTGGTCAAACAAATAATTTAGAACAAAAACTAAAAAGACATAATGGAGTATTACCATGTAAATCAAGAAGTTTTACCAAAATTAATAAGGGTAAATGGGGCGTTGTTTATAAGGAAACAGCTAATTCAAGACAAGAAGCTTTTCATCGAGAAAAAGAATTAAAATCATAAAGAGGAAGAGAATTTATAAAAACAAAAATACAGGGCCCGTAGCTCAACGGTAGAGCAGTAGCCTTTTAAGCTATTGGTTGAGCGTTCGAATCGCTCCGGGCTCACCGAGCTCAGCTCGGTGTACAGCTGGCTAAGCTGGTTCACTAAAATGTAATATGTTTATTTTCTTTTCTCCGAAAAAGACTAACTACTCTATACTGGTTTTACAGACAATCTTCAATCTCGATTCAAAACTCTCTTTAAAGGTTTTGTGAAGGCAACTAAATACAGATGTCTAGTTATACTGATTTACTACGTAGCTTATCTAAAAAAACCGAAGCAAGAAGAAGAGAAAAGTACCTAAAAGGAGTAAACGGAAGGATAGAATTAAAAGCACAGCTTAAAGATATATTTACAGAACTTCATTACAAAAAGCTTTAAAAAACTGTAGTTTTCTACAAGCCAATTGTATTAAAGCATCGTCTCACAAAGAGTCTCGAACAATCGAGCTCAGATCGACAAAGAAAAACGAAACAAATTTTAAAGAACTCTTTATAACTCAAATGGCGCAACCGGTGGTCTCAGCAAGAATTGCGTCTTACTGTCCGATTGCGCCATCAAAAAACGCAATTTAAATTTGCTGAGACCAAAATCACTATACAAATTTACTATTATTTTTACAAGCGCGGATGGAGTTGACACCGACCGCCAGAAGTGTTTCAATTAAAATTGATGAAGGATCAGAAATCTGGTGCATTAAAATTGTGGCTTATTCTTTGGTTTGTGTCGCCTATGCTGATTTACTTTAGAAACAAGGTAATGTCAGGTAATTTTGATGGGATACTTGGAGGCCTGTTTGGTGTTTTTTCCCTGCTTTTAACAATTCCGTGGATAATTATTGCGCTAATAGGTTGGTTTATTCTCAAATTTGTCTATAAGTCCGTGACAGGTGGCAAAGAAATTCAGCCAAAACAAGCGGCCGTTATCTGGTTAGTAATATTTCTCATACTCTTTTCTTTTCCTTTGTTTAGAAACAAATCTAATCAACCACAAGTATCTAAGGAGTATTCTTCAAGCATACCCATATTTTATGCAGTAAACGACGCGCGTGCAAATAAAGGGTTAACGATTCTTCAAGTAGATGAACGACTTTGTGCTTATGCAAAGCGAAGGGCTTTACAGTATCAGGAGAAAGTAGTTGTTCCTGGGGGAGAAGATTTTAATCTGCTTCCCCTAGAAATCGATCCGCAAATAGACAATACTTATTTTAAAGATTTTGCAGGTGGTAGTACAGAAACTGTGATGAGGGTTGGTTTTCAAACGAGTAGGAATATAGCTGATAAATTTACTGACGAGCAAAATAAAGGAGCAGCAAGATTAGATTTAACTCACGGATGTGTTGCGGAAGCTGCAACCAGCAACGGTACTGGTACGTGGACAGTCTTCATTGGAGCCGTAGCGAAATAAGATTTTCTCTCCTTCCTCTAACTGTATTTTTCCTAGTGGGTGATTTTGTTTTCCTCTAAAAATCTTATATAATTATCTCGTCCAAAGGGCGAGAAAATCGCTCGAGCAAAAAATACCGGAGGCGCGGTGGGTGGGGCGCCGCGCCACATTGCGAGCCGAGCGGAGCGAGGCGAGCTAACACGATTCTTTGAAATACGTTCGAATTTGTTCGAAAGCGTTCACAAATTAACAGTTATTAACAATAAGTGAAAGAAATTAACAGAAAGTTATGGATTACATCTACATGAGAAGCGAAGATTTGATAAAATAAATTATATGAAATCAAAAACGAACACGATCAATAAGAAGAGCGCCGAAATGGGAGACACGAAAATTGATGTAAAGCTCAAGCTGTCGGCATTATGGATAACGATGCTGTTTGTATTCGCTTATGTAGATATTTTTGCGGTTTATCGAGCAGATTTTGTTGAAGAAATATTATCTGGATACATATCTGGTATGCAAGTTAACCAGGCATTTTTGATGTTCACTACGGTCTTTATATTGATTCCAAGCCTTATGGTCTTTTTATCATTGGTATTGAAGCCAACAATGAATCGCTGGACGAATATTACAGTAGCTCTATTGTACGTAGTTAGTACTTTATATTTTGCTATAAGCATACCCAATCCCTGGATTTATTATAACTTTAGCAGTGTTATTGAAATCATTCTTTTATTGCTGATTGTCTGGTTTGCATGGAAGTGGCCTAAACAGGGAGGTAGCCCTACAAATTAATAGTAGAAAAATAAAAAATGAAACCAAGCCCTGATATGCATACTTATACATTTTTTAAACCAAACAAATAAGCAAACTCTGAGTTTAGACCGTCAGATAAAAATAAATTGAAGAATTCTCGTAGTCTGTTTAAGGTACTCAGCTGATCACCAGGATCTTTTCGATGATATATCTGGCTAGGCCGAACTTTTAAGCTGTTGGTTAAACGCTTGAATTACCACGGACTCAGGAATTTCTACAGATACTTTAATTTTCTCTTCTTATCAATGCCATACTTTAGATATGAAACCAACTCCATACGAAGTCATAAATAAATTATTACTCTCACTACAAACTGGGATTAAAAATATTTTTGGTAAAAACTTGGTTGGTATATATCTTACTGGATCACTATCCTATGATGACTTTAACCTTAATCGTAGCGATATAGATTTGTTAGTCGTACTACATGATCCTGTCACAAAAGTTGAAGTATCTTTAATTAAAGAGTTGCACGCTCAAGTTGGAAAAAATAATAATAAATGGTCGAGTCGAATCGAATGTTCCTATATTCCCAAAGATATGCTTGTCAGCATACTACCTCCAAAATTACCTCGACCTTATTATGGTGGAGGAATATTTTATCCGCAGGCTCTTTATGGAAATGAATGGCTAATTAATAATTATTTTCTTTACAACTATAGTATATCTCTTTATGGTCCAGATTTTAAAATATTAACTAATCCCATCGAAATTACCGAAGTGCAAAAAGCCTGTGTCAGGGATTTATTTACAGAATGGGTACCTAAAATAACTGATGACGCCTGGTTGGCTGAGAGTCATCACCAGTCATATCTTATATTAAATCTTTGCCGAATTTTATATACATTATTACAGGCAGAAATTACTTCAAAGACTAAATCTACTGCATGGGTAAAAAAGCGGTTTCCGCAATGGAAAAATCTTATCGAAGAGGCTGAAGATTGGACTTACGGAAAAGAAATGCAACTGCGTGAACAAACCAAAGAATTTATCAAATTTAGCGAAGATAAAGTTAGGAGTTGGTCCTCAAGTTTGTTGTTGTAAAGCTTTAAATATAGAGTTATTTTTATATTTTTTCCGGTTTATCAAATAACCCTTCTAAATTAGACAAAACTATATCTAATCCATCTTTTACCCCAGTACCGGAAAACCCCGTCTTGTTAAGGCGGGGATGAATGCCTGCCTGCCGGCAGGCAGGGAAGTCTTCTTAGGGCTTTCGGTACGGGGTAGCGGACTTTATCACAAAGAAGCCCCTGGTGTCTACCGGGGGAGTCCTCATATTTCTGGGAAGTCAAATCAATGTTTCCGAGGACCGTTCCCTAATACCTATGACTTTGCATCTTTCGTCGCATCAGTTATCTTCTCCTGCATCTGTCGCATCATTCCCGTAAGTCCGCCGGGTTTCGCAGCAAATTTATCATCTATATCCGCCTTGACAACAGTAGTATCCTTGCCAACTGACACGATGTCCTCACCGCGGATTTTTTTCTTTCCTGTTTGTACATCTTTGATTGGTCCCTGAGTAAGTTCAACTTCTGTGACGAGCCCTGTATCAGAATCGAAAAAAATTTCAGCCACTTTTCCCAACTCCACTCCGTCTTCAGTGATCACTTTCGTATTAGCGATAAACATATGATCCCTGACGACTCTTTGAACCACATCGCTAGCTAATGTGACTGCTACGATTGATGCGTCAGATTCTATGACCACCGCATCTTCTCCGATACTTTTAATACGTTCCATGAGGATAAGTTTTGTATCGGTAAACGCTCCTCGGGGCGAAACAGTCAGGGCTCTGACACGATGGCTTTCTGGATCGTATACAATATCCTCCGTTGTACCGATTTTTTTACTATCCTTGAGGCTGAATACCTGAAGTCCTTTAATATGTTTGCTTTTAACAAGCATACATTACCTCCTTATAAATAAATTTTATAAACACGATATACGTAATAGGCGAGAAAGATAGTGTAAATATAATATGTTAGTAAACATAATGCAAGAAGTGCACACAGATGTGTAAAGAAAACGAAAGGATATCAATGCTTCTTAATAATGCGATTGAACAGAAAATAATATTAAAAAAAATAATTATTAATCTGTGAGAAAAACCAGTGAGTAGTAGTTGGTGTAAAAGGTGACGTCGCGTATTTAGTCGAAGTAGCTGGTTTTCGGGTTTTAGGGACTACATGTCGGATCTCACGCAGGCGAAATAAGCTGGACCTCCATCACACCAATTTCAATATTTGGAAAGTTTTGTTGTGTGGAAACATTATAATCATCCGCTACCTAACCGAAGATAAAAAAATGACCGGCCGAAGTTACCCATAAATTTTATAACCTGTTACATCCGAACAATCCCTACCACCATTTCTTTCATGCCCCTTACCTGAATTTGTGATGATTATCACAAGTAATGGTCATGATGACAATTGTTATTGTATGGTATGTTGATAAGCAGTATTCTCATCAAAGGACTTCCTATCATTGCGTATAGTGATGGTAAAAAAATTGACGAGGTATTAGATATCGTCTACGACTTTGCCGAACAAAAGGTATTAGCACTTATTGTTTCCCGGAGGCTTTTTTGGGATCTTTCAGCCATAGCTCTCAGCGATATAAAAATTATTGGAAAAGATGCAGTCATAGTAAACGACAACAAAGTGATTCGCAATCTCGCAGATATTGTTGATAGCAAGACTACTCAAAATCAAAGTGGCGCGTTTTTACGGGATACGCCAGTCATCACAGAAAATGGACAAGAGCTGGGTAAAATTAGTGACATATTTTTCGAAGGCGAAACGGGTAATGTAACAGAAGTTGAGGTTGGTCATGGAGGTTTCAAGGATTTTACGTTACGCAGACGGCGGATAAAAACACGCGATATTATAAAGATTGGACAGGATGCTATTATTGTTAATACCGCTGAGAATGCTACATTTAGTGCTGCGGAGGAAAAATTAGTTGAGAGTTTTGAGAAAGTTGCTAAAACAATTGCCAACACCGTCAAACAGGTAGTTCACCACTCTGCATTTCAAGACACAAATACACGCGTCACGATCAAAACGATACCAATACAAGAAGATACTTCTGAGTACGTATCGTTTAGTTCTGCTGGAGGAAGAAGCGCATTAGTTCAGTCAAAAACAGCTAGTAGAGATACGATAGGGCAGCAAAAAGTACATGAAAAAGTCGGTGATGAAATAGATGTTACTAAAAAAAGTGATGTGGTAGGCGCATATTTGACGAAGAATGTATTATCTTCGGATGACAAAGTCCTTGCCAAACAAGGAGACATGATCACCTATAAGCTTCTGGCGACGGCTGAAAAACACGGAGTACTTGAACAAATCTATAATTACTATTCCTTACGCCGCGAGATTTTGTAAAAACCCGCGGATTTATAATCTCGACACATGTCACTAGTTCATGTAAATCTCAGAGCTTTCTGAAGGTACACTTATGATATATTCAGAAATATTTAAATCATAAAACCATTTTCTCATTCCCTAAACTACATATATCCACTATAATAGGCATATGCTCGTGACTATTGTGTTTCTCACATTTTGTGTGAGCATATTATCGTTGCTTGGAGGATTCCTACTTTTAATAAAAAAAACACGGAAAGAGGGATTATCACTTCAATTTACAAGTTTTGCAGCCGGAGCATTACTTAGTACAGCGTTTCTGGACTTACTTCCCGAAGGTATTGAACATGCACTTGAACAGAAATTAGATACGTATAGCGGAATTTTTTTACCGATGTTCATTGGCATAATTTTCTTTTTTTTGCTCGAACGAACTTTTCTTTGGTTCCATCACCACCATGGCGAGCATAATATTCACCCGACTGTTTGGATGGTAACATTCGGAGATGGTTTGCATAATTTTATAGATGGTGTCGCTATTGCATCTTCGTATATGATAAATCCGGCATTGGGATATTCAACTGCAATCGCTGTAGCTGTGCATGAGGTGCCCCAGGAACTCGCTGATTTCAGTATATTACTTGCACGCGGACTTTCAAAAGCCAGAGCTGTGTTATTCAATATTGCATCAGCTATGACCGCAATTGTAGGAGCAATATTAACATTTTATTTTGCGTCTCTGTTATCGCAATATCTTCATATCCTTATCTCATTCACCGCTGGAATGTTTGCCTATATTGCTCTATCTGATCTGATACCTGAGCTGCATCATGCAGAGAGTAAAATTGGAGTCCTACCGCATTTATTGACTTTTTTCTTAGGAATTATACTCATAGTTTTTACAAGTATGATTTTTGAGTGATACCCCGTGGCATCTTACTATCTTGACTTAAGCTACTTCATTCCATAAGGTATATATAGGCATATTGGTTAGTAGGCGACGATTGAAGGGAGGTGAATTATCGATGAATGTACCGAGTATTACTGCCTCACTTATTACCAATTTTTTCCAAGGTTTAGCGTATTACTTGCCGCAGTTTATCGCCGGACTGTTACTACTACTGGTAGGACTCTTAATTGCCGGGATCATTAAACAGGTCGTTTTAGGATTTTTTTCTTTTCTCAAACTTGAGAAATGGGCAAAAGAGTCAAATCTCGCCACGACTCATGATATAAAAATCTGGCCAGAACTGTTTTCCGAACTTTTACGCTGGACAGTTCTAATATTATTTTTAGTAGCAGCGGTTGAAACATGGGGCATTAAACGGGTTAGTGATGTATTAAACCAACTGCTTTTGTACCTCCCGAACGTCTTTGTAGCAGTTATTATGGGACTTGTAGGAGTGGTGGTGGGAAACCTAGTTTCCGATCTGGTCCGGCATGGATCAAAGGGGCTCGGGGCTCATTCTGCAGGCACACTTGCTAGTCTGGCCCGATATAGTATATTTGTTTTTACGTCCTTACTTGTGCTTCATCAGTTGGGAGTTGCCGCGGATCTTATACGAATACTTTTTACCGGTGTAGTAGCGATGATGGCCTTGGCAGGAGGTTTAGCTTTTGGGTTGGGAGGTCAGGATACGGCGAAGGATATATTGAAGGGGTTGTGAGAAAAAATTGAAAAATAACTCATTAAAACCGCCTAATTCCCCTATCGATTAGGGGAATCTTCTTGTGGCTATACTATTTTTTTGTTACAATTAGCCTTTAGGATTCTAGTACAATAAAAAAGCGATAAAATATAGTATATATCGTAGTATTCGTTTGAAGTTAGATTAATTTATTTGAAATTTGAAGTTTGATTTTTAAATATTTGTATTGCCCGGTTCGTCTAGCGGCCTAGGACTCGTGGTTTTCAGCCACGCAATCAGGGGTTCGATTCCCCTACCGGGTACAAAGAAGTAACGTATCAAATCATATCTTCATGTGTCTAGCTAACACACACCTGGTGTGGGTTGGGTTACAGCGAGTGGACGGCGGCACTCGCTGCGCACTATTTGTCAAAAATAGTTCGAATTTTGGCGTAAAGCGAGTTCTCGTAAAATTTTCAAAAAAAAATTTACCCCAGTATTAGAAAGTCTCACCATTCATGGTGAGGATGAATGCCTGCCTGCCGGCAGGCAGGGAAGTCTTCTTAGGGCTTTCGGTACTGGGTTTCGGAATCTAAAACAAAGATGCCCCGGCTTTTAAGCCGAGGAGTCCTCACCCGCTGAATATTTAAGTAATGGAGCCGGTTGAGAGGATCCAACGGTTGGTAAAATTTCGGTACCCACTAAGTTAACTAGACTCTGAAATTGTCCTTCATTCATTATAATAAAGTCTACACTTTGTATTCCAAAACCTTTTGCTACTTCACCGACTGAGGTATCAATAGTACTAGGTTCTCTAAAGTGAATGTACGGTATATGAAATAAATCTTCAGTGTTTTGAGATTTTGATCCTCGATAACGCATTGCAAAAGTGCAACCTAATCTTAGTGCATCAACCCCGAAAATTGGGAATGTTAACCCTGGTACATCGTCGCCAAGGCTTATCATTCTTCGTGGAGCGCCTGGACTTTCATGAGGGTGCCAATATCTCATATCAGCCGTAGTGTAATTTACCATATTATTTGCTACATCCATAGCTAAAAGCATGCCATTGAATCGTGTTGGAGTAGGTGCTCGAGATCGAGCGTATTCTAAAAAGTTCAATGCCAATTGATCTCTCATTCTCCCATGGGGAGTTTCTTTACTAAAATCCATACAATAATTTATACGATGCTTTGATTATATTTGCAAGAAGAAACGTTCCAATTTCGT